>JAFWLS010000007.1 GCA_017514045.1 Candidatus Saccharimonadota bacterium | reverse complement strand
TCCAGCCAACTTTGAAGCTACTACTGCCAATACTATCTCTACTTCTACCGCTCATCCTGTCTATGTCTTCTTCGACAACACAGACGATAAAGGCATTGTATATTACTATTCCGATGCGGATATTATCTATGCTAACCCAACTTCTTCCAATATGTTCCAAAACATGCGCGCTCTCTCTAGAGCTCCTGGAATTCTTGACTGGGATACATCTAGAGTTACAACCATGTACAACATGTTCTCCTATGCCGGCTACAGCACGACCGATTTCTCGCTCGATCTCTCCAGCTGGGATACTTCTCGAGTTACGGACATGAGGGGTATGTTCAGTTATGCTGGCCAAAACTCCTCCACCTTCTCTCTCATTGGACTCTCCGGCTGGGATACCTCTCAAGTCACGGATATGAGCAACATGTTCTCCTATGCCGGCTACAGCATGACCGATTTCTCACTCGATCTCTCTAACTGGAACACTTCAAAGGTTACAAATATGAATGGTATGTTCTCCTCTGCTGGCCAAAACTCCTCCACCTTCTCTCTCATTGGACTCTCCAGCTGGGATACTTCTGCGGTTACGAACATGAGCAGCATGTTCAATTCTACCGGCCGCAGCGCTACTACTTGGTCTATCGGCGACATCTCCGGTTGGGATACTTCTAAGGTTACGAACATGTATTACATGTTCTTCTCTGCTGGCTATAGCGCCACATCCTTCTCCCTGGATCTCTCCGAATGGAATACTTCTGCGGTTACGGACATGAGCAGCATGTTCTCCTCTGCCGGCTATAGCGCCACCACTTGGTCTATCGGTGACCTTTCTAGCTGGGATACCTCTAAGGTTACAAAGATGGATAGTATGTTCTCCTCTGCTGGCCAAAACTCCTCCACCTTCTCTCTCATTGGACTCTCCAGCTGGGATACTTCTGCGGTTACGAATATGAGTTATATGTTCCAATCTGCCGGCCGCAACGCCACTACGTTCTCTATTGGCGACATCTCCGGTTGGGATACTTCCAAGGTCATGAACATGAGCGGCATGTTTCGCTATGCCGGCTACAGCGCCACCACCTGGTCTATTGGCAACCTCTCCGGATGGGACACTTCTCAAGTTACGAGCATGAGTGACATGTTCTACTATGCCGGCCAGAACGCCACCACTTTCTCTCTCGACATCTCCGGCTGGGATACTTCCAAGGTCATGAGCATGAGCGGCATGTTTTGCTATGCCGGCTACAGCGCCACCACCTGGTCTATTGGCAACCTCTCCGGATGGGACACTTCTCAAGTTACGAGTATGTCACAAATGTTCTACTATGCCGGCTATAGTGCCACTACTTGGTCTATTGGCGACCTTTCCGGCTGGGATACTTCTGCGGTTACGAGCATGAGTAACATGTTCTACTATGCCGGCTACAGAGCCACATCCTTCTCTATCGGTGATCTCTCTGACTGGAATACTTCTAAGGTTACGACCATGGTTGGCATGTTCTACTCTGCCGGCTATAGTACCACATCCTTCTCCCTGGATCTCTCCGGTTGGGATACTTCTGCGGTTACAAACATGGGTAACATGTTCTCCTATGCCGGCTATAGCGCCACCACCTGGACAGTTATTATCTCTCCAGTTAATGGCGGTAATCCTAGCATCAATAACGACACAACTCATCTATATGGTAAAACTAGCTCTACTTATGCTTCACCAGCTACCGGCAGACAGTTCACCATCGGCCGTAAAATCACTCTCTCACTCGGCACTAATGTAGCAAGTGTTACCATTGATGGCAAGAATTATAATGATGGCGACACAGTGACCCTTGGCCAAGGTCTCACCTATAACATCAGCATGACTCCAGAATCTGGCTATGTGCTTGATAGTTGGTCTGTCACTGGCACTGGTACGTCTGTCGCTTCTGCTTCCGCCAATCCAACCACAATTACTATCGGCTCCGCTGCAGCCACCCTTACAGCTACGGCTAAAATACCAACAGATACCACGCTAGATACAGGATCTGTCATTAACGAGAAGATGTTGAACCTAGCCAATGGCGGTTATTATAATAGCGATGACGACTATGATACTATGATGAAAGCCTTCCGCAGAGCTTCTAGTCTTCCGTCTGGATTTACTCCTTCTAGCGAAAACACCATTTCTGATGCTAACTCTAATAGTCATCCTGTCTATATCTTCTTTGATAATATCGATAATGCCGGTATTATGTATTACTATACTGATGCCGATACTATCTATGCTAATCCTAGCTCGATCGAGATGTTCGCTGAAGCTAGCGTTCTTGCAGACATTTCTGGCCTTGCCGATATTGATACTTCTAATGTTGAGGATATGAGTGGTATGTTCTACTCTACTGAATCACTCTCTAATCTTGATGCTATATCTAATTGGGACACTTCTAATGTGGTAAGTATGGGGATGATGTTTGAAAGTAGTAATATATCTAGCGTCTCTGCTATTTCTGGTTGGGACACATCTAATGTTGAAAGAATGGACCGAATGTTCAGCCATACCCACATTTCTGATCTCTCTGCTATTGCCGACTGGGATGTTGGCAGTATAGATGCACCATCTGATGGAGATCCCGGGGGATTCTTTGGGATTTTTGAGAGCATTTCGAGCTCCGTTACTAATAGTTTCTCATTCGCTGACTATCCTGGCTATGTAGATGCTACTAGCGGTACCTATATTCTTTCTCAGAATCAACCTAACCAAAACTCCCCATCCCAGAACCAACAAGCCTCCCCACAATCCGCTCCACGTGCTACTCCAACTGCACTTCCTCAATCGACTAACGAACCAACCAACAATGAAGATCAGACTGAAGAAGAAACTGATTCTGAAGCCACTAATACCTCTCCACTTGGCGTAAAGAGATCAAGTGATGAGACTACCCCAGCAGAAACTATCGCTACTACTAGACCAGGCAACATGGACGATTCGGATATCTTTGGTATAGTCGCTCTAGTCGGTGCTGGTCTTGCTACTACTTCTGGCTTATTAATCCTACTTGGTAAGAAACGCAAGGATAGTGGAGAAGAGGAAGAATAGGTGGGGCAATATATAGAAATTGTTCGAAACTTGAGAAAAGTTGCGGGACGACGGCGACATTTGGATTATTTATTGATCGGTTCTTCTGCGATGTACAATCTTGCAGGGCTGTTGCCGCCAGTCGCTACGGCGGGAATTATACGTATGATTACTGAGAATAATTACTCTGGTATATGGATTTACGTGGGGATGTATGTTGGGTTTTATGTACTATATTTTGGTTTTTTGCGTATAAATAATTATGCTTATACTAAAATAGCTGAGTTCTATCATATAACCCTCCAGGAGAGGCTGTTCAAAAGTATTGAACAACATCCAGAAATACTCAAAAAAATACCACAGGGCCGCGCGTTAGATACTTTTGCGGATGATGTGCGATGGGTGGTCGATGCTGTGAATGTGACGACGGAGGCGGTACTACAATTCGCTAGGTTAGTAATCATCTTTGTTATTTTTTTAACTCAGGATTTCGTGGTGGGAATAATTGCGGTATTTGTCGATGCTATTTATTTGCTGATTCTGAACAAAAATGCAAAAGACGAGGCGAAGCACTATGCGAACGCAAGGAGGGTAGAGGATAAAGTGATTAGTGCGTTCACGGAAATGGTGAATACAAAAGAAGTTGAATGTGGGGAGCAGACAGAGTTTAGGAGTGTTGTTGGCGATGGATTAGAGTTAGAGGGGAATTATTATGTTGATGAGCAGTGGGCGGCGATGGAACGGAGCTTTCCTACGTGGAGAAGGGAATATCGAAAGAGACGGCATGCAATTATGAGGCGGAATACGGTATGGGCGGCTCTGCCGTATTTGGGCAAGATATTATTATATATACTACTCGCTAAGATGGTGATAAACGGAACGATTGGACTAGATATCCTAGTACTACTAATCGGGTATTTTGAGATGGCAATAACATGTATGAACGAGATTACAGACCATTTGCTGTCGCTATCCAATTATGGAGTCAGAATTGATAGGATAAAACAACTTTTAAAACCATAAGGTTTATGATATACTAGGTTTGGTATAATTTTTTATATTATGGATAATAACGGCGGAAATAATAATATGAATGAATCGGGTGGGCCAGTAGCCGGTCCTAATCAAAATAAAAACGACGATCCTGTGTTTAAGGATGTATTGGATAAGATACAAGGCGCTGACAGTGTGCTTGTTGCCTTGTCGAACGACCCGACGGTAGATGAGATTGCGGCGGCGATGGGTCTTTCGATGGCGCTAGATGCAATTGGAAAGCATGTCACGGCGATTTATTCTGGAAAAACACCGAATGTTTTGGAATTTTTAAAACCAAGGGAAAGATTCGAGACTGGCACTGAGAGCTTGCAAGATTTTGTGATTGCGCTTAACAAGGATAAAGCCGATCATCTGAGATACAAAATTGATGGTGATTTCGTAAAGGTCTATGTAACGCCATACAAGACGACTATTTCTGGTGATGATTTGGAATTTTCTCGTGGTGATTATAATGTCGATTTGGTTATAGCACTGAATGTGCCGGCAGCGACAGAGCTTGACGCGGCGCTCAATGAATATGGGCGTATTATGCACGATGCGACTTCGATTAATATCACGAATGGCACGGCAGGTAATTTTGGAGATGTAGAGTGGGTCGATCCGAATGCTAGTTCTATCTCTGAAATGGTTTCTAAATTGGCGTTTGCACTCGATAAAGAGATAGATTCTGGCACGGCTACGGCACTTTTGACGGGTCTCGTGGCGGCAACTGATCGATTCAAGAGTCCTGAGACTACTCCTGAGGCGATGGCTCTTGCAGCGAAATTAATGGGTGCGGGAGCGGATCAGCAGTTGGTGGTCCAGAACGTGCAAGGTGAAGTAGTGTTTGATGGCGAAAGTGGGGCTTCTGAGTCTAAGGATGATGACTCTCCGAAGGATTCGACGCAGCTTGAAATTAAGCATGGTGAAAGTGACGATGGGGAAGAGGATAAAGAAGTAAATATAGATGGTTCTGAGATGACTGTTGATGCAGAAAAGAAGGAGGAAGGACAAGAGCCAGTAGCTCAAACGAACGATATTGCAGTGGCGCCCGTTGACCCTGAGACTAAGATAGACGAGCCAGAACCTGATAAGGTTGAAACCACTGAGGCTAAGAATGATTCTGAACCTGCTTTAGGCGGTGCCTCTGAGCCTTCTCATGAGGTTAAGCTTGAGGGAGCAAACGCCGGAGAAGAGGCTTCTGCATCTTCGGCGCCTGAACCTGAAGTAAAGATTGATATAGTAAATCAAGCTTCTGCGCTAAACAATACGCCCGTGGAAACTGCAGCTAGTAGTACTGAAGATGCTGTGAAGACGGCAATGGCTGCGGCGATCGGCTCTGTTGAGGCTAATAATAATCTAGCTAATGCGGGCACGGATGCTGCTACGACATCTGGTAATATCGATGAATATACTGGCGGAGAATTGGCCGATCAGATGTTAAATAGTATTGAAAAAGAAAATACAAACGTTGGTTCGACAGATTATGGGAAGATGATTGATGAAGCGTTGAATGAATCACTTCCTGGTGAAGGCGACAATAAGCCGCAGGAGAATGATGCGAATGCGTCAATATTAAATACTCAAGATAATAGCAAAACTGATGCATCCAATAATGTTCCTGCAGAGACAATGAATGTTGGAAGTGATGCTAACCCTGGTGCTGGTTTGGGCATGCAGATGATGACAAGTGCTGGGGCTGGTTTGGATAATAATCAGGGAGCAAATGTTGAAACTACCATGGGCTCGAATATGATTCCGTCTGCTACAAACTCAGACATTAGCGAAGAAGATGCACTTAATATGATTCAGCAAGGTAAGCAAGCGGCTGGAGTGGATGCTGCTGTTCCGAAGGAGAGTGACGAGACGCCGAAAATTATTACAGGCGGCGGTATGGGCTTCGGCGGGCAGACTGAGTCTGCCGGCATGAATCCGGCTATGATTCAGACTCCGGAAGTAGGGATGACGGAAGCTGTTGGCGTGCCAGATATGAATTTTCAGGGCGTAGGAAGCGTTAATGAAGGTTCTACGGAGGCGCCGAACGCGATGCCGCTACCTGGACAGGAAATTGCGCCGCCGCCAATGGCTCCGATGCCTGATTTTGGAACGATGCCTCCTGCAACTCCAGAGATACCGAAAGTCGAAAACGCCGCTCCGTCTGTTGAGCCTGCGCAGATGTCTAGCGTGACCGTACAACCTGATATGAGCGTGCCGGTAAGCGACAATTCTTTGAATGGAATACCACAAATGCCACAGGTGGTGGGAGGCGATAATGTGGGAAATCTTGGATCGATGGCGAATACTCTGCAAACACCTAACCCTGCAGTAGGCAATAACAGCTCTAGCGATCCGGGAGCGTTCAAGATTCCAGGAATACACACTTAATCGCTTAAAAGAATAATAGATTTGATGAGGTCGCTAGTTATAAGGCTGGCGGCTTTTGAATTGAATGAATACAGAATAGGTGTGATTCTGTATGGTTATGGTCGAGTACATGATGCGATGTTATAATAGAGATATGGATGAGATACTATTGATTGATAAACCCGCAGGGATTTCGTCGTTTGGAGTAGTCGCAAGAGTAAGACGAATATTGTCGCAGCGTCTTGGTGTAAAAAAAATAAAGGTAGGGCATACTGGTACGCTTGATCCGTTCGCAACAGGCCTTTTGATACTACTTGTTGGCAAGGCGACAAAACGTTCAAATGATTTTCTCAAGCTGGATAAAGAATATATTGCAGAAATTAGGCTTGGCGAGGTGTCTACAACAGGGGACCCGGAGGGCGAAATTACAAAAAGTTATTCGGGCGAGCCTGTGAAAGAAGAGCTGATCAAAAAAATTGTTCAAAGTTTTGTAGGGGAAATATCGCAAAAAGTACCGGCTTTTTCGGCTATTAAAATCGATGGAAAGCGGGCATATCAGCTCGCGCGGAAGGGAATCGATGTGGAGATGCCGACGCGAAAAGTGCGTATATATAATATAGAGATTTTGGATTATTCTTGGCCGATGTTAAAGATTAGGACGAAGGTTTCTTCTGGGACGTATATCAGAACTTTAGGGGAGGATATTGGAGCTAAGCTTGGTACAGGAGCGTATGTGACAAACTTAAGACGGACGAAGATAGACAAATACTCTGTTGATGATGCAAAGAAGCTTGATGAGTTTATATAGAGAGTTTGGCCGGGTATTTATTTGGGGTCTGTGCATTCGAACTAAGCCCTGAACAGCGAAGAGCCTTAAATTTAAAGCACCAGTTTCTTCGCTTGCGTTAATTATACCTCTGTGGTATAATTGCGGACATGATTAGCAAAGATAAGAAAGCAGAGGCTATCAAGAAGCTCGCTCGTTCCAAGAACGATGTTGGTTCTCCTGAGGTGCAGGTTGCGATTCTCACTGAAAGAATCAAGGAAGTGACCGAGCATGTCAAGGCTAATAAACATGATTTCATGGCTCGTCGCGGACTCATGCAGATGGTTGGGAAGCGCAAAAAACTTCTCAAGTATCTCGAGAAGACTGACTTCAATCTCTATAAAGAGACTGTGTCAAAACTTGGTCTACGTAAGTAACCTCTCAAATACAACTTTCTTCCGGGTCTATTCGTAAAGATTAGACGCAGAAAAAAGCGAAACCCGCCTGTAAATAGGCGGGTTTTTGTTGGGAGGGAATTAAGCGCTGGGGTTTTTGCGGTTACGGGGTTTTGCCGTTTTGGCGTGTTCGGGATGCTCTTTCAGATACGCTTCACGACGTTCGGCTTTTGTCATCTTGCGATGGCGCTTTTTGAGCCCGATCCCAATAAGGTAGTTATCAATCGAGCTTTTATTCCTATTTTTGAGGAAAAGCGCAAGGCCGTTGTCCGCTGAGGCCCATCCGTCAGCAACTGTGATAAGTGATTCGAGCATCATTGGTACGATTATATCGACTTCACTGTATAGTTCTCTAGTATCAACGTGCTTCCGTTTGATGGCTCCATACGATACTTCGTAAGTTCTCGTACTGCCGTTTTGATCTTCGCCATGTTTGAATATACATAGGTTCAGGTCTGTTTTATCACGCATTTGCTCGTTGATTGGTCTCCAGAGTTCTACAATGGGGTCAATGGAGATTTTTGAATCTTCAAAGCCCGGCCAGGTGACAGTGAAGCGTTTCTGCTTCAGTGTGTCCGTCCCAATTGTCACTTCGATATCAAATGCATCGCTGATTATTGGGCAGAGAAGTTCTGTTGCCATTATAGATTCTGGTGTCCAGGGCATATTAACCACTCCCTTGAAATGTACTCTATCTCTGAAAAAGGCAGAAATAGGCTTATACTTTTTATTATACCACATATGCTTAAAAAAGTCAATAATGTATAGAGGGGAGATTTGTGATATAATGGGGGTAGTAAATTAACGCGGGAAAACGGCAGAGAAGGAGTGCGAAAGTAATTCGCGATCGCTCTCTGAGGTTTTCTCGAGAAAGGAATCCTTAATGGATATTATTAACCCAGGTGGGAAGAAAACCACTGCGGTCAAGACAAACTGGTTAGGGCGCGAGCTCTCTCTAGAGGTAAACAGAGTAGGTTTCCGTACTACTTCGTCGGTGTTGGTTAAATATGGCGATACTGTTGTACTCGGCTCTGTTGTAGTGGGAACTAAGCCTGTAGTGCAAGATTTTTTCCCACTCTCTATCGACTATGAAGAGAAATATTATGCTTCAGGGAAGATTTCTAGCTCTAAGTTTATCAAGAGGGAAGGAAAACCATCTGATAATGCGGTACTTGTAGGCCGTTTGATTGATCGTCCAATTCGTCCGCTTTTCCCGAAAGGATATCGTCAAGAGGTGCAGGTAGTGACGACGGTACTTTCAATGGACCCAAGTTTTCGTCCAGATGTAGTGGCAATGCTTGCCGCCTCATCTGCTCTTATGAACGCTGGTGTGCCATTTGATGGACCAGTGGCTGGCCTTCGCATAGGCAGAGTAAATGGCGAATTTAAGGCATTCTTGAGCCCAGAAGAACGAGAGCAGTCTTCGCTTGATCTCGTAGTGGCTTGTAAAGATGGCAAGGTCGTAATGGTGGAAGCTGGCGCTAAAGAAGTGCCGGAAGAAATGATTATTGAGGCAATGCATTGGGCTGTAGAGAACGTTCAGGCGGCGCTTGATCTTCAGCGTGAACTTCAGAAGATAGTTGATGCTCCAGAGCAAGAATATGAGCTCGTTTTGCCAGACCCAGAGATTCAAGAACGTGTTGATAAATGGACCGAAGGTAAATTTGGCGAAAAAGTACGCGGAAATGTGCTCGAGCGTGCTAGAGTGCTCGATGAAATGAAATACGAGATGCACGATCAGTTTGCGTTAGAGCTTGGTGAAGGTGAGACCGATAACGAGAAGGTCGAATGGTATGATGAAAACCTACGCGATCAGTACAATCAAGCCTTTGAATTAGCGGTACATCATGAGGTACGTCGTTCGATTGTCGAAGATGGTATTCGCCCAGATGGACGCAAGACTACCGAAGTGCGTCCACTTAGCTCTCAGGTGGGAATTTTGCCGCGTACGCATGGTTCTAGCCTCTTTACTCGTGGCGTAACGCAGGCTATGAACATTGTGACGCTTGCACCGCTTTCATTTGCTCAATTAGTTGATACGATGGAAGTGACAGATGGGAAACGTCGCTATATGCATCATTATAATGCGCCGGCTTATACGGTTGGCGAGGTAGGACGACTTGGCTCACCTGGACGTCGCGAGGTGGGACACGGATATCTTGCTGAGCGTGCGCTTTTGCCGGTACTCCCGACGGAAGAAGAATTCCCATATGCAATTCGCTCAGTAACGGAGATTATGTCTCAGAATGGTTCTACTAGTATGGCTGCGACTTGTTCGAGCTGTCTTGCGCTTATGGATGCCGGTGTGCCTTTGAAGAGACCAGTATCTGGTGTAGCAATGGGGCTTATGGTGGACGTTGAGAAGGGTAAGGACATTACTGCTGATGATATCGATAAGGCTTATGTGCTCACAGATCTGATGGACGCGGAAGATTTTGCTGGTGATATGGATTTCAAAGTAACTGGTACGACTGAAGGCGTGACTGCCTTGCAGATGGACATGAAAGTCCATGGTCTTCCAGTAGAAATTCTTGAAAAAGCCATCAAGCAGTCGCACGAGGGGAGAATGTTTATTCTTGAGCATATGCTTTCTGTACTTCCTGGCCCAAGAGATAAGATTTCTGAATACGCGCCGAGAATTGAGAAATTAATGGTAAAGCCAGATAAGATCGGAGCAATCATCGGTAAAGGTGGGGAAACGATCAACAAGATTACGACCGAAACTGGTGCAATGGTGGATATTGAAGATTCTGGCCTAGTAACTATCGCTGGAAATGATCCAAAAGCTATCGAAAAGGCTCTAGAATGGATCAAAGGGCTGGTAGAAGAACCAGAAGTAGGGAAGATTTATGATGGTGAAGTCGTGACGATTAAGGATTTTGGTGCGTTTGTGAATATTATGCCAGGGATCGACGGCATGTTGCATGTTTCGCAAATATCTGATAAGCGTGTCGATAAGGTGTCTGATGTTTTGAAAGTAGGCCAAAAAGTCAGAGTGAAGTTAGTCGCAATTGATGATAAAGGACGTTTGTCTCTTACGATGCGTCATTTAGACTAATAAAAAAGGCACCTATATAGGTACCTTTTTGGTAAGCTTTACTATTTTGAGAAAAAGTGGTATAATAAGATATGGAGTCTGGATGGCTTCATATTTTATCTTAAGGGGGAGTACTTTATGGGAATCTTGGTGGGAGTTGCCGCTGGTGTGCTTGTGCTGGTTCTACTTTGTTTTCTTTCGGGCGACGGTGGAAGGAGCTATGAAGAATATCGAAGAGCAGAATATCGTAATGAGTATCTCTGGGAAACCAGAACTAACCGCGACAACGGCAACTGCTTCCTTGATGCAATGAGGCTTCGACGTCCATGATGTACTTTATACTTGTTTTGGCCAATCTTTCGAGATTGGCCTTTTTCTTGTTGCTAGCTCAAGATGTGGTATAATCATAATTGTTATGCCTACGAAGAAGAAAACAAGTCGTGGTGGGAGAAGCTCGGGCCGAGGAGGTCGGAGTAAACACAATACTAGAGAAGTCAGAAAGAAACAAGAATTGCCAGGAGGCTGGGGACAGCAGATATTGGCGCTGATTTTAATTGCAATTTCTGTGGTACTAGTTGCCGCATGGATTTCTGGGGAAAAGAATCAAGCTTATAAGATTGTATTTTCGATAATTGGCAAGGGAATGTATGTCCTGCCGTTTTTGTTCACATATCTTGCTGTAAAGATTTTTCGAAGTGAAGACAATAGGTTACCAGTGATTGTTTGGATTGTTTCGGTGTTTTTGATTGCTTTTGCATCTGGCGCTAGTGGAGTTTCGACTTATAAACAATTTGGGGCGCATGGCGGAGCAGTTGGCGAGTGGATAAATGAACTGGTGATACCGATGTTTGGTAATGGGGTGGCGATATTTGTCTATGCTGTATTGATAGCCGTGTGTCTATTATTTATCTTACAAAAGACACCGAGTGCAGTTGCAAAAGGCTTGAAAGGTGCTCTGAAAGGGAAAGATAAGCAAGCTAATGCGGATGTTAAAGATGATGGAATTGAAGAGCTAGAAAACGGAGAGAAGCACGGCATGGAATTTCGTGTAACTAAGGGTGTGGCAGTAGAGGAGAAGAAGGAAGAGAAGGAAGCGCCGGTGAAACGACGTGGGCTCTTTGGAAGAGGGAAGATTGAAGAAGTGGAGGAACCGGCTAAGCCAGAAGTGAAAGTCGAGAAGCAGGCTGGTGCGTTGACATCAGTGGCCGATAAAAATTGGAAGTTCCCACCAATTGACTTATTAGAGAAGAAACAGAGTCCGGCGGACGCTGGAAACATACAGCAAAATGCCGTAGTAATTAAGTCGACTTTGGCAGAATTTGGAATTGATGTAGAGATGGAAGGGGCAAATATTGGCCCGAGAGTAACGCAATATACGATGCGACCGCCAGCTGGGGTGAACTTGTCGAAGATTCTAGCTCGCGATAAGGAGTTAGCGTTGAATCTAGCGGTAGACAAGATTCGTATTGAAGCGCCGATTCCAGGGACGAGGAGCGTCGGAGTGGAAATACCGAATGTGAAGTCTGCAAGCGTGATGCTAAGAGGGATTATCGATAGTCGTGAATGGAAGAATGCGAAGGATCCGCTGACCTTTGCGGTAGGAAAAGACATCTCTGGTAAGAGCGTGGTTGCAAATTTGGCGAAGATGCCGCATCTGCTTATTGCTGGTACGACTGGTTCTGGTAAGTCGGTGATGACTAATACGCTAATCAGCTCGCTTTTGTACCGCAACGCGCCGAGTGATTTGAAGTTGATTATTGTTGATCCGAAGCAAGTAGAAATGGCGCTCTATGATGGCATCCCGCATCTGTTGACGCCAATTATTACTTCTACAGAAAAGGCGCTTTCGGCGCTCAAATGGGCGGTGAATGAGATGGAAAAGCGTTATACACTAATGGCCGAGAAAAAGGTCAAAAATATTTCTGATTATAATGCGAGGATTGAAGGCAAAGAAGCCGAGGAAGAAATAAAAGTTGAGGATGGTAAGATTGAAGAAGTTGAAGAAAAGCCCGAAGAAGGGAAGATGCCATATATCGTGATTGTGGTGGACGAAATGGCAGACTTGATGATGATGGCTGGTAAAGATTTGGAAATGCTAATTGTTAGAATTGCGCAGAAAGGTCGTGCAGCGGGTATTCACTTGGTGCTCGCAACTCAGCGTCCGGAGGTCAAAGTTATTACTGGTCTAATTAAGGCAAATGTGCCTGGGCGTATTGCGTTCGCGGTAGGTAGCCAGATTGATTCGAGGATTATGTTGGATCAGGGTGGAGCGGAAAAATTACTCGGTAAGGGCGATATGTTGATGTTGACGACCGAGATGATGGGCAAGCCTCGCAGGATTCAGGGTGCATGGGCTTATGAGGATGATCGAGGAAATGGTGACGTGAAGAATTTGACGGATTATCTGAAGAAACAAAGGCCGCCAGAGTATAATCCAGAGGTTATAGCGCAGCCAGTGCAGATTAAGGGCATGGGACCAGTGGATGGTGGATCGTTTGGTGATCTTGGTCGTAAATATGATCCGAATGACCCGGTAGTGAGAAAAGCCGTGGAGATTTCTATTTCTAAAGGTAAGTTTTCGACCGCGATGTTGCAGACTTATCTCGGTAAAGGCCATGGGTTTGTGTCGGGGCTTGCAATCTGGTTTGAAGAAATCGGCGTGATTGGTCCACAAAATGGTAATAAGCCACGTGACATGCTAATTAAGAGCATGGAAGAATTTGATAATCTTGTAAATCTCTAATTTGTTCTATTGACACTTGCATTCCGCTTATACTATAATGTATCATATAGAGTTTTTGGAGTTAGTAAACATATTATTAACGCTAAAGTGTTTTTGAGATAGAGTAATTCCGTTGGGATTACCCTGTGCCAAAACAAACATCGTGGAGGATGTTTAAAGCAAATGTTTATTAAACTCAGTAAAGCTGTTCATAGGCGCAATGCTGTTTTTGCATTGCTCTTTTGCAGTGTACTGATGGTCTTAAGCATCCTCCTAGTACCAGAAACCCTTCCAGCTGATACTTCCGCTACAACTGGAGTAGAAGCTACTCCAACCATGACTATCAATGGTAGCCATGCATTAGAACTAACCGTTAATCCTGGCCAATTCGGCACTAGTGAATCACAGAACCTAGTAGTAACTACTACTAACTATACTGGCTATACTATGACTATAGCTCCATCCACTGGTGAATCTACTGAACTAGTTAACACTACACTTAACACTGCCACTATTCCATCCATTGCTAGTGCTACTACAGCTACTTCTTTCCAAAACCAAAGTTCTGCCGCCTATGGTCTTTCTGTTGACAATGGTACTAACTACCTTCCTGTTACGACTGACGCTACTATCAAATCTACTAATGCAGCTACTGATTCTACTACTGGAGCCTTTACTCTAAAGCTTGGTGCTAAAACACAAGCCGATACTCCAGCTGGTACTTATACTAATTCCTTTACACTTACTTCTACGGCTAATCCAGCACTTTATAGTATTACTTTTGACGCTAATGCCGGAAGTGATACTGTTACTAATATACCTACTGGAGCTCAACTATCTGGTGCTGAGGTAGTTCTACCATTTACTCCTACTCCTACTCGTACCGACTATCGTTTCCTTGGTTGGGATACTAATCAAAATGCTATAGAACCTACTTATACTAGCAGTGGAGTAAACAGCTTTCCAATTGATCCAGAACTAGATCAATCTGCTAATACTCGTACCCTTTATGCTATATGGGGGTGTGGAAGCGGTAAGGTCTGTTATCATAGCAACGGGGCGGATGCGGGGACGATGGGGAATCAGGCAATTAGTAATGCTACATCGAGCGGTCTAATCGCCCCAAACTTCTCCAGAGCCGGCTATGGCTTTGCTGGCTGGAATACTAAAGCAGACGGTACCGGTACTACTTTCGGTCCTAATCAGACTCTTACTGCTCAAGAGGCTGGTGACGGTCTTGATCTTTATGCCAAATGGGTACCTGCCGAGAAAGACGGCAACAATAACCCTGTCTACTTCCAAGGTTGGATGGGCTGTTCTGGTCTCCAAAACGGAGAAGTCACCGCTCTTACCGATATTCGTGACAATGATGTCTATGCTATCGCTAAACTTGCTGACGGTAATTGTTGGATGATTGAGAACCTAAGGCTTGATTATGATGCTAACATCACCCCAATCAATACCCAAAGCAACGGTGCCTTTGGCGGAGTCTTTACTGGCCTAGCCGAACCAGAATCTGCTAACTTCGCTAACTCTACTACCGCCAACTCTATTTATTCTACTTCTATCATTACTGGGAGTAGCCAAAGTTATCGTTTTCCACGCTATAACAACAATAACACTGCTTCTCGTACCACTAATCTTATTACATCTGGAAATGCTAATATCTATAGTTATGGCAACTACTACACTTGGTCGGCTGCTATTGCCGATACTACCTACTACTCTACTAGGAACCAATCCGTAACTTCTACTTCTCTTTGTCCTACCGGCTGGCATTTGCCAACAGAAGGAAACAAGGACAACTTTGCTAATAGTGAATGGTGGACTTTAACACGCACCATCATTGGCGCAAACCCAGCTAACTATGACAGTAGCAGTCAACCATATTACACAAACAACAGCAATACAGAGGGTACTGATGCTTCCAAAGCCATGCGCCGTTATCCTATCAATCTCGTGTACTCTGGGTACTTCATCGGTTCGTCCGCCAGCCAGCGTGGCACAGTCGGCAGCTACTGGTCTTCTACTATCGACGGTGGTGCCTACGCCGACCGCGCGGAATTGAACAGTAACAGCGTCAACCCAACTTCGAACGGCTACATGTACAACGGGCACCCAGTTCGTTGTCTCGCCAGCGATATAGAGAACTTCACCTTAACCTATGATGCTAATGGTGGCGATCTGGCTTCTGTGCCGCAGTCTCAAACAGCTACTGTTAATGGAATTCATACTTTTACTGTTAGCAGCACTATCCCTACTCGTTCTGGCTATACCTTTGCTGGCTGGATAGACGAGCGTGGCACAGAGATCTCTAAATCAGAGGCTGAATCTGGTAATGCTGTCTATACTACGTTTAGTGCTAATACTACTCTCTACGCTCGTTGGACTAATAATACTTGTAATCCATTTGCTACTACTATCGGCACAGGGAATAATGATACTGATGCCAAGTGTCTCCAAGACATCAACGCCACAGTCAAATCCACTATGTCAGTAGCCGATAGTACTACTGGTACCTAT
>JAFWLS010000006.1 GCA_017514045.1 Candidatus Saccharimonadota bacterium | reverse complement strand
ATATGCATTACCCATTGAACATAATTATATCACTCTTAAAGGACTATTCCTAGTAGTTGATTGGCTATTTATGAACCCTAACTACGATCCAGAACCGATGGTGCTGCCAAAAGAAAAATACCCTGTTATTCACGATTGGAAATGGTAATAAGGAATTACAAGGCAATGAACATTGAACCTAAGGGATATTAATCCCCTCCAATGTCAATGTGTCAATTAAACCTACGCCAGCCTCCATTGGGTATCGACATTCTTAAAAAGATTATTTATGGGTGAAAAATCATAATGCTTTAATTCTTCTATCCCGCACAGGTTGCCAATGGAAGTCGTCATGACTTCGAAAATCTCAGGATAAAACTGAATCATCAATAGCCTTTCTTGCAACATTGAATCGTCCTTAGCTTGTTGGATATTTAAGTCTATTCTTATTCCAAAGATATTAAAGTGCGTAAAGCAATTTAAATAATCGTACAGTGTAGCGGCATTCTCGCTAAATGCCATTTTTATTCTATCTTCCGTTCTCACTAAATCACCCGCTTTATTGCCGTTATATTTTACAAGTTTGTATTTCTTTGATTCTATTGCAATATCTTTGTATGTGAATCTATTTTTGCTATTTATAAATTTCTCCGATTTCTTCTTCTGCCTGTCTATATTTTTGGGATATTTTGAAAAGAAAGAAACATCAGCTGCGAATTCCATTAGAGAGCGCACAGTCATCGCAAATTGTCTAGTTTGATTTTCTTTTTCTATAATCTCAAATAACGAGAAGGTGTCTTTGGTAAATATAGCCCACCATTCTGCAAAGGCAGGGTCCGCATCATTTTCTTTGCCACCTTTTATTAGAATATTTTTAGCATCATCCAGTATTGGAAGTAACTCGGTCATAAACCATTTTTCTACTGTTATTGGTCCCATATGTTTCTATTATATCATTAAGAGGTATAATAGAAGTATACCGTTCTAATACAACGCGCTCATAAGAGAAAGTGAACATGGCGGAAAGCCACACATTCAGGAAAACGAAGCCCGGTAAGCTAATACCGGTTACTGCTCGAGAGTTAGAAAGCTTTATGCTCGAACATAAAGGCAAGTTTAACTCGCGCGAATACGACAAGTTCGAGCGTATGGAACTTGCCTGCTCTCCTGTTCGCGACGCGGTTCATGAGCTTAGGACCTATTCATTAGAAACTCTAGCACAGCGCTTCGATGTGCGCCTTTTGGGCCGCGGTAAGCGCCTTTTTGCGCGATTAGATAGCGAAGACGACACTTGGTACCATTTCTCGCTTGCATATATCCCACGCGCACTAAATAACCGCGATGTGAACGATGCGATTGTTCAAATGTTCTTCATTGGCAAATGGCGCGTACACAAGCTTTCGCTTTGGGCGGAGCCGGAAGATATCGTACATTACGGCCACGATTCTAATAAAACATTCTGGTAATTAGTCAATAGATGGTATCCACTTGATCACAATCGGGTTTTGAAAGTTATTATGCAAGAAACAGGGGTGAGATTTTTTCTTGACGTAAAACGGCAAAATATGCCAAGATAATAACAATTCTGATCATACTCTTATGATATAATTGAGAAATGGATACAGTGAAACAACGCGGGAGAGTAGTTACTCCGGCAGACGCAAATCCGTGGCCGCACGAGCAAAAAGTGGCGAAGATTTTAGCGCTAGCTGGTCATTATGTAGAATTTATCCCAGAAGCGAACCTGAAAACACCAGATATTTATCTAGACAATACGATGTACGAGATTAAGTCACCTATTACAGATAATCCAAAGAAGATTGTTCGCAATGTGAAACGTGCGCTCGAAAAATGCCCGAACGTAATTATTGACGCAGCTAGGGTTAAAGGATTAAGTGACGAAGCAATACAGAGAACACTTAAAAATAAGGTCAAAGATTTACCGGGACTTAAAAACCTGTTATTCGTAACAAAGCACGGTCAAATTATTGACATAATAGCTTTGGTTTGATATAATTAGGGTATCGAAGTTCTTGCACGGGGTGTAATGCTCCTACCGCAGGAGCTTCTTTTTATACTTATTACATGATATAATACCAATATCGAAGCACTCGCACGGCGCCGAAGGTACCTACCGCGAGAGCTTCTTTTTTTTGTGATGTCGCACCCGATAGTTGGTAGTCATATTTTAAAGCGCTACTTATAATTTCCAAAAAAGAAAGGATGACTATGCGTTCTAAAAAACTATCAACAATAACACAAAGACTGCCCTAAGTAGCCTTCGATTAGAAAATATTGTATAATAATATTAGGACAGCGGCATGAGTTTTAAAGACAATCTCAGAAAAGAACGAGTTAGAGCCCACTTTTCACAAGAGGGTTTAGCTGAGAATATGTCTGTTTCGCGTCAAACAGTTTCAAAATGGGAAAACGGCGATACGTACCCAAGCACGAAACATATCCTTATGCTGACTAAAATTCTAAATTGTAGCATGGATGAACTTGTAGATAATGAGGCCGAGAATAAGCAGCCGGTCAACATGGTTTACGCTACGTCTCGTAAAAGATACGTCTACATTGTAGCAGGTGTCGTTGCTACGCTCATAATAGCGATATCCGGTTTCGCACTTTCTAATTTCGTCAATTTTGAAACGAACGTCAGTACGATAAATGATTCGAAAATTGCGGTCTTTGACAAGATAATTGACGGCTCATTAGACGACGCGATAACGGTGGATGGATACACAAAAAAGAAGATCATTGGATACGGAATAGCCGAAGAAAACGGAACCTTTTACATTAAATGTGACTTGTACAATGACGGCACAGGCAATCCATGCCCAGCAATAATTTACTTCTGTGAGAATGACGGAGATTATTCTTACAAATGCCAATACTTAGATAACCCCGACTATATTCCAAAGGGCGAATATTACAAAGTCGGCTAACTTTAGGAGGACTTAATGAAAAAAGGAATGATAATAGGCACGCTAATTGTCGTAGCCGTCGTTGGCATTATTTGCCTAGCCAATTTTAGAACGGATCCATACGCGAATATGAACCCAGACTCGATTATAGAGCCATCGGAAACGACCGGCTTTATCGGCGAGAAAACTGTTGGAAATCCAGATGACGCCAAAATAGTTATTTATGAATATGCCGATTTTGGATGTTCGCATTGCGCCGACTGGAATAGGAAAATTAATAATTTCATAGAAAAGTATGACGGCAAAATAGCACTGATTTTTCGTAGCTATGACATAGGTCAATTCAAAAATAGTTTGAAAGCGGCAAGTGCCGCAACAGCCGCGCAAATTCAAGGCTATTTCAAGGAGTATAAAGACCTGCTCTATTCAAATCAATCAGAATGGTTTTATGAGGACGGAGCGGATTTAACCGAAATTCTTTCAAACTATTTCGAGGAAGCAAGTAAAGGCACCGGAGATTTAGATAAGTTCAAAGAAGATATAAAAAGTGATTCCGTCAGGACTCGTCTAAAATTTGAACAAAATATGGGAAAGAAAGTTGACCTTGCTGGAACGCCTACATTTAGAATAGATGGCGAAACGATTAGCCTAAGTGAGCTAATAGACACAATTGAGAAGAAGACGAGCGAATAAAATCTTAACTGTAGTTCAATATATAGCTCAGGTTTTTAAAACGCTTATGCTTGCTACCTTGAACTTCGTGATATAAAATAAAAACGTGGAGGATTAATATGGCTCGTAGCCGCGAAAGCGGTTGGACAATCTAGGAGCGGGTCATTAAAATCCAAATCTTGTATTAATGAGCGGGTGGGACGCTCCCTTAATGACTTTAAGGGAGAAATAAAGTGGAGTCGGATTCCATTAAGAATCAAGGAGCGGTAGCTAACCTCATTTCTTTGCTAAATACTCTCGATAAAATCGAAGTAACAGAAGAACGCATTGAGCAAAACTCAAAGACTGGCGTGTTGAACGACGGCGTTGTCGTTATTTACTAGCTTTTTGTTGCCTTTAAAGTATAATTTGTCGTTAACAAAATCAGAGTTATGAAATTACAGACTTTTATAGGATTAAGGCCAGAGCTAAAACCGGTAGAAAAACCCCTACGGTACGTTATGTATGTCCGCAAATCTTCCGAAGATGCCGAAGCGCAAGCAAAATCGTTGCCAGACCAAATTGCGGCTTGCCGAGAATATGCAAGAGCCAAAGGGTTAATACTTGTCGGCGAGCCGATCCAAGAGTCTAAGTCGGCGAAGAAATCGGGTAACCGCCCGTTATTCTCACAGATGCTACGCGATCTAGAAAAAGGCGTCTATGACGGCATTTTAGCGTGGCATCCAGACCGCTTATCTCGTAATTCATTAGAAGCCGGAATGATTGTTGATATGGTAGATAACGAGATTATAAAAGACCTTAAATTCCCGACGTTTGAATTTACTAACGATTCAAGCGGAAAGCTGACACTGAACATGATGTTCGCCCTATCGAAACAATACTCAGAACACTTGTCGGAGAGCGTGCAACGCGGTGTAGACTCGAATTTGGCGCAAGGCAAATCGAGTGGCGTTCCGAAATGGGGTTATAACCGTGACGAAGTGACTGGCCTATATGAACCAGATGAGAACTTCTCATACATTAGGCGCGGTTGGGAGATGTTGCTTGAGGGCGCAACACGAAACGAAATACTAGACTATTGGAGAGCGCACGACGTGCATCGCATGACGAAGCTAAGCCGCCGTAATAAGCATCCACGACGAATGGAAGTGAGTATGCATATGACGACGACGATGTTTCACGATCCGTTCTATTACGGCATACTAGTTCAAGCCGGACAGGCAGTGGACCTGCGCGTAATATGCCCGAATTTTAAGCCGATGGTAACTGAGGAAGAATATAATAAGGCGCAAGAAATGAGCCAAGACCGCTCGCGCCGTAAAGTTGTGCTTTATGACGGCGAAACGCCAGATAAGTTATTCTTGCCGTTCCGTCATTTAATTGTATGCAAAGAATGTGGCCGCAACATGGTTATATCGCGCTCGCGCGGCAGTAAAGGTACGCATTACTTAAATGCCTACTGTCAGAACAAAGAATGCACTAGAAGCCCACGTGGTGTCCGTATAGGCGAGATATTAAACCAAGTATATGATATGCTAGATCGAATTGAATTCACAGAAGAAAACTATAACGAATTCGTAAAGAATATGAAAGCATATGTAGATACTAAGCTAGATGAACTTATAGTCGAAAAACGTAGTCTAAACGGCCTTAAGAGCCACAAGGAGCGCAATATTGACGAACTTGCATCACAATACTCGGCGTTAGGCAAAGACACGCCAGACGTGGTTAAAACGAAGTTGCGCAAGCAGATAGAAGCATTGCAGAACGAAGTGATTAATATCGACAATCAACTTAGGAAAATCAACGCACAGATCATAGATCCGACGAGCTTAAAACTGACGCAGGAAAAGTTCTTGAACTTGCTAAATTCGGCAAGTTCAAAGATGAGAGCCGGAGATCCAATAGAAAAAGACATTTTGGCGCGCAAATTGTTCTTGAACCTCGAAATTGACAATCAAAAAAGGGTCTCTTTCAGGTGGAGAGAACCCTTTAATCTGCTTTCTGAACGATGCAATTCTGGAAAAAATGCATCTGGTGGGCGAAGAGGGACTTGAACCCTCACGGTATTGCTACCACAAGATTTTGAGTCTAGCGCGTCTACCAGTTCCGCCATTCGCCCATAGAGTAATTTTAACATATTTTGGGCTTTTATGCTATAATTT
>JAFWLS010000005.1 GCA_017514045.1 Candidatus Saccharimonadota bacterium | reverse complement strand
GACAGAATTAAAAGATTATCAAATTGCTACTTGTGAACCAGTTATTCAATCACGTAGACCAAATAATCGAATAGATAAAGTACGCCATATGTTTAATAAAAAAGAAAATTAAGTTACTATTCGCTAAATTACAATTTATAGGGTAAAGATAATAGGAGCCGAAAGGCTCTTATTTTTATGCCTTTAAATCCTATTCACTTACAAAACTTTTCTTATTATATAAGTTATATCGTGTTCACTCTAAAAGGTTTGTTGTATTAAGAATGGTGTTGTGATAGATATGAAGCTTGGCGACTATCAAGACAATACGATCGACGCATTTGGCGATGCTTACGAATATTTGATGGCTATGTATGCGTCAAATGCCGGCAAATCTGGCGGTGAGTTCTTTACCCCACAAGAGGTTTCAGAACTCCTAACGAAGATTGCAACTTATGGCAAAAAAGAGATCAATAAGGTTTACGATCCAGCATGCGGCTCCGGCTCGCTTCTTTTGAAATCTGCTAAGATTCTTGGCAAAGATAATGTCCGTAACGGTTTCTTTGGTCAGGAGATTAATATTACAACTTATAACCTTTGTCGCATCAACATGTTCTTGCACGATATTGATCCAGATAAGTTCGATATCGCGCTTGGTGATACGCTTAAAGATCCTGCGCATTGGGACGGAGAACCATTTGAAGCTATTGTTTCTAATCCGCCATACTCTATTCACTGGGAAGGCTCTGAAAATCCAGTTCTTATTAATGATCCACGCTTCTCACCAGCCGGCGTACTTGCTCCGTCTAGTAAAGCCGACCTCGCTTTCGTAATGCATTCACTTTCTTGGCTTGCCTCTAATGGTACGGCCGCTATAGTCTGTTTCCCAGGCGTCTTTTATCGCGGTGGCGCCGAGAAGAAGATTCGTAAATACTTGGTAGACAATAACTTTATCGACTGTGTCATTCAGCTGCCTGATAATTTATTCTTTGGCACGTCTATTGCTACCTGCATTCTCGTAATGAAGAAGAATAAAACCGATAACAAAGTTTTGTTTATTGATGCTTCTAAGAACTGCGTAAAAGTTACGAATAATAACAAGCTCCGCGATACTGATATTAATAAGATCGTAGAAGAATATGCATGTCGTGAAGAAATTGAACACGTCACTCATCTAGCAACGTACGAAGAAATTGAAGCACAAGACTTTAATCTTTCAGTTTCTACCTATGTAGAACAAGAAGATACTCGTGAGAAAATTGATATTAAAGTACTAAACGAAGATATCTCGAAGATAGTCGAAAAAGAGAATAAGCTTCGCGCTGAGATTGATAAGATAATCGCAGAAATCGAGGGCTAGAATGAGCAGACTTGACAATTTAATTAAAGAAAGATGCCCAAATGGTGTTAAATATGCCGAGCTTGGAAAGGTCTGTGAGATAACCAAGGGCCGAGGTCTTTCCAAAAGTGATAAGGGGACTGGCGATATACCAATTATTCTATATGGCGAATTATATACTACCTACGGGAACTATATAGACGAGGTTGTTTCTAGCGCTTCCGAAACAGCAAAAAACAGTCTACTGATCGCTAAAAATGACTTGCTGCTCCCAGTCTCTAGCACGACTAAAGAGGCGCAGATTGGAAAAGCATCTGTATATAGACTCGAGGATGAATGTTATCTGGGTGGCGATGCAATCAGGCTTAGGCATAAGCAGAATCCTGGCTTCCTAATGTACGTCATAAATAGTACGGCTTTCGAGAAACAGAAAATGAAATGCGTCTCGGGCACCACTATTAATCATCTCAATCCAGGCAAGCTGTCAAAAATAAAAGTTCCAATTCCGCCTTTAGAAGTCCAAAACGAAATTGTCCAGATATTGGACAATTTCGCGGAGCTTACAGCGGAGCTTACAGCGGAGCTTACAGCGGAGCTTAGCAACCGCAAAAAACAATACGAATGCTATCGCGACTTGCTTCTTAACTTTGACGAAAATGAGCAGAGAGAGAGAGAGTAAGATGGTATTGTTTAGGAGATATTATGAGTTTCAAAAATGGTAAAGGCCACGAAAAATCCATCGTCAACGACGGCAAATATGTCGTAGTAAACTCAAAGTTCATATCAACTAATGGTGACGTAAAGAAGTACTCTGATGCTCAGATTGAGCCTGTTGGTGTAAATGATATTTTGATGGTGATGAGTGATTTGCCAAATGGTAAAGCTTTAGCAAAGTGTTTTCTGGTAGATGAAAATGATAGATATACTCTAAACCAGCGCATTTGTGCTCTCCATACCGTTAATGATGATGAATATAAAACGAAATATCTATATTATTATCTAAGTAGAAATCGTCAACTGTTAAGGTATGATAATGGAACTGACCAAACGAATCTGAAAAAGGATGACATACTAAAAGTAAAAATTCCAATTCCTAGCGCTGAGGAGCAAGACAATATAATCCATGTATTAGACATGTTCAGTATCTTGACTCAAGGCATATCGGAAGGCCTCCCGGCTGAGATTGAAGCGCGTAAAAAAACAATACGCCTACTATCGTGATAAACTTTTAACTTTTGAGGAGGCTAAATGAGTAGATTCAATATCGTCGTTGAGAGTAGCGAGGCTACAGTGGTAGCTGAATATACTCCGTCTCCAAGGAAAGCTGATTCGTATCAAAGCGAGGCGGAGCTTGAGAAAGAACTTATTCATAATCTTCAGGAGCAAGGTTACGAATATATCAAGATTGGTTCCGAGGCTGACCTTATTGGGAACCTTAGAACTCAAATCGAGAAGCTAAATGACTTCACGTTCAGCCAAGGCGAATGGTTCCGTTTCTTCAACGAATATATTGCTCGTCCTGGCGATTCTATCGAAGATAAGACTAATCGTGTCCAGGTGGATAATGTTTGTAGCTTCCGTTTAGATAATGGTTCTACGAAAAATATTAAGATTATCGATAAGAAGAATATCCACAACAACTCGCTACAGGTCATCAACCAATATGTAGAGGAGTCTGGAGCGCGCGACGTGCGTTATGATGTCACAATACTAGTAAATGGTCTACCTATGGTCCACACCGAGCTTAAACGCCGCGGAGTGGCCTTAAAAGAGGCATTCAATCAGATTAAGCGTTACGATCGTGATTCGTTCTGGGCCGGTTCTGGTTTGTATAACTATGTTCAGGTATTCGTAATCTCGAACGGCACCGAAACCAAGTATTATTCCAATACTACGCGTAGTTCGCACATCAAGGAACTATCCGGTGAAGGTCGCAAGAAAAGCAAGCGCACCAGTAACAGTTTTGAGTTCACATCTTATTGGGCCGACGGCAATAATAAGATTATTCCTGATTTAATAGATTTCACAAAAACATTCTTTAGCAAACATACACTTCTTAATATTCTGACTCGTTATTGCGTCTTTGATTCCGACCAGAAACTCCTAGTAATGCGTCCATATCAGATTGTCGCTACAGAGCGTATTTTGAATCGTATCGAGATTTCCACTAACTATAAGACACTAGGCTCGACTGATGCTGGCGGTTATATTTGGCACACAACTGGTTCCGGCAAAACTCTAACTAGCTTCAAGACTGCATTGCTCGCGACTCAGCTTCCTTATATCGATAAGGTTCTATTCGTCGTGGATCGTAAGGATCTAGATTATCAGACGATGAAGGAATACGACCGCTTTGAAAAAGGCGCGGCTAATGGTAATAATAATACTCATATTTTGCAATGCCAGCTCGAAAACAGGGACCCTAAGACGGGTGCTACTCGCGACTATAAGATTATCGTCACTACTATCCAGAAACTTAGTGTTTTCATTAAGAAGAACCCTCAGCACGAAGTCTACGATAAGCATTGCGTAATTATCTTCGATGAGTGCCATCGCTCGCAATTCGGCGACATGCACATGGATATTACCAAGCATTTCAAGAATTACAATCTCTTTGGTTTTACTGGTACTCCTATCTTTGCCGAAAACGCCGGCTCTAGCTCAAACCCGCAGCTCAGAACGACCGAGCAGGCTTTTGGCGATAAGTTGCATACCTACACTATCGTTGACGCCATTAACGACAAAAACGTGTTGCCGTTCCGCATCGATTATCTTCAGATGATGCATTCCAAGGAAGGTATTGCTGACGCTGATATTCCGGCTATCGATCGTGAGCGAGCAATGATGGATCCTCGTCGTATTACTGAGGTTACCAAGTATGTTCTTGATCATTTTGACCAAAAGACTAAGCGTAGTTTCTATTACGATTATCGTAAAGTTGCGAATATTTCTGAAAGTATCATGCATCGTGGCGTCGAGGAAAAGATTACGACTAAACTAAATGGTTTTAACTCTATCTTTGCGACATCGTCTATTGATATGGCGAAGCTTTATTATAACGAGTTTAAGAAGCAACTTGCCGAGAGTGGCAGAAAACTCAAGATTGCTACTATCTTTAGTTTTGCGGCCAACGAAGATTTAGATGATACTAGCGGCTTTATGGGCGACGAAGATGTAGATACTTCTACACTCGACCAATCTTCGCGTGACTTCCTTGATTCTGCTATCGCTGATTACAATAAGATGTTTAGTGTAGATTACGATACGTCTTCTGATAAGTTCCAGAACTACTACAAAGACGTCTCAATGCGCATGAAAAACCGCGAACTGGATCTTCTTATCGTCGTAAATATGTTCTTGACCGGCTTTGATGCTACAACCCTTAATACTTTGTGGGTAGATAAAGACTTGAAGATGCATGGTCTTATTCAGGCATTTTCTCGTACAAATCGTATTCTGAACTCAATTAAGACCTACGGCAACATTATTTGTTTCCGTAATCTTCAGGATAAGGTAGATGATGCAGTCGCTTTATTTGGCGATAAGGAAGCTAGCGGTATTGTGCTGCTAAAGACCTTTGGCGAATACTTTAACGGCTACGATGAATCCGATGGCAAGCACGTTGATGGTTATACCGACCTGATTAATAAGCTTCGTGAAAACTATCCAGTGGGCGAACGTCCGATTGGTGAAGAAAATCAGAAAGAGTTCATCAAACTATTTGGTAAGATTTTGCGTCTTCGTAATATTTTGCAGTCATTTGACGAGTTTGCCGAGCAGGATATCTTGACGCCGCGCGATTTACAGGACTACCAGTCTGTTTATCTTAATCTTCGTGACGAATTGCGCCCAGAGACTCCTGACAAAGAAGTTATTAATGACGATCTCGTGTTTGAGGTTGAACTTATTCGCCAAACTGAGGTTAATGTTGATTATATCCTCGCTCTCGTCGTCAAATATCACGATAGTCATTGCGAGAATAAGGAAATCCTTGTTGATATCGACAAGGCCGTCAGCTCCAGCCTTGAGCTCCGTAGTAAGAAAGAGCTTATTCACGAATTTATCAGAACCTACACTAATACAGGTGAAGAGATTCGTGATACATGGCAGAAATTCGTTAATGTTGAGCGCGAAAAAGAACTTAACTCTATTATTGAAGAAGAAAACCTTAACTCTGACGAGACTAAAAGACTTATCTTGAATGCGTTCCGCGACGGTGTCATGAAGACATCTGGAACTGACGTCGATCGCATTATGCCAAAAATGAGCCGTTTCGGTGCCGCTGGCGCTCAACGTAACGAGAAAAGGAACGGCATTATCGCTAAGCTCGTGTCATTCTTTGACAAGTATTTCGGCGCATACTAGGGTACTTTTTACCGTTTCGTGTCAAGAAAAAATCCCACCTCTGTTTCTTGCACAATAACTTTCAAAACCCGATTGTGTTCAAGTGGATGCTATCTATTGACGAATTGACAGAATGTTTTGTTAGAATCGTTACCGTAGTGGTTAATATCTTCTGGTTCGGCCCAGAGCGAAAGCTTGTGGACGCGCCACTTTCCGATGAAGAACATCTGAACTATCGCGTCATTTACGTCGCGGTTATTTAGCGCGCGTGGAATGTATGCAAGGGAAAAGTAGTACCATTTGTCGTCTTCGGCATCTAACCGTGCAAAAACGCGCTTACCGCGTCCAAAAAGGCGTACATCGAAGCGCTGTGCTAGTGTTTCTAGGGAATAGGTCTTCAATTCATGAATCGCGTCGCGTACGGGTGATTCCGTAAGCTCCATACGTTCAAACTTATCGTAATCGCGTGAATTGAATCTGCCGTTATGTTCGAGCATAAAGCTTTCAAGCTCACGAGCGGTAACCGGTATTGGCTCGCCGGGTTTAGTTTTCTTGAATAGGTGGCGTTTTGTCATAATACCTCTTTTCGGTTAGAGGTGCGCTCGCTAGAGCGGTATCGGCTAGCTAATAAAAGTTGCACCTTTCTTTTCTAGCATTTTGAAGTATTTGT
>JAFWLS010000024.1 GCA_017514045.1 Candidatus Saccharimonadota bacterium | reverse complement strand
CGTCATCTTCATCGTCTTCGTCATCTTCACCTTCGTCTTCTTCTTTGCCTTCATCATTCTCGTCTTCGTGTTCGCCACTGTCTTCATCAGTATATTTATTATCGTCTTCATCGTCCTCATCGGCTCCCTCGTCGTCATCTCCGTCTTCAGTGTCTTTCTCTGGTTCGGTCTTTTTTTCATCCACAGCTTCTTTTAAGCCAGAATCTTCATCGTTTGGCATCACGGGACGCGATCTTAGAGAGGGGGCAACTGGAAGATTAGCCGTCATTGCTAATTTAGTGAGTGAATCGTTAGTGGTAACAAGAACAATAGCCTTCTTTGCGCTCTTTGCAGCACGTGCAATCAACTTAATGTTGACCGAGCTAAGCAAAACCGTAGGTTTTTTCGGAGGGACGAGTGCGATGATTTTTTTGTCAGAGGCTTTTATCCGTGACAAAATATCAGTAATATCGTCGCTAGGTTCGATATATATAGTTTCTTTGTTCATATGTAAATAATTTTACCACAAAATTTAAAGCTTGTGTTAAAATATATACGTGGGCATTTTTAATATAAAGAAAAAATCAACTACGCCTATCGCGTCAGGTTCAGCTGGCGGTGTTTCTGTGTCAACGATGGACACTGGGCATCTTGCCGAACTCGCTTTGAGAACAATCCATGATGGCATCATTATCGTTAATAAGGACGGGATTGTGCAATATATAAATCCTGCTGGCGTGGAAATGACTGGATGCGAAAAACCGGAAAACGCGCTTAATCTCGATTTTTCACTCATAATGAAGTTCGAGAAAACTGACGGAGCTCGTGTCGATGATAATAACAACGAGTTTTTGACTGCCGTTAAAACCAATCAGGAATTCGAATCACGCGAGTTCGTATTGATGTCCAAGCAAGCTGATAGGAAGACTCCGATCGCACTGCATATGACTCCTTCTGGTGATGGGCGAAGTGATAGAATTATCACATTTCGTAATATTGCAAAAGAACTTGAGGAGGAGGGTGCACAGACAGAATTTATTTCGACGGCGAGCCACGAAATGCGCACTCCGGTAGCTTCAATTGAAGGTTATCTCGGCTTGGCCCTAAACCCACAAACTGCCACTATCGATGCTCGGGCTAGACAATACCTTGAATCAGCACATAACGCTAGTAAACATCTTGGTAATTTATTCAGAGACCTTCTTGATGTAACAAAACTTGATGACAAGCGCATTCACCCACATTCAATTCCGATAGAGCTCACTGGATTTGTGAAAAAGTTTACCGATGAATATATGCCTAAATTTAAGGAAAAGAATATTAATTATAGTTTTGGTGCCGAATCGATGAAGAGTAAACGATTTGCTGGGGGAGGCAAAGCGATTGATCAGGTAGTGTATACCTTTGCGGATGCAGATTTCTTAGGCGAGATCCTGGCCAACTTAGTGGAGAATGCTATAAAATACACTCCGGAAGGTGGGGCTATCTGGGTAAATGTGCAAGGTGATGGAGATCGAGCGCTTATAAATGTGACCGATACCGGTATTGGCATTGCTGCGGAAGATTTGCAGCATATATTCCAAAAGTTTTATCGAGCCGATAATTCACAGACGAGAACTGTGGGAGGTACTGGTCTCGGGCTTTATCTCGTTAAACAACGCGTTGAGGCAATGTCGGGTCGTGTCTGGGCTGAGAGTGCATTTGGCGAAGGTTCTACGTTCTATGTATCCTTACCTCGACTCACCTCCGACGAGTTTGAGAAGCGCCAAATTGCTGAACAAAACAAGAAGGCAGTCCAAGCATTTGCGGAAAAAGATTTGCAGGCCAATGTTGAAGCGAATGCTGCAGGAGCAACGGTTCTTGGTACTTCTGAAATAACGACACAGGGGCCGAACTTCAATCCATCCATGTTGGTGTCGGCTGCTCAAACAGCCGCCCCTCTCCAATCAGCTGCCCAAGTTCCAGATCCGAGGATTTCTGCTCCAATGGTAGTACCAAATTCGATGCTTAGTCAGGTGCAATCGCCAATTTCTTCTGCGTCTGGCGCGCCCGTTGTGGGAACTGCCCCAACTTTACAGCCTATATCGCAACCAACCGCACAAACATCTCAATCTACAGAAACCGTAACTCATGAACGGGTTAACCAAACTGTCCTGCCGCCAGCTATTTCAACAGCGCCTACGCAAACACCAATGCCAGTAGCGCAACCAGCAATAGTTCCCCCGGCTCAGCAAGTTGTACCATCTCAGTCATCATCAACTTCTGCAGGACAGGTGCCACAAGCAACAGCACATCAACAAGAGCCACAGCTACCGACATCGCAGATCTCACCGGCATCATCTATTCAAACTGGTCAAAATATAATACAATAAGGTAAATGGAGGAAGGAAAATAACCCTATGACAAAAATAATGGTGGTCGAGGATGACCAAAGTCTAAGAGAAATTTACTCTATTCGTTTGACAGCAGAAGGATATGAAGTTGTTTCCGCCGGGGATGGAGAGGAGGCGCTCGCGATAGCTGTGAAAGAACGTCCTGATCTTGTGCTCTCGGACGTAATGATGCCAAAGATTTCCGGTTTTGATATGCTAGATATTTTACGTTCCACTCCAGAGACTAAGAACATTAAGGTGATTATGATGACGGCACTTTCAAGTGATGACCAAAGAAAACGTGGTGAAAGTCTTGGTGCAGATAAGTATTTGGTAAAAAGCCAAGTCGGCATCGAAGACGTGATAGCTGCTGTGCATGAGGTACTTGGTGGCACGCCCGAATCACAGGCGCAAGATATACCTATCCCAACGGCAGCTGCGACTATCCCACAACCAGCCGCATCCGCTGTCCAAGCAAACGTCGCTGCGCCCACCAACGCTGAACCGGTGGCCGTCCCAGCTCCAGCAGCTCCGCAAGTAGCGCCTGTGGCTCCAGCACCCACATCCGTAGCGCCGATAGCTCCGGCTCCAGTTGTAGCTCCACAAGGAGATCCGAATGTCCAACCAACAGCTCAATCTACCACAGCAACTCCGGCTCAATAAATTTCTCGCGGAAAGACTCGGGATTAGTCGTCGAGAAGCAGACGATTTGATAGTTGGCGGAAAGGTTTTTGTAGATGATTCTGTGGCGGTATTAGGTACGCGTATTTCTTTTGACACGATCGTACGATTAGGTGATGAAATAATACCTTTTCGAAATGAATATATTTATATTATGTTGAATAAGCCGGTGGGCTATGTATGCTCGCGTAAACAGCAGGGCGATGTCCCCACTGTATATGAATTACTGCCTCCGGAGTATCAGATGCTAAAAACGGTGGGGCGACTCGATAAAGATTCTTCGGGTTTAATACTCTTTACGAACGATGGAGATTTTGCATATCAAATGACGCATCCAAAATTTGCAAAAACAAAGGTATACAAAGTTTGTTTGAACCGCGACCTTGAACCCTTGCATCAACAAATGATTGCCGACTACGGTGTGAAGCTTGATGACGGAATCTCTAAATTTGGCCTGACGCGTTTGGATGTTGGCGAGACTAGACGAGAATTTGAAGTAACAATGAGCGAAGGGCGTAATCGTCAGATTCGTCGAACGTTTGCCGCACTGGGATATGAAGTGAAAAAACTACACAGACTTAGTTTTGGCAAATATGAATTAGGTGATTTAAAACCGGGCCAAATACGCTTAGTGACTAAGTAGCCTGGACAGTCTAGCGCGAAATCCTGTCTTATCTGGAGAAGCTAGTAGCGTATCCACCGCAACGCGAAGTAGGCCAAGTGAAACGATATATGACGGGTCAATAGTGTCGATATCATCTGGAAAGATATAGTCCGGTAAAGTAAGCGGATCGAGCATATGAATGATTGGCCGCTTTGTGAATGGGAGCGTCTCGTACCAATCACCCAATGCGAGAGCTTCTTCGAGGGGTAAGAGTTGGCTACTACCACCGCAGATGAAAATGTCACTTGGCAGAGGTTCTATATTCTTAAAATCTTCCAATGCTAACTCAGTGCCAGCTAGCCAAACAGAAAGACTACGCTCGACAGCAGAGCTAGCTTTAATTATGGTGCTATCAGAAAGTTTGGAGTCATCATCTAGATTTATTTTAATGAGCTCGGCCTTCCTTGGCGTAACATTCAACGATTCGGATATTTGTTTGGTGAAGGCATTACCACCGATATTAAACATCTTCGTTCCGCAAATATCACCAGAATCTACTACGGAAACCCCAGTCTTTGCGGAACCGACATCGATCAATATAGCTGAAAAGTCTACGTCAACGTCGTCACCTAAACAAGCACGGCAGACAGCAAATGGTTCGACAACGACAGTCAGAAGCTCAAGTTCGAGCTCGGCGCAAACTTTTTCTATAGCGGAAATGGCCGGGGTTGGGGCGAAGGCAGTATAGTATTCGATAAGAACCTCCGCACCTTTAAAACCAACCGGGTTATTGATACGATATCCGTCAATAGAAATTGATACGACAGCGGAATTTATCAAACTTAAATTAACGTCCTCGGAATTGGACTCAAGAGATAGCTCGGTTTTGAGTTTATCTAAATTACGCCTTTCAATCTTCCAAAGTAATTCTTGAAGTTCTGGTTCGGTGATGGGGCGGCCTGGCGTGTCGCGACGATAGCGAATAGTTGAGGTGCGACTCTTAACAAACTCTCCAGATATTCCGACGACGGTGGTCGTAGCGCGCTCGCCGGTTCGTTTCTCTAGTTCGGCCAAAGCTTTCTCGCACACGTCAACAACACCAGGAATATCAACGATACCACCATTTTCTATGTTTCCAGGAGATTGCGGAGCTTTGGAAAAGCCGAGAACCTTTAGCTTACCGGAAGGGAGACTCTTTTTAAATTTTAAAACCTTGTCTGGCTTCTGGCTATCAACTGGCGAAGCGAGAGCACATTTCACAAAACTAGACCCGATATCAAGGGCAAGTAGAGTAGTTCTAGGCTCTGTTTTAGTGGAGCTTTCAGACAATTTGGGCAGATTTAAAAAGCTCATGCCGACATTATAGCATGAGCTTTTAGTTTACTCAAGAATAGCCTTGATACGACGAACTCCGGCAGACGATGATTCTTCTTTGACGATCTTAAATTTGCCTAGCACGCCTGTATGTTCAACATGTGGCCCACCGCATACTTCGCGAGAGATTGGATTGTCGAAATCGCCAATAGTGTATACTTTAAGTCTATCTGGATATTTGTCCCAGAATTGGCCATGTGCTTTTAGTGTATCACGCGCATAATTTTTATCATATTCGTCAAATACGACTGGTAAATCGGCTTCAATCCACTCATTGACTTGTTCTTCAACCGTTTTTATTTCTTCCGGGGTCAACTTGTGATCGACGTTAAAATCAAAGCGAATACGATCGGCCGTAATATTGCTGCCACGCTGACAAATACCGCTATCTATATGCTTCTGAAGAGCAGCAAGCATAAGATGGGTGGCGGTGTGATATTTGGTTGTCATTTCGCCGTGATCTTCGAGGCCGCCTTTAAACATGCCCTTAGATGCCGTTTTGCTACGTTCGCGTTGCTCTGTAAGTGCTTCGTCAAATTCAGCCTTATAATTGTCGGATAGCTTAAGGTTCTGACGGTATATTTCCTCGACGGATATTTCATATGGGAATCCGTAAGTATCTTGTAACTTGAAAATGTCGCGCCCAGTGATGATGTCTTGGTGTTTGGCAATTTTCTCTAGCTCTTTTAAGCCTTTGTTTAGAGTCTGGCGGAAGGCACGTTCTTCTTTTTCGAGAAGCTCAAGAGCATGCTCGCGGTTGGTTAGGATTGAGTCTGGCAGAGATTTGTATTCATTCTCGATTGTAGAAATAGTTTCGCGTAAGAAATCTTGGGCAATACCGAGATCAAGGGCCTTCAAAATAGCACGACGGATCAGGCGGCGAAGTGCGTAGCCTTGTGCCTTATTGGATGGAGCAAGCCCCTGCGCCGAGAGTAAGTATGCACCGCGAAGATGGTCACAGATGATACGCATCTCGTCGGTATTATTGTTGTAAGATTTGCCAGAAAGTTGTTCGAGCTTATCGATGATTGGCTGCATAAGCGAGATTCTAAATACATCAAAACTACCCATACTGGCCGCAGCAAGGCGCTCAAGACCACCACCAAAATCTACATTCTTATGTTCAAGTTCGCTAAAGCTGCCGTCTTCGTTGCGACGATACTGCATAAAGACCTGGTTACCGATCTCCATAAAGCGGGCTCCATCAGAAGCTGGATGAGACTTGCCATATTTTTCTATGTCTTGTTTATCTTCTCCGAAATCATAGAAAACCTCCGAATCTGGACCACATGGGTCACCGATTGGCGTAGTCTCAATACCGCCACCGCGGGACCACCAGTTCTCTTTGTCGTTGTAGAAGAAGATACGTTCACCTTCTTTGATTCCCCTCTTATCACCATTCTCGGCAGTGTCTATTTCGACTATTTTAGCTTCGACCCCTGCTTTTTTAAAGACTTCTTGCCAAATTTTAGCGGCCTCTTCGTCTTTGGGGATACCGTATTTTTCAGAACCAATAAAGCATGTTACAAAAATTTTCTCTGGATCGAGACCGATAGTCTTGGTTAGGAATTCGAAATAATTCTCAATTTGCTCTCTCTTAAAATAATCGCCTAACGACCAGTTGCCGAGCATTTCAAAAACAGTAGTATGTCTCGGGTCGCCAACATCTTCAATATCCTGAAGGCGAAGACATGGCTGCGAATCTGTTAAGCGTGTGCCGTCGGGGTGTTTTTCGCCAAGAAGATAGCGAAGCAAAGGCTGCATACCGGAGCCAGTAAAGAGAGTGGTCGGGTCATTTTCCAGCACAAGTGGCGCAGGAGCAATGACTTTATGGCCCTTAGATTCTTGAAACTCTAAATATTTTTGACGGATTTCGCTTGCATTCATGGATATATATTATATCACATTACTATTTTTTGTAACGAGAAAGCCCCTCAAGAGAGGGGCCTACGATAAGGGTTTATTTTACAATTAGACCGTAAGAGTCTGCAGTGAGGCCGGCGGCGTTACTTTCGTCTGTGTCGATATGCATAGACAGAATAAATGAATCTTTCACGCGGACAAGTGTATCTTTGAACACAACTGGGCGTAAAGCATCTTTTACTTCTACCGAGACAAAATCGCCATCGTTCACCCCAAGTCTCTCGGCATCAGCTGGGCTCATATGAATATGTCTTCTGGCTACAATGACGCCATCTTGCAGCTCAAACTCGCCGACTGGACCGACTAAACGACAAGAAGCCGATCTATTATGATTGCCCGATTCACGAATTGGCGGATTAAGACCAAGCTTGCGTGCATCAGTTAATGATATTTCAACTTGCGTGTGCTCCCGTGCTGGCCCGAGTATCGCGACGTTATGAAGGATTTCGCGTTGTCCAACTATATCGATGCGCTCATTCGATAAGAATTCGGTTGGTTGCGAGAGAGCACGGAGTGGTGTGATTTTGTAACCTTCGCCAAATAATACGTCAATAAGATGTTGCGATAGGTGTACGTGCCGGGCAGAGACTTCGATAGGAATCCTGACTTCTCCAGGCATAGTTGTGTCTGAATTCTTACGAACCATATGATGTGTTTCGACGCTATTGTCCGGATATCCGTTCTGAGTAGAAACTGTTTGGAATCCCAATTTCTCATAGAGACGAATCGCAGGCGGATTATCAGCAAGAACTGTTAAATGTTGCTCGTGATATTGAGGTAAGGCCAAGAAAGTTTCAAATACGGCCTGCGCAACACCTTTGCCCCTAGATTCGATATCCGTAGCAAGGAATTCTATTTCGGCAACACCGTCAGGAAGGGTCTTGGCCTCGTTAACCACGAGCTCCATATATTCCTTATTCGCGCGGTCAAAGAACTGCGGGATTTCGATACCAAGAGACTCGACAGCGCGCCTCATTGCTTCGCAGTCCCAGCTAGTAATTTTATTGTCGGTATATATTAAAATTCCGAGTAGCTTACCCGGTTCTTCAGTGTCTTCAGCAACGAGAATATGATCAAAATCGAATAAACCACCGTCATTTTTGAACAATATCTTACCAAACTTTTTGGCACGCTCTTCGTCTCCGAAGAAATCAGGACAGATATATGGATCTACTTGCCAAATCAAGTCTGCGGCTTTCTCAAGATTATCATTTGGCGTTAAATGACGAACGTTTATCATAGTTTCCTCTCTTATATACTGTAACTATAGTTTACAGGTTATACTTAGTATTTGTCAATTATAGTAGATTAGCTAGCGTTTTGCCGATTTGCGCTTGGATGTCTTGCATTTTTTTGTCGTTTTCTTGCTAAACCGGTAAATAGCAATAGATGTAGAGATGATTGTAAGGATATTAGAAACGACCAGCGCATAGGCTCCGACTGAAAAATCGAAAATCAACCAAAGTATTTGATTTGTAAGCATTTCTTTGCGAATAGTTTGCTCGTTCCTAGTTAGTAGAGTAGCGCAGAATATCAAAGCACAAATAATAGGCAGTATATCAAGCCAACCGTTGAAATTAAGTGCGCCTAGCACAATATTTACTATGACATAGAGTGCTATAACTATTTTTGGAACTGGTTTCTTCGCCCGCTCAAAAAGACTATTGATGATTAATTCTACGGCGCCAAAAATTGTGATGTAGGCACTTGAAAATGACCCTAAAAAAATAAGATTGAGCGCTGCAAATACACTAAGTAAAAGTAGTGCCGTAAATATCTGCTTGCGTTTTTTGAATTGCATTGAACAGACACTACTAATTGTGCTAAGTACGCCGAAAACATGAGCAATAATAATATTTGTTTCCATATCTTTATATTATAACATAACCTCTTTGTGCGTAAACGACTTTGGTATTGATATCTATATTGCCATTATTATAGTTTGATGTTATAATATTGAAAATTTTAGAGAGGGGGCTAAAATATGTACATTTACGATGAAGAAAAGATGCTCACGTATCTTCGCGGCTATCTTCGCGGTGCTCGCTTTCTAGAAAGTGAAAAAGCGCTAAGTTTCGCGATAGATAAACATTCTGGTCAGGTCCGCGCCGATGGCCAACCCTATATCATTCATCCGCTATTTATGGCCTGTTATGCTGTTGCCCTGTATGGTACTACTGACGATATGGTAGCAACGATCCTACTCCATGATGTCGTCGAGGATTGCGGGGTGCTACTCTCGGCACTGCCCGTGAACGACAACGTCAAGCGTGGTGTCAAGTTTATGACAATTTCGCCTTTTGATGGCGAAGAAAAAGACGCAACAAAACGACGCTATTATAACGAGCTGATCGAATGCAAGGAGGCACTGTTCTGTAAAGGTTTGGATCGTTTTATGAACCTCTCCACGATGGAGGGCGTTATGGACGAGCGTTCGATCAAGAAAAACATTCTCGAGACCCATAATCTGCTGATGCCGGTGCTACACAAAGCTAAGAGTCGCTATCCTGATCTCTCCGATGCGCTGCATATCATCCGCACAAATCTGCGCGCACTCTACGTGAGTCTTGCTATTGTGCATCATATTGAGCTGGATTTTACCAAGCCCAAATGATATGCGTCATTCTTCCTTTCTTGCCCCGCTTTATTTTAAGCGGGGTTTTCTGTAGAAAATCCCCAGTTTAATACTGGGGACTGATGAATTTGGTGTGATTAGCTACGTCCTTGTTGAGCGAAGTACTCTTCGATTCTTTCAATATCCTGTTGGTCTTTAGGCTCATTGCGTCTTTTTTTGAACTTTAGGATTTCCTCTAGTCTTTGGCAGAGATAACCATCGACCTGTTCGCAAGGAAACCTATCCATGCCAACTGTTACGTCCAAATCGTTGGGTAGTTCATAGTAACCTTTCTCATTGGGCTGTACGCCGGATAACCCAAGCTCATCAGCTAAGTTTTGCGACACACAGATATCAACGTCGTTCGTCTCCTCGCGTAGCCCGTGCATTACCATTGACCCCCCAGCCAAGATAATAAACTGATATCTTGGCAGACTCTCGAGTCGCTTCTTTAATTCGGCTGCGTTCATACTCCCCCTCCTTTCTCAAAAAGTCCGTTCCAAACTCATAATGTACTTTGAACCCACTAAATTATCTTTATGATAGCATGATTCCTATGAAAATCAAAGACGCTAGATAACTTCAGATTTAGCCTTTGACTATACCGCCGCCCAAGCAGGTATCGCCTGAATAGAAAACAACAGACTGACCTGCCGCAATAGTCTTGATTTCTTCGTCAAATAAAACGTGGTTCTTTTCAAAAATAGCCGGGACAAGCGGCGCGCGATGACGCAAACGGACCATTATCTTGCCATCCTTTGGAAAATCAGACCCATCACGGATAAAGATATTATCGAGCGTTATTGCCTTAGTCCATAAATCTTTAGCATTAAGGTTCTTAGAAACATATACGATATTTTTTTCAAGATCTTTCTTAACAACATAATAGGGCAGCCCGCCGCCGACGTATAAGCCATGACGTTGTCCTATGGTGTAAAAGATGGCGCCATCATGGTAACCTAATACCGCTTCTGTTTCTAGCTCACGAATTTCGCCCGGTGTTATATCAATATATTCACGGAGAAAGTCTTTCATACCAACATCGCCGACGAAGCACACGCCCATAGATTCCTTTTTGTATGCATTTGCAAGACCATGCTTCTTGGCGAGCTCCTTAACCTCAGGTTTTTTGAGCTCAGCAAGTGGGAATAGCGTCTTTTTGACTGCGTCTTTAGAAATACGGTAAAGAAAATAGGTTTGATCTTTGTTTTGATCTAGGGCTAATTTAAGTTTACCGTCTTCTGACTTGGCATAATGCCCGGTCGCAATATAATCAGCACCCCGCTTTGTTGCTTCTTCAAAAAAGAGTTTAAACTTAATCTCTTCATTGCACATAATGTCAGGATTAGGCGTGCGCCCGGCCTTAAACTCTGCTAGCATATAGTCAACAACTTTTTGTTTGTACTCTTTTTCAAAATCAAAAACCATAAAATCCATATCGAGCTTGGTCGCAACGCGTTTGGCGTCAGCGAGATCCTCAGCCCAAGGGCACTTCATGCCAGGAAGATCTTTTGACCAGTTTTTCATGTAGACGCCTACGACATTATACCCTTGCTCTTTAAGCAAGATAGCCGAAACAGAAGAATCAACGCCGCCGGACATGCCTAGGAATACCGTTGGGTGTTTTCCCTTGTTGTTATTAACTCGTGCGGCACTCTGCTCTACCCCTGTTTTAGCCATATATTCTCCTGACTTCGTCGTCGACAACTTTGCGGATGATTTTGCCAGCTTGTTGGACATTTTCCTCGTCATTTAGAACACCGAGTGATAGACGCAGCGAACCGGCGATTTCTGTATCGGTCAAGCCGATGGCACGGAGTACGTGGGATGGTTCACCCTTAGATGCAGAGCATGCGGCGCCAGTCGAAACATAGACTTCTTGTTCTTCGAGTTTGAAAACTAGTCGTTCGGCGTCGAGGCCAGGAAAGCTAACTGGCAGAAAATTCGCTAGTTGATGTTTAGCGTTGCCGAGAAAGATCGGCGCAATCTTGGCTTTTTCAAGTTCTTTTTTCAGGATGGATACCAACGCTGTGTATTTTTTTCGCGCAGCAGAAGAGTGGCCCCTGATGGCTTCGATAGCGGTAGCAAAGCCGATGACGCCGGCAACGTTTTCCGTGCCGGCACGAAGGCCTCTTTCTTGGCCGCCACCAGATGTAAGTGGAGTTAAACGCACGTCGTGCCCCACGTACAGTGCGCCGACTCCTTTAGGCCCGCAAATCTTGGCAGAATTTAACGTCATAAGATCAACGCCAAGACGAGCGATATTCAACTCTAGTAAGGCCAGTCCCTGGGAAGAATCGGAATGAAGCAGAAGTTGAGTTGTAATTCCCCTTTTAAGGCGATCTAGGCGGCTTTCTTTTAAGATGCGTGATATTTCAGCAAGTGGCTGAATAGTGCCTAGCTCATTGTTTGCAAGCGAGACAGAAACGAGCTCGACCTCGTCAGAAAGCTTACTTTTTAGGTCGTCCAAGTTAATCAGGCCATTCTTATCAACCTTAATTATGTCGAATTTGTACTTTTTTACATTTTCTAGTATAGAAGCGTGTTCAGTCTCGAGGACGAGAATCTTGCCATTCTTTGAAACGACCGTCATAGCGAGGGCATTAGCTTCGGTGGCGCCACTTGTGATTACTAGATCATTACCTTTGGCGCCGATAGAGTTCGCGATACTGTTCTTGGCATTCTCGTATGCGTCGCGTACTCGTACGGCAGGAAGATATGCGCTAGAAGGATTAAAAAAATCATCCGTCATGAACGGAGTCATGGCTCTTAATACCTTGTCAGAGACCGGTGTAGCGGACGCATGGTCGAGATAAATCATGTCTATATTATATAATGATTACTCTGTTTTTTCAAGCTCGGTAGGTTCTTCCGTCTGGTCCTGGGCAGCTGTTTCGGCTGTTCCTAATGGCACAAATACTGATTCCGTATCGTCAGCGAGATTCTTAACGGTAAAAGAACGGGCCTCGCGGTCAAGGGCGAAGGTAAACGAATCGTTTAGTTCATAGAGCCACTTAGTGGTTATTTCGAGCTTTGCTGGTTCTTCGTCGCTTAAGAACCATCTCGTGTCATAATAGTTGGTTTTGTTTGTTGTGACCTCTCCTGTGCCATCTTGGTGAAACGTCCATATGACGGTCGGCGCACCTTGCTTCTCCCAAGAGTTCGACACAAGAATGTCACGATCTGTCAGAACAATTTCGGGCTCTTCTTTCTTAAAAACTACAAAATATAGCAAGGCGGCTATGCCCAGTAATACGACTACGATAGATGAAACTATAACAGCGATTCTGACTTTTTTATTTAGTTTCTTCTTGGGTTTTTCGTCTACCTCCGGTTCGATGACTGGCTCAGTGGTAATATTTTCTGTTACAGAATCTGTAGGAATAGTTGGCTCCATGAGTTAATTATAGCACATAAACATTAGCAAAAAGCAGCAAATTCATAAACAGGGGTGCCACCCCAATAGTTTTCGCATTTTTCATGCGCGCTTAGTTAGTGTGGTATAGCTCAGTTTTGATTAAGACTAAGTATCGGCGAGTGGCTTGGACGAAATTGTTCAACTCCGCGCCTTCGAGCTTGTAATAGGATGAGCCATTGACTTTCTTAAAGACGCCGTCAGGGCGAACTTCGTAACGGATGGTTATCTCGTGATTAATACCGCTGTCCAACCAAGATTCGTGCCAAATCCAGATGTTTTTCTTGTGTTCAAAGAATTCGCGCTGGTGTCCAGCTGGAATGGGACCAAAAATTGTACGACCAAGCTCAGATTCGGCATTGATTTTATCTTCTATGGTCTTGGTGATGTATTTGCGGGGCTTAAAACGCTCTAATATAGAATCGAGGCTCGACATCGGTCAATCTCCTCTGCGATATGATTTAACTCAGCATAGACTTCTTGGTCACGAAGTTCAAGAAAACTCAGCGCGGGCGCCTGGCTCGGCTGATTCGGGATTAGGAATGTGGAAGATTTTTCTTGCATTGTCGGTTGTTTTCTCGGCGATTGTTCCCTCCGAGACTCCCAATTTTCTTGATAACCAAGCAGCAATATCTGCGATATTACCTGGTTCATTTATTTTACCACGATTTGGCTCCGGTGTCAAGAACGGCGCATCGGTTTCTAAGATACAATGGTCGAGAAAATCAGGGGTCAGATTCTTATAGCAAGCAAGATTGGCGAAGGTTATGAGACCATTAACGCCAATATAAAATCCTTGGCTGAGGGCGTATTCTAGACTCTCTTTCGTGTCAGAGAAGGAGTGGAGCACACTCGGTTTTAGCTCGGAAAAATTCTTCACAACAGCGAAGAAATCCGGCAAAGCGTCACGTACATGGAACGAACATGGTAAGTTTAGGTCTATGGCTAGCTGAAGCGCTTGTTCTAATAACTTGATCTGTGCCCGCCTATCATAGCCTTCGTAGTGATAATCTAGGCCAATTTCGCCAATCGCCACAAGTTTATTATCTTTTTTGCAATTTATCGTATAGTTATTTGCTGATTCTGGATGAATGCCATAGGTCCAATAAACATTTTGGTATGAACTAGCAAATGCTGAAGCGTTTAGAGAGTCTTCATGGGAAGTACCGATACAGACGATCTGCTTTACGTTGCGCTTGGCAGCGTTTTTTAACATGTTGGTTGCTTGTTCTTCAGAGAAGAATTCACGATCGTGAAGATGGCAATGGGAGTCAATTAAATACATGCTTTTATTATAGCATGCATAAAAAACTCCCGGGTTTCCGGGAGTTAGATAGTTATTCATCAGGATAGATTAAATAGGAGTCGAGGTCAACGAGAGGCATCTCATTTATAATCTGAACAATGAGTTTTTCGATCTCGTTTCTACCGTACTTAGTAGAAACCTCGATCGTAGCGCTGAAACTACCCTCCTTATGCTGGATTGGCTGCGCGCCGGGTATTGTTGCTGACTGTTCTGCAATGGGTGCCTGGGCGGGTGCTGCGCTCTCGCCTGTTTTTTCATTCGTCTCGTTCTGGACAGGCGGCTGAACTGGATCGGGCTGCGTGATCTTTGTCGAATCTTCCGCCAATGGTTTTTCCCCATTCTGCATACTAGCAATGCGCTCGTCCTTGGCCCTGCTCCGCGTCAGCCCCGCACGGACCTTTCCGCTCATCTTCGCTTCCCTGTCCCTAGCAAGCTTTAAGGCATCTGCCAAATAGGTTTTCCAATCACCGCCAGCCCAACAGACAAATGAAGCGCGCTCGTAGATGATACGATCCATAGCTTCACCAATTGGATGCCTGGTGTTAAATTTTTCAACACCAGCATAGCGCACAAGACCACTGACTCGTGTCGGCGAAACTGAGCCATCAAACAAGTATTTTGCCATCAGCTCATAGCTGACTCTGGGGAAATACTTGAAGAGAGCTTCTAAGTACTCTCGATCGCCCAATACCTTAATGTGGCTTTCTCCTTTTCGCACTTTTAGCGGACATTCTTTAGCATATTTTAGCAGCTGGGTGATCTTGGGATCGGTCTGAGGCTCAGTTTCTTCAATCGTTCGTTTCGGATCCGGAGTGGGTCCCGATTCTTGTTCCGGCTCGGGCCTGTCAACAGGCGTAGATTCCTCCTCTTTTTCAGTTCCCTGAGCTGATCCGACGTCGAAAACAGTGGTAGGCTCCTCCGCCTTCTTGGTTTCCTGAGTCGGTTCTGGGCGCTCGCTCTTTTCTTTGGGCTTGGCTACGCTTGACCCAGTTTGCGGCAGAACTTCATAACCCTGTCCCGCCAGCAATTCTCTGATTGCTTTTTCCGGACCGTTATAGTGAATTCCTTGAACTTTGGCGGCAATATCGCTCACTTTTATAGTGTAAATTGTGCCGTCATTCGCTACGATCTTCTCCTGTATTTCCTCCATTTCGCGCTTGTTCTCTTCTGAAATTTCTTCGCTGACATTAGCGACGACGCCAATCCGTGTAAGCAGACGCTCGATACGGTCGTCGTCCTCTCTGAGGTCGATGGCGACGTTGATTTGTCGTGGAGTGCCAAGTCCAATCATCCGAAATAAAGTCATGAGTTTCTGTGCTGCGTCTTTTCTGAGGTGTTCGATCTCGCCGAGAACTGGAAAATCAGTATAGACAAAGTTTCCGATTTTACAGATGTAGGATGTGGTCATCATTGCCTTTAATCTCCCTTCTTTCTTTACTTCGTATTCTACCAACATTGCTAAACAAAAGAAAAATAACTATCCAAATTGTTTTGGTACCCAACTCTGTGGAGTTGCTTGCTATATAATAACATTTTCTCGTTATTTTTGCAATGAAAAGCCTCCGGTTTACACCGGAGGCATTTTTTTGAGAATAAGGGACAGGATGTGGGGTATTCTTTCACGATCTGTATCGGTGGCAGCACGAAGGTCCAAATATCTCTTAAAGAAAAACGGGTTAGCTTTTAGATATGGAATGTCTTCAGTCGGGATAACCGATACGTTACTGTGGCAGATAGAGTACGAGGTTTCGGCACTTTCAGCGTGTCGATTCCACGGAGTATGCCGCTTCCGCGGGCGAATATCGTAGATTATTCGTGCAGCGTGAAAATTAAAGCGCACGTCCATGATTACCGCATCAATAATGCGGCCACTGGAGCCATCTTCCACAAAACATGTGACAAGATCACCTTTTTCATATGGGACCGTACGGAAGATCTGGACTTTGGATTCTGCATATGCGGACAGCTCGGCAAGCTTTTCGGCTTTCTTTTGGTTTTCCAGCCTTTCATCGGCATGCATGAGTGTCTCGTCAAAATCTCCGTTTCCGATGCTCTTTCCCATGCGTTCGATGGAGATATTTCTCCAATAGTCGCTGAGAAAAAGAATACTTTCCCTGCCAAGCTGCAGAAGATCGTCTTTTGTAGTAATCTGGCAGTCGTGGCAGAGTTCCTGCGGGATCAGATTAGAATAGTCCATTGTTTACCCTCCCTCTCAATTATTAAGGTACATATTACTATTATACCATATTTTCTATATTAAATCAATAGCGCAATAAAAAGCCCCTCTTTATAAGAGGGGACGGAAGGGGGGAGGCGCTACAGCTAGCGCAGATATCCAGCATTTATCGGCGTAATATGAGCGAGCCAGGCTCAAGCAATGCTGGACGAATCAGACATAGTGGACTGACGAAGTGCATTCACCAGTCTGTTGACATAGTCAATTTCTGCAGGATTGGCCGGTCTGGCAAGGTATTCAAGAGTTAACCGAAAATAGTCTGGATAGGCACGGTAGTAATCGAAATCTTCCGCCAAAAACATCGAAAAGCCGTCAGGTACATACACTATGTCGTAGCTTTTGGCGCATAAATTTTTATCAAACGTGCGGATGGTAAACGATCCAATCCCAGACTCTTCATCTCGATCGATTTCTACTATTGTTCCTATGATATATCGATCAGGGTCAGCTACAAAGCACACTACTTTGGTGCCTATAGATATCACTGGTTTTGTGAAAAATGCCGGTTTTGATTCGCTACATGAGATCAAATTTTCCAGATAATCCAACTTGGCGTCACATTCTCTCAGTTCACGTTTAATGTTGTCTTTTTTGTCCGGATCGCTTTCTGCTTTGAGTATATCGCGAAATCTCTTTTTGCGATTCTCCCAAAATCTGGCCAGATAGGCGAGGTTTTCCTTTCCAAGATACGTATAGTCCTGTCCTAAGTTGTATTCAATCAAACTGTTATAAAAAATTGCCGGTATGCATTCGCTTGGATGAAAGCGTTTCATGTTATCACCCCTTTCTTTTTAAAGTACAGCCGCTATCAAAAAGCGACGAATTTTTGTGTTATTATTATAGCATATATTTTACAGTACGTAAATATTATTGTACTCTATTTTCTCTTTTGCGTTTGATTGGGTCGAGTTGACGCTTGCGGAGACGCAAAGATTTTGGGGTGACTTCCAGAAGCTCGTCATCGAGCAGGAAATCTAGACATTGTTCTAGAGATAATTGGGTATATGGAGTAAGCTGAATAGCGCCATCGGAGGCGTGAGTGCGCATATTCGTGAGCTGTTTTTCGCGGCAAATATTGATGTCGATGTCTTCCTTTTTGTTGGAAAGGCCTACAATCATACCTTGGTAAACAGGCACTTGCGGAGGAATAAACAGGGTGCCGCGAGCCTGGGCCATGTCAAGAGCATAGGCGGTAGAAACGCCAGACTCAAAGGCAATGAGTGCGCCATTGCGTTCTGGTTTGTATTTGGTTTCGACTGGTCTATAACCTTTGGGGATAGATGACATAATAACAGTGCCTTTAGTGGCAGTGAGCAAGCTGTTGCGAAGACCGATGAGAGCAGAGGTGGTAATTTCATATGTAAAGCGGGTAGAGCCAGTAGACGTAATCTCGGTAGACTTGAGGTCGGCTTTGCGTATGCCGAGCTCTTGAGATACGGCCCCAACGTAGGCTGAATCGACTTCAACGGTTAGAGATTCGACTGGTTCAGACAATACACCGTCGACTTCTTTATATACGACTTCTGGACGGCCGGCTTCTAGCTCATAACCTTCGCGACGCATTGTTTCAATCAATACAGAAAGATGCAATTCACCACGTCCAGAGACTTTATAGCCAAGCCCATCAGGAACAATCTTGAGTGCAATGTTTGTTTCGAGCTCACGCTCTAGACGTTCAGCAATTTGACGAGAAGTAGTAAATTCGCCTTCTTTACCTTTGAGCGGACTGGTATTTGGTCCAATGTAAATAGACAACGTGGGCGGCTCCAGCTCGATAGTCGGGAGAGCCTCTGGTTGATCGCCGGTAGCAATAGTATCGCCAATATTGGCTTTTTCAATGCCAGTGATGGCAACTATATCTCCAGCAATCGCTTCGGCTACCTCTTCTTTGCCAAGACCTCGATACGTGAAGAGGTTTTCAATCTTGGCTTGGATGGAGCCGTCGCGTTGAAGTAGCTTGACGGTTTGGCCTTTTTTAAGTTTTCCGCGGAAAATCTTGCCAATAGCGTACTTACCAAGATAATTGTCGCCGGCCAATGCTGCGACTAAGAGCTGCGCTCCTTTTCCATCGTTTTCGTCGACTTCGGGAGCAGGAATGTCATTAATAATAGATTCAAAAATCACATGCAAATCGTCATCGAGATCAGTAGTTTTACCTGCCTTGCCATCACGCGCTATAGCGTAATAGATGGGGTAATTGAGCTGAGCTTCGTCAGTGGCAAGTTCTAGGAATAAATCAGATATTTCATCCTTGACTTCTTCGATGCGTGCAGCCGGCTTGTCGATTTTATTAATGATAACTACTGGACGAAGTTTAAGATCAAGAGCTTTTTGAAGAACAAATTTTGTCTGTGGCATTGGGCCTTCTTGAGCATCCACAATAAGCAAAACTCCGTCAGCCATATTGAGGGTGCGTTCGACTTCACCAGAAAAATCTGCGTGACCGGGCGTATCAATGATATTTATCTTGTAGCCATTATAGAACACCGCGGTTTGTTTGGCGGTGATGGTAATACCACGCTCATGCTCTTGGTCGCCGGAGTCCATGATGAGAGTTTGGCTCATCTCGGCCTGGTTATCACGAAAAGTATGCGATTGTTTCAAAAGCCCGTCGACGAGGGTAGTTTTACCATGATCGACGTGCGCAATAATTGCCACATTTCTGATTTTGTTCTTATCCATGACGGTATATTTTATCACTTTTTAAGGTATTTTGCAAGAAAAAGCTCGTTCTTTATAAACGAGCTTTGATTTACCAAGACTTGCTTTATTCGGCTGGATTCATCCTGGACATTAATGTCCCAACGTTTTTCTTCCAATTAGCAACGCGAGCTTCCGTCCAGTATTCTTCTGGAGTATCATAACCGAAAGTTTCTTTAGAGGTCTCATAGTCGTTGCCAATAATAACTCCGTCTATGACAAAAACCGTATCTGGAACGTAGATACGTTTTGCGCCTTCGTTATCCTCTTGAAGGTAATCACCGAGAGCATTAACTAACGCCTCGTAGTCTTCCGTACTGTTTTCGCGCTCGGCTCGAATGTTGGTGTAGTATATCTCGGAAATACCATACTCCTTGGCAAGGTCATTTAGCATAGGGGCATAGGCCTGACACCATGGACATTCTGGAAAGCCAAAGAATACAATGCCGGTTCCCTCATTAATTATACTTAGTGCGTCTTTGAGGTTTTTGGTTTTGAAAACATTATCCCTTGGGACCTTAGTGTATTCTTCAGAGAATAGCCCCGCATCGCCGTATATTGCATCGACAATTGTTTTGGTCCCGCCAATCAAGAGTACGGCGCCCATTATAATGCTAATGACTAACAATATTATGCCGAATGCTGGATGATACGGCTCTGTGGCGTGTACAGTTTTGCGCCCGGCTGTAGCCGTCGTATTGTGCACGGTTTTTCCCCGAACCGTCTTTTTGTCGATTTTGGTTTTAGTAGATGATTTAGCTTTCTTAGTTACCATAATTTGATTTTAACATAAGCAAGATAGATTTAGAAGCACGTTTTCCTGATTAAATTAAAGGGGGTTTCTTTTTTTTAATGATAGTGTTATAATTGATTAGATTTTGGGCCGGTAGCTCAGTTGGTTAGAGCACGGGCCTTTTAAGCCCGGTGTCGAGAGTTCGAGCCTCTCCCGGCTCACCAAAATCAATCTAGGACTCTTAGCTCAGTTGGCTAGAGCGTGTCTTTGACGTAGACAAGGTCAGAGGTTCGAATCCTCTAGAGTCCACCACAGAATTTAGTCCGAAGATCCGTCTTCGGGTATTTTTTTGAAAATCTCCTAAATAATATATGATTATATTTTGCTAGTGTAAAAATCGGGCGCCCTCGCAGTTTGGAGCGCCCGATTATAGCGTAGTGTATTTTATCTGGTATGTTTGCGATAGTTTGTTTTCTTGCGATGAGCAAGACGTAGAGCGGCAATCGATGCGATGCCAAATACAAGAAGCGATGTGATAATATAGTCAGATTTTGCTATGTTTAGACCACCTTCGAACGCACCGGTATTTGGCACGTCTGGAGCGAGAGGCTGGACGTATTCGGCTGGATAGGTATCTCTTGGAGAATATAGCTCTTCGTCATCACTATTGTAGGCCGTTACCCTAAGCGTATATTCGCCTGTCGTGAGGCCGTTGCTCGTGAATGGCAAGGTGGCAGTTACAACTCCAGACGGATAATTGCCATCGGCATCAGGAGTTATGTTTATGACAAAAGGCTCATCGAGAAGTGGGTTCCCGTTCTCGTCGACAGGCATAATTTCTAACTTCTTAATACCCTCATCGTGAGTTACGTCTACAATTGGATCGTTAGTTCCCTCTTCAGCTCCAGTCTGCTCAAGAATTGCCGGGACGTATTCAATCTCAATAGAGTCACCAGTTGAATCGCCAATTGGACTTTCGGCGTTAGCCGCTAAGACATAAATACCATAGCCAAAACTGCGTAAGTTTGGAGTAATGGTGGCCGTACCGGACGCATAACTATGTTCTGGGTCGATACCCTCAGGCACATAGCTCTCGAGTGGCGCTTCTACGGGATTACCATCCTCGTCATAATACTTCAATGTAAAATTAACCCGTGACGCATTTTGATACGTAAATGTTACCGGTACTTCCGGCGAAGTCGACGGCTCTTCTGTCGTTGGACTATCAATGACGACCGAAGCATATTCATCTTGTCCTATAACCGTTATACGAAGGGTGTCTCTACCGGCAAATTCGTCAGCATAGGCTCCTTCGGTGGGCATTAAATAAGCGACAATGGTCAAGAAAACAACCAGTGCCAAACCTACTAGCCCGAGAAACTTTTTTGTAGTATTTCGCATAACTCTACACTCGCTTTTTATTTTTAGTTTTTGTTTGAATCGCCGTCGTTCCTGGCTACTCTACTTTAGCCTATAGAACGCCATATCGCGTTTCATAATTGAATTATATATATAACGGTTATGGTTGTCAATAGTTTTTATATAAAATGTTTAATCTGTCTAGTCAGCGCAGGTCTTGAAAATCTGACGTGGTTTTGGTAAAATGTTTTGTGCACTGGGGATTCGCCAAGTGGTAAGGCAGTGGGTTCTGGTCCCACCATTCGGGGGTTCGAATCCCTCATCCCCAGCCAAAATTCAAAGAATAAAAAAGAAGCGCTAGCGCTTCTATTTTTATGATGCGAATTTTGGCATTTTCGAACGAAGTGAGAAAATAGCTCGACGAAGTCGAGCGGGGATGAGGAGCTTCCCTCATTATACCCCCAGGCGGCTTCTCTCATCCCCTCTTTTTTTTATTCCTTCACAATACCTGTATCTGGTACTTTAGGGACAATCCTTTCCGGAATGAGACTCTTCAGGATAGGCATGATGCTTTCCGGAATATGGCCGATAACAAGATTTTCAGCATTAGAAATTAGGGTATAGGTGTAATATAACGAATAATCTTCACCGAAGTTGATTTGAGTATAGGCTGCATCGGCGACAAGTAGTGGCGCAAGAGCTTTAATTAGTTTTGGAAGATTGTCTTTAAGCACCGTAAACTCCAATTCGCTAACGACGGGGGCTTCGCCGAAATTAGCTTCATAATCAGCATATTCGCCCATATAACCAGTTAAGATAACGACTAATTCGTCAATGTCGGCATCTGTCGCAGTGCCTTTTAGGATCTTGACGAGATCTAGATATGCCGGAAAGGCACTAAGGTCTCCACTGTGATTCATAATCAAGTCCATGAAAGCATTCCCGGCTACCATACCGGCTAAACCCTTACTGGTATCGCTGAAGAAACCAGTGAATTCGCTCTGTTTATCTAATTCCCTTGTCTGATATAGCTTCATAATCGCAGATAGTGGCGGCTTGACTTCTGTGTCGAAATACTCTCGCGTAAGTCCGTTGTTATTCACGAATTGAAGCCAAGAATCCATATAATCTCGACCATTCATGGTGCTGACTTGCTCCACTAGACCTTCATTGTCGGAGAGAATATTCATTGCGCGAGAACTGTCAGCGAGGTCGGCAATATTTATAACGGAAGTTGGTATTTCGAGATCGGCAGGATGAATTTCCTCGTAGGTGCCGGTATTGTAGAATCCCCAGAGTTCTGGGAAGACATAGCCAAGTATTAAATCGTTGCCGTCTTTCACATCATGAATGTTGGCATATTTGGTCTCAACAAGGCTGGCGCGAGGAGCACCAAAAGTGTAGGCATAGAAATCGTCCGGCGCCAGTTGGTAATCAGTGAGGTTTTCATTGATAGATTTGGCGAATAGATCAATTACGGCACCCCCACGTGAATAGCCAACGACCCATAGTTTATAATTTGCGAGGCTGCGCGCTGACAAATACTGATCGAAATAATTCTTGATGAAACTGGCAGATTCAGAAAAACCAGCGTGGTCGCCTGACGCGCCGACATTAAAGTTTGAGAGCCATTCGGTCATATAGTTATAATTACGCGGAGCTATAACGATAAGTTCTTGGCCGGACGAAAGAGTTTTGCGTCCGATTGTGGCGCCCATGGAGTGACCGTCTGGTTCAGATGCTATATCCCAACTTTGATAATCAGAAAAGCCGAGTTGATCTAGAAGTCCCTTCAGTTTAGGATATGGATTTGATGGGTCGGCTGGGTAGCCATCGGCTTGGTTTTCGTAGCCAGCTAGAGCTAATGCGTAGGATACAGCACGAAGTTCTGGGTGATCGCCTGGTGATGGCTCAGAAAAGAATTCGTCGCTATATTCGATAGTTCCTGTCTCATCTAAGGCATCATAGACAGTCGCCCAAGGGTTTTCTGGATCTTCCACGAAGGCATAATACGGGTAAGTAACGGTTGTAGTTTGATAGTTAGTAGCCCAAGCAGTTGCTGTGATTGGTGATAGCACTAGCATAGCAATTGCTAGACCAACAGTGGTACGTTTTTTGTTCATTTTTTTTGATATGACCTTTTTACAATATCTATTATAGCATAAATGGTAATGTTTAATTGAAAAAATTTTCAAAAACAATTAACGACTTCATCTGTCTATCTCTTAATACGTTGACTTTTTATTACTTTTATGCTATATTTATATATAGTATCTTGTTTGTCCAGTAAGTCGAATGAAGGAGGGGTAGATTTGAATTGGGCGAATTTGAATTCAACTTGGGAATTCAGAAAGGTATGCACGTCAAGTCCGGATATAATGGATAGACTCGCTAAACTGCAAGAACCTGTCGGAGTCGTCATCTTTGGCCCCCAATGTGGTGAAATGGTTAATATCGCGTTCATGATTCGCGACGCACTCGCTAATACCAGGATTGGTCCTAATTTCGAATCGCTCGAAACAGATTTAAGACTTGGTTTTAACGTAATCGTCATCATGGACGGCGAATCGTCCTGCTCTCACAAATGTCGGCACGAAATGTTTACGAAATTAAAGGCCGCAGGTGCCAGGACGCTCGTCGGTGTCTATGTAAAATGGGCAACCACTGTGCATGAAGGCTCGACCGAACAGCGCGAACAGTTTGCTCGCCAAGTCAAAAAGCTGCGTCGTAATCCACCAACGGCAGACGGTATCGATTACCTCCTGATCGTAACACCAGAGGAGGCTTAAACCCCGTGTCCACCCCGCGTTAATACGCGGGGTTCTTTTTATCCAAGAAGCTACAATTGTAAATTCAAATTGCTTATGTTAAAATGGTGGTATGATTTTGAAAACGAGGCATCGTTTGGATACCATTGAAGATGTTGAGGAGTTTTATGCTGCCATCCGTCGCGAACGCCTCACTCAGTCTCTGTCGGAGGATCGGCCTTATACTTATTGGACAATCGAGCTATACGATCAAGCAAACGGCATCCGTGGCGGTGGCGGACTAGGCATTTTAGCGGCTGATACGCGTCGAGTTGCGGAGCAGATGAATGTGCCATTTACACTTGTGACACCGTTTTATCCGAGTGAATTACACCAAAAATTTGAGAACGGCAAGAGCATCGATGAGTCTCGGCCAGTTAATTATGAGGATTTCGGTTTTGAACTTATCGATACAGTGAATATCCGTTGCAATAAAGATTTAGTAGAGCTCTCCGTAATTGAGAAGGAGTTTAATTCTACTCGGATTTTGGCTATTACCGAGCCAAATTTTGGCGAACTTTATTCTGGCGATTCTTGTGGCGACCATCGTCTTTATCAGGAAGTAGCGCTGGGTTTTGGCGGTTATCAGGCACTGAAATTGGTTGGACTAAAGCCTGCAATCATGCAGCTTAATGAAGTCGCGACTTTCTTTGCCGCGCTTGCACGTCTGGATGAGCTCGCCTCCAATGGTATGGATTTCTATGAGGCGGTGGTGTATACCCGCAAACACACTCTTTACACGAATCATACTCTGGTTCAAGCGGCAGAAGCCTCATTCTCTTACGAACAATTCGAGCGGTATGTCTTTCCTAATCTTAAGAGTAGGGCCGTTAAAAAGTGGCTGTCTGATAAGTTCGAAAATGGCAGGATTCGTTTATCTTCGGTGACCATCGAAATCGCAGAGCTACGCAGCGGTGTGAGTAAGCTCCATGCGCGTGTAGCTAATTATCGTGATTTATCTGGCGAGAAAGTCAAGTTCAGAGCCGTGACAAATGGCGTAGATCTTCCCTATTGGGTACTACCTAATATAATAGACTGCTATAAGTCTGTTGGTATTTTGGACAAGTTCTGCTTGCCGTCCGAAACCTATGAAGACAGTGTCGAGACCATCGACGCTGAAGCAATTCGTGAGCTCAAAGCGCAAGGTAGAGCCTTTATGAACCAAGTACTAGCGCGTCGTCCAGACCAGAACGGAGTGTTTCTAAACTTCAAACCAGACGAACTAGTATTTGATTTTAAGCGAAGGTTCGTAGATTATAAACGACCGTGGCTTCCGTTTACGGATCCGGTCAAGTTAAAACGTATCCTGGAGAATCACAATGCTCATTATATTCTGACTGGCCGCGTGCATCAGGGAGACGAACGGATGATGGCAAAATTAAATGAAGTTCTAGACAAAATCAAGAACGACAAATTCCTCTCTACACATGTCCACTATATCGCCGATTATGACGAAGAGTTAGCACGAGCACTCTCGGTTGGCTCGAATATTTCGATCAATATCCCGATTGTGGGCCTCGAAGCTTGCGGTACAAGCTGGGAAAAAGATGTCGGCAATTTATGTCTACTTGTTTCTACTCACGATGGCGGCGTAGCAGATGCTCCATCAGATAGCTATTTGAACGTTTCCGGTAAAGATGAGTTAGAGGAGATCGAGAGTATGTATACGCGCATGGAAGAAGCAGCAAAAGCTTGGGAGAACGATTTTGACCTGGAATTCTGGGAGAAGCGTCAACTTTCTAGATATATACCGACGATTTCTGGTACGCGCATGCTCAAGGACTATCTAGATTATTTGTTCTAAATAGTTGTTGCAAACAAAAAAAGTGTGATAAAATAGAGTCAATATGGAAGGTAATAAGACACAACCAAGAGCAATTTTAGTGTTCGGCGCCCCTGGGAGCGGGAAGACTACTTTTGCCGAGAAGTTTTCGAAGAAATTCCACGCCGCGTTTTTCGATCTCGGGGAGCTGGAAAAAGAGAACGGATTAGATCGAAAGAATAGCTTATTCCTCTTGGAACAGCTTGCTAAGACTAATGTGACTCTAGTGATCGAGGGCATCCTAGATACGGAACGTGAGCGCACTGAAGTCCGCAACATTCTACGTCGTGCTGGATATAGTCCTAGCTTGGTTTGGATTCAGACTGACGTTAATACGATTCGCCAACGTCTCAGGCTAAAGAATCGTAGCGCCGCCAAGGCCAAACAAGAATACGAGACCCGTATTTCCCGCATGGAAGCCCCAAGTGAAGTCGAAGCGCCGATTGTTCTTTCCGGCAAACATACCTTCGAGACTCAGCTCCGTCACGTGCTTACCCAGCTGGCTTAATTAAGGAATTTTAGAAATGATTATAAAGGATGATGAATTTGGCGAGGTTGTTGTTCGCAAAAATCCATTATCCACCAGTGTCAAGTTTACTATTTCGACGAGCGGTCGTTTGCAAATGTCGGTTCCTAAATACTCGTCGGATTTTTTGATCAAAAGATTTCTTAATCGTAACCGAGCCATAATTAGAGAAAAATTGCCGATCAATGATCCAACCACTCAACGTGCGCGTGATGCCAAGAAAAAAATCTTGATGAAACAAGCGCGTGAATATCTTCCGTACCGTCTAGAGTACCAGGCAAAACGATTCGGCTATAAGTATTCTAGATGTCGTCTTACACACGCAAACACTAGATGGGGAAGCTGTTCCTCCACCCGGACGATTAGTCTCAATATCGGACTAATGAAAGTGCCAGAAAAGCTCCGTGACTATGTGATAATTCACGAGCTGGCCCATCTTAATCACATGGACCATTCAAACGCCTTTTGGGCGGAAGTCGGAGCACACGATCCTCATTATAAAGATCATCGACGTCGACTCAAGATGTTTTCACCTGGCGTGTAGTTTTTTCGTGCTATAATGAGCTTATGTATAGATTATCAGCTATTATTGAGGAAATATATCAAAAATACGCGAAGATTGCAGAAAAGCGCAATGTGCGTTTTAATCTAGATTTTCCAGACATTACGAGACGAATCGAACGTCCTTCTATCGTGCGTAAGCCTTTGGAGGCCCTAATGCCAGACGTAGTAAGGCGCGCGCAAAAAGAGGTTTCCCTTCTCGTGCAAAGAGATTGCATTATTGTTCGCGATGACGGCATTGCTTTAGCACCTAGTGTTGTACGCGAGATGTGTAGTGAATTTGAAAATGTTTCTGCAAAATCTCGAGTGGGTTTCGGTACAGAAATTCGTATAAGACTTAAATAAAAAAAAATCACCCCGATGGGGTGATTTTTACTTAGCGGATTAAATAGCGTCTGCGAATAGTACAAGGCGCCAGTTGCTATCGTCATTAGAACCATTACCGCAGGTCATGAGTGACAAAGAGTGAACATTGCCGCTTTCGTCTTTGGCTCTATAGATACTGTCGCGGCGCTTGTTATTCGCGCCACTGCCATCGAGTTGGCTAGCTTTATTGTAAACATAACGACCAGACACACGATAAGTAGAGGTCACACCATTGATTGTGGCGGTAAACTGGCTGCCAACATAGAGTGTCTTAAGGGGAGAAAAGGCCAGAGTCGAGTGCCCGTAAAGGAATTTGCCTATGTAACCGAATCTTTGATCAATATAGCGCTTAACGCCATATCCAGCATCTACGTTTGGATTGTTCACAACGGCCGGTTCGTTAATGTGAAAGCCGGCAGAACGAGCAGTACTTTGTGATGGTGCACTGTAAGAGGCATAGTAATGGCTGGATGCAGGAACGCCCGATACGTAGGATGAAGCGATTTCGGTCTTAATCTCTCTTATGTCAAGCTTTTTTACCTCTGTAAAAGGTGCGGCTGCGTCAAAAGCGTCGCGGACTTTATTGGAGGCTGGGATATCAAAACTTAGTTGATGATTGAGGAACGTTAGGCCAGCAAGAGTCAAAAACAATAGGCTACATAGAGCGCCAGAGAAATTTGAAAATTTCCCTAATATATTGCTAAAAATAACTCTTCTACTCATACACATCCCTCAAATGAACGTATATGAGGCCATTATAGCATTTTTTTGTCAAAAAAGCAATAGCTTATTCCGATTTTTTGACATAAAAAATTCCCCTCGTGCGAGGGGAATTTTTAGCGTTTCTTCTCTTTGACTTCGTTGCGTCCAAGATTTTTCTTAGTTTCGGTAAAGACAACGTGTTTCTTAAGAATAGGATCGTATTTACGAAGGCTGAGCTTGTCTGGGGTATTCATCGTATTCTTCTTGGTGTAATACTGGCGAATACCAGACTCTTCAGAGACGAGGCCAACAAGTTTGCGCTTAGTATTATTCTTTTTTGCCATAATTAACGGTTATTTTATCATATCTTGTCAGAAAAGTAAACAGGAGGTTCGTGTATTTAATCGAAACATGATAAAATGTGTATATGCTATCTTTTCCCGACAAACAAGACCAATACAAAATCTTGGTGCTGGGCGATATTCAGGTGCACAGTAGGATAAGAGATGTCGAAAAACATGCTTTAGACAATGTAATGAAGCGCACTCGACCGGACTTCGTGGTATTTCTTGGCGATGTATTATCTGGTGCTGGCGGGCATACGCCGCCATCCGTAAGAAAAATGATTCGTGAGGTTCTTGATGCTACGGTGGGAACTAAGATTCCATTTGCAGTGGTATCTGGTAATCACGAAAGCTTCACATTGGTTCCTTTCGCTCGACAAATAGAGTTTTATCGCGAATACCCCAACTGTTTGACGCCATCTCGTCGTAGTCGAGATTGCCGCGAGGCTTATTACATTGATCTTAGTAAGTCTGATAAACCATTTTGTCGTCTATTTTTCTTGGATTGCGCCGGCTCAAAAGCGTCACGCATCGGCCAGGTCTACAAAAAGACCAAGCCTGGGACTTTAGCGTATAGTCGAAAGGTATTATTTGATGAGAATTGTCCGCCAACGGTGGTGTTTCAACATGTTATTGTGCCAGATGCTGGGCGTCTACTCCAAAAGCATGATAAGAACAGTGAATATGGTGTAAAAGGGTCTGGCCCGTTCCGGGGTTACAATGTTTCATTGCTCCATCCCGAAGCTGGTCGGCTAGGTGAATGTATCAGCCCAGCTTGGGACAACAAAACTCAGTTCCCTGACTGGGCTAAAAGTAAAAAAGTCGTGGCGGCAGTGTTCGCTCACGATCATGTGAACTCGTTCGAAGATGAACTAGACGGAATCAAAATCATCCAGTGCCCTGGCGCTGGCTTCAAGTGTTATGGCGACGATGCAATTCGCGGAGCAAGATTGGTAACGGTCGAACGTTCCGGCAGAATTGCCTCCGAACAGATTCCCTTCAAAGATTTATAAACAAAAAAATGGAGCCGCGAGTCGGACTTGAACCGACGACCTGCCGCTTACAAGGCGGCTGCTCTACCAACTGAGCTATCACGGCATAGGTTTAAGTTTAGCACGGGTCACCATCCCGGTCAAGTTGACTATGTAATTATTCTATGTTATTATACTTTTTGAGATTTTTCTAGTACACTAAAAGGAGGGGGTGATTGCTATGAAGAAGAAACATTTTAAACGAATTTTGTGGTGGAGCTTATTCGCCGGGTGGCTGGTTCTTACAGTCTATTTGTCGAGCCAAGATGGTACCGAGAGTGCCTACATGTCACAGGATATCGCCCTGCAGACTTGGCGTACGATTCGTGCAATTTTTGGCGAGTCGGCTCTAAATATGCGTTTCATCGTATTCCATCGTATCTTTAGGAAAGTTACACATTTCGTGATACACTTCGTCCTAGCATTCTTGCTGGTCAGAGCTTCTCGCTGGTCCTTTTCGTCCAAGAGAACTGCGCTCTGTTTCGCTTGGGGATTCGCAATCACTATTGCTTTAGCAAACGAAGCTGTTCAGCTCGTATCTCCAGGGCGCGTAAGTGCCATGTTTGATGCCGGGTTAAATCTCGGCGGTGCCGTCATTGGTGCTCTTATCTCTAGTTTTCTAGGGCCCAAAGACCTCAAATAATAACCCCGCTTGTTTGTGAGCGGGGATTTTTGTAGCCATAAAATGAGCTCAGTGCTTAAGATTTAGTTGGCTTTTCCGTTCTTTAGCGTGAGTACGACATCTTTCCCATCTTTGACTGTGTTCTTCAAAGTCTCTTTACTCGAAACAGAAATTATTTCTATGAGTCCGGCTACCGCCGTGAGAATGCCCATGATTAGAAGTCCGCTTATATCTACAGAATTCGCTGTAGCGATGAAATATGGGCCAGCGATTAATTCAAATATGGTCAAGACTAGACGAATATACCAACGGTAGTTTTTTTCATGCCATCTCTTTACGAGGCTAATGGCTCCCATGACGCCGTTGAAAGTAGTGAATAAGCCAACCACAAGATTTAAGATTAAGTTCATGAGGCTTTCGTTCAAGAGCAAATAAATCCCTGCTACGGCTACTATAATGTATGCTATAGTCTCGATGGCTTGCAGAACCAGTACACGTTTCTCCAGACTTTTTTGCGTATCATCTTCAATTTTGTCGTAATTGGCTTTTATGTAACCTATTCGATAAAATGACCAAAAAGAAAAGAAAACTCCTGCTGCTGTGATGAGAACTGGCAAGGTCTTTGTATCGTTGCCGCGATTATTCAACGCCCCAATTGTCATCATTGCTCCGGAAACTAGCATCATTAGTGATGCGACTAGCTTGTTTTTCATGAGAATTATATAAGCGCTAAATCCGCGTTTAACAACAGTGTTTACCATAGCCTGATTATAGCACATCTAAGCTTTGAGTAATAAAGTATGCGACAACAAAAAATACCCTGTGGGTATTTCGTGGAGCCGCGAACGAGATTTGAACTCGTGACCTCATCCTTACCATGGATGCGCTCTACCAACTGAGCTATCGCGGCAACAATGGATATTTTAGCATAATACGGGTTTTATATCAACAACCTGGTAATGAAAAGCCCAGCCATGTTGGCTGGGCTGAACGTGTATCTTGGTAGTTAATCAATTCTCTTAAGTTTTGCGTTATATTCGTGGGTAACCTCGTACGGGCATTCTCGATCGATGACGAGAACATGGGTGCCTTCAGTCGCATTGCGATAGAACCACAGCGCATTCAGCGGATGAACCCTCATGCAACCGTGAGAGGCATAGGTCCCGAGCGACTTGTAGTCATCGAAAACCCATTTGCCGTTTCTCTTGTGGAGTAGGTAGGCATGCATACCGTCACCAGCAGTAAAGACTACGTCCCAGCGCCCTTCATAAGAATGTGACTTATCGGTAATATAACCGTGCTTATAGTCACCTTCCAGATTTTTAGACACCAGGTTCGTAAAGTAGCCTTTCTTGTAGTTGCCGGTGGCAACCCTTATGACCCGAATCACCTTCCATTCTCCGTCAATCTGGCGGAAGAATGCGGCCTTGTTGGAAGGAAGATAGACACATACGCCAAACCCGTTGGTTGACTTATTGAGTTCCTCCTTGACACTTGGCGAATAATGCGGCCAGGCATCGACTCCTTCCGAGCTGAGCATAAGGTGTTTCAAAGTATCCGGTCCACACTTCCCATCGATTCTTATCTTCTCCCGGTATTGGAAGAGTTTGATGGCATTACCGGTGGCAGGTCCAAAAATTCCGTCTTCATCGAGCTTCTTAAATCCCTTCACTCCTTTTAGCTTTTGATTGAGTTTTCGCTGGATTTCCTTAACAAGCTCGGGGTCATATTCTTGCTCCGCTTCTTCCCAATCGTCTACTAAATCATAGTAGACTATCTCCTCTTCCTCTTCGTATGCGTCCAACACTTCTTGAACGGTCGGGTAGTCACCTTTGACCTTGCTCTCCGCAGAAGCAGAAGCAGGGTTGACCGCCACGAGGACAAACACTGCGATGATGAAGATGATCAAAATGATTGGAATCCACTTTTTGATGCCGTTGCCATTCATTTTTTATACCCTCCCTATAAAAATGTTTTTGATTACCAAAATTAAGGTGCAACTTGATTTAATCAACACCAAGACATGTTTAAATTATAGCATAAACATATATAATTGTCAATTAGGCTTGCGGTTACTCTGTGCCGTGGCTTGGGTCGGTTTCTAGCGGGTGATGGTGATGTTTAGAGAGCTTCGGAAAGATAAACTCTAGGCCTATCTTGAAGATAACGAGTGAGATACCGAGCGAAATGTAAGCTTCGATATCGACTCCCCACGCATAATAGAATAGGACCGACGCTAGCACTGCTAGGGATATTAACATATCGTTCATAGTCTCAGCTCCAGAAGCGGATAGGACTTTAGATTTATGCTGTTCCCCGCGCCGATTGAGATACGTTGCGAGTGCATATTTGGCGATAATCGAGCCCACTAAGACTATGATAGTAGCAACAGAATATTCTGGGGCCGAATCCGGTTCGGATAGTTTCTCGATAGATTCAATGACGATATGAACACCCGCTACCAAAATAATGATGGCGATGCAAACCGTTGTGATGCGTTCGATCTTCTCTCGTTTTTCTTTCTTGCGTTTAGCAATCTTTTCGCCAACTACGACCAGGAATCCAGAGATGGCGTCGATGAGACTATGCGCAGCATCAGAAACAACAGCAAGTGAGTTGGCTAAGAGCCCTACGACAAGATTGAATGCTGCGAGTAGAAAATTTGTTAAAACAAAAAGATAGCCAGACTTAACGATAATTTTGGAGCGATCTTTTTCCATATGTATATAGTAGCACATTTCACTTTGTCGTTTAAAAAAGTTAGCATATTTGTGTTTCTAAGTTTTTATGATATAATATTATTAGAGAGTTAGCTCTTGTAGCTTATCAAAATTCTGGGTAAAGGAGGTGTAGTTTTATGTCTGATAAAGAAATGCCGATCTCGCCTGAGCCGAAACCCAAGGCTGACCAGGACAATTCTATCGCAATCCTCGAATGTAAGCTTTCTACAATGGAGCACATAGAAAGTGTCCGCAGCGACATACTATGGTTTATCTACAAGCTGATAAACAGAGGCGCAAAGCATGATCGTTCCAAATTGAGATCTCCAGAAGTCGAGCTGTTTGCTAGAGACAACTATAAATTGCAGTCACTCGAATATGGGACTCCGGAGTACGTCGCGAACTTAAGCGAGTTAAGCGATGCTCTTGGCGAACATTATGCTAAGAATAGGCACCATCCCGAGCATTTCTCGAACGGCATTAACGGCATGACACTTGTCGATGTCATCGAAATGTTCTGCGACTGGCGTGCTTCTACTTCGCGGAACAAAAAAGGTAATCTCCTGCGCAGTATCGACACTAATGTCGGTCGGTTCCATATCGACGAACAGTTGAAACAGATTTTTGTGAATACTGCGAATATGATAGATGACTCAGACGACTGAACCAAACTCCCCGTACGGGGAGTTTTTCATAGCGGGCGATGAAAAATTAACGGCTTTTAACGAGGGCTATAGAACCAGGCTTTTCTGGATGATCCAGATATAATTCTTTTCTGCCTCTCTTGCTAAATTGAAGAATTTTTATGGCGATGCACATATCCCCGCCCGCCATAGAAATATTAAATAGACCAAACACGAGTATCGATGGGCTCCCGGTTGTAACTCCAAATACACTTATACAGAGCCCAAGAATAAGACCTGGGGCTAGTAGTGATAGCATGTATTTAGGCTTAGATATGGCTTCGGTGCAAGTACAATATGGATTGAGGCTTTTCCATAGAACCCCAAATTCTACTACTTTGAAATGACTTCGCGCGGTTAAGCCAAAGAATAAGCCGTGGATTAATTCGTGGACCACAGTAGAAGCTAGAAGCGCTAGGATAAATATGATAGGCCCTGTCGGTGTACTAATCCAAGTATTATAACCTTCCTCAAAAGAGTTCCAGCCGTATAATTGGCCAAACAAAATAACTATTGCGGCCATAATCGGAAGCGGGACAAACAAGCTAAAGAAATTCGCCATACTAGCAGATATAGAGATATCCTGTTTGGTATAGCCCTTCTTTTTGAATAGATTCAATTCCGCGGCGACTTTCTTTTTTCGTTCTTCTATTTTTTTATTTTTGCTCATTTTTTTCCTTATTTAGTATAAGCATATTATACCAATATTTTTACAAACATTAAAGCCATAACCGAAGAAGAGAGACGAATTATTGACTCCCAGAACGGGGAGTTTTCTATACAAAAAACTATCGATATTCAGAAGTACGTTTAGGGCACTATAAATATACTTTAGTTGACAATAATCTAAATATGGTTTATAATATGTTAACCTCATTCAGGGACACTGTTTCTGAATGACGAACATTATAGAAAGAGGTGGAAACAACATGAGTAAGCTGAGAGGAGAATATGACATTCCCGATACCAGCCTCAAGATCACATTCGACCATTGCCGCGACGACTATTACGGTGCGCACGGCCTTCACTGCCACGTAGTATACGGCCATACCAGAATTGCCTCCGTTAATCTGCATTCGCTTTCGATTATGGACGGCGCGCTGGTCGGTAAAGACGGAAGAAAGGCTATGGAATGGATCAGGGCAAATTCCTATACCCTTATTAGCGACGCCGAGTATTGGCGTGACCATGGTGGCGAATCACAGGTAGGATACTAATTATTGTCATGCGTTTCCCCAGCCCCAAGATTAATCTTGGGGCATTTTTCATACTGATGCATTATTATTTCTCTGGTTTTTAACCAATCAATCCAGCCTCCTTAAAGGCCTTTATGTACGAGTCGTTGATTTGCGTGCTGTTACTAGCATAAGCAATCGCCGTTTTTAGTGGCATGATAACGATTGGATCGCCTACATCTCCTTTAGTTCTTTTGATAGTGGCGTCAAATAGTGCATATGTCATTTCTTCCAATGTATTCCAAGTCTTCTTTGTGTAGCTTTTTTGTTGCTTATTTGACTTCTTGTCCGAACTACAAGCAATCCATACACTAGAATAGAAATAATTGGAAAAGAACCGATTGGCAAAAGTTTTGTCAATTTTCGTTCTCCTAGTACGCAGATATGGTACAATGATGTCATAATACTAGTGATTATTTGAAAGGAAAATATGTATCTATTAGAAAAAGAAAGTGTTCGCAGTAGCAGTAGTCTTGGAACCGGTCTTTCTGGCGGAGGATTAACTGGTTCTGGAGGCGGTATCCAGCCGGAAATATTACTAATCGTTGGAGTTGTTGCCCTAATCACTGCTATTCTGGTATTCGTTCTTGTAGTCAAAAGGAAGAAGAGTTTTAAAGGAAAATTTGCGAATTGGATAAAAGAATTCTTGAATTTTCGTTCGATTTTGGTCGCAGGTATTATTAAGATTTTGTATATTTTCCTTGCTGTTTTCCTGACAATAATGAGCATAATAGTGATGTTCCAGGGTAAAGGTGATGATGTGCTACCAATGGTTTTGAGTGGGTTAGCTATGCTAATATTCGGCAATATCCTGTTAAGAGTAATGTTGGAGATGACTATGGCTATGATTGTTGTATGGGAAAACACTTCAGATATTCGACTATTGCTAGTGAAAAGAGATGAGTTATTCAGAGACGGGGGGAATAGACAATGGGAGAATAAAGAGCCGGTTGTAGAAACACCATCTGAGACAAAGCGGTCAGAAGTCTCGCAAAAATCTGAAACTCCTGATACGCCGAAGGCGCCACGATCTGAAGAAGAGTAGTTAAAATACCCTCTTTTCAAGAAGAGGGTATTTTTTTATGATTCTAAACTTTTAAATTGTGGTGCTGGAAGTAGGACGGCGTTCGCTTCGCGAACTTCTCGCGGGCGTCGATCATCCATTATGAAAACAAGTTTTTCTACTGTCTTCCCTCCTACGCGGTTCGAACCTACGGTTCGGAAGACCCTCTTCCGACAAGGCCATAATAAAATTAGACCCTGAGGGTCTATTTTCATTATGGTGCTGGAAGTAGGACTCGAACCTACGAAGGCCGAAGCCGAGAGATTTACAGTCTCTTGTCATTGCCACTAGACGATTCCAGCAACGTATATAATATATCAAATATCGAAGCTTTTTTCAAGCATTATATAAAATAACAGGGAGCTAAATGAAAAACCCAGCAAACGTATTTGCTGGGCGTGGGTGTTAATATTTCGGTTCTGGCTCATCGGGATAATTTCTTTCCATGATAGATTGAGCAATGTTGGCTGGCAACTCCTTTTTGGCGACTTCCAGGAAGAACTCCCGCTCAGTCTCGAGGAGACGGAGATCTCTTCTGTGGTGCCAATTGCTCCAAATCTGGTCCCTGGTTCTATTCCAAATATGGATGCTTCTGTTGCCATGAAATTTGAATCCGTGGACAAACGGGACCTGACCTTCATGATAAAGATCAAATATGGCAAGATCGATGGCGTAAAGCATATCCTTCAGATCGGTCCTGTCGTACGGAGCCCTACCTTCAAAAGACAATACTTCGACAGAGATTACTCCGAGACCATGGCACTTTTTAAAGGTTGTTTTACAATCGGATACCATAGCGATTACCGTAGTGGCTTCGTCATTCACCTTAGAAGACTTGAATATCTTCTTGTAGATGCGCGTATGGTCGTAGGCGATGCCTTCTTCCTCCAGGGCTTTATCTCGTTCCCATCCAATCGCTTCCAAGCGTTTTGGAATTTCGCGATAATCGAATTTTTTGCCTGCTGGGTTCGCTATGATTTTCCCACCGATGGTATCAAGACGAAGAAGATCGTCATGCTGTTTCTTGCTAGCCATAATTCCCCTCCTTTATTATTCTGGTCAGGAAAACATTATAAAACCAAAATATAGTAAATTGCTTGTTGCCCCTATAGGGACAGCACTCCATATCTGTTATTATAGCATAAATATCTTAAAAAGTCAATGCGCTAGCGGCTAAACCCCTTTGGCTTACTGGTGTTATTAATCCAATCTTTATTCTTCGCTAGGCGCTTCGGTCTGAGCAGAATCTTCTTCGGTCTCTTCTGGTTCTTCTACGACCGGGTCGGCGAGGGTTTCTGTGATCTTAGCCTTGGCGTTGTCAACGGTGGCTTGATTTGGAATCATGACATAGAGGGGGCGTGAACCCATGGAATAGGTAGGCTGGCTAGAGCCAGTACCGTCGAGCTGGATACTCTCGATAGACCATTTCTTAAGCGTAGCAAGTTCTAGACGAGCAAAGTTGGTAATCTCATCGTAGGTAAGTGAAGTTTCAAAAGTGCCTTTGGCGGCTTCGAGAATCTGTGGCCAACGAGTTGCATAATGAAGATCAGTAATCTTTTGAATGATTTTAGTTAGAACTTGCTGTTGATTCTGTCCGCGATGGCGATCGCCGGTAGTGTATGAGTGGCGTTCACGCGAATAGCGGAGCGCGCAAGCGCCATTTAGGTGGTTCTTCCCTTGTTGGATGTTGCACATCGTACCATCTTCGCCTCTAATGCTTAGAGCCTGGTCGGAATCGATGTCGATGCCATCGATAGCATCTACGATTTGTTTAACGGCTTGGAAGCCGACCTTGACCGTGTAGTTAATTTTAATGCCTAGTAAGTCTTCGATGGTGTTCTTGCTCATTTCGATACCATAGACACCGGCATGAGTAAGCTTATCTAGTGTGCCGGTAGTACCGTGAAGTTGAACGTAGTAATCGCGCGGGATGGAGACAAGAAGAATCTTGTTGGTTTTGGGATTGACCGCCACGACGATATTGACGTCGCTACGAGCGGTCTGTGAGATGGCGCCACGCGAATCAGAGCCAGAGACATAGATAATAAATGGCTCGGTCGTGATATCGACTTCGTCATGAATATCTTCTATATCGGCGCGGACTTCAAATTCATAAATAACACGTGTTTCCTCAGCAAAGTTAATCGTAGTGTCGTCGCTTTCTTCATATAGATAGTCGAGATAGCTGTCATTTAGGACGATACCGGCAGCATCTTGTTCGTAGAGCGCAGAAATGAGATTACCAAGCTCCTCATAGCTTGCTTCTTTGTATCCGATAGTTTTCTTGAGAGCTGCTTTAGTGTTGCTGATATTTGGATTAGACGAGAGGAAACCGATGCGTTGGCCCCTGAGCGTATCGATGTCATCATAGATGCTGCTGGTGAGTGTCACGACTTTGTAGGCCTGAGTTTCGTATTTAGAGCCGGTAGCCGTCTCGATGAAACTCGTTGCGGTACGTACGTATTTAGAACCTAGTATACATGCGCCGATGGCAAGTATAGCTAATATGGCTGATAAAACTTTGGAGACGACGCCTTTTTTACGGACGATTAGGACGCAGGTATTAATGATGAAAAGAATTGCCAAGACACCACCAGCTAAGAGAATTTGCCAAGTCTGCAGGAGATTAAGCTTTACGAGCGCTAGCATAAAGAATACACTTGCAGCGAGCTCGGCGACTAGAAGTATCGCAAATAAGATTTTGACAGGGGCGCTAATCCCTTTTTGATGTTTTACCTCGTGATGTTCCATCTTACTATTATTGCACAGATGCAGCTTTAGCGCAAACGGTTTTTAGTCGCGTGAGAAGAGATCGCGAGTGTAAATTTTATCACGAACGTCTTCAAGTTCTTCCGTGATGCGATTTGCGACAATGATAGAGCAATCTTTCTTGAAGGCATTGATATCGTCTATAACTGGGCAGCCGTTAAATTCTGGGTCCTTGAGAGCTGGTTCGTAGATAACCACCTTCTTCCCTTCAGCTACGATATACTTAATGATATCTTGGATAGCGGAAGCGCGGAAGTTGTCGGAGCCGGTCTTCATGGTGAGGCGATAGATGCCGACTACGTCTGGATTCTTGCTGATAATATCGTCAGCAATGTAATGTTTGCGTGTATCGTTGGATTTGACGATGGCCTCGATGAGGTTCTGAGGAACGTCTCGATAGTTTGCGAGGAGCTGCTTGGTGTCTTTCGGTAGACAGTAGCCGCCGTAACCAAAGGATGGGTTGTTGTAGTGTGTACCGATGCGCGGGTCGAGTGAGACGCCGTCGATGATGCTTTTAGTATCGAGGCCCTTAGTAGCGGCATAGGTATCTAGCTCATTGAAGTAAGCGACGCGAAGGGCAAGGTAGGTGTTAGCAAAGAGCTTGACCGCCTCGGCGTCGGTGCTATTCATAAAGAGGACTGGTACGTCTTTTTTGAGTGCAGCGTCTGATAGGATTCTAGCAAACTTCTTGGCCTCTGGAGATTTGCTGCCGACGATGATGCGCGATGGGTAGAGATTATCATAGAGAGCCTTACCCTCGCGTAGAAATTCTGGGGAGAAGAAGATGTTTTTGATGCCGTATTTCTTACGAATAGATTCTACGTAGCCAACCGGGATGGTGGACTTAATCACCATGGTGATATTTGGATCCTTGAGGCTGATAACTTTCTCAATGATGTCCTCTACGGAAGATGTGTCGAAGAAGTTTTGTTTTTCATCATAGTTGGTCGGAGTGGAGATAATGACGAAGTCAGCGCCCTTAAAGGCCTCTTTATAATCGAGCGTAGCGCGGAGATTGAGCTCTCTAGAGCCAGATCTGGCGCCGGCTAGGTATTCCTCGATATATTCGTCTTGAATAGGCGAGATGAATTTGTTTAGCATCTCGACTTTTTCTGGAACTATATCAAGAGCCACAACTTCGTGTTGTTGGCTAAGTAGAGTGGCTAGGGAGAGACCGACATATCCAGTGCCGGCGATGGCGATTTTCATGTATATTAGTTAATCCTAATTAGAATAGTTTTATATATTGTACCTTATTAGAGGCTTTTCGGCAAGGATAAGAGGATTGCCTTACGCGCAGTAAAACTCTTTATACCATTCGGCGAATTTGCGAAGTCCTTCGCGGATCGTAGTGTGTGGCTTGAAGCCAAAATCTTTTTCCAATTCACTGGTATCCGCAAAAGTAACCGGCACGTCACCTGGTTGCATCGGAACGAGCTCTTTGTGTGCTTCAAAATCGTAATCTTCCGGAAGGACTTTCGCGCGGATAAGTTCTTCTTGGAGGATCTGCACGAAGTCGAGCAGGTTCTCTGGACTGGAATTTCCGATATTGTAGACATTGTATGGTGGAAGCGGGAGGCCATCTTCACCATCTTTTTTCTCGGGCGCTTTAGCCATAACACGAATGACGCCCTCGACTATATCATCGATATATGTGAAGTCGCGCTTGCAATTACCATAGTTAAAGATTTTGATGGTTTCGCCTTTAATGAGTTTGTCGGTAAAGCCAAAGTAGGCCATGTCTGGGCGGCCAGCTGGGCCATAGACAGTGAAGAAACGCAGGCCGGTAGATGGGATGTTATAGAGCTTGGAATAGGCGTGAGCGAGGAGCTCGTTGCTCTTCTTGGTTGCCGCGTAGAGGCTGACTGGGTTGTCGACTTTGTCATCGGTCGAGAATGGCACCTTTTTGTTTCCGCCATAGACAGAAGATGAGGAGGCATAGACGAGATGCTCGACTGGGTAGTGGCGGCAGGCTTCGAGGATGTTGTAGAAGCCAATGAGGTTAGCCTCGATGTAGGCGTCGGGATGATCGATACTATAGCGCACGCCGGCCTGGGCAGCGAGATTGACAACGATGTTAGGGCGATTCTCTTCGAAGACTTTGTTGACTAGTTCTTTGTCGGCAAGGTTACCTTTGATGAAGGTGAAGTTGTCGAACTTTTCGAGTTCCCTCAAGCGATAGTCCTTGAGTTTGACGTCATAATAATCGTTGACGCTGTCGAAGCCAATGATTTTGGCTTCGGGATTCTCGGCGCAGACGCGCTTGGCGAGATAGCTACCAATAAATCCTGCTGCGCCAGTGATAAGAATAGTTTTGTTCCCAAATTTATAGTTCATTCTGCTATTATAATATCTTTCCGTTGAATAATAAAGCGTAATTGATTGCGTCAAGAACGAAGTTATAGATGTTGAACTATTTTATTAGATAGTTGGTTTTTTCGTTGTCGATCTTGTAGAAAATAGCAAGGCCACTCACGACAACAAGCATAGTCAGCGAAAAATACAATAGTGGGCTGCTTGTCGGCAGCAGGAGAGTTATTATCCCTAAGACGAACCGGTGCGAGAAATATATTCCCGAACTGTAGTTTCTGAGAATTTTGGTATCGATTTTGCGTCGTAGGGGTGGAAGTTGGCTCAGAAATATAAAGAGAGATGGTATGACTATAATGAATGAGATAAAGAGCGAGTGGTCGTCGGCATGAAGTAATTTTCTAGTCAAGAATATCTCCGCGATTAGGAGCAGATAGCTAGTTATTAATATAATTAGGTTTTTCTTTTTAGAAATAGTTTTCTTCTCGTGATCGCGTTGTCCAATATACATCCCAGCCGATACGAAGAATAATCCTTCGAATAACCCGTTTCGCATCGAGCTAGCGATTTGCAGTATGGCGTCAACGATTCTCTGCAACGATGTGCCCTCGGCTACGAAGTAGTAGGTATTAAATAGCAAGCCGACTAAGTAAAGTAATCCTCCAATGATGACGGCGTTCTTCAGTTTATTCTTTTTATAGAACGGAATAACTAGGCATATTGCTACCATCAACGCAGCAACATACCACATCGCTCCCCATGGATAGAAAATTAAGCCCGTCCTAATTTTAGACAAGATGTCGATCGCTGTGTTCCCCTCTTGGGTGTATTTGATGATTATGATCGGAAGGTTGGCGAGTAGCCAGAAGCAAAAAGGTATTAGCAAGCGCTTGAGGTATTTTTTGGTGGTTGCTCGAACGTCCTCGGTCTTTTTTAGTGAACGATAGAAGAAATATCCCGATGCGCAAAAGAAAAACGGCACGGCAAGCCGAAGGACCGCATGCATGATTGTCCAGTCAATTATATTGGTGCCAGCCAGTACACCAGAATGTATCGCCACTATTCCTACAGCAAAAAGAACTTTTGCTATATCTATGTACTGTAGCTCTTTGTGAAGCTTTTCCTCCTTGGCCATGAGAAAATTATAATATGGTTTAGCAAGAAAATAAAGCGTGGAGGGGGCTAGTTCTTTTTGTGGTGGAGGAGGGAGGCGAAGAGGGATTTGATTTCGGAAAGTTCTTTACGGAAGAAGACGACGTTGAAACCTAGAACGACAACGGAAGCTACGAGGAATGTCATCAGGGCATTAATTCCCCAGTTTAGATAGTCTGTGTTCTCACGGTATGGAAGGAAGTTGCAAAGAAATACGATCGCTAGGGTTTCAACCACAACCAAAAGAATCTTTTTTACGCTTTCCCACATGGATCGATGAAGAATGTATTTGTTGGTATGATAGACAAACTCTGCAGTACGAATAGTCATAGCAACGATTGTGCCGATTGCGACGCCAACAATGCCGAGCCAGTTTACAAGGACGACCGAAATAATAATATTGCTCAAGCACTCAATCCAAGCACCTTTACGCGTTTCTTTGAAATGACCGGCGGCTAGTGTCGTTGAGCTGTACGGCGAACGAATTGCCCAGACGAACTCGCTTATTACAATCAATATACCAAATAGTGGTCTATTGTAGTCTGCGTCTGTAATTCCCATCATGAACACATTAACAAATGGCGTTATCAAAACCATAGTGCATGCAAAAAGAATTACAGTGACAGCGAAGTAAAGGATCTCATAAACGGTAAATTTTTTGTTGAGTATATCGTGCTCTTTTTTTGCGATCATGTCACCGAACGATGCATCAATGCCACTGCTAAAGGCTTGAATGATTCTTTTAATTCCAGAGATTACGAGATAAAAGACTGAGTAGACAGACACTTCCGATAAAGAACAGAAGACTGTCAAGACAGTGATGTCTGTATTGCCGTGTATTACTGCAGCAATGTGCTGTGCAAGTCCATCCCATTTTTGTTTTATATTATAATTCGACGAGCCTTCCTTGAGGTTGATACTATATTTCTTCTTGACGTACAAGTTTTGCAGAACTGGCCGCAATACGAATATGAGCCCAGAGATCAATTTAATAATAAAGATGTTCGCTCCGGATATAGCTAAAGCTATAACCGCTATGATGCTTAAAATATACGTAACTATTTGGATTATGGATGTGATGTAGGTTTTTTGTTTTGCCTGGAGGTAGAGGCGATAGGTCATCCCAAAGAAATATTCTGCAAACGTGCTAATACCGATAATCGCAATTAATGTGATGGTAAAGATTGAGTCGAAAGCTCTGTCTATGATCAATGGATAGACGAAGAATAATACAACTATGTATAGTACAAAGATTAGAGCAATCCTGCGGAAGAATTTTTCAGAAGTTTTAAGAATGTTAGTGATAGCTTTTTCGTCTTTGTTTGCGATGGGCTTATAGAGCGTTGCTTTGACTACTGGACCAAAACCAGATTCTAGTAAAACGATATATGCAAGGAATTGAGTAATTGACGAAATCAGGCCGTTAACGTCAGATCCAAATTTGCTAATAATTATCTTAGGAACAATAAAACCATAGACTATTGTCACCAATTGCAACAGGAGATTCGTGATTATGTTATAGATGGCGTTTTTGCTTCTCATTACTGTCTATTGGCCTTTTCCCAATCCTCCTTAGTGTGATTTGAAACTTTCTTAGCCGGTGACCCTGCAATTGTCATATTTCTTTCCTTCAGGAAATTGTTTATTAACCACTGAGCCGGCCCCTATCGCAATGTTATTGCCAAGCTCTGCTTTGCCTAATATTATGCTGCCCACTCCCATTATACAGTTATCCCCAATTCGTGGGGCTATGTCGTTAACCCCACCTGCTACAATATAGGTATTTGCGTGCATTGTAAAGTTTTTCCCTACCGTCGCCCCACCGTTGACAAGCCTTGGGCCGATATGCACAAGTTTCAAGCCTTTGTCGAAAACATTAATAGCTAGAAATATGGAGTGTTCTCTTTCCATCCTAATAGATATTAATCTTGATATATATTTTCTGATGGTCTTATTGCAGTTAGTATAGTATTCTCTCTTTCGTAATATATAGTTATAGCGATACAAGACTTTATTTTCCGAGATTGCTATTAGCGGATAATGCGCTTTTTTAATACCATATAGTTTTGCTTCGTATTTTAGAAAATCCTTTAATCTAGATTTGCTTGTTATGTACTTCTTCATATATCGTTTTTCCCTTCATATTTTTTTATTCTAATTAATCTACCTATTTTTTCGTCCCATTCTTCCGGAACAAATCTTCCGAATCCGGAAGCTGGGAAGAACGTTAATTCTCCAAAATAAACCTTTCCGTTTATTTCATACAAATCTACGCGCACAAATGGAATATTTCTAGACAGCTTCTCGGCTATAGTTATCATCTCTTTCAGCTGTTTAGGCATTTCTAATTTTTTATTGTAGTCTGGAGGGCAAACCTCTTCTCCAAATTTAAGAAGCTTTCCGTCCGTACTGTAGTAATTTGCTTGATGTTTCCTGAAACGATTAAAGTCTATCTTAAAGAACTTGACTTTTCCATCGAAGCAAAAGAACTTATAGTCTCTCAGCTCGTCTGTTTTTTTATCTAGCATATATTGTTCTATGAGAATACGGGGTTTGACATTCTTGTATGGCCATTCTCGCGCGTGATAATAATAGTTTACGGCTAGGCTTTTGTTAATCTTTTCTTTGACTTCTTCGGTATCTAGTTTGTTCTTATTCTTGCATATTACTAGTCCACCACTGTCGTGCGTGCATTTGATTACAAATTGATTTGGTAGGCTATCGAAGTCGATGTCTTCAAATTTTTCATAGACACCAATTGTGGGGATAATATATTTATCTCCTATGGCGTCTGCGACATATTTTTTTACCTCGTATTTGTCTACCATAGTTGAATAAATCGGTCTACGATCATACAGCTTAAGCCATTGAAGCTTCTCGTTAAAGGTTTTTACTTCTTTCAGGTTCAGCTTTTTACCTAACCTTTTTTTATAGAGAAGCTTTAGATAAATCTTATCTGGTATTAAAAACTTGGCACTCATTTGGGCTACTCATTTATTAACTTGGTTATGTTTAGATGCTGGAAGATGCAATATTTATCATCGACTACGTAACCGTCTTTTTTAAATTCCCGCATATATATGTTATATTTTCCTGGAATTTTTTTTGCTGTGAAACAAATCATTTTTTTGCATTTATCTATACTGTTAAAATCATCAATTTGTTTTTTTGTACATCCGTTTTGATCGCAAAACTTAATAATTATATTATCCCAGGCAATGCGTTTGCAACGGCGGGTCCATTTTTCTAAAGCCTCTTTTTCAGTTTTGTAGTGCATGAAGCAAATCTCTACATCATCCAGCTTTCCAATAGGATACTCGCCGAATTTTTCATGGCCTAAAAGCTCCTTGTAGTTATGGGATTCTTCTGGTTTGATAAATGTCAATTTACATTTTTTTATGTAGTATTCGAGGTTACTGATAAATTTAATATAGTCTTTCAGCATTATGAAAAGGCCCACTGTTGGCGATTGATAGGCAGAATTAAAGCAACGATATATATATCCTCCCCAGCAGTTGTTGGAAATAATAGTAAATTTTTTCTTTTCCAGCCGCGCGCTCCGAAATTTTGCAAGTATCCCTTCGTTTAAGCGGAGCATCATTTTGTACTTTAGATGGCATAAATTGCACATGGGGCTATTCTTCATTACTAATCGTCTCCTTGTTTATCTTTTTTATTTATGACTATTTCTATATAGCGTCGCCATCTGGCATAAATAGCATCTGGGTTGAGCCTTCTTCTTATCGACTTGGCATTCTTACTTAGTCGCGCCATCTTTTCTTTGTCTGATAATAACTCGTCAATACTCGAGGCAAGCATCTTTCTATTATTACATTCTACTAGTATTCCATCAACATCATTTGTTATTAATTCCCTCGGCCCTCCACACGAGCAATCGGTCGATATGCAAGGTAATCCTAAAGCCATTGCTTCTATTAACGCATTCGGCATACCTTCGTAATCGGACGACAACACGAATACCTTTGATTTTAGCATTTCTTCCTTTATATTGTCGACAATACCGCACAATATCACTTTCTTACGTAAACCTTGTCCTTCTATATACTTGATCAAATCGTTTTTCAGTGGCCCATCGCCATATATCTTTAACCGATAGTCGGGATACTTGTCTACTATTTCTTTAAAAGAATCTATCAACAATTTTTGGTTTTTTTGCGGATGCAACCTTCCGACATTACAAATTGTATTTTCTTTTTTGCGATCGCTAGAGTTATGCAGGAATTCCTCTTTGATTGGATTTTCAATAACACACGATCTTTTCTGTATCCTTTTTGAGAAGTATTCCTTTTGCTGATTTGTCTGAAATATGAACCCGTCGGCTTTTCTATATAGTAACTTCATTAGCGTTCTTTTAATTATTCCTTTATACTCCTGCTCCGGGTCGTTTCTTTCACAGACTATAATTTTCCCTTTTATATAACGCCTGATTAGCAAGATTCTGAACGATGGTACTGGTAAGAACGACAGGATTAAATCTGGGTTGATCTTGTCCATCAGTTCCTTAGTTTTACTAAGTCTATGAATATTCTGTGCTATCTTACCATGCGTCCTTTTGCTATCGAGTTCAAAGATTCTAATGTTCTTATTAACATCATATTCGGTCCCCTTTTTTGTATTGATTATTATAGATACTTCGTCGGTCCTCGAAAATGCGTTTGAGAGATTGCTAATAACTCTTTCCGCTCCGCCTTTTCCTAGCCCCCATGCATAAAACGATATTTTCATTCTCCTCCTAATATATCGCAGTGTGCGCTAACAGCCTCACAATAAAATAGCAAATCTTAACCGTGAAGTAAATCATGTCTATTATCATATAAATTGTTTTCCTGTGCCCTTTTTCTTTTTGTTCCTCAATAATGTTCTTGTGATTTAAAAAGGATAACAGCATTAGTCCCCTCTCTACCATTATTTTCGATACGAGCGATGATAATAATATAAATACCGAGTCATATTTTAGCACATCTATGATACGCTTTGTCTCTTCGTCTTCGCAGTTCTTTGCGGTTTTAAAATATCTATATGACAAAAATGCACAGTATATTAAATCCATTACGTATATTTCCAATTTAGAGGATAGTATGTCGGACGACGAGTATGCTTCTATCTTTGAGAAAATGTATGATAAGAATGGAATATTCGTCGTATTAATTAAGGTCGGCGCTATACTATAAAAAATCATTATTAGTAATGGTATGGCCATTTTCCATGGCTTATTCTTTTTACCCCTCGTTACGAAGTATAGTAAGATATATATTATCGATGCACTGTGCGAAAAGCACGATAGCACCATGAACAAGATTGCTATTTTTTTATTACCCTTGTTGTAATGATAAATGAATAGGCTCAGGAGTGAAAAGGCTATCGCTGTTTTGATGCCGGTAAAAATGTAATAGTTGCTACATAGTCCAAAGAAGCTTATTATCGAGTACAATAATATCGCAACTTTGATGTTTTTCTCTTTTGTGTCTCTCGATAGCAAGAAGAAGAACGTTGAGTATGATATTATAGCGGAGACTACGGCTATTAGTCTCGGTGTGCCTATCTTTGTGATTATATAGAAAATGACTTTGATTGTTACTAAAGCGTCTATTGAAGTCTCGGCGCTATACCCAGCTTCCTTAATCTTGTAATACGTGGAAAAATGTCGGCTTAGGTCTGTGGTCACGCCAGGGTTAATTTTAAATGCAAACATAGCTAGCGCTATTACAGTCGATATTGATAAGTACCAGATGAGGTTTTTTGATGCCTTCCGTCCGCCAATACTACCTAAAATTAAGAGTACGGCATTCGAAACGATAATTAGTATGGATAATATTATCGATAGCCTAGCTTCCATTTGTCTTTATCTCACCTTATTCATTTTTATATCTTTAACTATTTTACCGTAATAATTATATCTCCTCGCGTTGATTGTTTGTTCAAAATATTTTTTACTTTCATTCGCGTTCTGTCTTGATATTTCGCAAAGGTCTTTTTTCATTACTTCGTTAATCTTTCCCGCAATTGCTTTAGAGCTTTTTCTTCTGAATATATACTCTTCTCTTATTAGCTCTGGTATCCCGGCCGTTTTCGCCCCAATACAGACGCACCCGCAGCTCATGGCTTCTATCATCGATCTTGGTAGGCCCTCTTGGAGGCTTGGCTGTACGTAGATATCCGCCTTTCTCATTGTGTCAAAAATCTCTTCCCTACTTTGAACCCCAAGAATAACTACTCTTTCGGCTACACCGTACCTTTTTGATATTCTCCTTAAGTAATCGTCGTTTCCTTTCCCGGCTAGATAATATGTTGCGTTAATACCATATTTCTTTTTCAGAATCCTTAGCGCTTTTATAACGTATTTCTGGCCCTTATATTTAACATTCAATGCCGCAGCCGTGAATAATGTGATGTTATTCCTGTCTATTTTTGAGTAATCTTTATGTTCCTGTATTTTGCTAACTGAAACATTGGAGGCGGAAATGCTTTTGTTCCTACAAGGATAGCGTTCTTGCAGAAAATGTGATGTGACGTATGTCGCGTAGTCGGCTTTTTTTATGATTCTTTTAATTCTTAGAAAAGCGGGGAGTGCGATAATCTTTCCAGCGAAGCCGTGATTCCAGTATGCATCCCAAGCACAACCCATCACTTCTACAAGATATGTTTTTTTTCTTCTTTTAATTAGAGGGTATACCTTGATTGATACTAGCGACGGCATCCTTAAAACTACTAAATCTGACTTATAAATTGCCTCTTGCAAATTATTGGCAACTCTTCTTGCTAGGAATTTCGGTATGGAGCCAATATTCGCAAAACTGGAACATTTGTCTGTGATATTTACGAAGCCGTTCTTGGGCTTTTCATTCAGGATTCTTGTTACCAATGTTATCTCGCCAAAACACTGAGCATATCGCTCTAGAATTTTTGTAAACGAAGGGTCAGCAAAAATGCTGTCTCCGTTTTTGTAAATCCTTACCTCAGTTAAAATTACAGTCTTAAGAGCACTCATATTCTCATTATTTGTTTCATTCTGTTATTAATCGCGCCTATTGTGAACTTTTCTAGACAGATAGCATACGATGCGTCACCCATTTTCTGCAGACTGTCTTTGTGCTTGATTACATATATTATCTTGTTAGATAAATCATCGATGCTTCTCGTTTTGACAAACAAACCGTTCTTTTTTTCAATAACAGTTTCTTTGCAGCCAGGAGTATTAGTCGTGATGATTGGCCTACCCATGGCTGTTGCTTCAAGAAGCGTCTTTGGAATTCCTTCGCGATAATATGAAGGTAGAACAAAAACGCTACTCTTCGCTAGGTATTCTTCCACCTTTTTTGTCTCAGGAACGTATTCTACGATTTTTTCTTTTATATATGGTTCTAACATTTCGAGATTAATCGCGTTTTTGTTCTTGTCGATTGCTCCAATATACGTGAAATGCACTTCTGGGTACTTTTCTTTAACGATCTTGGCAGCTTCAAAATATTCCAACACTCCTTTTTCTTTTAGGACCCGAGAGACCATAATGAACGAAATGTTTCTCGGGAGCTTGTTGCGCTTGAACTTTTCTAGATTGACTCCGGATCCGTTTACTAGTTCACACTGAGATTTTTTTACATATTTCCTTTTTATAAATTCATCTATGTCGTCCTGGTTTTGGAAGATGACCTTCGAGTTGTGTTTTAAGGCACGCTTGTATAGAACGCCACAAATAGCGCGAAGTGCCCTAATCTTCATCGAGTAGGAGCTAAACAGCAGGCCCAGTCCGCAAATCAAAGAATAGATTTCTTTAACGCCTACGCTATGGGCCGCTAATGATCCAAAGATTACAGGCTTTATAGTATAAGAGAAAACTTTATCTGGATGTTCTTCTGCGATAATCGTTTTAAGATCCCTATAATATGCTAATGTATTTAAAACCGACGTCGAGTTTTTATCAAGATTAATCAATCTGGTTTTTACGCCGTTTTCTTTAAAGAATTTTTTACAATCATCTTCTGGGATTACTACCGTGACATCGTAGCCTTTCTTTCGGATGTCTCTTATTAGATCGCCACGAAAGTTAACGAACGTGTCAGTCTTTGGAGCAATCATGAGAATCTTCTTAGCGTCCACCCTAAGCTCCTTCGTTCTCAGCTTTCTTACGTTTGAGGGCGTTGAGTTCTGCGCGGATTGTAGTTTTACCTGCTTCAGCGCCTTTTTTCGAAAGAATAGTTTTAATGGTCCAGAGAATAATGAGCAAATCTTGCGCCAGTGAATAGTTTTTTATATAGATTAAGTCGTATTCAATTTTCTTAAAGATTGTAAGGTTGTTGCGACCCATAGCTTGCGCTAAGCCAGTGAGCCCCGGTCTAACTATGTATCTTTGCCGTTGTATTTTATCCATGTTCGCATAATAGTCTGGAATCCAAGGTCTTGGGCCGATGAAACTCATTTTACCGGACGCTATAGCAAAGAGTTGTGGGATTTCGTCGAGAGATGTTTTTCTTAGGAAGTTCCCAATTCTCGTGTATTGATCTTCTACATCAAAATTATGGACGTCGTTGTCTGCGACCATGGTGCGAAATTTATAGATATAGAAATTGTTGCCATTCTTGCCAGTTCTTTCCTGCTTAAAGAATATCGGTCCTTTGCTCTCTAGCTTTACGATAATAGCAATAACAACCATAATTGGAGAAGCGATGATCAGGCCGAGGGTTGCCATGGTCCTGTCGAAAACATATTTAATAACAGCGAAGATTTTTACGCGAATTTGCTTAGAAAGTTTCCTATTTTTTAGCTCTCCCTTAATGTTGTAATAGGACTTAATATAGCTCTCATCTTTGAGTTTGCGGCTTCGGCTATAGTCCACTCCGTTTATTACTCTGCGCCAGGTTCTATAAAGATGTCTTGTTGCTCCTACTATGATAGTCATGACAGCGCAGTGAATCAAAAAGAACTTATTTGGGATTTTCGCATCGACAATTCCTTGAAGTGTAAAAGCGATGTATGTAGCGGTAATATTAGCAATGGCTATGTTTATAAATTCCGGTGCAGATGCGTGTTCCCACATGGTAGTGTGTAACCCCATCACCCCGTATGCTCCAACTGTGAGAATAAGAAGAATAGGGGCGACTTTAAAAATGCCTTTAGCGATTTCTTCTGGCATTTTACCCATTCCATACGCAATCCATAAAGTAGCTAACGTTGAGATTGCTATCGAGATAATATCTAAAACGATGAAGAGAACGAGCTTTGTCGACTCTTTTTCAAAAAAGTCTTTGGCTTTTTTCATCATAGGCTAAAAGGCCTCCTTTTGGGAGAATAATACGCAGTTTGTTCCGGTGTTTTTGGCCATTTTGAAGAGTAGCCCAACTCCATTACTCATATTTATATATATTATCATTAAAAGCACGAAATCTCAAGCATGTGCTCGTAACGTACATATAATATATATGTTAAAAATTCGCATGATGATTCCGCACAATGTTGTGGAAAAAATATAAGGATTTTACGTATTGCTTTAATGCTTTTTGTGCTATAATCGTTATGTATATTATCAAATATTGTAGAGAGTGTAGTAAAGAGTGTATTTCTGCGATACTAATATGAGACGACAATGCGAGGTTCGTCGTGGAGGTTTGTTCGTCAGACTTTTGTTTGGTGTGCTCGCGATGGCATTTTTGCCATTGGTTTTTGGCTCTCACACGGTTTATGCGATAGCTACTCCGAGCAGCCTGACTCTGTCGGTTACCGATCATGAGCTGACCGCTGATGCTCAGCCAGGTATTTTCGTCTTGTCCGAGTCTACGACCATTTCAGTCACTACTACTAACTTTACTGGTTACACATTATCCGTCGCTGCGACGGGTGCAAATAAACTCGTGAGTACTAACAACGACGAGATCCCGTCTATGACCGGCTCGCCAATTTCTCGATCGACCTACGAGTCTAATAGCACGTATAATAATACGTTCGGGTTCAGACCTAGCCAATATATTACTACATCCAACAACGTCGATACCGTCGTAACGAGCAATACGAATTTCATCCCTGTTCCGGATAGCAACGGGATTGATTTAGATAAGACGTCTGTGCCTAATTCTACGGCTAATCAATATACGCTAGAATACGGTGTTAAACCTGGTGCGTCTCAACCTGCCGGGACATATACTTACGAATACGTCATCTCTGCGGTGGGACATGAGAGTATCTACAATATTACATACAATAATAATGCCGGTTCGGATACTGTTAATAGCATGCCGGCGCCAAACCCGCAGGCGATCAGCGTCGATGCGGGCACACCAGCTGAAGATAGCTATGGCAAGCTCAGCAGTGCGCTCCCAACTAGAGACGATTATACTTTCGCGGGGTGGTGCGACGAAACCACTACAACCGACCAATACAATAACCAAATATGTGGCGGGACTACTTACCAACCTGGCGATAATTACGAGATTGATCAGACTGCGGATGGGACTAATATCACGCTTTATGCGATTTGGATTGACGATGCGTTCCCGACAGTATGGAGCCAAATGGGCAAATGTATATTCGATGGTTCGTCGAATGATACTGATGATGACCCGAATTATGTTCCTGGTAATATTCATGGTACTGAATGCTCCGAGCATTCGGGCGAAAAGTTTATTGATACTGGCATCGCACTCTATAGTGCTACGAATTATCAGAAGGACTATGAAGTACACTTTACGATTGACAGATATGTATATGGCGAGCAGCCAGACACTCAGTCTACAATCTTTAACGACAAGTTGTCATCTTCGGTGACGGGTGCGCCTTACGGTGGTAAATCGCCCGGTATCGTAGTACGCAAGGAAAGCACGAATAATTCGTTTGAAATAAAATCGACTTACACTACGACCCCCCGTAATGGTGATCAGATTGTAACTAAGACTGCTGAAGATGGTGGATTTGCGGGCACAGACGTAAGGATTCTTAGAATTAACGGCAAAATATATACTAGCCTCGACAATGGGCCGTTGGAATTACTACAGGATATGACGAATCCTGCATTCACACAACAATTCGGTCTCACGGCTTGGTTTGGGGCATATCCTGACAATGTAAATTGCACAGAGGGTTGTACGGCGGCGAAGCGTTTCTTTGAGGGTGAACTTAGCAATATGTACATTAAACTTGGCGATTTTGACGAAGATAATTTGCACGAGGTGACGTTCGTTAATAATGATGGCACGCAAGATTCGACCAAATACTTGATTTTGGACGGCAACGCGGTCTCTACTTTCCCGACAGTGTCGAGACAGGATTGGGTTTTCGGCGGTTGGTGGACCGCAACAAGTAGTGGTGAAGAAAAAACCGCGCCATTTACACCAACTGGAGATATTACCCTCTATGCACGTTGGTATAAGCCTGTGTCGGAAGCTCAGATTGTAGATGATTCTATCAATCTAGACGTGAACGATACTGAGACAATCCAAGTAACGAATAGTGCAGTCCTGGAACCATACACGTTTACTTCGAGCCATCCTTCCATTGCTTCTGTCGATGCCTCTGGTGTTATCACTGGCTTAGGCGCTGGCGTTGCAACAATTACGATGACTGGCTCTATAACTGGCACCACGAAGACGATAGATGTAACCGTCGGAAGCGTAATTGTGGTAACGTTCGATCCGGACTATGGAACTGAAGCTACATTCACGAGAAATGCAGCTGACGGCGGAACGCTTGATGCATTGCCAGATTATTCAAGGAGTAATTATGAGCTGGAAGGTTGGTATACTGAGCAGAATGGCGGAGGAACAAAATTAACCACGTCGACTGTATTTGGTGGAACTACTCCAACTTACTATTACGCCAATTGGACTGAAGCGGTTTATGTCTGTAAGATTGCTACTTCGCGCCATTCAGAAAAATGTAAACAGAGTGGATCCAATGGCTGTCGTGGTGCTAGCATAGCTTATGATGCCGATATCTATTATGGCCGACTTGTCGACAGTACGACTATGACGGCTGGCGATGCTTATAATTGCGACGTGAACAATGATGGCGATTGGGACGATGAAACAGAAAGATTCTATTATTTTGGCACCGAAAACGGGAATGCAAAGCTGGTATATTTTGAGAGTCTGGAGAATAGTGATCAGGGCTGGGACAATGCGATTGGATATTTACCAACATCGTCGACTTGGACTAATCCATACTTAGTATCCTTTACGACGGGTGATTATGCTGGCAAAGTAGCTCGCTTCATGTCCTATTCGGAAGCGTCGACGCTCTGCGGAACATCCAATTTGGGTGTTAATGGCAATTGTCTATATCTACTCGAGAAGTCCGCATTTGCCAATACTAATGATTCTGGTTATAGAGATGGTATTTGGCTTGGGAAAAATGGTAATAATGCTTGTAGGATTCAGACTAGGTCTCGTGGTTTGACTAATGGCGGCACTCAAGCTAACACACCAAGGCCAACAATTGAGGTGCCAGTTGCGTATATGGAGCCATATGTTCCTTCAGCTTATACAATTACATTCGATCCACACAATGAAACTGCTTCTTGGGATGAGACAATCGACGCTGGCGATGATTTGACTGATGTCTATCCAGCTTCGGATCCTACTTATACTAACCATATATTCAAGGGTTGGTACACGGCCGAAACAGGCGGCACGGCGATATCCGGATCAACTCAACCAAGTGGAAGCACTACCTATCATGCTCAGTGGAGGAGCGTTGTGGACGTGGCGGTAATCGAAAATGACCATCTAACGGTAGAAGAAGGCAGCACGGTAGCGATTAACGTAACTGGCCCAGCTGATCTTGAAGACTATTCATTCACATCTAATGGTACCGCTATTGCGACGGTCGATTCTTCGACGGGCGTGATAACTGGTGTAGCTGTGGGTAATACTACTATAACTATGACTGGTGCCGATTCTAATCATACGAGGACGATATACATCGACGTGACTGCACAGACGCCTACGACGTACACGGTTTACTTTAATCCTCATAACGGTTCTCCTAACTCCAGTGCAACAATCGCCGCTGGGAGCACAATTGGTAACAACAATATTCCCGCCGATCCAACTAATTCCGATCCTGATCAAGTATTCATGGGTTGGTTCACTGATGAAACTGGCGGTACCGCTGTAGATGCTACAACTACACCGAGTGCTGATGGTGAGACTTATCATGCTCAATGGAAGAAGATTGTCTGTAAGATAGAAACTTCGTCTGCAAATCTGCACTCTGCTACAAAAGTATCTCCGAATAGTGGTGTACCAACTTATGGACAGATTGCTAATAGCTCAACTCCGCAGAGTGGTGATGCCTATAATTGTGATGTGGATTATGATGATACTTACAGTTCGGTAAATGAACGGTTCTATTATGTAGGTCAAGATAGCAATAATAATGCAGTCCTGGTAGCTTGGAATAGCTATTATGGTGGTGCTTGGGCTCCAGGTACTAGTGGCGATACTATTTATAGTTACACGGACGCTCTCGGACAACTTCCGGCAAAGACCGATGAGGCATGGGATAATCCTGGCCTCATAGAGCAAGAGACCGGGAAAGCCGCCAGATTTACGTCGCGCGCCGAACTTGCTTCTGCCTGTAACACGACTCTTAGTGGGCTTGAAACTACTGATGTTTTGCTAGCTTGTGACTATTTTATGGAGCATGCTAAATATGATGGTGGTGGTCGTTCTGCATTATGGCTGATGAAAGAAGGCTCGACTCAATATCGAATTCATACCGATACCGGTAATCGCCATGTAAGTACGAGTACGGGAACTAGTATGGTGCGTCCGACTATTGTAGTACCATATAAGTTAATCGAGAAATATACACCGACGCTGCTAGATGTGACGCATGCAATAATCGCCAATAACGACTTAACGGTGCCGGTAGGTGAACATATTACTGTAATAGTAAGCAACGCTAGTGAATTGGAGCCGTATACATTCTCGTCAGCCGATGATACTATCGCCACTGTCGACGCCACAACTGGTGTGATTACCGGCGTTAACGTAGGCACAACGAATATCATCATGACTGGTTCGAATTCTGGCCAAACTAAAACTATTGAAGTTGACGTGTTGCAGGCGGGGTCAATACAGCATAGGGTAACATTTAACGCCAATGGAGGCACATTAGATAACGGTGCTTCCACTACTCGAGATGTAGATGACGGAGACCCAGTAGGAACTTTGCCGACAGCAAGCAAGACAAATTATAGATTCTTTGGTTGGTATACGGATGATGGAACTTTCTATAGAGAAGTGTATCCTGAAGAGCAAGTAACAGCTGATGTCACTTATTACGCAAAATGGGAAGAAGATACATCTAGTTTTCCAATTGTATGGGCCGAAACCAATGAATGTACGTTTACTGGTAGTGCAGTGACTGGTACTCATTGTGGAAATACTAGTAGCAGCATATATTATATTGATACTGCCATTCAGTTGTTTACTGCTGCTAACTATGATAAGGATTTTGAAGTTGGGTTTACAATTACCGAGTATAGCCCCAGTAGCCAACTTCCTTCTAATCAAGGTGGTAATCAGGCGACTTTCGTAAGCTTCAAGAAGGAAGATAGTGCTAATAATTATCCTGGTTTTGTGATTCGTCGTTATTCTGCCAGTAACTACATAGAAATTACTTCAAGATGGAAGGGGGATAGCGCCTCACTTACATATAATAATTTCCCTTCAACTACCAAGACCGTGAAGTTAGTTAAGCGAAAAGAAACCGAACAAGGGGTTGATTATTATAGGGTTTATTATTCGATAGATGGCGGTGCTTGGACACCGTACGAGGACGTGACTAATAAAACACACTTCGAATTCAATACTAAGGTTTGGTTTGGTGGCGCTGCGGCCTCCAATGGTACCTCTCCGATGCGGCCTTTGGTCGGAAAAATGACTGATATGTATGTGAAGCTTGGAGCACAGACAGACTACGTTATCACGTTTGACGCCAACCATGGATCATTGCAGTCCGGGGAAGAGAGCCGCACTATTACGATTAACGACTCGGTAGGAACGTTGCCTATTCCAACACCTCCTGACTCTAATTTTACTTTTGTTGGTTGGTTCGATGAGTCGGTAACGCCGAATGTACAAATAACAGCCGCTACTGTCCCGAGTGGTAACAAGACTTACGTTGCACATTATGAATATCAATCGTCTGACGAACCGGTCGAGTTTGATGTATCAAACGAAGCAACTCGCGATTATAATACTTTAATTAACACCTGGAATCAAAGCCCAATAAATATCAGTACGTTTAATGAGGCTACACCAATTAGTAATATTAACAATTCGACTTGGGGTAATACGAGCGAATTGTCTGAAGTTCAATTCTGGACTGGACTCAAAAGCAGCTTTGAAGCGAATGGATGTTTAGTGCCTACATATAAGGATACAGCCACCACAACACCTAACCCGACTAACTGGTCAAGCGGTTCGATTGATTGTAGTAAGCCGGATGCCTATGATACTAAAACCGGAGCCGCACTGAATGTTTATCTAAATAATAGACAAGGTGAACAGGTAACATATGCTAAGGCAAGTAGTGGTATTATTCACAATATGATACCGGGTCAGACTTATTACTGGGAAAGAGCCGATGATTCCACGGTACATGGTTACGTGTCGGCAGTGTCAAATACAAACTATCATACGCGTTGGGTTGATACTGGAGTAATACGTAACACGCGTGACCTTGGTGGTCTGCCAGTAACCTACACAGATAGTAATAACCAAACTGTGACCGGTACGCTCGCTTACGGTAGGCTTTTCCGTGGTGAAAAACTTTGGACTGCGCCTGCGACAGAGCTGACGAATTTAGGTATCAATAAAGAATATGATGTTGGTGACCCAGCTGAGTATTCGGGTAACACGCAGTTGTCTGATTATGCCAACAATCGAGTGATTCACTATGATTTCGATTATCATACTAATGATGAATTAGACAATGAGAGCAATTATATGAGAGCTTGGCTCGCTGTGACTCACATCATGACCGACATTACGAATACCTCTAGCCCTAAGAACATTTACTTCCACTGTCGTATTGGTTCTGACCGCACCGGTACTGTAGCGTACCTCCTTGAGGGGCTGCTCGGTGTTCCAGATGAGGCGAGATATCAAGAGTATGAATTAACTCACCTGTCTGGGCAATGGGATAGAACGAGGTATTATAAACTAAAAAGTAGCAGCAATGCTAAAAAGTTTGTCTATATGATGAATTACGTAAAGACTAATGCGAATATTCTTGCTTGGTATATGCATAATCCGAATGCGGACATGAACTTAGTACAAGCATTCAGGTCTGCAATGACGGTAACTGGCGGAATGGGCGGAGGGGCCAATAATGACAATAATGCCTCTGGGCAAAACAACGCAAATTCATTATCGATGCTAAGCAATCGCCCCTCTAATCTAAATACTACGAATGCGGAACCGACCAGTACCTCTGATAGTGACAATACTTCTGAGGACTCTGGTAAATCTGCAGATTCTAACGATAGTTATAGCGATCCTCTTGGCGTTACTAAGACTGCTGGAAGTAGCACTAGCGGCGGCAATAATGATACTGCCACGGCTTTTGGCCTTGTGGCTGTCGGGGCATCAGTTGTAGCCGCCGGTGCCGCTTACTCTCTAATCAAGCACAATAGCGAAGACGAAGGATAGAATAACCTCGTTTATACCTTGTTTATTTTTTTTCGTAATTGTATATAATTTAGTATATGAGAAATGGGATTTGTGGCAGGTTGATTCTAATAGTATCCTTGTTCTTGGCGCTATGCTGCAATTCCCTACCATATGATGGCGTTTTTGCTGATGATTCTCTTCCTGAAGAAGTAAAACAGAATGACGCTAAACTTGAGTTGAGCCCAGTCTCGAAGCGCATGTCGTTCAAGCCGGGTGAACAAAAGAAAGACTCTCTCCAATTAAGGAATAGCGGACCTAAAGATATTTCGGTAAATCTCTATGCTTCTAATTATTATATCGACGATGGTTCTACGGATCAGACCATTAAATTAGCCGATCATTACACGCAAATGTCTCAGTGGGTCACTTTCCTAGACTCGGACGGAGAGTACCGTCATAAGATTACGGTTCAGGTACCATCGAATCAATCCAAGACAATAAACTATGCGGTTGACGTCCCGTCTGAGGCTACCGGCGGTGGGCAATATGCTATTCTATTTGCTGAGTTTGCCCCTGTAGAGTCTACAGGCGGCGGTATACAAGCACGTTACCGCATGGGAATGACTCTATTTGCGTTTGTTGACGATGCGGGTATTATACGCGGGGCAGAGTTGGGTAGTATTAAAGCGCCGATTGGATTATTGCTGGACCGCAAAATCGATATAGACTATACAGTCAAAAACACTGGGAATATTGATTTTCAGACCTCTGCGGATATAGCGGTCTTTTCTATCTTTGGAAATGAGATATACCATGACATTAACGTGGAAACAATTTTTCCTGAGACGTCAAAAGACATCCACGTAGAATGGAAAGAAACGCCTGCCTTTGGCATTCTCCGCCTAAATTATGCTATAAAAGCACTGGATAAAAAAGAAGAGGGGAGCTATGTGATTTTCGTGATATCGACCGGCATAGTCTGTTTGATTGTCGTCGTGTTGACTATACTTACAATTGTGATTATTTATCGTAGAAGAAAAAAGCAATGGAGTAAGCGCAGAGCTGAGGCTCTTGGCAATAAGTAAAACTATTTGTTTATAGTCTTTGGTCGGGTAAGTCGATGCGTGGGCGACTTTGCGATATGACTGGGAGCTTTGGATCCCGGTTTCATTGGCTTGACCTGTCTAGGGACACGGCGAAGAGAGCGACGAGGAACTTTCTTAGCGGTCTTCTTTTTGCGTTCAAGAGCGGCTAGCTGATTATTGATACGGAGAGTAGTATCTTCAATTCCCTCTTCGTCGCCAGAGGCTTCATAGAGGGCGAGAATCTGACGGAGCGTAGTAGTGCTCGCTTCGAGCTCATAGGCAGATTCAAGAGCATCAATAGCTTCCTTGCGTTTGCCGAGCTTTTCTTCGGCTTTCGCGAGAGCGATAAAGCGGGCCGGAACGCCACCTTCTAACTCAAGAGCTTGCTTAAAAGCCATCTCGGCCTTTTCGTAGGCACCAGTTTCTAAGTAAATAAGTCCTGCATTGTGGAGAGACGATGGGTTATCGTCTAGGCTTTGAGCGATTTCGAAACACTCGATAGCTTCATCGAACTTTTGCTCTTTAGCGTAAAGGATACCAAGACGGTTATAGGCGGCGGCATTCTTTTCGTCAAATTTAAGGATGGTAAGCAATGCTTTCTCAGCACGAAGTGGCTTACGTTCTTTCATAGAATCTTGAGCAATATTCCAAAGTTTTTTCATCTGAGCGTCAAAATGAGGCGAGTTGGGCGATTCTTCCTTTTTCTTACGTTTAGCAAGTATAGCTGGATAACCAAAAATAAGGAAGATAAGGAAAGCCGCGATGAGGAGAATACCTATCATATACAATATATATTATAGCATATCTGCTACGATATGCAGTTTAACGTGACCGTTTTTCTGGAGATTCTCATAGAGTGTGAGAAGATTCGGCAACTTATTGAGAAACTTTTCTTGGTTAGCGGCAAAATAAGTTTTATATGTGATTTCTATAGCTGTGGCAACTACTTTCATCGCGTATTCACGAGTGTTATCTTTTTTCTTGGAGAGCTCATTTGCTAGTTCAATGAGCTGTTTCGTGTTGGCCACGATAAGCCTTTTGGCGAGCTCCTTTATCTTGTCATCGACCACAACTGGCTTAGATAAACTATTCTCTTCTTTCAAATAAAACACCTGAGCGCGGGATAGGACGGTAGGGAGAAGCGCAGATGGCATTTGAGTCACCAGAACATAATGATGATGTGGTTTTGGCTCTTCTAGACATTTCAAGAAGGCGTTCTCCGCAGGTGGATTTAGCGCCTCGGCATTTAGCACGACGAAAAAGCGGTCTGAAGTGTCGCGAGTTGCCGCGTGAGTAGTAAAATCTCGGACCATGTCCACAGTAATCTTGTTTGTCTTTTCATCGGGGGAGAGAAAAATAACTGCGGTTTTAAAAGTTTTTTCTAGGACATTTTTGGCAGTTTTCGAATCGACAGCAAAGATAGTAAAATTTGTTTTTCTCGCAAGGATTGGAAGGTCGGTAACGGAGTCGAAAAACATTTAATCCTCAAAGAACTCGTAAAATTCCTTAGGAATAGGTGACTCGAAAGTTTTACGAATATTATTAGATTCTTTGGTTGGGCCAGGAATAGTTATTTCTAATTCGTGGGCGTGGAGGAAGAGACGTTTTTGGCTGTTATTTTTATTGCCATAAACACGGTCGCCTACGATGGGAGTGCCGATGTATTGAAGATGAACGCGCAATTGATGAGTGCGCCCAGTGACCGGACGAAGCTCTAGAAGCGAATAATTATCATTCGTCTTTATAACCTTATAGAATGTGGTGCTTTCCTTACCGTTTGGATCAACCCGAAAAGTGGTATGGTGATTGTAATTGCGAGCAATGGGCAGATCTATTTTGGCTTCATCGAGTTTCGGGCGACCTTCTACAACCGCATAATAAACTTTGTGAGCCTTGCGTTCCTGAAATTGACGGCGAAGCATGCCACGCGTTTCCTCATCCTTCGCTAGAATAACAACTCCGGAAGTATCGCGGTCGAGACGATGAACAAGCAGACCGTGGTCTTCTAATGTTGGTTCCGCACAATAATCGCCTTTGGCAATAGAAAGCAGACCAGATGGCTTATCGACAACTTTGACATGTTCATCTTCATAGATAATAGTCGGCGGAACGGTCTTCTTTGCCGGCTGGCGCGGAATAGTCATCTGTATGTTGGCCGTTTTTTCATATTGAGCATTTGGTTTAGTTACGACCTGGCCATCAACCATAATGTAGCCAGAACGAATAAATTTCTGTAGGACAGAACGATTGTAATCTGGGTACGCCTCCACTAGTAAATGATCAAGACGAAATTTTTCTGGTTTCTCCTCATCGGAATTCAAAACAACGTCACCGTTGATTACGCGGGACATGGCAGGTTTGGAAAACTTCTTGCCAGTAATAATCATTTAGCGTAAACCTACTTTTTGATAGACTTCGTCAAGTTTGTGGTTGGCGATTTCATTCGCGTAAGCTTCGCCTTCAGGCAAAAGCTTCTCGATTTCTGCATCGGAAATATTAGCGTACTTAGTCTGGAAATCAGCCAGTAGCTTCTCGACACTAGATGCAACCTGTTTCTTAAGATCACCATACCGGGATTTACCTTGCCATTCACGAATAACTTCACCTAGTGGGCGGTCATTGATCAGCGCTTCAATTTGAAGAAGGTTAGAAATGCCAGGCTGGTTTGCGAGATCGAAGTTGATGTTTTCAAGAGAATCAGTCGTGGCACCCATAATCTTCTTAACGGCTTGCGCCGGGTCGTCAGAAAGCATAATCTTGGAATTCTCGCCTGGAGTAGATTTTGACATTTTTTTGTCAGGGTTTACAAGGTCGCGGATACGAATACCATTATCCGTACCCATGAACTCGGCCTGTTTTTTCGTCTCTTCCGGGATAGTGAAAGTCTCACCGAAGCGATTGTTGAACCTGATCGCAAGATTACGCGTAAGCTCAAGATGCTGGAACTGGTCTTCTCCCACAGGAACGAAAGATGCATCGTAAAGCAATATGTCTGCAGCCATGAGTACCGGATAATCAAAAATACCTACATTGGTAGATTCTTTACCTTCGGATTTCTCTTTGTACTGAATCATGCGTGACATCTCGCCCATGGTGGCTACGCAGTTCAGAACCCAGGCTAACTCAGTATGAGCTGGGACATGAGATTGACGATAAATGTGGACATTCTCATTAAGCTCAAGGCCTGCGGCAAGATAGTATTTGATGCTACGAAGAGTATTATCCTGGAGATTGCCATCTATTTCGGAAATAATCGAGTGAAGATCTGGGACAAAGATGTTAACAGTGTATTCATTAGAGTATTTATTGGCAAGGCGAACCATGGGAAGAAGAGCGCCCAAATAGTTGCCTAGAGTGAGTTCGCTATTGACGCGAAGCCCTGTGAGGATAGTCTTTTTCATATTTACATCTTAGCATACTTGTGCTAAAATATAAACAACCTATATGGGGTACTAGCTCATTTGGTAGAGCGCTTCCATGGCATGGAAGAGGTGAGGAGTTCGAATCTCCTGTACTCCACCAGGAGTAAAGAAAAATAGCCCGATGGGTTATTTTTGTTTACTGCTCATTGAGCAGCAGGAGGTTCGAACGGAAGAGTTCGTTATCTAGCGGAGCCGGATCTTGTGATCTTCTGCACTCTACCACAAAACTGAGGCCTTCGGGCTATTTTTTATGGTTTATGGGAGAAAATCGATTTCTCCTCTTAAGAATGAATGGTTTTTTCTTCTAAAGAATAGTATGACTGCTGCTAACATGGCGATGGTTGGTAGTCCGATAACTACGCCGATAGAAGAACCCTTATCGTCGGAGTTATTTACTCCGGTATCAGGAGTTGCAGGAGCGAGATCTTCGCCTCGGATTACGCTAAAGGAGGATGATACGGATACATCATTATTAAAGATTGCTCGAATAGAATGTTCGCCGACAGAGAGAGTGCCGAGGAATTCTGGTGAGAGGGTAATGATAGTGCTGCCAGATTCGGCTGTATAATTTTTCGTGTCGACAGTTCTATCATCCACTAGAATCCTTCTAAATGCGGATATTGGATGGTCAATCTTCAATACGAGACCTTGTTCGCTTCCGATTGTATATTCTGACCCGTCTATCCAGACCAACTCCCCATCTGACCAAATAGCATAAATAGTTGTGTTACCTACGAGTATAATTGTGTTTCCTGGTCTATAGAGATATTCGGTAGCATTCCTAGATTCAGACCAGCCGAGGAAGATATAGCCTTCTTTCGTTGGTTCGAGATCAGATATTATCATACTGCAATCTTCATCCTCAAGTACGCAGGTGGCGGTCGCTTGAGCATCGGACGGGAAGCTGCCTCCGTTAGCGTCGTAAGTTAGCGTAACGACTAAGTCGGCTTCAGATTCATGAACTCTTAGAGTATATGAGTCAGTAGCGCTATTATAAGTTCTGGTTTCTGCGGCGGTTGCAGTGATAGTAGCAGCACCAACGCCAACAATAGTTACTTCTCCGGTGTTTTCATTGATGGTAGCTACATTGGTATCGCTAGAGCTATAGACGATTGCTCCGTCGCCGGTGGTGGTGGCGAGATTCGTAAATGATGGTTCCCCGACAGATACATTGATTGATCGTTTTCTGAATGACACTGTCTGCGAAAGTTTATTGACGGTAAGTACGTAAGAATTAGATACCGAAGCGAAATTATCGGTTTCTGTGGCGGTGGCAGTGATAGTAGTAGTGCCAGCACCGACAATAGTTACTTCGCCGGTCTCTTCATTAATCGTAGCCACATTCGTGTTGTCTAGGCTGTATGTAATTGTTCCGCCGTCGCTAGCTGTAGCAGTATTTGTGAACGGATTAGCGTCGACGGTAACTTGGACGGATGCGCTATCAAAAACGATTGTCTGAGTAGCCTTTGTTACGGTTAGCACGAATGACTTGGATGCTGGAGCGTAGGTTTCTGTTTCGGCGGCCGTGGCGGTGATTGTAGTTCTTCCAACGCCAACGATCGTAATTAGACCCGTGTTGCTATCGATTGTCGCGACGCTAGTCTTGCTAGATCTATATGTGATTGCTCCGTCGCCCGTAGTAGTGGCGAGATTCGTGAATGGAGCGTCTCCGAAAACTTTTTGTACTGACGCATTTTCGAAAGTAATGGTTTGGAGTTGTTTGGTCGTGACGGTAAGAATGTAGGATTCGGAAGAAGCGGCGTAATTGGCGGTTTCCGCTGCGGTTGCAGTGATGGTGGCGCTTCCGGCACCAACGATTGTGACTAAGCCGGTGCTCGCATCAACTGTAGCGACATTAGTATTATCCGAGCTATAAGTGATCTCGCCATCACCGGTAGTGGTGGCGAGATTCGTGAATGGCTCATCGCCAAGATCTTTTTCTACTGACGAACTAACAAATGATACAGTCTGGGTAGGCTTGTTGGAAACTGTAAGTGTGTATGATTTGGAAGCGGACAAGTAGTTGTCGCTCTCGGCTGCCGTGGCAGTAATGGTAGCTTTGCCGACGCCAACAATGGTGACTAAACCGGTGTTTGCATCAACAGTCGCGACGCTGGTTTTATTCGATCTGTAGGAGATTGTTCCATCGCCCGTAGTGGTGGCGAGATTCGTGAATGGCTCATCGCCAAGATATTTATTTACTGATGTTTGTGCGAAGGAGACGACTTGACTCGCTTTATTGACGACTAGTGAATAAGATTTCGAAGCCAAGGCATATTTAAAGGTCTTCGATGCTGTCGCCGTGATGGTTGTCTGGCCCGCACCGCGAATTGTCACCTTGCCACTATTGTTGACGGTCGCAACATCACTATTGCCCGATTCGTAGCTAATCGTGCCATCGCCGGTCGTGGTGGCAGCGTTAGTGAACGTAGTGTCGCCGCCCACGGCTTTGGAAACTGTGGCGGTCGGATCAGTAAAGGTCACAATCTGTGATTGTCTGATCGATGGGCGAAGAATTACGTAGTAATCTTTTGAGAAGAGAGACTGAAGAGTGTCGCTGTCTTTAGTGTTGTCTGCCGAAATAAATCTTTCGTACTTGTCCGTCTTGGTGCCATTATAAGCAACAATGGATTCATCCACGATCTTTGCTCGTCTCATATTGTACGTACCGCCATAGAAGCCTGCTCCTTTGCTACCGTTTTCCAAATATACATAGGCATAGAATCCGTTCTCTAGACCACGCCTCTCCCAATAAGGTGTGACTGTGCTGGAGTCGCCTTGCGAGGTGTCATCATCTTCTCCATCTCCAGCCTCTGCCGTACTGTCAATCTTTTTTCGCGTATCGTTGTTATTCCTATATAGTAGAACATCGCCAGTTTGAAGAGTCTCTGGATACACACGTACTTGGCGGTCAGAGCGTTTATTCGCGCCGGTTGAGAAGTCTATTATTATTATGTTACCGTTAGCATCTACGCTTGCAGTAGTAGCGCGTTGCCATGCTAGTTGCTGAGCATTGCTGACGCATAATTGAGGTGAGGTTGAAGTGAGCATATATAGATCATGTAACATTGAATAATAATTGTTAAAGACCTTCACGGAGAAAATGTTGCTCGAGTTGACGACTGGCTTATCATTGATGGAAGTCGAATAGGTGTACTTTGAGCTTCTTTTTCTTGGAGTAATCAACATATTGCCATAATCCGCAGCAGAAATAGCAACCCCACTCGGGATCACGCAGTCATAATTTTTGTCGTATTGATAACCCAGCAGTTCTTCGAGATTAACATCTTCTAGTGCTTGGACGAAGGTTGGATCGACATTTTTGTACACTTCCTTAATAAGCGCTATGCCGTTTTTACTGGTTTTAACGCTATTGTATATTGTCTTGATATCATTCTTTTCGCTGCTGGTGAGTTTTTCGTTAATTGTATTACTGACTGTAGTAGACGGAATACCAGCAACGCTACCAGTGGATTCGATAGTCTGGCCGTAGGCAACGTTATCCTTAACCTTCACGATATATGTAATAGTTTTAGTGGCGCCTTTTGCGACGCTAACATTACTCCAGGTTATTGTTCCTCCGTCTCTCGTTGCTGATTCGCCCGCTGAGACAAATTCTACTAAACTGGTATCAAAGTACTCGGCGACTGCTATGTTTGAATATTTCTGTCCAGAGTTGTTTTTTATAGTAATAGTATATGTTAGCTGGTCGCCGCGTGAAACTGTACTGCCATTATGAACATCTACAGTCTTCTCTATTTGAATGCCTGGGTAGCTTAGTCTAACTAATGATCTACTCGGGATTTCGGATAAGTCGGAAAGCGATATATGCTTAAGATTCTCATTTTGAAAGCAGCTACCAGCGCAAAGAATGTCGGCAATAGTGCCCTCTGTGTCGCCTACGTTCCATAACATTCTCAAGACGGTAAAGTGGGCTTTTGAAGTACCTATAATACCATTGTTAAAATCAGCATTTTCGAAAGTGTTGTCGCTGATAGAATGAATGTCATCTCCGTCATCAAACAGGTAGTGCGTATATACAGTTCCCTCTTTAAAGGTATTTGAAGCAAATTCAGAGTCATCTATAAGTACGCTTTTCTCAGTAATCTTAATGCCTTTTGTGATGTTGTTATTGTTGTATGTTGTTTGGCCATTTGAATTGAGGAGTACCGCATTAACTCTTTTACCATTTCGTTCGATAATCTTATAAACTAACATTGCGTGTCCAGTAGTACTGTTATCATAGTATTTGCCAAACGTCGATATCACATCGCCTGGCTCGAGAAGGTTAAGTATCTTCTCGCGGTATGCTTTGCGTTTGGCAAGATCTCCTTCGTTGCTGCTACTACCAACAAGGCGAACGCCGTGAAAATCGTCGGTATAATAGGCTATCTCGCCATGAGCTCTAGTACCAGTGTATTCGTGATCTGATATTTTCTTGAGATTACCCTCATCAGCTAAACTTGCGGCATAACTTTTGATTCTTTGTGTTGTGGATGGGACATTTACATCGAAGGCTTCCTTATATACCGAGGCGGTAAAGCCAGAGCATACCATATAGCTGACGTTTTGACTAGTAATCTGTTCGGGCGAAATACGATCATTGCGACGCCAGGAGTCGTACTCTATCTTCTGACCTTTCCTGTAGTACGCCATGGCAACTTCTTGGACGATTCTCTGCATTTTAACTCTAAGATTAGTTGACTCGTCCGATGTAGCAGCAAAACCTGGTATTCTGCTGATTCCAAAAATTGCCAGAACTGCTAAGCCACTGAATAATAATATCTTCTTTGCATTAATTAACTTTCCCCATAAAGAAAGAATCGTGTTTTTTATCTTCATTTTATGACCTTTATGTTCTGTTTTAATTTTATCATAAGCATGATGCAAAAACAATATCTCGACGTAAGATTACATATAATCTAAGAATAGTGTGAACTTCTAATTCTTGTGCTTCTCTATAACTTTTGATAAAATGTGTGGGTTGGTGGGTTGCAGATTAAAATTGGAGGTGAATATGCTTGAACAAAGACCGTATCGCCGCGTATAACGGTTCGCTACCTGAAGCCTTGCGTTATCTACGCAAGGAGATTCCTGATTTTGACGAAAGATGCCGGAACTTTTGGTTGGCGTGGAAAAAAATGATGGATCAGCGTATGGTAGCTAGGATGGGCTACGTAAAAATGAGCTTCTTTGACCCTGACACGCAGACATTTTTGCCCACCGAGACGCCTTTTAGCGATGCTGAGCACGTATTCGGTTTAGTAAACGCAATTTTGCTCTTTCGTGACTTCTTCGGTAAGTTCATCCCTTATTATTATGGTTTTCAACCAGACTGGCTTGGATACGTAGAGCAGGTTGCGTTCCATGAAATAGGCGAAACCGAAATTGGCGACTGGACGGACGATGGCAGCAATGATCGGAAAGAAAAAGATCGTCTAGAACAGGAAGCGTTCGATAACTTTATGGGGCTCTTCCCTGAAGTGGCTAAGAAGGATCACCAAAGCCAGTTTGCTAGTTTGAGAGACGGTGATACTAACATGAAACTGTTCGACAAAGCGTCGTTCGTGCTCGGGATTGCATATCTCAAATCAAAAGGCATCGTCGGTAGCCTCAAGCGTAAGGGCGATATCACGGAGCAAGACAAAGCCTCCTGCGAGGAAATAAAGTCCTATCGGGCAATCGATCATATCTTCGCTGGCGTGCTGAGAAGATACCATGATTTCTCTTTTCTGCCATTTATCGTTGGTATCATTGAAGCTATCTATGCTGAAGAATACAACGAGGATGACCCTTTGGTTGAAAATTGCATACCAGGAGCCCCACCAGCTGGTGTAAGAAAGCTGTATTAATCCTCCAACACCATTCCCCGCTGCTTAAGGCGGGGATTTTTATTGGTCGATTGGCTCGTTTGTAATGTCTATCGTGCCCTTGCGTGCACTTGGTATGAGTCCCCAAAGTTGTTTTTGCACAGAATCAGCGCGAAGAAGTGTATGCGCGCGTAGAACTTTGACGCCATCTTCGAACTCGTCAGCCGTGAAGAAACGGGTGGGGTCGGCATTGACGTAAGGTCGAATCAGCTCCGAGACTTCATTTATTTCTTTGGTACATTCCCCATTTATAAAGTAATTATCAAGTAAGTTTTGAATACTGGTATGATATTTTTCTAGATAATTAGAGTTGTTATGAATTAATTTCCATGCAGGTCGTGTTTTAATGTTGTTGTCGGCGAGAGGATTATCGATGGGCCAATTTATTCCTTCTTTATTGTATTCTATTCCAGATTCGGTTTTTGCGTCTATCCAGACGTCGTAAAAACCAAGGTTATAGTCCCACGGGAGAAGAGTGTTTTTGCCCTTAGCGGCAGCAATATAGTAGTTGTGTGCTGGAGTACCAGTATACGTATCGAAGTTGGATAGGAAAGTATTGGCGGCGAAATATTTACTAAGCGCATCTACATCCCAGAAGTCGGCGGGATCAGAAAGCGATATATCGCTTAGAGATTCGATGCTTTGAATGAGATATTCGCGATCAATGGCGGAGGTTTTATTTATCGCATTGTCAAAAATCGCGGGGTAGCTAATCGGATTATCGTCAATGTAGACTAAATCAGATCCCTCGAAGCGAAAATTTGGCGAAGCAGGATTTGTCTCTACATTTAGTTTTTCTCCTTCAGGTAACGATTCGCGAAGCTGTTCTAGTTTCGAATGATCGATACCCAACGCTTCTGGTTTGTAGAGTGAAGTGCCTTGCGGGAAATTATTGCGCTTGAGAAAAGATTCATCAATGTCTTCCACGGCCAAATAGAGCCCTTGCAGTTTGCCATTAATATACACTTCCGTATAAGACGTGAGTGGTGAGGCTACGCCGGATGCGCGCATTATTTCGAATGCAATATGGTCCTTCATATAGCTAGCATCGGCAAATAGGTTGTTTAGTAGTAGCTTGTCGAGTCCATGATATTGATTGTCATTGTATTTTTGAAAATTAATCTTGTAACTGTATCGATCGCTGTTTTTATCGTCGGCGATTGCAAAGAGAGAAGCATTCCCACGGGTTGAAAAACTAGTGTTTTCGAACTTTTCACCATCGACAGTAACGATTGTATTGTATCTGGTTTTTCTGGTGGGGTTAGCAAGAAGATCTTCATAATCTTTTTCAGCGATTGAAATATCTATCCGATGGACATATGACCTATCGAAAATTTTATTGGCATAATAATTTGGATTATCTATAGGCGACTCTGAGCGTACGAAAGAACCACTATTGAAGCTCAGATAGAAGACGCCAGCAAAAAGCACCAGAATAAAGAAATATTCTATATGATTCCATATTGCGCAGAAAAACTGTTTCATGTGTCTAGCTTATATTCTAGACTGCGAAGGGCATTTAGGAAATACATGAACGCATCGTATGGCGAATCGTAGGCAGAGAAATAGGCGTGCACATCACCGTCATTCCAATACTTAGTACACATATAATAGGCATGGTCCGAAGTGGTGAGGCGGCGAAAATCTTCAAGAAGCTTCTCATCTTTACGCTCTTTTGACGCCTTAATGATTTTGTCGCGTAGATTGTAGAGGCTAGTGATAGCCTCGTCTTGGAGTTTGTTGCCCATCCAGGCAGAAAGGTCGCGTTCGGTGTCGGCCCAGGTGACGGTTTGAGGATAGGATAAGTCTCCGACCGGTTCTTCTTTCGCGCGCTCAGCTACCGTTAAGAATACGTGATCATCTTTTGATAGCCAGCGATCAATAAGTTGATTCATAAAATCAAAAATTCCAGTTTCCTTCCATTGGTGTTCGCCGAAAGTCTCGAAATCCATAAATAGATTAACCGTATCACCGTTGTCGCATGCACTTTCTAGCCATGATTCGTAGCGTTCAACGGTAAGTGGCCAATCCTTCCAGGTTTTGTCACTAAAGCGAAATGCAATGTCGTCAGAGAGGCGATAATTCTTGAGCAAAAGCTTGAGGTTCTTTGTACCAGAGGCATGATATACGTAGTTCGGACTGCGCCAGTCGAGAATTCTATCCCATCCTTCACAGAGACACGCCTTAAAACCGAGTTTCTCGACAGTTGCCCCTACAGCGTCGTTATAGGAGAATTCTGTATTGCGAAAAACGATGGGTGTAAAATCAAACACACGTTTAAAGGTCTCGATCTGTTTTTTGACCTGTTCGTTGAATTCGTCGCGTGAATAGAAAAATGACATGGAGTGGTAGTATGTCTCTGCGACAAGCTCAACACGACCAGTTTTAATCATTTTGCGTAGACGGGTGATGAGTTCCGGCATCCACAACTCTGCCTGCTCTATCCAGACACCAGTGATGCTAAGCGAAAATTTAAAATCAGGGTGCTTCTTGAGATTCTTCTCTAGAAGATCAAACATGGGGAGATAGCTCTTGTCGGCTACTTTACGAAAAATACGTTCGTTAGACTGCTTGGAATTATAGTTTGGATCAATGAAGTAGTTGTCGTTTACGGCTACGTCGAAGATAGAATAAGCTCGAAGGCGCCACGGCTGGTGGATATGAAGATATAGGCATATTCCGCGCATTATTACCTCCGTTAAGCTCGCTTATGTTTATCTATATCATTATAGACCTTTTCGCACTTTTCTGCAACGTCATCCCAAGATATCGTACGGTATTCCTTTTTTATGGCTTTGGCCAATGTGTTTCTGAGGGCGGGCGATTTGGAAATTGCCAAAATCTCATTTGCTAGTTTATCCTCATCCCAATAATCATAGCGGAACGCGTTCTTTAGGACCTCAGCAACGCCAGATTGCTTGGTAAGGATCAAAACGTCGCCATGATGCGCAGCCTCCAAGGCAGTAAGCCCAAACGGCTCTGAAATGCTTGACATGACAAAAATATCTGATAGCTCATACACATCACGTAGTTGTTTGCCGCGAACAAAACCAGTGAAAATAACATTCTTGCTAATACCTAGTTCGGCGGAGAGATTAATAAGCTCGTTCTTTTCTTCGCCGTCCCCAGCAAAGACAAAAATGAGTTTGGGGTTCCTACGAATCGCTTTGGCAGCAGCGTGAAGAAGATGGCTGAGGCCTTTTTGAATAGTGAAACGTCCGACCGTGCTGATGACGGTGTATCCTTTTGATTTGAGCGATTCGACATATTTATACTGCGCCTTGTCGAGTTTGTAGACCTGTTTCGCAAAATCTTCGTCAAGAGAATTGTAAACTACATCAATTTTGTTGAGCGGTATTTCGTATTTTTCGTGGATAATATTTTTAGTGGAATTCGAGACAGCTAAAATCTTATCTGCGAGTACAAGCCCCTCACGTTCAATCTCGTGGACTAAAGGATTGCCTCCTGCGCCACCTGCACGATCATACTCTGTAGCATGAACGTGTGCGACTAATGGGATACCGTAATTTTTCTTAGCGAGGATCCCTGCTTCAAATGTGAGCCAATCATGCGCGTGGATGATATCTGGTTTGTACTCCATCAGATATTTTTCTACAAAATCGCAGTAGGTTTTTTGGATTTGGCGGATAGAAACCTGATCTTTAGATATTGCGTCAGGAATGTGAACATCCGGAATAATCATGTCTTCAACTCTATCAGAGTCATATGCTCCAATGCCGAAACGAAATAGTGGATCCAGGTGCGAGGCCGATAGGATATTCATGAATTTAATGTCTTTGTGTTCCGCCTCGTACGGGACGATAAAGTCGATATCGACACCGTCTTTTGCGAGAGCACGAGAAAGGTTCAAGCAGGCTACGCCCAAACCTCCGGAGTTGTGCGGTGGAAGCTCCCACCCTAGCATCAATATCTTCATTATACTTATTTTAGCACTACCGTTCTATTTTGGCTATGGTTTTGTGGCTATTCCCATCTTTTGGTGGTTCAGACTATATAGGTTCTCGTCTCTCCAACTATATCGTAGTTAGAATAAAAAATGACCCCGTGGGGTTATTTTTTTATTCTAATGGCACACCCTAGTGAAAGAAGTTGGAACCATCATTCGTCTCGATATCCTCGGCGCTCTAGGTGTAGAAATGAATCAGGCGTAAAAAAGTTTTTGAAAATTTCCGCTAAAATGGGAAGCTGAAAAGATTGAACTAAAAAATTTTTATACTCTTGTAAAAATATAGTAGGGGTCATTCCCACTATATTTTTGTCTCAAATTTGACGGGGTGCAGACCCCCAGGAGGCCCAAATGTGTGCTCCGGCTCTGTCGGGGCGTGAGGTGAGGTAATACATATTCCAGGTTTGAATCTCTGGAGAACTCTTTACGAGGAGGTTGACAACTAGCGTGAAATCGTTGTCGCAAAAATCTTAACAAGTATTTGCGACTCCATAAGGATGCCAATGTATTATTATAATAATCAGTTAATAGCTTCGCTTTTACTCCGTTGGGGGCTTTTTATTCGTAATAATAATACCATCTGCTTTCACATCTAGCTTCAAGTACAACGTCTTTTTTAGGAACGTCCGGATTGCATAAATCGTAAGAATAATACTCGTCACTTGAAACTTCTATATTATATCTATCCCAATAAGATCCAGTCTGCCCACATTGGTAATTTGTCTTTATGTAGTAATGCTTCATATGCACGCAGTACCGATGGTCATTTTGTTTGGTAGTGTAGTATTCATTTGTTAAATTTGGATTCGTACAATAATGGATTTCTGAGGTGGCACTTGGACCTTGATTTGATGAAGATGGCTTATTATCGGATGGCTGAGAGTTGTTGCTAGACGACTGCGGGCTGTTCCCAGATGGCTGAGAGTTACCGCTGTTACTATAGGATTGTGTCCCTCCGCTATTAGACCAACCGCTTTGGCTATAATTATTGTTTGCTGGTGCTGGAACTTTTGTGCCGATTGCTACGATTTCGTCTACGGCCTCGTCGATTACTTCTTCACCGATATAATTCCGGTTTATTTCGTTGCCATCCTTATCTTTGGTGACCCTGAATATGATTTTCTTTTTACCGTCTTTTCCTTCTTGTCTTATTTCGCTTGTCCCCTCATTAAGATTTTCATCTTTAACTTCCTGTTTTTTGTACGGAATTACTTCGTCTACAGAAATTTCACTCTCTGTGTCACCAGTAAAAAACCTAGACATTGCCTCACCCAACTTATAATCAGATACTTCAGAATAAGCGGCTAGACAGATAAGCCCAATCGTTATAATCAACATTATAATGATGAATATTTTTGTTGGTTTTTTGAGTTTCGTTAATCTATGCATTTGTTTCTTTCGTTTTAAATCTTATACTACTGCTCCTAATTGCCGCTGCATGCTTCGATGCCACCATTATACCAATTTGGGCATTGCTTTTGTCTCGACTCTAGAATCGTGCAGTTAAACCCCAAAACGATTGGTCCCGATGATACGAAATCGGCGGAGTAAAATTCCTCACTTGTGACTTCTGTATACGAACGTCCGTCTACATCCCATCGGCCAATGTATTCTTGGCACGATTGGGTGGTTCTGACCATATAGTAGACTATATATGGATTCTCTCTAGTCCCGTACGGCCACATTCTTTTGCAAAAGCGTATAGGGTCAGTATCGTTACTGCCGCTACTTTGCGGTACGCTCTCGCTACTTTTGTCGTTATTACCTTGTTGATTCTGAGAGTAATCGTTAGAAGAGTATGGTGTCTGCGCAGAGTAATTACCTCCCGCTTCAGAAGCGCTTCCATACTCTTTCTTTCCTATAAGTATTATTTCGTCTGTGGGTTCAGACACTATTTCTTCTCGCAGCACCGTTCGGTTTATTACATTTCCTTCGCTGTCCATCGTTACTCTAAAAACTATCTTCTTCCTGCCATTGACACCTTCTTGCTTGGTCTCCTTCTTACCTATTTCAAGATTTTCATCATCAATTTCTTTTTTCTCGAAAGGTATTACTTCGTCTACAGAAATCTCGCTCTCCGTGTCGCCATTGAAAAATCGCGGCATAACATCGGCTAGTTTGTTGTTCTTTATTTCAAAAAAGAAGATTACAAAAAGTAGGATAAGCGTCATTACTGCGGCAATGGTAACGAACACTTTCTGCGAATGCTTTAGGTTAGATAGCCAATGCATAATAGTTCTCTTTTGTTGTTATATAAACATTTAATATGTTCTAAAAGATAGTTACTTTCCGCACCTCACTTCAATAATCAAATCGGCTGGGCCGGCTTGCTTGTTGCATACTTTTCTAGAATAATAATCAGCTTCGGCTACTTCGACTGTGTATGCAGACCATTTTCCATACATTTCGGAGCAAGGGATATTAACCTTTACGTACCACCCTTCATCGCCTTGTTCTATTTGATATGGGCTAGTGCAATAGTGTGGTCCGTTGTTGTTTGGCTGCGAATTGTTATTAGTTTGTTGTTGAGAATTTTGATTAGTAGCAGGGGTGGTCGGTTGAGTGCTAGTTGAATTGCTAGCTTGCTGTTGACTGTTAGCACCTGATTGACCGCCCTGATTATCATTGCTATTAGCTGTTGCTGGTGCTCTTGTGCCGATTGCGATTATCTCATCTACAGCCTCAGCAGCTACTTTTTCACCGACATATACTCGGTTTATTTCGTTTCCATCTTTGTCTTTTGTGACCCTAAAGGTAATTGTTTTTTTGCCTTTCTTTCCTTCTTGCCTTATTTCGGTCACGCCTTCATCTAAATTACTATCTTTTATTTCTTGTTTTTCGTATGGTATTTCTTCGTCAACGGTGATTTCGCTTTCTGTGTCGCCTACAAAGTAATGAGAAATTGATTCGAACGAAAGACTGTCTGTTACTTCTAGGTAAATAATGCCGGCAAGGAATAACAGTACAACGAACACCATAATAATGATGAATACTTTTGCAGGCTTTTTCAGATGAGACGACCAACGCATAACGAATGGTCCTCTTCTAGTATGCTATATCAAATTCAGCAAATTCGTATTTTGTTGAGCCTTCTGGGAAGTAGGCGTTGTAAATCCACTTTTCGCCAGAATCCCATGTTTTGATACTGTCCGATGACCAATCTACGAGATTACCATCTTTATCGTATAGTTTAAAATAAACTGTAGCCTCCGTAATTCTCTGACCACTACGATTTATTAACTCACCTTTAATATAGTTTCCATCTTTACTGTCTTTTTTAACGGCTTCAACCTTGTGATCAAAGAACGATGATGAACCGTTATCGTAAGAATTTGTTTTTTCAATCCAAACATTGTTCTTCACGATGTCCATATTACGTGATAACTTTTGAACTTGGATAAATGTGAGAAACGTAGCTACGACCGTTACGCACAACACGATAGTGACTCCGACAGTTAAGAATACGTCAAGAATCTTTCGTTTTTCCTTTTTGTTAACTTTTTTTTCTTCTGTATCCATAGATACCTTTCTAATTAAATTAGGTGCTTTGAATCTATTATACCATAATATTAGAAACCATAAGAAGTATAATCAAGCTGTTGGGTAGTACCCGGAATTGAAGAGTCAATCCGATGCGGCTCAAACCGACAATTTACAGATAAAAAAAGCCTCAAAGAGGACTTAATTTCACAATGGCACGGGTGGAGAGACTCGAACTCCCGACACCTGGTTTTGGAGACCAGTGCTCTACCAACTGAGCTACACCCGTATAAATGTACAATCTATAGTATATTATCATAAAAAGACAAAAATAACCAATAGCTATCTACTATTATTGACCTTGAGTATGCTTCTTTATGGCGATAGCAAAACCTCCGCCAGGTGCCATCCAAACGTCGATATAGTTATTTTTTGTTACTTCAGTTGTTTCGATGTGTATATCTAGAGGATTATCGCGAAAATGGGCGGTTTCGGAATCACGGTATATCTCTGCAGTGTACGTAGATGAGTCGTCGAGAAAGTCTAACGGAATACGTACCTTATGAGCCTCTTCGTTAGTAACTCCCCCTATGAACCAATTATCGCCGTTGCGTTCTTTGCGTGCTATTACATAGTATTCGCCTATAGATCCTAGAATTGGCACAGAGTGCTCCCAGTTGACCGGTACGTCGCGAATGAACTTATATGCGCCAGGATTTACTTCTTCGTAGAAATGAGGTCGATCAGCCGCCATCTGCATGCCAGACGGAATAGTGACAAAATAGGCAAGTTGACGAGCTAGAGTAGAAGAAAGGCGTTTAGTGGTATTAGTGATGTCGAAAATACCAGGCGTATAGTCCATAGCTCCGGACAATAATCGTGTGAATGGCAGGATACAAGCATGCGACGGACTAAGAGCCCCACCTTCATATTCTTGTCCTCGCGCTCCTTCGCGCGTGAGAAGGTTCGGGAAGGTGCGTTCAATCCCAGTGCCTTTAATTGGCTCGTGGACATCAAGACAAATGTGGTATTTGGCGGCGAGCTCAAGAGATTTCTGGTAGTGAAGAACACCAAGTTGCGAATGATGGTATTCCCTCTTGCCCTGGATAGACATCATGGAGCCAGCATATCCTGGCTTAATGTAGCGAATACCTAAATCAGCATAGTATTTGTAGCTTGCTTCGAGTTGAGCCTCGTAGTTGTCTATAAATCCAACAGTTTCGTGATGGCCAACGATATCTATGCCCTTTGCACGTGCATATTCAGCGATGCCTGGCAAATCACAGTCTGGCATAGGATGAATGAAATCGGTAGTCTTGCCATTTTGGAGCCAGTCGCCATCCCAACCACCATTCCATCCTTCAAGAAGAAGTCCTTGTACACCTAAGCGGCTACAGGCGTCAATGTATTCGATGGCGTGTTGTGTAGTAGCGCCATGTCGTGGACCGGATGCCCATGTCCATTCGCCAACATACATTGCCCACCAGATTCCTAGGAACTTAATCGGTCTAACCCAGGAATAGTCTTCAGTCGGTGGATCGTTAAGATTCAGCATGATATGATTCTTGATTAGCCCGATAGGAGAATTGGCTATCATTACAAGACGCCATGGCGTATTGAAGGGCAGTTCAACGCGTGCTTTAATACCATCCGACAATGGGGTGATGTCTGATTTGAGGGCTTTCCATTCGTCAAGTTTAATAGTCATTTCTCCATAGTTGTACAGGGCGGCTTCGTGAATGCTGAGATGGTATTTATTTGGAAGAATAATTGTTAATGGAGTGTGTACGGATTTTTCTAACTCATATACTGGCTTTTTCTCATAGTTATACTCGTAACGATCTGGTTGATAAGCAGGGATTGACCAAGAATTGGCGTTTAGGTCCACATTGAACTCTGTGAGCTCGTCTTCGATTTCTATGCGAGAAAATGCCGGTTGTGGCGGGAGCTCATAGCGAAAGGCTATACCGTCGTTAAAGGCGCGAAAGCGTAGCGTGAAAAGGCGTTCAGACTTAGAGGTTTCAGAAAGATATAACGTAATCTCATTATAGGCATTCACAATAAGGCGTTCTTCCCCCCAAACTGTTTCCCAGGTCTCGTTGACAGACTTCTCCGTGGTGCGCACAACCGATAGATGATCGGTGATTGGCGGAAGATCTTTGACTTTTATTCCAAGTTTCGAATCACGAATAAGAATAGCGTCGCCCCTCATAACAGAATAAGAAATGTGGCCCTGGCGGAGGGTAATCTTGAGCTTGATGGTGCCATCAGGAGATAGTAGTGTTTTCTCTGCGTCTGTGACAGGTGACTTTATCCCGCGTACCCAGTTCAAAAAATTCTGAAGCAGCTTTACCATAAGCATATTATATAAAAAAACCTGTGTTTTTACTAGTTTTTGAGACCCAAAAATGCTATGATGAGAAATGTAATGAAAAAACTTGTGATAGGGGTGGTATGTTTTCTTCTCAGCGCTTGTTTGGTTTTCTTCGGCGTACAGTTTTATCTGAAAACGGGTATCTTTAAGGTACCTGGTGTTTTGACGATTGATGATGACGTGCGAGATGCGCAGAAATACTCAGAATTATTGACGGATATCGAGCTCGATAAGGATGTAAAAATTTCCGAATATTATGATGAATATAATGAGAATACAAATGATTTTTTGATCGATATAGTGGTGCCGATAGCAGATTTTTATGAATCGAAGGAATCTATTACGGAAGAAGAATTCGAAAGAAGACTAACAAGCGAAGAAGGCTTAATATCCGTGCTAAGTCTGGACGAGAAACAAAAACTGTTGGCGGTTGATAATGCTTATTGGCTAGACGGTTTTGATAAGGGCGCAAAGTATAGATATTTGCACATTGAGGGCGAAAGCTCAGAAGATGTAAGCACGATAAAAGATCTGATTAGACCACTAATGCAAGTTTTCCCTAAAAAAGAAAGCGTCTTGTCGTTCACCCAGACTGGCATAACGGCGTTAAGCCGCAATATGAATGCCAAGATAGCTCAGGTTGGAAACGGAAAGTATTTCTCAGAGAAAATCTCAGGTTATTTGAAACGGTTTGACCTTACGCATACGAGCAATGAAAGTAGTTTTTCTAATTATGCGAGCGTGAATAATATTTGTTCGGATTGGCGGTTTTTAGATACTTTAACAGATATCGGACTAGATATTGTTGAGCTAACTGGTAATCATAACGTCGACTGTGGTGCTAATGATGCAATCTCTACTTTTGAAAAATACCAGGAGCTTGGTATTAAAACCGTTGGTGGTGGCAGAACAGCTTCAGAGGCCGAAGTACCGCTCAGAATCTCCCAAAAAGGGACAAATATTACGTTTTTGGCATACAACCAGAGCACAGGTGGAGCGACGCTTGGCGAGACGCCAGGAGCGAATCAATATTATCAAGATAATGCCAAGTCGCGAATCTCAGAAGCTAAGAACCGAGGCGATTTTGTAATCGTAGATGTGCAATTTAATGAATGCAACTTCTATGATGATGCTAATGAGAATACTACGTGCGATAGAGCCGATTCCGCACCTGGCGACCAGGTGGGGTTGTTTAGAAGTCTGATTGATATGGGCGCAGATATTGTTGTTGGCACTAGTGCTCACCAGACTCAGACATACGAGCGCTATAATGACGGCGAGATCTACTATGGACTTGGAAATATTTTCTTTGACCAAATCTGGTGGCCCGGGACAACGAGAAGCCTGGGGCTCACGCATTATTTCTGGAACGGTAAACTGCTCCAAACAAAAAGGTTCGGAACAGTCTATGACGAAAGCTATCAAACGCGTATAATGAATGAAGAGGAGATAGAATGGTTCATCAACCGACTGAATCAGGCGAGATAAATAAGCCCAGTAAGTCTAGTAAGATAAGATCGATTTTGCTTGACACACTAGTAATGATACTGGTGGCGATAGCGACTTTTGCTTTTCTCAGGCTGACGATTATTAAGCCCGAGAATCGTGAAGTCAACAACCCATCTGTAATAAAAACTATTCCTGCAGGAAACGGCGATAGCAATTCACAAGACTAGTAGGTCGAGAAGAACTGCGACCAATAGGTCTTGTATTTTGTTTCTGGATCAAAGATAAAACCGACTGACAGTTTTGTAAAATTCGGACTCAAAATATTGGCGCGATGGTCGGGAGAGTTCATCCAGGCCGCCATAACTGTTTTGGGAGACACTGCTGAGTTACCGGCCATCAGATTTTCGCCGCTAGAACCACCGGAATCCGGTATAGGACAGGCAGTTTCCCATGATGACCCGTCTGGGCGAATGTGTGAGTAATCTGTCATGAGTTCTCGAGCGCGCACAGCGGCGCCAGCTTCGCAGGTAGTCCCCCACTCTAACGGCGCTATGCCGTTTTTGGTGCGTTCTTCGTTCACCAGGCTTAGTACATCGTGTTTCCATTGTTCGCTCGGAACATCCACGACGGTGACGGTGATAGAGTCATGACGGAGGCCATCGTAAGTGCCCGCTGTGACAGTAGTTGTACCTGTACCTTTTATAATCGGGTAACGGCACACGTCAGACGAATAGCCTAACCATGTGCGCGCGGTCGAATAAAATCCTGAGATTACGTCTTGATTTGATGATTGCCAGTACATACTGCCTAGATTAGACTGGTTCCCTCCTACACAAATATCAATGTCGGCGGACCGATAAATAGTGATAGAGGTTTCGTTCCATAATTCCCCTCTAGAGACTGGGTCTGAGGAAATCCATCCGTTTGGCGCAACTTGGTACGTGACGCCATCGGCACTGGAGATAGTTTTACCGTCAGAGTTATCAGAAACGGAGCCAATAAGCTCTGTTTCTTCGATAGCATCAGTAATCTCGTCAGAGCGTTCAGAAACCGCACGAAATTCGAGATTACCTCCCCAAATGGAAGCAGAAATTAGTATGCCAGCAATCAGGATAGCGGCAGCGTTCAAGGACAAAAGAATCGTAATACGAGTCTGTTTAATTAAAGCAGCGGTCAAACTACTTAACCTCCTTTTTACTTATCCTTATTATACAAAAGGCGTAAAAAAACCTCAAGCCTAAACTTGAGGTTAAAGATTTAAGAGAGTGTTGGTGGCCAGCCGAGAACTTTGACAAATAACTTCCAGCCAGGATCATCTTCCTGATAGTGTTTGATTCGGTCGTGATATAGGTCAACTAGGTGTTTCCACGGAGACTGATCAGCATCGGCAACTTGCGGCCAAAAGATTTTGCCACGAAGCATTTCCAGGCGGAGCTGATTCTCGCCGCGGAAATGAAACCATTCGAAAGCGATAGCTGTAGGATCGTTGCCAAAATCCCAGAAGACGCAGTGGTGCAGAAAGCCTGGATCTTTGAATCTATCAAGCAAGTAGGCGCGGAAACCTTCTTTCGCTAGATACTCACGCTTAAGCTGAATAGATCCCCCGACAAACATCGAGTCGACTTGACGCATAATTTCTTCGATGACTATATCGCCATCATCGAACTTTTTGCTGGCAGGATAATCTTCGAAGAAAAAACCTTCTGAGAGTTGGACTGGTCGTTCGGCCCATCTGTAGAAAAAGCGGTTCTTAGCATCTTCATTTCCCATGCTGATATCCTCAAGGGACTTTCTCCAGTTGCCAATTTCACCAAAGCGAGCAATTTTTGTCATATCATTCCCTCCTGTTTTTTTATAGAACAAAACTGATCGGCTTCACTCTCATTTTAAAAAACTTGCCAGAGAATTCTGACATGGGTTGTATTATAACAAGACTCCAAAAATATTGCAATAAAGATGGTGGGGCTCACTAAGCCAAGTTTTAACAGTGTACGAAGAAGTTTTATATCAAAAATGGTATAATTCATTGGAAGGAGCTATATGAAATTATATATTTATTGCCGACAAAATGATTTGACTGCCGAACAAAAAGGTCTTTTGAATGAAAAATTTGAGGATGTCATTATTCTAGAAGAACCAGAGTATGAGCTTCTTTTTAATGACGAGAGTGAGAAAGTAATCGCCATAGATCCAGATATCGTAGGTTGGGAATTTAAGAACGAAACCATAGATAAAATACCAAATATAAGAGCCCTTTGCCTAGAAACAACTGGTTACGAGTGGGTAGACTGCGCTTATTGTTCTGAAAAAGGCATTGTCGTTACCAATGTACCACACTATGCAACAAATTCCGTTGCAGAAAAATGCGTAATGATGGCTCTAGCCCTCGCGAAGAAATTTCCTCTTTTTGAAAAAGAAGGCAAAATGAATTGGGATAAAGAGTTTATCGGCGAAGACATGTATGGTAAACCGACAGACATAATTGGTTTTGGAGCAATTGGTCACGCGCTCGCGAAGAAGTTGGATGGGATTATCGGCCGTGATGAAATCTGCTATTATTCTCATAACAAAAACGATCCAGAATATCATTATCTAGATTTCGACAAAATGCTCAATAAAAGTGAGTATATGTTTATCACGATTTCGAAGAATCCAGATAGCCTCGCTTTGTTTGATGATTTATCGAAGTTTAATCCTCGAGCGAAGGTGATTATTGTAGCGAATGGTTTTGAAGATGTGGCATTAAGAATGGCGCAAATGGTGGAAGATGGTAAACTTGGTGGCGTTGCCTTTGAAAGTGATGATTTGAGCAAAGAATATAAGGGCAATGTTTTTGTCACCCCACATAATGCCTACTATACTCAGGAATCTCTTGAGAAAATGTTCGAAATTTGGGTGCAATCGATGCTTTCTGCTGTTGATGACCCGATTAATAAAGTCAATTAATTTTTTGACCATATTGTTAGGGATTTGACAGACAAGATTAAGGAGTTAAAATACAATTTTTGTCATTTTCTGTCGCAAAAATAATATAAAAATATCCCTCTATACTAACGAGGGGTTTAATAAACATTGTAGATTACGAAATAGTTGAAAATAGTTTTATAACCGGGATGGTGGAGTAGATCGGACTCGAACCGACTACCTCAGCAATGCGAATGCTGCGCTCTACCAGATGAGCTACTACCCCACCACTTTATTATACCATATTTATCTTATTCCTGGGACCGGGAATTTGAGAGCAAGGGTGCGAACTTCGGCACGAATCTTGCCTAATTCTTCGGCAGCTTCAGCAAGACGATCTTCGGTGCCTAACCCTACGCAAATGTCGGCAACGCGACGCATCCAACTAGCAATCTGCTTCATTTCTTCTACGCCTAGACCACGCGTTGTGATGGCGGGAGTACCAAGACGAACACCTGACGGGCGGAATGCAGCGCCTTTATCTGTCGGGAGCGAATTCGCGTTAAGATTTAAGCCAACCATATCGAGAGCGCGCTCAAAGAACTTGCCATCTATGCCAAAGCTTTTAACCATATTAACAAGTACGAGATGATTCTCGGTGCCATCACCTTGGAGAACAAAGCCATCTTTTTTGAGCGCGTCCGCCAAAGTCTTGGCATTCTTGACGATTGCCTTTGCATAGTCCTTGAACTCTGGCTGGAGCGCCTCGCCAAACGCTACGGCCTTGGCAGAGATGATATGCTCTAGCGGTCCGCCTTGAGTACCTGGGAATACAGCGCGATCGATAAGTATTGGGATGTTTTCAATAGTATGCTCTGGTTTCTTTAGTGGAGAGGCAACATTGCCCTTGGACAGAATTAGACCGCCGCGTGGACCGCGAAGGGTTTTGTGGGTAGTGGTGGTCATGACGTGGAAGCCATGGTCTAATGGATTTGGATGAACTCCGCCGGCAATAAGCCCGGCTACATGTGCCATATCCGCCATCAAGAGACATCCTGGGATCTTCTTAGCAATCTTAGCTACGCGATCAAAATCAGGAATTTTCATAAAAGCAGAGTAGCCAATAAGAATAATCTTAGGTTGTTCTTCAATAGCTACGCGCTCGAGCTCCTTGTAATCAATATCGCCGGATTCGTCAACACCATAGCCGACAAAATTATAGATATGTGCAGAGCGTGTAACCTTGGCACCATGAGTGAGATGACCGCCGGCCGGAAGAGACATGGCTAGAATAGTATCACCAGGTTCGCACCATGCCCAATAGACAGCTTCGTTCGCATTAGCTCCAGAATGTGGCTGAACATTGGCGTGATCGGCATGAAATAACTTGCAGGCGCGCGAAATAGCAAGGCGTTCGATTTTATCAATATTGTCTTGGCCGCCGTAATAGCGGTAGTTAGCAAGTTTCTCGTCCGTAATTTTCTCTTCTGACCAATATTCTTTAGGGTCACCAGAAATCCCTTCAAAGCTAGGATATCCTTCGGAATATTTGTTAGTCAAAACAGAACCGGCAGCCTTTAAGACGTTTGCGGAGACATAGTTCTCGCTAGGAATAAGTTCAAGACCTTCTTTCTGGCGGGTCTCTTCGGATTTGATGAGGTCAAAAACTGGATCTTTTGACATATTAGTCTTCCTTTCTAGTGTATTTGTTAATATTAAAGTTTATTTTGTTCTCAGTAATTGAATTAAGCGTAGTTAGATCATAGTCTTCCTTATTAAATTCTGGGAAAAACACGTCGGCTTCTTTTGTCGCGTTGACTTCTGTTAGGTATAGAGTGCGCGCATACGGCAAAAATAATTTATAAATTGAAGCTCCACCAATAATAAATATTTCTTCGCCCGAATCTTTATGCTCTTTAATGAACGTGTCTAAATTGACAACCTGAGCGGCATTTTCTGGAAGGTTAGGAATCACCTTACGCGACAGTATAAGGTTCTGGCGGTTAGGGAGTGGTTTTTCTCCGAGAGATTTCCATGTATTAGAACCCATAACAACCGTGTGACCGCGTGTTGTTTCGCGAAAAAACTTCATGTCATCTTTAAAATGAAAGATGAGACCATTATCTTTCCCGAGCTCGCGGTTTTTTCCGATGCAGGCTATTATCGAAAAGGACATCTCAATCTCCTTTAGGCCGTAATTGGCATTTTAATTTTCCCTTGGTGCTGATAGTCGATAAGTTTGATATCGTTCAACTCTTTACTGTTATCGAACTCAAAGAAATCTTTAATCTCGGGGTTAAGCCAAAGTTTCGGAGCATCATACATTTTGCCCTGGGTCTTTAGTATTTCATCGCGACGACGTAGCTGTTCTTTGATTCCGTCAATTTGGTTTTCGTAAATGTGCGCATCGTTAATCGTGAACGACATTTTGCCGGCCTTGAGGCCAACGCTCTGCGCGATCATAGCAAGTAGTACAGCATATTGAGAAATGTTGAACGGTAGACCGAGCGGAGCGTCATTGGAGCGCGAATGAACCATGAGGTTTAATCGATCTCCCGACACAATCCATTCGTTACTCCATACGCATGATGGCAAGGTAGCGGTCGGGATCCATTCGTTTTGCCAGAGCGACATGACCATGCGACGGTTGGTTCGATCGTTTTTGAGTGTCTCAATCAAGCTCTGAACGAGCTGATAGCGGTTAACAACCCAACCATAGGCCGTACCGATAGTGCCAACAGGGTTCTCATTGAGACCTTTTTCTTTGTATAATTTTTTAAAATCGCGCCCCATATATATGCCAGACTCTGGAACTTCCCATTCGTTCCATATTTTTACCCCACGGTCGTGGAGCCATCCAACATCGTTGGATTGCACTTGCCAAATCCAGAGCATTTCAAGAACAGCGGTTTTGAAGGCGACGAATTTGGTCGTTAGAATTGGAAACTCTTCCTCAAGGTCGAATTCAAGAAAGTAGTGCGGGATGCGAATAGTTGCTGATTGTTCCCTAGCCTGGACGATATGATTAGGCATAGTCAGCGATGTTCTTTTACTGCGAGCAGTGTCGGTCTTATCTTTGTAATTGATGACACGTTCTCCTTCGCGCAAGATTTTGTCGCAGAGATCAAGGTATTGTTCGTCGAATCGGCTCATATTTCCTCCGTTTAGTTAATAACTATTATATATGAGCTGACTGGATTTGACTACTTGTATTTCGCCCAAAGTTTATCGAATTTTTTTATATCAGACCCAACATTCTCTACATAAGAGCCATTGGCTAGTATTTGTTTGAGTTCAATTTCCGGCAAGGATTCGACATATTTGTTGGTTGAAATATATGGATATTCATCGACAATCATTTGAGCGACTTCGGGCCGAAGAAGATAGTCGATAAATAAATAGGCAGATTCAATATTCTTAGCACCTTTGACGATTGTATAGTTGTCCATAGAAAGCGTAAAACCCTCTGCAGGATATGATATTTTCAACTCAGGATTTTCCTCGCGTGCGAGAATTGCTTCAGCGTTCCAAACTAACCCAGCATCAACCTCCTTGGTGATAAAGAACGTTTTTGGAGAGTCGGAATCAAAGGCCTTAATGTTGGGTTTGATTTTATTAAAGAATTCTAGACTGGACTCAAGATGGTCTTCATGAACGTCATTCATATTATAGCCGCAAGCGTTCAACATGGCACCAATTACAATGCGTTGATCGTCAAGCATGACGATATCGTTTTCTAGCTCTGGGTTCTGCAAGTCTTTATAAGAAGTGAGGCGATCAATCTTTGTGGAGTCATAAATAAAAACTGTGGTAGCAAGTAAAAAAGGGAGAGAATACGAATTATCCGAATCGTAAGATTGCCCTAAAAAGAGGGTATTTAGGTTGTTGACGTTTTGAAGTTTTTTCAGATCGAGTGGCTCTAAAAGATTGCGCGAAATCATCAAGTCGACCATGTAGTCACTCGGAAAAACGAGATCGTAGGTACCCTCGCGACTGCTAGTGAGTTTCGCAAGCAGTTCTTCATTTGATGAGTACGTACCATAATTGACTTTAATTCCATATTCTTTTTCAAAATTATTGATAACTTCGTTCGGAATGTAGCTTGTCCAGTTTAGAACGTTTAAACTATTCTGACTAGAGGGCTCATCCTTACGGGAATAGAAAGCAATTGAGACTATCAAAATAATAATTATTACACTAGCAATAGAAAAGAAGATTTTTTCAAGCGCAAAACGACGATGCATCAATCTATACTCCTTCTGGCTAGTTTTTTGGATTGAAAATGGGCACTGAGGGTCAATGTAATGACGGTGATGACTAGCATAATAGACGTAAGTGCATTAACATCGGGGCTGATTCCAGTTTTAATGTTGGCATATATATATAATGGCAAAGTATTAGTTCCTGGTCCAGCTGAAAAATACGAAACCACAACATCGTCCATGGAAAGCGTAAAGGCTAGAAGTGCTCCAGAAACTATACCGGGCCAAATGAGTGGCAATGTAATATGCCAGAATATTTGAAAGCGACTTGCGCCAAGGTCGGCAGCGGCCGATTCGACGTGCTTAGGTAGCGCGTAGAGCGTAGACCTAACCGATGTGATAACAAAAGGAACGGAAAAGGATATGTGTGCTAAAAGAACGGTCCAAAATCCTAGTTCTAGTCTAGCTAGCGTAAAAACCGAAAGGAGTGCAATGCCTAAAACGATTTCTGGAATAACGATTGGAATATAAATGAGTTTGTCGATAAGGCCGTGGCCGCGGAAATGAAATTTCTTTAAGCCAACAGCAGAAAGCACGCCGATGATCGTAGAAATGGTCGTGCTAAGCAAGGCAATAAGGATTGTATTCTTAAACGCATCGAGAAGATCTGTGTTGGAGAATAATTTAGCATACCAGTCGAATGTAAAATTAGTGAAAATGACGTTCAATTTAGATTCGTTGAAACTAAAGGCTACAAGAATGAGGATTGGTAGAAATAGTAGAAGCAGCACAAAAGCGATATAAGCTTTGCGCAACGGGTGGCTATGTTTAGATAGACTCATTCTAGCCACCTCCTAAATCATCTAGTTTACCGCCAATTCGTCTGTAAATTCTGACTAACACGAATGTAAAGAGTAATAGAATGATTGATAGCGCTGCGCCTAATGGCCAGTTGCGGGCTGTAAGAAACTGATTTTTGATGAGATTCCCGATAATCATAGCTTTGCCGCCACCGAGAATATCTGCAATAAAGAAATAGCCGATTGCCGGGATAAAAACCATGAGTGAACCATTGAAAGCACCCTGTAAGGTAAGTGGCAAGTAAATCTTAAAAAATTTGGCAAACCTTCCAGCGCCTAGATCTTCGGCAGCATCAAGAAGATTCTGATCGACTTTAGCTACGGCAGAGCATACCGGAAGAAGCATAAATGGTAGCAACGTATAAACCATTCCGATAATAATACCGAGGTTGTTGTACATGAGCGGAAGCGGACTTGATATGATTCCCGCGCCAGTGAGAGCAGAGTTAATAACGCCGTTTTTGCGCAAAATTGTGATGAGGCCGTAAGTACGTATTAACGAGTTGGTTAAAAATGGCACCATCACGAGCTTCATTATGAAATTACGACGTTTCTCCGGAATATCTCGTAGGAAAATTGCGAAAGGATATGAAATCAAAAGGCAGATAAAAGTCGTAATAAGACCAATGCCTGCGGATTTCAAAAAGATAGTAATGTATGTAGAGTTTAAGACTTCTCCATAGTTTTCTAAATTAAACTCGAAAAGATAACCTCCATAATTATCTGATTTTAGAAAAGAGAGGAATAGAATATAGATAAGTGGGATTAATATCAAGAAAATAGAATAAAGAATGACGGGTAGAGTAAAGGTCGCCTTAAACAAATCAAAACGCTTTCCGGGCTTAGATTGATTATAGGCTGATATCCCAGCAAGTTCAGGATTGTGTTGGCTCATGATACCTCTCAAGGCGAGTCTTTTTGAAATTAATCAGATCGATATCGGAAATGAAACTTTTTACGAAGTCGTTCTTAGGATTAGCATAGATTTCCTCGGGCGTGCCTAGTTGAATAATTCGGCCGGCATTCATGATAGCGATACGATCCGACATAGTGAGAGCCTCGTCTTGATCATGGGTAACATAAACGAAAGTCATTCCTAAGTCACGTTGGAGTTTTTTGAGCTCGACCTGCATCTCTCTTTTGAGTTTGAGATCGAGCGAAGCAAGAGACTCATCGAGAAGAAGTATTTTGTGATTCATTACGATGCCACGAGCAATTGCTACGCGCTGTTGTTGGCCACCAGAAAGTTGAGCTGGGAAACGATCTTCGAACCCAGTAAGGTGGACTATTTTAAGGGCTTTCTTGACACGTTTGGCGATCTCCTTCTTTGGTGTCCTGCTCATTTTGAGTCCGAAGGCAACATTGTTCCAAACGGTGAGATGCGGGAATAAAGCAAAGTTCTGAAAGATTGTATTTATAGCACGTTTGGAGGCGGGGACACTGGTAACGTCTATGCCGTCTAATATTACTCGCCCACTAGTGACAGACTCGAGTCCAGCGATCATGCGCAAAGTAATTGTTTTGCCGCAACCGGAAGGGCCTAGTAGCGTTAAAAACTCTCCCTCAAAAATATCGAGATCTAGGTTTTTTATAATGGACTTATCGCCGAAAGATTTGTTTACGTCTTCCAGACGCACCAGCACCCTTTTATCCATGCTAAGATTATACCATAATCGGTTTATAATCGATAGAGTTTTACCTTTATTTTCTAGATAAAAACATCTTTTTTGAGCAACTTCATGTTCTATTAATGCTCATGTTATATAATAATATGCTTAAGTTTGCAAATCTACTCTCTGCTTGGTATATTTTGAGTAATAATTCAACATTAAGAAATTAAGGGTTACAATGAAATTGAAGAAAAAGCTTTTTAACTTTTTGGCAGCTCTGATTGTAGTTTTTGGATCCATGCCATTTAGTTTTGTTGCAAACGCATATGCGGACGAAGGGAGCCTGCCTGCTCCTGCAACTAACAAAAATTTAATTGATAATGGCGATGGGACCTATACCATTGCGTTGAGCGTTACTGGCGAAACCGACACCAGTTCTTCGACTACTATCACGAAGGCTAATGTGATCCTCGTTCTAGATACATCTAGTTCTATGAATCAGGCCGCTGGTAATACATATTATCTCGTAACATCTGGCACTCCTGGTAACCCTGCCAACGAAGGTAATTCTCGAACGACTTATTATAGAAAAGACGGAAATGCCTATCGTGAGCTCTACTACAATAACGGCACTTGGTATGCTACGAGAACGCAAGGTGGGCCAGGCGGCTACAATTATTCGAACCCTTATACTGGCGATTTTTATGCCAGAAGCCGTCTGTGGGCCGAAAAGCATGCACTTATAGATGAGAACGGGATAATCGATAATCTCTTATCCCAAAATGTGCCTGGGGATGCAAACAAGAGCGATATTATAGAAGTTGCTTTAGTAAATTTTGGACAGAAAGGTATAACGCAACAAGGTTTTACGACTAATTCCAGTGTTTTAAAGAGCAAGATTACGAGTCTAGCGACTGATTCTGGCACGAACTGGGAGGAGGCTCTGATTCGCGCTGATGAATTGGCTGATAGTATAAGATCGACACAACCCAATGAAGACATATATGTGCTGTTTTTGACGGATGGCCAGCCGTCAACCGCTAATAATGATTATACTGTTTCCAACGGAGCAACTGGGAATACTGGGTGGATTGCCCGTTGGGGATCTGCGAGCGACAATGCAAGGGATCTCGTCGTAGATGGTGACACCTTCTATGGCCTTTTTACTTGGGGCGACTCCGATTATGAGGGGTATCTCAAAGCGCTCGTCCAATACGCCTACACTGGCGCTGGCGCTTATAATACTCCACTGAATAGCGCCTATAATGACTACTACACCAATGCGAGTAGCACAGAAACGCTTATTGCAGCTCTTAAACAAATTGTAAACGACATTACAACTGGTGTTGGCTATACAAATGTGGAACTTACCGACGGCGTGACGGCTATGACCGATTCCAGTGTCAAGACGAGCACAAATGGTGAGGTTAGAGGATTGAGATATTATCGTAGTGGTGGCCAATATAGTACAACTGCAAACGATGGGCTTGGTGAAGAGTGGGCTGATGCGCCAAAAGCTACTATTAATAATAAAGGCGAAGTTGATTGGAGACTTGGGGATTTGGTTCTCGAAAATGGTGTAACTTACACCGTCGCCTTTTCGGTGTGGCCAAAACAGAATTCTCTTGATCTTGTCTCCGATCTTAACAATGGCTTGATTGATTATGACGAATTAACCTCGGTACAGAAGGCTCAGATTGCCGGTTCGGATGGGAATTATACCCTCAAAACAAATACGGACTTCCCGACTGTTACTTATTCCACAATAACAACAACGACAGTTAATGGTCAGACTACCACGGTAGTGTCTGATCCTGTCACCAAAAATATTGACAACCCAGACCCAGTTGATCTGTACTCTGGTAACTTGACCGTGAAGAAAAAATGGGAGGACGATCTCGATTCTGATCAACAAAATGACTACGGTGGAAAAGTCACGCTAGATTTGTACAAAGACAATACAATCGTCGAAACTTACGAGCTGTCTAAGGATAACGGGTGGAGTTCTGAAAAAGATTATTCAATCGCTCCTGGCGTGATGGTCTATTCGACCAGTAAAGCCGTTCAGGGTGAAGAATACGAAACTTTGAGTTTTGATGGTCATGAATATGTAATACTCGAGCAAGGTCATAGGTACTATCTCGACGAGCAAGACATTACAAGCCATTACTATCTTACAAAGTATGAATATCATCCAATGATCGTAAATGGCGTGATTAAAAATGTGCTCTTCGATTACGACAATGCCGGCAACATAACCGCCATAAAAGACATCGAAAGCCTCAATTCCCTTTCTGCAACCAATACTCTGAAAGGTGGTATCTCTATACTTAAGGAGGTCCACGATAAAGACGGTAAGAATATCGATGAATTAGATGAAGTATTCAAGGTTAGGCTTTCGTTCAAAGACTCTAGCTACCCTTATACTTACCGCATCTATTATGGGAACAATAACCCTTGTAGCAAAGATGGGGCAGACGCTGCGAAATGTAATTTTGACTCAACCAATCCTGGCCGTACAAACAAGATGACGGGAACGGGCGTTTTGGAAAGCGATATCTATGTTGGCGACGAAATCATGATAATAGATGTTGATACTGGGACTAAGTTTAAAGTCGAAGAAATAACCGATGAAATGAAGAGTTGGTATGAGCTCAGCGAAATCAAGCATGAAATCAAGAGAGGCGCAAATAATTATGGCTCTTACAAACAGTCAGAAATCGATGGCAACTATAGAGCTGTCCAAGCTAATTCTTCGTCAAGAGCTACGGTTATAAATAATTACCTTGCAGGCGATCTCAAAGTCTCCAAGGCGGTAGAGGTCGAAAGTGGCAATGAAGCAAAAGCCAAAAGTAATGAATTTGAATTTGATATTAAAGTCTATACTGATGAAACTAAGACCGAAGAGTTGTCCGACTACTCGAAGACGGTCACCTTAAAGAATGGCGAAAGTGAAACTATCACCGGCATACCGGCAGGAACCTACTATGAAATTACCGAAACTAGTATGCAAGGATTTACGACTACTTCGACTGGCGATAAGGGTGATATCATAAAAAACAAACTTTCAGAAGCAAGTTTCTTAAATACATATAAAGTTGAACCAAATAGCACTCAAGCGAAAGTTGCTAAAATGTTTGGCAACTATTGGGATTTGACCAGGATTAATGGGTTCGATTTTGAGCTTACTCCGAAGACTACAACTACTGGATCATTCCCTGAGATAACTTCTGCCAATAACACTGCGACTCAACTTACTCCGGCTAGCTGGACATTTAAGATTGTTGACGAAGGTACCTGGACATATGAGATTACTGAGAAAGAATACGATCATCCTGGTGTCTTCCCTCTTACTGAAAATGAGAAGGTCTTATTGACAGTTAAGGCGACCGATAATGGCGATGGCACTATGACGGTCGAAAAGACTTATAACAAAAACTCTACAAACGTTACCGAAGATAATGCAACGATTGATAATACTTACGAAACGCAAGGTACTGTTTCTGAAACTATTAATGTCGCAAAGACAGTAATCGATATGGTTACTGGCAATCATAATGATAAATTCACATTTGAGCTTAAAGACGCAAGTGGCAATGTAATCGATACTATCTCCTTCACTACGAGCAATTTGAGTGGCGAAGGCAGTTTCAAGACCTTGAACTTCGACACTGCCGGCACCTATCGTTATACCGTGTCTGAGAAGAATGAAGGAAAAGGTGGCTGGTCTTATGATGACACGTCCTATGAGGTAGAGATTGTTGTGACTGAAGACTACACGACTGCAACACTTTCTTCCGAGATGAAGATTAACGGTAAAGAGGTGGACACGGCAGACTTTACAAATGAGTATAGCGTCGAGCCTGCTACCGCAGTTGTTACGGCCACAAAAGACTTTAAAGACTACTGGTATGAAGGTGATTCATTTACATTTACGCTAGAAAGTAAAGATGGTTCGGTCAAACAAATAAAAACCGTCAATGAACTCAATAAAACCGCTACCTTTATGCTCGAGTACGATACCCCTGGCAACTACGAATATACAATCACTGAGGACACTCAATTTACTCGTCCGGGCATCTCACAAGTCACAACCGAACCGATCGTTGTTAAAGTTTCCGTGGTAGACAATAATAATGGCGCATTGGTCGCAACTGTAACCCAAGGAGAAACAGAAACGATTGAAAACACGTACGAAACCAAGCCGACAGACGCCACGATTAAAGTTAGAAAGACGATAGATGACGTAAGTGATTCGAAGAAAGATGGCCGCTTTACCTTCGATCTAAAGAACGCTGACGGAGACATCGAAGACACGATTACTATTTCTACACATGATTTAACTGGCGAAGGAAGCTTCGAGACATTAGAGCTTAGCAAAGAGGGCACATATAATTATACTGTTAACGAACGCAAGGGTAATGAGACTGGCTTTAGCTACGACACGACGCCTAGGAATGTTGAAATTGTCGTCAAAGACAATAAAGAAGAAGCCCAGCTATATATCGAAACCATTAAGATTGACGGCGTAGAAACCAACGAAATCCAGATTGAGATTAGGAACACTTATGAGGCTAAGAAAACCTCTATCGAGCTCTCTGCGACTAAAGAAATTAGAGGACGTAGCTGGAAAGACGATGATAGGTTTGAGTTTACACTATCTGGCGCTGGAATAGCCGAGCAAACGATTGCTGCAACTAAGGGCGAGAAGACTGTCACATTCGACGCGATTGAATATACTAAGATTGGTACATATAGTTATATAATTTCCGAAACTAGCGATTTGCCGGCTGGGATGCAAAATACTACTGGCGATATCGAGGTCACAGTAACTGTAGAAGATAAAGCTGGCGAACTCAAAGCCACAGCCAGCTATTCCGTAAAAAACCAAACTATCGTGAACGAATATACAACTCAGCCAACTGATACCGTGATATACGTCAAGAAGTCTATTAAAGATCTGAGCAATTCTCAGAAAGATGGCAGCTTCACCTTTGAACTTAAAGATTCTGGTGGAGAGACAGTTGAAACTATCGATGTTTCTACGCAAGAGTTGACCGGCGAGAACAGCTTCGCGGCAATTAAGTTCACCAAAGCTGGTACATATAGTTATACAGTTTCCGAGAAGAAAGGTAGCGACGCAGGCTTTAGCTATGACACGACGGCAAGAGAGGTCAAGATAGCTGTAAAAGACGATACTGTAAGCGCAAAGCTCTATGTTGATACTATTGAAATCGACGGCAAGAAAACCGATATAGCGGAAATTGAAGTCGAAAACACCTATAAAGCAAAGAAAACCTCTATCGTACTCTCTGCGACTAAAGCTGTCGAAGGCCGTGATTGGCAAGATAGCGACAAATTTAGCTTCACGCTTTCTGGCGAAGGGATCGAAGACCAAACGATTGCTGCGACTAAGGATGCAAGAACAGTGAAGTTCGATAAGATTGAATATACTAAGGTTGGTACCTATACTTACACTATTTCCGAAACCGGAAAGATGCCGGCCGGAATGCAAAATACCACTGGCGATATTGTTGTTACTGTAAATGTGACGGATGATAATGGCGAGCTTAAGGCAACCGCTGAATACTCAATAGAGGATAAGACGATTGTCAATACATATTCCGCTGCCCCGGTTAGCGTCGAGTTCAATATCGCGAAGACAATAGAAGATCTTTCAAATTCTAAGAAAGATGCAACTTTCAGATTCGTTCTTAACGACAAAGAATATACAATCGATACTGCCGAGCTCAACGGTCAAAGCGACACAATTAAATTTGTGTTTGACGAGGAACAGACTATTGAATTTGATGTGTACGAGATCGACGACGGACAATCTGGTTTTACGTATGATGATACTGTGTACAAAGTTAAGATCGTGGTAGCAGATGATTACGAGAAGGCTCAACTAAAAGCAACTGTTACTGTTGACGGTAAAAAAGTAAGCAATGCATATACTTTTAAATTCAAGAACAAATATCAAGCATCCGCCACGAAAGCACAATTTGGAATCCAAAAGATTGTCGAAGTTATTGATGAAAAGAATACAGTTGACGAAGACTTCAAGTTTGAGTTGGCGAATAGCGAAGGTAAAGTAATAGAGACTATAAAGATTACGGGTGAAGGCGAAGGCGAATTCGCTCCAATTAAGTTCAAGAAGGTTGGCTCCTATCATTATACGATAGCAGAGATAATAGGTAGCACGAAGTATTACGAATATGATCCGACGATTTACGAAGTAGATATAGACGTAGTGGATAAAAATGGCGAATTGACTGTCGAGTCTATGGTTTCGAAGATTCTCGGTGGTGAAGATGATGTAGAAGTAATGGTGTTCACGAATATCTACAACAAGTCAAAAGAGGAGAAACTAAAGACTCCTAACACTGGTGGTAGATTCACTGCACAAACTGAGAGTGGTGACAGTAGCAGAATCACAGATAATGTACTCTCCGCAGCCATTACGCTATTTGGAATCCTAATCGCGCTTGTCGGTAGCAAGACTCTGCGTAGTTTGATAAAGACCAAGAGGCGTGATATAATCGCTCGCAATGAGTAGAAGTTTCGACGTTAATCGTCTGAGTAAATTTGAGCCTGAACGTTGCTGGGTAGGCGAGACACATAAGATTTGTTATAAGACACGCGACGAAGCAGAAGTAGCAGCGCGCGTAGCTGAACACGACCATAATGTACAAGGGTTGACGGTTTACAAATGCGAGTTCGGCGATCATTGGCACCTTAGCTCTAAATAAACTCGCGTGATCAAAAATCTCCCCTACCGGGGAGATTTTGCTTTACGCAGTTTAAAGGATTAGAAAGGGATCCTAGCTTGATGCACTACAGTAAGTGCCATTGCCCGATTCAAGCTGTCCATAAATAGCAAAGGCGCGAGAGGATTTCTTGTAAGTAACAAATCCGGCGTCACACCCAGCATTTTTGACAACATAGACTTCAGTCGCAGTGTCAGCATCAAGCGTAGCTTGCGTGAATGTAATAGCTGGATTGGAAACACAGTTGGTAGTTGGTACACCGTCAACCTTTGTTCCGTCGCCCGTACAAGTGGCAATCTTTAGTTTATAAGTGAACCCGTTTGGGTCTTGGCCGCTCTCGTTGATGTATTTTTTAGAATCATTTTCCGTGAGCGACATTGGCAACTTGCCGTTATTACTGGTTATATAGTTTGTCATACTCGTAGAGAGGAGCGAGTAATCGTTCGTACGCTGCCTATCGCGTTGGTTCCTCTGCAATGCTGGAAGCGCAATGAATACCATGAGGAAGATGAGACCCGCAATAGCGAGAACCAAGACGACCTCGATAATGGTGAAGCCCTTCTTAGATTTGATGTCTTGCATATTAGTTTTTAGTCCTTTCTAATTTTATGCTTATCCTTATAATAACAGCTTGTATAGTATAATGCAAGGGTTTAAGCATAAAAAATAACCCCTTGCGGGGTTATTCTTTAAGCAAGTAGTCTTACTTGATAACTTTGGTGATAACACCAGAACCAACAGTCTTGCCACCTTCGCGAATAGCGAAGCGGTCTTGCTCGTTCATAGCGACTGGAGCAAGAAGTTTGACGTTGAAGGTAACCTGATCGCCAGGCATGACAATTTCCTTGTCGGCTGGAAGTTCGACTTCACCGGTAACATCCGTAGTGCGGAAGTAGAACTGTGGCTTGTAACCCTTAGCGAATGGAGTGTGGCGTCCACCTTCCTCTTTCTTAAGGATGTAAACCTGAGCTTCAAACTCGGTGTGTGGAGTGATGGTACCTGGTTTAGCAATAACCTGACCACGTTCGATTTGTTCACGCTCAATACCGCGGAGTAATAGACCAGCGTTATCGCCAGCTTGACCTTGATCGAGAGTCTTGTGGAAGGCCTCGATGCCGGTGACGACGGATTTTTGAGTCTCTCTGAGACCAACGATTTCAACTTCGTCGTTGAGCTTGACAACACCTTGCTCGATACGACCGGTAGCAACAGTACCACGGCCTTTGATAGAGAAGACGTCCTCGATTGGCATTAGGAATGGCTTATCGAGATCGTGTTCAGGGATATCGAAGTATTCATCCATAGCCTTGACGAGATCCATGATAGCTTGTTCGTTCTCTGGATCACCTTCAAGAGCCTTAGTAGCGGAACCCTTGATGATTGGTGCGTTGTCGCCGTCAAAGCCGTACTTGTTCAAAAGCTCACGGACATCCATCTCGACGAGTTCGACGAGTTCTGGGTCGGCGAGATCCATTTTGTTAAGGAAGACGATGATCTTCGGAACGTTCACCTGGTGAGCAAGAAGGACGTGCTCGCGGGTTTGTGGAAGTGGGCCATCGTTAGCAGCAACTACGAGGATAGCACCATCAACCTGAGCGGCACCGGTAATCATGTTTTTAATGTAGTCGGCGTGGCCAGGCATGTCGACGTGAGCGTAGTGGCGCTTCTCGGATTCGTACTCTTGGTGAGAAGTAGCGATGGTAATACCACGAGCTTTCTCTTCAGGAGCGTTATCGATCTGATCGTAAGCAACAGGTTTGTTGACTTCCGATGGAAGCTTCTTAGCCAAAACGGTAGTAATCGCAGCAGTCAAAGTGGTCTTACCGTGGTCGACGTGACCCATAGTACCGACGTTGATATGCGGCTTGGAACGGTCAAAATTTGCCATTCGTTAATTTCTCCTTTTTATTATAATTATCTCGGAAGCACTAATAAAAACCAGCTCCGGAGACTCTACCGTATTATTTTATATTATTTTCACGATAAAGTAAAGCGTAAAAATTTCTAAAATGCGCTGTTTTTTTTATTCAGAACGAAGAGCTTCAACTGGGTCATGATGAGACGCAGAACGGGCTGGGATTAATCCGCCAATAAGCGTCAAAACTATGCTGAGCCCAACAAGGAGCAGTGCCGAAATAGGATCAAGTGCCGCACGTATATCAACCCCCTCAGCAGCATGAGCGAGTATTGTATTAATAATTGGAATGAATCCGTAAGAAATACCGATTCCGAATAAACCAGCGAGCAGACCAATAATGAAGGTTTCTGCATTAAAGATGCTGCTAACATTATGCTTTGAGGCACCAATTGCGCGTAGAATACCAATTTCTTTCTTGCGTTCATAGACAGAAATATAGGTGATAATACCAATCATGAACGACGATACTACGAGCGATATGGAGACGAAGGCGATCAGCACATAACTGACGGCGTCAACGATAGTACGAACCGAATCCATGAGGAGGCCCGTCATGTCGCTGTAAGTTATTTCTTGGTCTTTTTCGTGTTCACTATTGTATTTTTCGATAAAGTTCTTGAAGTTTTCTTTTCCATCGAAGCTTGAAAAGTAAAACCACAAAGACGACGGCTCATCTAGATCTTGATAGCCAAGGGCCTGAAGATTTGATTTCTGGTCGCGTTCGGTGTTAGACGAAATAGCTGAGATCACGCGAGTGAGCTCGTCTTCAGTAAAGTTGAGCGAGAAGGCGTCGTCCATGTTTCCCTGCCCCATCATAGCTTGCATTAGTTTGGTCTGGTCTACTGTTATTAAGTCGGAGAATTTGTAGTTTAACTTGCCTTCTTGTTGATCGAATTTTGCGCCAGAGAAAACATCTATGTCATCGTCTCTGATTTGCTCTTTAACGACTGTTGATTCACTGGCACGTTTGATTATTTCTTTAATAAGCTCAGGGTTGTAATTAACGCCTTGATCGAGAGCTTGAGCCGTAATGCCTTCCTTAGCAGTAATGACGCCGACAACTTTCAGCTTAATGGATTTTTCGTCGTAAATTTTTTTGAGAAATTCCTCATCGCTAGACATATCTTCGTAAACACTATATTTTTCGTTATATCTATACAGATCGCTCGGAATGATTACTCTAAGGTCTAGGTTTAGAAAGTCTTGATAATCTAATTTGATGGGGTCGTGTTCAATATCCGATGATTCTCCCGCCATAAGCTTGGCAACGAGCGAATCGAGCTCCGATGTGTCTTTAAGGCCTAGTCCGTAAGCGAAGAAGTCACTTATCGAACCTTCAGAGCCAAGATTTACGATAACCTCATCGTAAGCTTCTGGCCAACGGCCGGAAAGGACTTTATATTGACTCTCTAGAGTCTCCATATCGTTCGTGAGCGGTAGGTAGAGCGACATGGAGCTGCCTGTAAAATTGGCGATAATATCATTACTGCCGCTAAACATGTTTGTAAACGTATCTAATGGGTTAAGTTTAGCTAGAGTACCCGTAGCATCGATAGTATAGACAGTTGGCTGGATACCGTATCCTACAGTCAACGACTTGACGTCGTTTTCTAGCTCAGATTTATGCTCTTCGTAGTATTGTTTGAATCGTTTTAGATCGTTGGTGGCAACAGATCTGAGTGTGTCCGAGAGAAGCGGCACCTCAACCGCATCTTTACCCTTCTCTTCTCCGGACGAATTTTCTGAGCTTTGACGTCCTTGAATCCCTACCGCCATAAGATTCGCCATCGAGAAGGATTCTTCAGTAATCATCAATGGATAAGAAACGAGGACATCTTTTTCTATCGAATCGACATAGTTTTGAAACCCTGTTGAGACTGCGAGTATTAATGCTATGCCGATAATTCCAATCGAGCCAGCAATAGAAACGAGGATTGTGCGAGCTTTTTTGGTAAGCAGATTATTAAATGAAAGACTTAAGGCGGTCCTAAACGACATGTGCGTTTTCTTAGATTTCTTCTTTTCGTCTTCGGCGCTAATTCTAAACATTTTACCATTATGGACGTGAGAGTCGGAAGTAATCTGACCGTCTTTAAGACGGATAATACGCGTGGAATATTCCCGGGCAAGTTCGGGATTATGTGTAACCATGACGACGAGACGAGTTTTGGATATTTTCTTTAGAATTTTCATGATTTGTTCGCTAGTCTCTGAGTCTAGTGCGCCAGTCGGTTCATCAGCAAGGAGAATATCAGGATCATTGACGAGTGCGCGCGCAATAGCTACTCGTTGCATCTGTCCACCAGATAATTCGGCAGGACGCTTCATCATATGATCGCCTAGCCCAACGGCTTTCAGTGCGGCCCGAGCTCGAATTGAACCTTCTTTTTTGGAAATACCAGAAAGAGTAAGGGCAAGACGGACGTTATTTAGAACTGTCTGGTGAGATATTAAATTATAACTTTGGAAGACAAAGCCAATACGGTGATTCCTATAAGCGTCCCAATCTGAGTCTTTGAATTCTTTTGTCGATATACCATCGATGATAAGGTCGCCCTTAGTGTAGGAATCAAGTCCGCCAATGATATTAAGAAGAGTGGTTTTACCTGATCCGGATGGGCCCAACACGCTCGCAAATTCATTGTCGCGAAAAGTCAGCGAAACATTGTCGAGCGCTTTCTGTTTAAAACTACCGGTCTGGTAGACCTTTGTGATATTCTTTAACTCTAGCACACTCTCTCCTATTAATATGTATATTATATAGTGGTTATGCTCTATGCGCAAGGTCGTTTTCTTGTACAAAAAGCATGAAGTGTGGTATAATAATATGGCATCTTAAAAACGAAATAGCGTATGCGCCTGTGGTGGAATTGGTAGACACGCTACCTTGAGGTGGTAGTGGCCATTTTAGTGCTGTGCTAGTTCGAGTCTAGTCAGGCGCACCAATTTCGTTAGATGTTACCCTTCGGGGTATTTTTTTGTTGCAATTTTATGGCGTGCGATTACGAATAACTTTTTCGACTCCCCAGAAGCGGACGTCGGCAAAACGATCTGTTGCAACAACTAATGAAGTATCTTCGGAAAATGGTTTAACGTTCTTATCGAAGTAATAGCTGAGATTGACTTGATATAGTCCTATGGATGGCACATCGTCGATCCAGCGACTCAAGAATGTCTCGTATTTCTGCTTTTTCGTCCCCTCGTCGGTGGTTTCACGTGCGGAAATAATGAGATCGTCGGCAACGGAATTATTGTAGTTGGATAGGTTTAGCCCGTTTTGAGTGGCTTGGGACGAATGATAATAAACTAAAAGGTCCGGGTTTGCGCCAAGCTCTATTTCGTAAATCAGCATATCGTAATTGCGATTCGCAATGGTATTAACTAAGAAGTCTTGTCCTGGCTCTTCTATTGAGCGAATGACTTCAAAGCCGAGGCTCTCGAGCTGCTCGGCAACGTCTTCTAAAATTGTCGGGAAATAGCCTGACGAGATGGTCACAAGACTAACAGTCTTCTTTTCTAGCTTTGAAACAGTGGCTTTTGCACTTTCAAAATTACGCGCTGGTAGCGACGGCCAGTTGGCTAGCTCAAGTTGAGATTTAAGAATTGGGTAGTCAAGTGGGAGCTCGTCGCCAATCAGGGAGCGAATTTCAGAAATATCGAGACCTGTTTGGACCGCCTTGCGGACATCACGATTCTTAAATACACCAGATTTTGTGTTCATGAAAAGATAAACACCCGAATTGATGGCGGTTTGTTTTTCATAAACTGTACGTGAAGTCACTTCGTCGGCATCAGTTGGCAGAAGTTCAGCCGTGGCCGAGACGGCACCATTAGCAATAGCTGTTTTGATATCGTCGGTAGTTAGATAAGCGTGAACGACAAAACTGTCAATCTTGGGTGATCCCTTGTAGTAGTTCGGGTTAGCTGTTAAATAGATTATGGACTCACCACTAGTCCCAACCGCTTGTTGAGCGTTGTAGCTAAACGGACCTGAAGCGATTGGATTTGTGGAAAAACTAGATTCCAGAAGCGTCATTGAGTCAGCATCTTCCAGGGCATGTTTTGGCAGGATTGGGAAATCAAGCGCAGAGGCAAACTCTGAGTAAACTGCAGGTAATTCAAAAACGAGATTGCCTTCCTCGTTTATTTTGACGTTAACATTGTTTAGATTGGAGTAGTAGGAAGATACTTGGCCGAGCCCGCTAATAAGCCTAGCTGTGAACACTACATCTTCGGCGGTAAGCGGTTCCCCGTCTGACCACTTGAGATTCTCTTTGAGTTTGACTGTCCAGACTTTAGCGCTGTCGTCTGATGTGACCGATTTAGCAAGAACATTGCCAATATGCCCAGAAGAATCTGAAGCAGTGAGGCCAAGGAACATAAGCTTCGAAAGTGTTTTTTCGCTATTGGTAGTGGCAAAGAGTGGATTTAGGGAGCTGACTTTTCCAAGAGTAGCTTCGGTATAAGTACCACCTTTGACAAAGCTAGCAACAGAATAAGAATCGTTAAACCAAAAACTCTGTGTGAGCGCAAGCATGAATAGCGCAAAGACCAGGAGTCCCCATTCTAGAACAAAAAGACGCACATCGCTAATGTGCGATAATCGACGAAAAAAATTCTTCTTGATATGAGCTTCACCAGAAATTACTGCATCTTCGGATAGACGAGAAAACTTCTTAATTGCTTTTTGCCCACGCTTTTTCGAAAATAGTTTCATATTATGCTGGAATTAATAATAGCCCCAGAATTGACAGAACAAATATGACTACGAAGATAATTGTAGCGTTGAATAGTGACTTATCAAGACCACGGCGAGTAGTGAAAAGCTCACCCGTACCGCCAAGGCCTGCACCTAGAGATGCCCCACGCTGTTGTAGAAGAATTAGTAGAATAACTAGGACGGCAGAAACGATAATTGCAGTTTGAAATACAGAAATCATAATAGTTCTATTATAGGTGATTTTGGCGCAGATGACAAGTGTCTTTACTTGCCGAGCTGTCGTTTGCGCTTTAATAGTGTATGATATGTTATAGCAAAGCGATGCGCTTCTTCGTCTATTCGTGCTATTAGCCGAGAGACATGAGAGTCGCCCGGAAGCTCTATTGTGTGGAACCCGTTCGTAGTTGGTACGGTAATTTTGACGATGGATGATTTGGAGTGTGCGCCAGATTTGTCACGACCAATGACCGGAATAGTAGAACCTTCTTTTACGTGCTCCAGAAGCGGGAGGATGGCCGCAACTTGTGCTTCGCCACCGTCCAAAACAATCAGATCCGGATAATCCCATGCGGAATGCTTGAGACGTCTTGAGATGACTTCTTTCAGGCTGGCCGTGTCGTTATTTTGCTGGGTTTTTAGCTTGAACTTGCGGTATTCTGACCGATCGGAAACACCGTTTGTGAACACTACCATGGACGCGACAACATCTTGACCAGATTGATGAGAAATATCATACCCCTCAATACGGCGTGGTGGTGTGGGTAGATGGAGCAATCGTTGAAGTTCTTGCAGAGCTTGGTCGGAGGATATATCAAGAAATTCCTTATCGGAGAAGACTATTTTTTTCTTGAGGCCTTTGAGCCCAAATAGCTCATTTCTAAGCTCAGCCGCGCGTTCGTAATTACCCTTCTTCGACTCTTCTTTCATTTCTTTTTCAAGATCTCTTAAGAGTTTTTCCCGATCACCTTCGAGATAACGAATCAAAGAATTCAATGTCTTATGGTAGTCCTTAGGTGTCATCTTACCGACTTCTATGCCAGGAGTTAAACCTAAGTCAGTCTCTAGAGTCTTTTTTCCAGTATATGGCCTATCGTAATATGGGAAGATTTTGCGAAGGATCCTCAAAGCCGTCGCGATTGTAGTTTTAGCATAAAATGGGCCAATATACCGCGCATCATCACCGAGCGGATTTCTAGTAATAGAAACATACGGTATTTCGCTTTTAAGATCGATGCGGATGAAAGATACATTTTTATCATCGCGAAGGAGGATATTCCACTTTGGCATATAGCGCTTTATCATTTCACTTTCAAGAAACAGGGCGTCCATCTCAGTATCAACCACGATCCAGTCAGTCATGAATATTTCTTCAACTAAGGCGCTAGTTTTAAGGTCTCGGTCTTTGGGGTTCTGAAAATACTGGCGTACTCGATTCTTAAGTACGGCCGCTTTACCAACGTAGATTATTTCTCCTGCTTTGTTTTTATGAAAATATACTCCAGGATTGGAAGGCAACGTTTTCAGCTTTTTCTTTAGCGTCTCGTTCATGGAGTATATTATATAATATTTATAGGCTTAGGGCTACTAGTTGGCAGAGCAATACGCGCCACCGTCCAGAGAGCCATAAATGGCGAACGCGTGATCCGATTCAGAGTCGATTAGTTCATTGCCTCGGCAGCTAGCATGCCATACGACATATACCGGTATTTCGGCGGAATAAGTCGATGTCTCGATATCGTATTCTGATGCATAATCAACCAACTCGACATCGTATGGTTTGCCTTCCGGGTCGTTACCAGTAGCATTGATATATTTTGTCGCATCAAGTTTTCCGACTGGCGGAAGATTGCCGTTGTTGCTAGTCATATAATTAGTTATGCTGGTGGCTAGTAGTGCGTAGTCATTACGGCGCTCAGAATCAGCATCATCAGACGAAGAAGAGCCTCCGATGAGCTCGGTTAGCATTTTTTGCATTTCCGAGAAATCTTTAGCATCTGCCGGTGCAGTCTTAGTGGCGTGTTCGAAATCTATAGTAATCTTTGTACTAGACGATTCATCTTCGCTATTTAGATAGATACCAGTAAGTGTGCCCTCACCAAAGAATGAGCCGATGATGGTGACAATAGGCTTCGTAGCTTCACTATCGATGTTAGAGATATCGGGCAAAGCCGTATTGGTCGAACCATCATTGAGCGCCGATCTAAAAGTATCGTATTTCGCCTTATCAATAGATAACGTATATGGAGTTCCCGAAGTATTATAGGTACCACTAGTCTTTTGCGCAGTCAAGAAAGGATATTTTTTGTATGTTTCTGCAGCTTTGACTAAACTAGCGAGATTGATACCGCTAAGTTCGGATGGTAAAGAACTATCTGAAACATCGTCGGTTTTAATTTTCCACCAGTTATTTTCTAGCTCATTTAGAGCATTCTCCATCTCGCTCACCTCGTTAGTATATTCGTTGCTAACGTCTGTCTCGAGGGCCGAAAGGAGCTTTTTGAAAATCTCACTTATCCCAGAGACGCGTATGTATGCCGCGTCTCCTTCTTTTGCGTAAACGCTCACGAGGTAATTCATGCTTTCCTCCCCGTTGCTTTGTTCTATAGAAGCGTTAAAGGATATGTCCTTTTGGTTAAGAAGTCCTTCTACGGCAGAATTTAAAATTTTGTCTGGCGTAGAGGCAGTAAAGTGCAGAACGAGGAGGACTATAGCGCCAAGAAGAAGCACACCGACACCTACGATGACGCCAATTAATGCACCAGATATTTTTTTCTTACCTTGTGCCGGAGCAACGGCGACATCTTCTGCGGCATTAGGTGCCGAAGGATTCACTATGGGCGCCGTTTCGTCAGCAGAAGCGCTAGTAGCGGAATCAATAGGTTGAGGTTCTATGACCGGTGTCGATGTTGGCTCCGACGCTGGCTCCATGGCTGGTTCGGGATTCGAGACCGGGCCTGAGTTTGGTATTGGTGTTGGCTCCGGCGCTGGTGTTGGCGCGGAGTCGGGGGTTGGATTGTTGTCCATAGTTTCCTTTCTTCTAAAAACAAAATAACGCTTTAGTTTAATTTTATCACAAAAAACTTGCCGAAAGAATTGGTTTTGTTTATTCTGACTGAGCGTCGTAATCTTCTACGGTATTTATGTCTTGATGGTATTCGGCCAATAAATCGGCAAGGTCCTTATATTCGTTCGGAGTAGCATATGGTCGTATGTATTTTTCGAAAGAATATTCGTCGGAAAGCTTAAAGATTTGTCTAAGCACAGCTAGGCTATCATCGTCGGAAAGAACATAAATGTTGTCAATTTTTGAAGCTAACATAATCTTTGCTTCTAGCTCATTTATTTCCTCTTTAGACATATGTTCAGAAATGTTCTGATAATCCTCTTCGGAGACTCCAAGCTCTTTTAGTCTATCTCCTGTTTGTTCTTCTAAAATGTCCAGAAAACCATAAAAATAATAATAACTTGAGCCTTCCGGAGCTGGTTGGCCGGATGAAGTGTTGCCATCACTAGTGGGGCGATCTTTAACAGAAGTCGGGAGACGATCGAGTACTAAAACTATGAGGATTGCAATTAGTATTGCCAACACCACACGCAACGGGCGAAGCTTCCTGGACTTTTCTGGGTTTAACTGCTTCCTCATTCTTCCTCTTTTGAGGTCATTATAGCATAAAATCTGTGTATTTTTGGGCAATTATTTGCTATAATAATGCTTATGGATAATTTTACTATTTCTAATATTAAAGCGAGGCAGATTTTAGATTCTCGTGGGAATCCGACTGTGGAGGCGGATGTATTTCTAGAATCTGGTGAGGCTGGCCGCGCAGCGGTCCCGTCAGGTGCTTCTACTGGTTCTGGTGAAGCATTGGAACTACGCGATAACGATCCAAAGTTTTATGGTGGCAAAAGCGTACTTAAGGCCGTCTGGAACGTCAACTCTAAGATTAAAGATGTATTGGTGGGCAACTCTGCAGATCAGGCGACAGTAGATCAAATTATGCTTGACCTTGATGGTACTGCGGACAAAACCCATCTTGGTGCTAATGCGATTTTGGCGGTTTCATTAGCGACAGCTAAAGCAGTGGCGCGTGCCAAGCACCTGCCGTTTTACGCATATATTGCCGAGTTAGCTGGCACAACTAACCAAATGTCTATACCGATGCCTATGATGAATGTAATGAATGGTGGTATGCATGCGGATTGGGCGACTGATTTTCAAGAGTACATGATTATTCCGAAAGGCGCAGAGAATATTGGTGACGCCGTAAGAATAGGAGCTGAGGTTTTTCATGCGCTCAAAGCCGTACTAAAAGAGCGTGGCTATCCAGTGACCGTAGGTGACGAGGGCGGATATGCTCCAAAGGTTCGCGATGGGAATAATGAGCCGCTTGAGTGTATAAAGCTTGCTATAGAAAAGGCCGGCTATAAGCTCGGTGAGGATGTAGCTATGGCGATGGATATCGCGTCTAGCGAATTCTACGATAAGGATCACTACGTGCTCAAGACTAACGGAGATTGGAAGACCGCGGATGATTTAATAAACTGGTACAACTGGATTATAGACAATTACCCAGTAATTTCTATCGAAGATGGGCATGCGGAAAGCGATTGGGGGGGTTGGAAAGCTATGACGAAGAGGCTAGGTGATCGCATCCAAATAGTGGGAGACGATTTGTTCGTGACGAACACCCGCTTATTAAAGAAGGGTATCGAGGAGAAGGCTGCGAACTCTATCCTCGTGAAGCCAAATCAAATCGGTTCACTTAGTGAGACTATTAATGCCGTGATGATGGCGAAGAAAGCAGGATTTAGGACGATTATTTCTCACCGCTCTGGCGAAACAGAGGATGTGTCGATTGCTCATATTGCCGTAGGGCTTGGTGCGGGACAAATAAAGACCGGCTCGCTTTCCCGTAGCGAACGCATCGCAAAATACAATGAGCTGATTCGTATCGCTGAAGGCAATTCGCGTCTAGGACTCAGCAGTCCGTTCTAGAAGACAGCAGTACTAAAAAATCTCCGTATATTACGGAGATTTTTTAGTATACATTGTCCAATTATTTAACGACAATTGCGTCTAGCGGAAACGTTTTGCTGTTCTCTATTCTGTTTAGCACATCACGAATGTAGTCTGCGTCTCTGAGATCGTATGAAGCCACTTCGCTCAAATCGACCCATCTAGCATCTAGTATTTCTTCATGATCAAAGGTCAGCTTTTTAGGGGAGTCGGTTTCCGCTAAGAAAGAAAACTGAATCGAATTATTGTTCTCGTATTTGTTATTATAAACCCCAACCAGCCGATCTAGCTTAATATCTAGGCCTGTTTCTTCTTTGACTTCCCTTAACGCGCCATTTAAAATGTTTTCATCTTCTTCTAGATGACCAGACGGTACGTTCCACTTGCCAAAACAGCTTTTCTTTCCCTCTTGAATTATTAGGATTCGATTATCGCTTTTAACTACAGTGCTGACATATACTTTCATAATTGAATTATAGCATAAGAAAAGATGGGTGCCGACCAGATGGCGTCGGCTTCGGTACTGATTGCCGACCAGAAATCTCGAGACTACGTCTCGATAATCATGTTCGTCGACTCTAAAAATCCATAACAAGTTCTGGATTTTTATCGTCTCCTCCATGATGGACCTGGTTCCCAGTTCCTTTCTGATCGACGCATGTCAAATTATAAAAATAAACCTCAGAGAGGTTTGTTTTTATAATTTGGAGGTGCCGACCAGAATTGAACTGGTGTACGCGGTTTTGCAGACCGCTGCGTAACCACTCCGCCACAGCACCGAGTGAATTGTTTGTTAAATATCAATGTGAATATTATAGCACGTAGAAAAAAATGCGCCAAATAAATGACGCATTTTGTTTGTTTAGGTTTCTTTCTAGGTGAATGGATTGAACCCCACCTCCTGAAATTCGAACGCCTCTCAACGTTAGATCCGTTCGAATTTCTTATCCTTATTTTAGCACAAGCATATGCAGTGTCAATATTGATTTTATATATTTTTTATGTTTTAATTTCGGTATATCTCTGTTCGGTTTGTTCGGTTTTTATATAATAATTCTTATTTTTGTAAAATATGTGCCTTCGTTCTGACATCGGTCTAGAAATCGTCAAAATCGTAGGCATCAATATAGTGTTTATGAGTATGGCGGACAATCAATATAAATATGCCCATGACCGCAAGGGTGGATAAAGCCCACCAAAAGATATCGAGTGTCTCGAAGGCGTAGAGGAGTGGCGACCCTTCAAGATAGGCACGATACGATTCGAGCACGGCTCGATATCTGGCTAATAGGCTTGGGCCCACCAACGAGCGTCCGTACTCAGACAGAGCATTATATGCATCCTCTGCAGCTTTGATGAGCAGGCGCGAATTATAATCGACATCTTCTGGGTTCGGCAAGCGAGAAACAATCGCTTCGAACTCAGAGACTTGACTAAGTACATCGAGAGCGGAGTTGATGATGGCGATTCTGTTATTGATGTCGAAAATATCGGATAAAGAAAGATTCGAGTCAAAGACGCCGAGCGCTTCTGCGTATGTTCTGGCGGCGTCCTCTAGGGATGTTTGGTCAGCCGGAGTAACGTTTCCCGGGGTGATTCCGCCCACATGATCGTTCTCCTTAGCTTCTTCTAGTGCCTTTTGCACTTCAGCGATACGAGCCTCTAACTCCGCGATAGTGGCTAGAAGCTCCTGAAGATGTTCTTTGTCCGAGTCGGCCACATCAGGACTATTTAATAGCTCGTTGATTTGTGTTTTAAGTAGAGCCAGGTTCCCTAAATCGTCTTTAGTCACAGTATTGATATTATAACCACCTACGCTAGCATCTATTGCTTCAAGTTCAGCCCGAATCGCTTCGAGATTTGTAAGCACATTAGAGAGGGTGCTAAGTTTATCGTCGAGCTCTCGATGTTCAGAGGCGGTTAGATGATTGCTGTTTGTCTCTTCGGTACTGACAATAGTTGCGATAAGGGTGGAAATAGATACTTTATCACTCGATGTAACGGGGTTTGAACTTGTTTCGATATAGGAGTTTCTTATCATAGCGAGACTACTTTCAGTCTCTTCTAGTTCTCTAATAGTGTTGGCATAGTCGGACACAATACTGTTCACAATACCAGATGTATCGTCAGGGTGTTTTTCTAGATAGTTCAAAAGCTCGTCTCTAGTATTAGCAAGTGCCGCTAAATCTTCAGTAGTTGTATGCGCGAGATCCGAAACGAGCACAATTGCTCCTGAGCTTGTCACGAGCGTCGAAGAATTATTGTCTTCGGTCACAATGGAGATTCCTGCTTCGGAAAGACCAGGTAGATCAAAGACAACTCCCGAAAGACTAACTACGGATGTATTGCCGGCGCGATCCGTAACGCGATAGTAAATGGTGGTCGGCTTGTTCGGATCAACGGAGACGGTACCGTTTGTGATTCGCCAATTGGCTGATTCTGCCAGTTCAGACTCGGTAAGTTCGGCCTCAGAGATTAAGTACTCTATGGTATTTATTCCAGAGCTTGCGTCGTCGGCAATCATGGTGTAGGTTTTAGTTTCGTCGAAGAGTAGCCCAAAAGTAACGGTATTCAAAATACTGTTGATTGTATTCGTACCTGTAGAAATGTTCCCCGTCGGACAAACTGAATCTCTCTTAACTTCAATGCTCTCGACGGTACTTTCGACGCCAGATTCGGAGACAGCCTTAAATTCGTATATGCTAGAAACCGTATCTTCTGTGATAAGTATGCTGGTCGTATACGGAAGCCAGTCATTGTCTCCATCTGTAGTGGAAACCGCACGATAGTATAAGGAAACTGGACTGACGTTGTTTGCCGTGTTCGCAATACTAATGGTAACTGGTTGGCTAGTCCATGATCCAGGCGTATAGCCGTGAGTATCGATTGCTATTACCGGAACAACCGCATCTATGTTGCGATATGTGACAGCTCTTGTTGAAGTATTGCCAAAATCATTAGTGGCGCGGAATAGATAGGTGCCATTTTTCGTAATGTCGGTTGTACTTGAATCGTAATTAGATACAAGATCCCAGTTTTGCCCGCCATCACTTGATACTTCTATCTTATCTATACCATATTCGTCAGTGGCAGATACGCCCACCGTGTCTATAGCTGTCCATTTTTGCGTTGCGTCTGTAGTCGAAACAGTCGGGAAAGTCGTACGACGAATTTCTTCCCACATTTGATTATCGATATCGTTAATGGCGAATTCGACAGCAATTAGTTGATCGTTTAAGGCTTGTTTTTCGGAATCGGTATAATTATTGGTGTATTGTTTGATGGCGGTCTCCAAATCAGCCTTGGCCGACAAAAGCGTGTCTTTGTCACTCTTAGTATATCCTGTTGAAACTAGCGATTTTGCTAAATTTATAGCACTAGTGACCTTCGCATTGGTGGCTTCTGTGATTCTGTCTAATAATAAACAAATAGTGTCCAACTCTGACTCTACTGTGACGCGCTCGTCATCTGTCAAATTGTCGCCAGCGAGCAATGTTTCTGCGATCGTTTTAAGTGTTTTGAGTTCTGTTTCGTCTTCGGTTTTGATAATGTCGACATCGGTATAATTGATGATGTTTAGGGCATTAAGACTGCTCGAGACAGATTCGAGACGAAGAAGCCTTTCTTCGAGTTCGCGTTTCTGCATGAGCAATGTGTTTGTTTCTTCGATTGAGAGATGAAGACTATCTACGTCGAGCAAAGATTCAATATTGTCGATGAGCGTCTGCATCTCATCGTAGCTAGAACTCGTGACGTGGTCGACATCCGGTATCGAAAAATAGTATTTGAAACAGTCTATCAGCTTAGTATTTAAACTATCTATCAACTGGAGTACACGATCGTATTCTGCTATAAGATTAGAGATTGTCTCTTGTTCATCAGTAGTGGCATAATGTCCTTCAGACTCTGCGATTCTAGCCAATTCGGCCTTTGCTGCTAGTAAGCCAGATCGATCGCTAGTCTTATAATTCTCCTCTGTAACATGTAGATCTAGAGCAGTAAGCGAACCGGTCTTGATTGTGAGATTAGAATGATTACCGGCTTTATCTATCGCGGTGATGGAATAGGTCTGATTCGAATCTAAACTGATAATATTAGAGTCGTTTAGATTGATAGATTGGCCGTTAATTAAGACGGTTTTTAGGGCACGATTGTCTTCAATGATGAGTTTGCTGATGAGATAATAGGTCTCTCCATCTATTAACTCGTAAGTGTGGGCAGCGTCTACGTATCCCAAAATCGACGCACTGGTGGTGTCAAGAACAATACCATCGGTGTTAATTATTGAAATATTTCCAGCTTTATCGATGACTTTAAAATATAGAATGAAGTCTTTTTCCGGATCAATGGTGACCAGGCCAGAGGTTGTGGCCCAGCCTTCGGATGATATAGCTGCCTCCTTAGACTCAAAGGCCTCTTCTGAAATAAGGTATTCGATACGGTCTATGCCAGATAGAGTGTCAGAGGCTGCAATAGTAAAATTCTTGGTTTCGTGGAAGAATAGGCCAAACGTAATGGTGTTAAGAAATTGATTCCAGCCATTGTTCGAGCTTGAGATTTCTCCAGCAGGAGCAGTAGTATCGCGATGAACTGTAAGCGCACTGATGTCGCTTTCTATATTTGCCTGGCTGATAGCTTTAAAATAGTAGGTCTTGCCCTCTTCGTCCGTTTCTTCGTTAATAATCAAAGTACCATTGAATGCAGTCCACTCCTGGGAGTCTTCCGAATAGTAATAGCTTGTCTGCCCAACGTTAGCAGTAAGGTTTTCTATAGATAGAGTGATTGGAGCATTTGTCCATGTACCTTCCGTATACTCATTGGTGTTAATATGTATAACTGGTTTAGCGGTGTCTAGATTAGCATAAGTTACGCATGAGGCTTCGCTTATATTGCCATAATTATCGGTGGCGCGATAACAATAGGTCCCGTTTTTCGTGATAGTTCGTTCGATACTATCACCTCCGACGATTGCTTCCCATGTTGTGCCACTGTCTAAACTCTCTTCGATGGAACGAACCCCACTGGTATCGGTGCCAATAATCTTGGCTTTATCTTGGATCTGTATCAATCCAGGGTTTGCAATGATGGCAATGGTTGGAGGGGTTGTTTCAGGATCTGTTGTAAAATCTATAATGCCGGAGTTGACGCTCTGGCCCTCAGAGTTTTCAGCACGCACGCGCACATAATATGTGGTGTTGCCGGTAAGTCCCGCGATGGTTACCGAATCATCCTGTGTATATAGGTTATTATAATCAGGCAAGATATGTTTAAAATTGACATCTTGAGCAACATCTAGACGATAGCTAGTGGCCCCCACAACGGAACGCCAATAAACAGTAGCATTGGTCTCTGCAACATCGCGAACTTGCGCAGATTCGATAGCAGTGGGAGCGGAATTATTAATCATACCAGTAATGGCGTATACGCCAACTGCAATCGGTTCGCCGTTTCGTCTAGCGAGTGCGAGATCGATAGATGATATGACTCTTTCGGGATCGACGTTGATATTGGTAGACTGAAGATATGGTGCACTAGTCGTTGATCCGTTGTATTCCTGTCCGGCTACGATCGTCCTGCTAGCAAGGCTAGGCCATTTGTAAACATTTAAGATCTGAGCAGAACTACGCCAATCATATAGTCGGAAACTTGTCTGGCTAGATGCACCGTCGGTGTATCGAATAGTTGCGTCGATTTCTGCATAGCTCTCTTCACTTGATCCGCTAGCGGTACCGAGTATGTAAAGCTTTGCAAATGCTCCGGTCGTGTCAAGCGTAACAGAAACTTTGTCGCCTTCTGATTGAAGTTTGATAGTATCATTGCCTGTATAGTCACTGGCGCCTGTCCAACTAAGTTGATACGGGATGCCTTCGAGACTGAGCGCGCCAGATGTGTCGAGACCACCAGAAGCTTTATTGGTTGCAGAATAAAAAGAAGTTGCACCATCAAGCCCACCTGCAGAAACTACGGTTTCGAAAGCTTCGCCGCCTCCCCAAATAGAATTACCGTTTAAGGAATCATGAGAAATGTCGAGTGTTTCATAATAGCTGTACGACGCAATCGAAGGGGCTTTTTTGAAGATGAATAGAGAACCAAAAATCAGTCCCAAGCATAAGACTGATAACAAAAATATTTTTAGTTTTGGTTTCAAAATACCTCCAAAATGCTCCACCTTATAATTGTACTAGAGCTTAATCTCCTGGTCAAGACTAGTGAAGTGACGAGAATATGTTATTTAAGAACTTTAAGAGGGTTGTCGACCAAGAGTTTGTCTAGCTTGGCTTTACCATAAATCTTAGTAAGAAGTGCGATGGCTTTGTCTATGTCGGAAAAATCACGGAAATGGTGCACGTCGGTGCCAAAAGCAAATATCATATCTTTTTTTGCTAGTTTTTTTACAGTTTTCTTAGCCTTGTGCCCATATTGCTCTACTATGCTGCCTAGATTACATTGAAAGAGTATACCGAGATTATGTAGACGTTCAAGTATAGAAAAATCTTTTTGCATGGATATATAGCGTTCCGGATGGGCGAGGATAATCGAAAAGCCTTCAATTTGAAGATTGTAAAAAATGTCCTCATAACCTTCATATATCCCCGACATCGGTAATTCGATAAGGAGATATTTTCCGTTGCCAAGAGGTGAGATAATCTTATCTTTTACTAGAGAAGAGATGTCACCATTGATATAGATTTCGTTACCGAGAAACAACTCCAGATCGAGGCTCTCATCTTGCATGCTTTTCTTGAGCTCATGAAGGAGTTTTAAATTGTCGGAACGAGGAGAGTTATAGATTGTTTCGGGTACATAGTGCGGTGTTAGAACGATTTTTTTGATACCATGTCTTGCGAGCTCGCGTATTATTTCGATACTCTCGTCAAAAACTTCCACCCCATCGTCTACGTCGGGCAATAGATGCGAGTGTAGGTCAATCATAGTTCCTCGTAGTGATTAACTGGTTCGACGATCCTCATAGTAACCGCCATAATAGCTATAGTAATGACCGACTTTACGATCCACATCATTCAAAACAATGCCAGCAATTTTTGCGTCAACTTTTTCTAGTGATTCTTTAGTAGATAATACGGCCGTTCTAGGGGTCTTGCCGTTCCTGGCGACGATAATAGTTGTATCTGCAAGGGTTGACATGATTATTGGGTCTGCGACCGCTCCACATGGAGCAGAATCGAAGATGATAAGGTCGTATTCTTTTCTAAGTATCTTGATGAGCTCTTGGTTTTTCTTTGACGATAGGAGTTCGGCTGGATTTGGAACAGACGTACCGCGCGTAAGAAGAAAGAGGTTAGGAATACGAGTACCTTGTATATAGTTGTTGCGTTTTTCAATATAATCAGCAAGAAGATTAGTGAGTCCTCTAGTATTAGGCCTATGGAACAATATGTGTTGGCGACCTTTACGAAGATCACAGTCGACCAATAGAACCTTTTTCCCAGCTTGAGCAAAAGATGCGGCTAAGTTGGCAGAAACAAAACTCTTTCCTTCGCTTGCCACAGAGCTAGTAAGATGAATAATCTTTATCTTCTTGTCTACGGACGTAAATTGTAGATTAGTGCGAAGCGAGCGGATAGACTCGCTAACGATGGACTTTGGATATTTCTCGACGAGGATTTCTGACATCCCATCTTTAATCTTGATATCGCTTTTAACGATTTTGCCAACGACCGGGAGTTTTATTTCAGTCTCAAGGTTCTCTGAATATTTGATCGTATCATCAAAGTAGTAGATGATAAACGCGAATCCAGTGATAGCGAAAATCGCAACGATAACTGTTAGAGCAACGTCGCGTATAGTGGTGTTGTTAGCTGGTTTTTCTGGGGCATTTGCAGACTCGAGAATAGCCACGCTATCGATTGTTTTGATTAGATCGGTTTTATTCGTGAACACATTAGCAATAGAGTTTGCGATTCTAGCCGCAGTATCCGGGTTCTTAGACGTGGCGGTAATTTTGAGAATGGTCGTATCGGGAATGGTCGATACTTTAATATTCTTAGCGAGGGCTTCAGAAGTGGTATCCAGATCGAGCTCAAAAATTACCTGATCGAGAATTGCTTTACTTTTTGCTATTACGGAATAGGTAGAGGTCAGCTTCTGGTTGGCGTTTATCTCTGATAATGTTGTTGCTGCATTGGAAGAATCGGATTGGAGTAGGGCCACTTGAGATGACGCGCTATAAAGTGGAACCTTAATATGTGTATCGTAGTAGTAAACAGCAACGGCCGCAATTATGGGTATGATAATTAGTGCCCACATATATTTTTTAAGATAAGATAAGAAATCTTTAATATCTAATTCTTCCATATCTTTTTATTCTAATTTAACGTAACTGCTTTGTCAATTATATAATGGTTTAACGAAAATAGCTGTATAGCTATTAGCCAAATCAAATAATTGCTTTTTTATAATAATATGTTTTATAATACCATTTTTTACGTATTCGTAAAGAAACACTTGGTGTCGCCACAATATTATTCTTGCGATGATTCAGTTTTGTCGTCGCGGTACGAAAACATGATGGGAGTCCCTATGAATGGATGCGCTTCGCGAATTTTGTTTTCTAGAAAACGCTTCCAGGACCAATGCAAAGTCGAGAGCCCATGACCGTGCACGACGAACCATGGTGGGCAAGTGTCGGTCTGGACGATATACTTGGGTTTAGGGCGAGTATTCTTGAGACCCGCAGGAGCATGCTCAATAATTGCTTGATTCAATATCTTGTTTAGGTCTGAGGTTTTTAGCTCAGTATGACGTGCTTCGTCGATATCGAGTGCTAGGTCAAATAGCTTCGTAACGTTGGCGCCGGTCTTGGAGCTCGTTAGCACAACGGGGGCAAATGGAAGGAAGTTAAAGTCGTATTCAAGCTCGTCGAGTATCTTGTCGGTATCATCTACGAGATCGGTCTTGGTAAGAACAACTATGATACCTTTTCCAGCTTCAACGATTTGTCCTGCTAAGGATTGGTCTAGTTTAGAGTGTGGCTCGGTAGCATCGACGAGTAGAGCGCAGATATCGGATTCCTCTATGGCCGAGAGTGTGCGGATGGCGGAAAACTTTTCGATACCTACTTCGCGCTTGCCTGGTTTTCGAAGACCGGCGGTATCGAGAATTTCTATGGAGCGACCTTTAAATCTTACGTCAACGCGGTTAATATCTCGGGTAGTGCCTTGACGTGAGCTAACGATAGCTTGTTGTTTCTTCGCAAGTGAATTAAATAGGCTCGATTTGCCGACATTTGGTCGGCCAATAAGGGCGAGTTTTAAGGACTGAGCCTTTTCTTGTTTTGCGTTTGGAAGAATTTTATAGATACTGCTCTTCAGCTCTGTGAGACCATAGCCTGTTGTCGCAGATACTTTATGTGTCTCGGTCGGTTTAATGCCTAGCGAACGGAATTCTTCGATCGGGAGCGAAGCCCCAAGATCGGATTTGTTAAGAATGAGAAAGACTGGTTTTCTGGACTTTAGAGCCATTTTGGCAATACGTTTATCTTTCTCGCTTGGATAAAGCGAAGAATCCAGAGTGAGTAAGATCAGTTCAGCAGATTCGATAGCATCCTGTATTTGATCCTGGATGGACGCTTCGAACTCGTCGACGGCATCTTTAAGACCAGCAGTATCAACCATCAAAAATCTATCGTCGATTCTCGCAGTGACAGAATCACGGGTCGTGCCTTCTTCGCGAGCAACGATGGCGATATTTTTATGCGCGAAACGGTTAAGAAGGCTGGATTTACCAGCGTTAGTTTGACCAATTAGCGCGACGATAGGTAGTTTATGCATATATATTATTATAACATAAACGCGTCACAAAATAAAGTTGGCTAGAGCTCGATAAGCTTGGTATGGGCAGTAGTGCCCGATTTAATCCTAATCGTAGTTTTAGCCACGTCAAAATGTTTGGCTAGTAGCTTTATAAGTGCGGCGTTGGCTTCGCCGTCGTGAGCCCGCGCGCGGATGTATATAACATACGTTCCGTCGGGCTGTTTTTCTATTTTATCGCCGGCCTTAGAGCCTGGTTTAACTTTTGCAGTGATTATCATTTCTAAACATTAAATCGAAATTCAACAACGTCGCCGTCTTTCATTTCATAAGTTTTGCCTTCTGTACGCATGAGACCAGCTTCTTTTACAGCTTTCTCGGAGCCAAGACGTTTTAGATCATCGTAGTTACATATTTGCGCGGAGATAAATCCGCGTTCAAAATCAGAATGAATGGTGCCGGCGGCCTGTGGTGCGAGACTGCCTTTTTTTATGGTCCAAGCGCGGCATTCTTTCTTCCCTGCTGTAAGGAAGCTTTGAAGACCGAGCGTGTCGTAGGCGGCCTTGATGAGCTCGCCTAGCGCATCCTCTTTCACTCCGTAGCTTTCCAAGAATTCTTTTCTTTCATCGCGATTCATGTCGGCCATTTCTTCTTCAAGTTTCGCGTTGACAAATACAGCTTTGGCGGGCTCGACTAGGGCTTCGAGTTTTGATTTCAAATCGGAGTCGGTAAGGCCAGCTTCATCGACGTTAAACATGTATATTACTGGCTTGTCGGTCAGATACTGAACTAGTTCGTCGCTCGGATCTTTTTTTCTTTTTGCGGCGATTTTTTCTTTGGTTTCCTCATCGGCTAATTGTAGTTCAAGATTGATGATATCGATGTCGTCTTTGGCTTGTTTTACGATGTCCTCTTCGGGCTTGCTGTCGGCACGTACAATATCGTTATTAATAAAGGCACGAACAACATGACAAATTGCGTGACATTCACGGATATGGGCGAGAAATTTATTGCCAAGACCTTCACCTTTAGATGCGCCGGCAACGAGTCCAGCGATATCTACGAATTCGACTGTTGCTGGAACAACCTTGTTGGTTTCGTACATTTTTGCGAGCACATCAAGGCGTTCGTCCGGGACTGGGACGATACCAACGTTCGGCTCAATAGTAGCAAAAGGATAGTTCGCAGCCAGAGCGCCAGCGTTCGTAAGAGCATTAAACAATGTCGATTTTCCGACATTTGGTAGACCAACAATTCCTATTTTTAAATTCATAACCGTCTTGTTATATCTATTATTACGGCAATAATTATAACATATTTTAGTGTATAATGTAGGATATGAATGAGCAGATATAAAATAAGGAGATTATTATGGGGTTTCAAATTGAATTAAATGATACTTTACAAATCACGAAAGAGCAAGGTTTCCCGGAACAACTAAAACTAGAGGAGCATTTAAGAAATCCTTTCAAAGCCGAAAGCTTCAAAGACGTTGTTTTCGAATTTAAGAATAAACCGGGTATCAGAATTTATCGTGTGCCACCGGTGCGAAATTTTCTTGTAGAAAATATTAATGGTAAGTGGGTATACTGGGGATTAATATATATTACCGAAATTAAACATGACTATGCTAACTCAACGACTTCCGGCAAGTTTAAGATTATTTACATCAATACACCAGAAGAAATGAAAGTCGCGCATAGCATTATCGACAGAAACGAAGCTACAGATTATTTCGGTAACAAATAGTACTCGTACGGCGAGGCGATAGTTTTTAAGTAATAAAACAGGTTGGTTTAAAAATTCAAGATTCCGATCTTTAAATTCATAATCAACCTGTGATATCTGTTATTGTAGATATAATTACAGCAAGAATTTGTGTTATCATATAGCTATGAGGAGGCGTGAATGAAGATATGTATTTGTTGTAGCTTGTCGTTCACGGGCGAAGTGAAAGAAATAGCCGGTAGATTGCGCCAGCTTGGGCACGAAGTATTTTTACCTAATGGGGTTATCATTGATGCAATTCATAAGGTGGATTTTGATCCGGTAGAGGCTAAGCGAGGAAATGGCTACGATTTTATTAGAGAACATTTCAAGAAAATCGAAGAGTCTGACGCTATGCTCGTATGCAATTTTACAAAAAACGGCATAGATAATTATATTGGTGCGAATACGTTTTTGGAAATGGGTTTTGCTTATTATATTAAAAAACCAATTTATGCACTAAACCCGTTGCCGGATTATAAATATATAAACGATGAGCTATTAAATTTCGATGTCAAAGTTATAAACGGTGATTTATCGAAGATAAAATAATAGGTTGACCAGAGGCTTAAGATTCTGATTTTTTAGCCCATAGTTAACCTGTATTTATTGTGAATATAGTCATAACACATTTTGGTATATAATATTGAATATGAAGATTACAAAGTTAGAACATTCTGGAATAATAATCGAGAAAGGCGGGAAACTAATTGTTTTTGACCCGGTAGAATTAACAAAAGAAATACCGCTGTTAGAAAACGTTTCCGCTATTATCGTCACGCATAAGCATGCCGACCATTTACAACCAGAAATAATCTCAAGAATACGAAACGATAATCCTTCGGCGAAGATTTTTACGACCGAGGACACCGCCTCTCTTATTGATGGCTCTGTCGTCGCAAAAGGCGGAGACGGCTTCGAGATCGACGGATTTAAATTGGGCTTCTTCGGGAAAGACCATGCTGCTATTATCCCCGGGCAAATACCATGCGAGAATATTGGTGTAGTCGTCGATGACAGAATCGTAAACCCGGGCGATTCTTTTGAATTACCGGACGAAAAGGCCGACGTTCTGTTTGTGGCGATCTCGGCACCTTGGCTAAAAATAGCAGAGTCGATAAATTTTATCAAAACCGCTAAACCAAAAATTGTGATACCTGTGCACGATGCTCTTTTGTCGGATTTTGGCATGTCTATTTGCAATAGATTAATGAAAGCGGCTTGCGACGAAGTTGGCGTCGAGTATAGAGAGTTAAAGCCTGGTGAAGGTGTGGCTGTTTAGGCTGAGCGAACGAACCGCATATAATATAGTTTATGCTTGCACTAGTTATACTTCTATACATTGTCCTGACGACTGGTCTTAACCAGTTCTATAAATTGACAACGCATACGATGAAAAAGCCAGCAGCGCAAACGATCGGCTTGCAATTGGTTGCTGGGCTGAGTTGTTTGTTATTCGTACCATTTTTTGAATTTCGTCTTCCATCCAATCCATGGACGTATTTGTTCTTGAGTCTATCGTGCGTTTTTTACGCCATAAATAATTACATGATAGCGAATGTCCGTAAGAATCTAGAAGCGTCAGTTATTGGTATACTGCAGCAGAGTTATACGGTATTGATGACCATGGCTGGTTTTATTCTTTTTGGTGAGTCGGTGACGCTATTTAAGATGTTGGGGATTCTTATGATAGTCGGCGGGAATATATTAGTTTTTTGGCAACAAAAGAGAGCAAAGGCGATGAAGTATGTCTGGCTGGGCCTACTGGCCTACGCTTGTAATGTAGTCGCTGGACTGATCGACGTGGGTTACTCTGGCGAGTTTAACCTACCGTTTTATACGGCTTTTCTTTATTTCGTTCCGGCCCTAATCATACTTATTGGAGGCCGCGTCCGCATTGCAGATACCATTACGGAGTACAGACGCGCAAGAAAACGAGATTATCTAATAACGGGTTTTTGTTGGGGCGTGCATTATTTGGTTTTGTTGATTGCGTATTCTGTTGGAGAAGTTTCGGTTGTAGCGCCGCTCGCGAGCTTGGCGGTTTTTTCTAGCGTGCTAGTTGGATACTTCTGGCTAAAAGAAAAAGAAGAGATAGTCAAGAAAATAATCGCTGCAATTCTAGCGATAATGGGCATCGTTTTTATAACGCTATGATTTTCGTTTTTACAAATATGTGGTATAATTATTTTGCAATAGTTCAATTCGCCCATTCGCGTGCTGTTGTCGTGGAAATATAATGAAGTAAGTTGAAAATCTTCTTCATGAATGGCAAAAATATTAATTTAATAATTGGTATTTTGCTATTTATGAAGGAGATTTTTTAGGAAAATACCAAAAGGAGAAAAAATGAAAAACAAAGAACAGCACTTCTATGATGGAGCGAAAAACTGGGATTTTAGCGACATCAAACGGACCGATGAGAGCCTCACGGATTGGGACATGGCGGCGATCATCAATAAGCTAGCGAGAAAGGATTTCAGAATCCTAGATCTTGGAACTGGCGGTGGGGAAAAAGTACTGAAAAATTTCCCAGACGTAGCGGAAATTCTTGGCACAGATTTTTCTGAAGCCATGATTGCAACTGCGAAGGAAAACTTAAAAAAGTCTGGCAGGAAGAATATTAGCTTCCGAGTGATGGACAATCTCAAAATGAACACACCTGACGAGTATTACGATATGGTAGTAGCTCGGCACACGTGCATTGATCCAGCGCAAATCTACAAAACGCTAAAACCTGGAGGGGCGCTTGTCGTACGCGGCGTAGATCAGATGGACTGTTTTGAACTCAAACGCTTCTTTGGACGCGGCCAGGCTTTTGACGACAAAAAACCAATCAGCCACGTAGATTATGAAGCAATTCTTGATGCTGGGTTCAAGGATGTGGAGTTAGTCCCGATTCATACACGCGAGTATTATCATACGCCAGAAGATCTTTTCGCTTTGTTAAACCGAGTGCCGATTCTCGAGGATTTTTCCGAAACTGATCCCGCGGAGGATTTCTTGCATCGTGAAATTGAGCTGGAGACTTTTGAAAAATATGTCGCCGAGCACACTACTCCAAAGGGAGTTTTGTTAATCCGACGTTACTACGGGATCACCGCACGAAAACCGTAATAAAAATAGCCTGTGCGTCGTGGAAACTCTACGGCGTACGGGTTCCATAGTGTATAATCATTTGTAGAAGGTACAGATGAGTACTCAGAATGATCAGACTATTGAAGTTTATGAAAAATTTGGCGCGAAATATTTGGCAAGAAATGCCGCGGCGCTAAAAGATAATCCTCGAGCCAAGAAAGATGATGAATGGCAGAGGGGGTTAATTTCAAGTTTTGTTGACGGCCTGCCAAAGGATGCGAAGATTTTTGAGGTGGGGTCGGCAGGCGGACGAGACGCTAAGTTTATGCGTGAGCTAGGCTATAAAAATATCATAGTCAGCGACGCAGCAAACTTCTTTCTGCCATTGCTCGAAAAAAAAGGTTTTAAGCCGATAAAATTCAATCTGATAACGGATGATTTTAAAGATAAATATGATTTTATTCTGTGTTGGGCCGTGTTGGTGCATTTTACAAAGAATGAAGCAAAGGACGCAATAAGGAAAATGTTTGCTGCGCTCAATGAACATGGGCGGATTGCACTCTGCGTGAAACATAAGGAAGGTCATGAGGAGGAGTGGGAAGATTTTCACGGGATGATTGGTGCAAAAAGGTTCTTTTCTTATTGGGACAAAGAGGAGCTGGAAGAATATATGAAAGACAGCGGCTTTAGGGATATAGCAGTTCATCAACGCGGTGGGGCAAGAGCTTGTTGGCTTGAGTGTTTTGCGAAGAAATAGCCACCTCTGCTAAAGCTTGCGACGATAATTGAGCCGTAAATCAGAAATTACGGTTATATGTTTCTCTGTTACCGGACATACTCTGGCCGCATGGTATAATGATTACATAAAGATAGGCCGAAATGATAACAGATAGTTTTGACGATAAGTCTGAAGCTAAAATTAATCCAATTATTAATAAGTCAGCGTATGAGCTAGATGCGTGTATACTGATTTTTTCTGATGTTATTGAAAGAAGTGTTTTAGGAAATTATGAATGTGAAAAAATTGGCGAGGTTAGAGACTCTGCTGATATAAGATCTATATATAAAATAGACTACAAAGGGAAAAAGATTGGGTTTTTCAAAACGTTTGTTGGAGCTCCTTCTTGCGTTCGCTCGATTGAGAGATCTTTTTCTCAAATCAAAACAAAAAGATTGATTCTTTTTGGGGGAGCTGGGTGCCTAGATAAAAGAATAACGCACGGTAAGGTAATGGTGCCAACAGAAGCATATAGAGATGAAGGGACCTCATATCATTATGCTGCGGCCAGTGATTATATAAAAATAGATAACCACGGTATTGTCGCTGATTATATGAAAGAGAATAACATCCCTTTTATTGAAGGAAAAACTTGGACCACGGATGCATTTTTTAGGGAGACACTTAATAATTTTGGCAGACGGAAAAAGGACGGTTGTATCTCTGTAGAAATGGAATGTTCCGCCGTCCAGGCCTTATGCAATTTTAGAAAATTGGAATTATATGCGTTTTTCACAAGTGGAGATTTATTAGATGGAGACAAGTGGAACCAAAGACATGTGGATGGAGATTTGATCGGAACACAGCATGATTATACACATTTTGATATAGCTATAGGGCTAGCTAATTACGTGTGCGAACATTAACTTTTCTATTATAATGAATATATGAACGAAGAATATTTCGACATTTTAGACGAGAATGGCAATAAGACCGGAAGATCTAAGCCAAGGAGCGAAGTGCATCGGGTTGGTGATTGGCACAAAGCGGCTCATATTTGGATTATTAATAGCGCTGGTGATATATTACTGCAAAGGAGATGCGACAATAAGGATAGCCATCCAAACATGTTGGATATTTCTTGCGCCGGTCATATATCCGCAGGAGAGGATTCTCGAACGGGCGCGCTTCGCGAACTTAAAGAGGAGCTGGATTTGGATGTTCGGCCGGAAGAACTTCAATTTATAAAAACTCTGAAGTGTAGCTCTAAGTATTCCGATACATTCTTGAATAATGAGTTTGACGATTTATATATTCTGAGAACCGACAAAACAGTTGATGATATGAAGTATCGAGAAGAAGAAATTTCTGAAATATTCTATGTTCCGTATAGGGCTTTTAAAAGAATGGTACGGAACAACCAGTCGGATTTACTAAGACACGATGAAGAATTTGGAATATTATTTAGCCTCTTTGATGATGAATTTGGCAAATAAGATATATGGTACAATACTGATATGAAGATTTTTTTGGCAGCATCGAGCAGTTTCTGGGATAAGCTACCCGCAGTGCAGAAGAAGCTAGAGAAGCTTGGGCACGAGGTGATGTTACCATCCACAGTAGATGATCCGGATTTAGAAGAAAAAACTTGGAAAGAAAGTGATGAGGCTCATGTAAAACTGATTCGGAAATTGTTTGAGGATAGCGAAGAAAGAGTCGGAAGGTGGTGCGACGCCTTTTATTTGTTAAATTTTGATAAGCACAATATTTCTGGCTATGTGGGTGGGGCAGCTCTAATAGAGTTGTACATTGCGCATCGCGAGCATAAAAAGATTTTCATCGAAAACGACGTTTTCCCTGGCCCGATGTATGACGAGATCATGGGATTTGGCCCGATCTTCGTGCATGGTGATTTAACGAAGCTCTCTTAGATTCAAAAAGAGCCTCCGTGGGAGGCCTTTTTTTGATGTACGCTATTCTGCGTTGTGTCTATGAAGAAGACGGACAATACCAAGTAATATAAGGGCAACTATATATGCTTTTAGAATAAAACAAGTGTTTTTAATAGTGAAAAACATCGATTGTTTTCAACCATAATTATTATTAGCTTTGTTGTATAATATTGTTATGGAAGAAGAAGATAAAAAACAGAATTCGTCATTAACGCTAATCATTTCTTTGATATTAACTCTCCTCGTAATTGGCCTTTTGGTGCTATATAAACCCGATAAGGTTGCTGATTTAAATCCAGGAACAGACACCCAAGAAACTCCCGAGGTCGAGAGCGAAATGACTCCAGATGTAGCGCTTGCCGCTAAAATTGTAGCAGCAGAACGACGTGAAGATGACTATTACGTACAAGTCGAAACGAATGGCGCTTTTGATGGCACGTGTGAATTCGCTCTAACGTCTGCCGATGAGAAACAGAAATTGGAACACACCGCAAATCTAGAGCCAGCGGATAGAGTGAGCGCCTGCGAGAGCTTCTTCCCGCTTAAAGATTTGGAGCTCGGTGAGTACAGCGTGACCGTTTTAGTCACTGCAAAGAGCGGTGATACAAAAAGCGTTTCGAAGACGGTAACAATAGAATAAAAAAATGCGCCATCGGCGCACTTTTTTATTCGGTTTTTGTTTTTGGCTCGTGCTGTAGAAAAGTCGCGAAGAAGAACAGGAGTGCACTGGAGATGAAAATACCACCAATTATATCTGTTAACCAATGAACGCCAGCGAGGAAGCGTCCGACAACCGTAACGAGCATGAGGACCGTCAATAAGGCATTAATAGCGACCGCAAGCTTGGCTTTCCCTTTTCGCAGAAGTCGCGCGATGACCATCATGGCGCTGCAGCAAAAGCACATTGCAAGGAGCGTGTGCGATGATGGGTAAGATGGTTTGAGCATACCATCCCTTAGTACTGGACAATAGTTAATGACAAGCAGCTTCTCAAATATCAAGTAAACGACACCTACGACGGCATAAAAAGGAACAAGTAGGAGCAGCTCTCGATCGACCTTCTTTAGACTTCGGCGCTTGAATAGTTGATAAACCCCAATGACAGCAAAGATGGCTGTCGGGACGAAGACTAGATAGCCAGCATACTTGGAAATCTTGTACCATTCGTCACTATAGCCCCTCATGTCACGAATGGCTGTATTGACTGCCGAAAAACCAAGGGATGTGGTCTCGCCGGAAGTGTTGCCAGATAGATCTTTAACGGCAACTTCATTCACTCCAATCGTGCTGACGAGCACAGTAAATATCACAGCAAACAGAGTGAATACCGCGCAGGCGATAAGGTGTTTCTTAAAACGTTTTTGGTTTGAGAGTTTTTTAGATTCTTCCATGCAGTCTATTATAGCATGCTATAATACTAATAATTGGAGGATTAAAATGGAAAAACAAGTTGAACGATTTAAGTTGGAACTCCCGAGCAAGCGTCGCGAACAAGACGCCATGGATTTTTTGCATGAATTTATGGAAGCTAATACTGTAATACATGGCTCTGGCGGGCTCGACTATGTAGAGAGTTACGACGAATGGCTAAAAAAGCTTGAAGAAGATCGTACGCGCAAGCCAACTGAGCAGCGTGTGCCAGCTGAGACTTATTTTCTTGTTCGCGAATCCGGAAACAAAATTGTAGGAGTAATTAGCATACGAAAAGTCCTGAACAAGGCTTTGTGGAATTTTGGCGGCAATATTGGATACAGTATTCGTCCAAGCGAACGCAGAAAAGGCTACAATAAAATTAATCTTTTCCTGGCACTTTGTGTATGCAAAAATCGCGGAATTGAGGCCGTACTGATTGGCTGCGAAAAGCGTAACATAGCAAGTGCAAAATCGATTCGAGCATTAGGCGGAAAGCTGATTTATGAATATATGGACGAGGAGCTTGGCTATGAGATTCAAAACTATGTGATTGACGTGCGCCATGCACTCGATAAATATGGTGACACGTATGCCCCAATGATGCTAGAGTATCCGGCCTAATTTTTAGAAGTTTTCCACAAGTACGCTATATATAGCGTACTTTTTGTATTGACAAACACTATATATAGCGTGTATAATCATAAGCATAATCGATTCGAAATAAAAAATAACCTAACCAAGGAGAGAATTTATGAAAAATATAGTTTATTTTGAGCCCCAAGATACAGAAAAGTTCGATATTGAACGGTTCGAGAATTCATTAAGGCAATACGCAGATATCCCTCGTGATGCGATAGAAGAGGCACTAAAAGAAGTAGAGGAATATGAAGCCCTCCATGTGAGCAGACTCGTGAAGATTGGCACGAACCTAATTGATTCTTTTGGCGACGAAGCAAAAGCACGCGAATATTATGAAGCCCATAAACAATATTTCGGAGAGAACTTTGAAAGACTTCGCCGCATTACTGGATATCTCGTGGGGACTCTTGAGCGATGGAACGATGGAAAACGCGCCGAGGAAAGCCAGCGCGTGAAACACTCAGTTAATTCGAGCGTAGACGATCTTGCTAGAAGCGAAAAGCTGCAGGATCAGATGTTGGCATACAATGCCGCCTACGTTGGCAAAGCAGAGTAGGTTATTCCTAATTTTGCGATGCAAAAATAACGTTTTCAAAAAGAACGGAAACGGTTAATGGGCCTACGCCGCCAATCTTTGGGGTAATGGCGGTAAGGTCGGTCCTATCGCGAACCGATTCGTCGACATCGCCCATGAGTACGCCTTTTTCGGAAGCTGTGCCAGCATCGACAACGACAGCTCCGGGCTTGATGTATTCGGATTTAACTAGGTGAGGGACGCCGGTGGCCGTGATAATAATGTCGTATTTTTTGAGCTCTTCGAGGTTACTACCGCGATGGAATAGGTCTACGCTGTATCCAGAGTTTTTGAACATCTTGAGAAGCGGTGAGCCGACTAACCGGCCGCGTCCAACTAATGCTATTCTGGATCTTTCTAGATCAATGTCGTAGCCACTAAGAAGCCAGTTGATAGCCGTGGCGGTAGCGGAGTCAAATTTACCGTTTCCGGAAAGACCATCGACATCCTTCTTGGGATCGATTAAGCTTACTACTTCGTCGGTGGCATCTTTGTCGATAATCGGTAGTTGAACAATCATGCCAGAAATCGTCGGGTCGGAATTAGCGGCTTGGATTTTTTCTTTAAGCTCGTCGACGGATTTAGCATGATAATCTTCCACAGCCACACCGATGTCTTCACCATATTGTTGTTTGAGATCAACGTACTTAGTAATGACGGGGTTGTCAGAATCGCGAAGGATTAGAAGCTTTGGAAAAATCTTCTTTCCTCGAAGCGAGCGAACGACATGCGCCTGACGCTCTTTAACGAAACCAGCAAGTTCGCGACCGGATAGCTCTTTAGTCATCCAGTTCCCTTTCTTTGATGACGACTGGCTCCGGCTTTATTTCAAAGCCGTATTTGTCGTAGACTATTTTGGCGATTTCTGCTTCGGCTTTTTCGAGGTCGGCGTAGGTTTTGGCAGATTCATTGATGAGGATGAGCGCTGCTTTGTCGGAGACCTTGAAGCCATGGAAAGTTTTGCCTTTGAGGCCAGCGTTTTCGAGGAGCCAGCCGGTGTTCACTTTGTTTTCGGTGGCACTACGGTAGACCGGGATACCTTTTTTCTCGGCCGCATCGGCTTCGGCGTCTGTGAGGATAAAGTTCTTGAAGAAGCTACCAGCAGAGGCAATTACGGCTGGATCTGGGAGCTTATTGGCGCGAATTTCTGAGACTGCGTTTCGGATGTTTCTTGGGGAATAATCCGTAATGTTGTGCTCATCTAGATAGGCCTGAAGAGAGTTATAAAATGGCGGGGTTAGTTTTTCTTTCCTGAAGCGGAACGTACAGGTAAGGATAAAATAGCGTCCATTCGTCTCACCAGAGTTAAAGATAGAATGGCGATAAGAGAAGTCGCAATCTTGAGCTGGTATTTCAACGTGTTCGTCGAGCAATGTGTCGAATGTTTCGATGCTCTCTAGTATGTTGGAAATGTCTTGACCGTAAGCACCAATATTTTGAACTGGTGCAGCACCGACAGTGCCAGGAATCTTAGACATCGCTTCGCATCCGGAAAAGCCTTTGCTGACTACGAATTCAACGAAATCATCCCAGATTTCTCCGCCGCCAACTCTAACGACTAGTTCATCTGAAGTTTCTGAAATGGTCTCGAATCCCTTGATATGGTTGCGGATTATGACGCCATGGAATCCTTCGTCGAGACCAAGAGAGTTAGCGCCTGTGCCAAGAAAATATACCGGGAGGTTTTTCTGCTCAGCGAATTCGATTGCTTCGACCGCCTCATCAGAGCTTTCGATGTCAATCACATAGTCGGCGGGACCGCCGAGACGCATGGTGGTAATAGATGAGAGGGGGATATTTTCTTGAATCTTCATATATATTATATTATAGCATTTTTCTTCAAAGTGTGGTATAATAGCACGGATCTGGTCCGGTAGCTCAGTTGGTTAGAGCACGAGCCTCTTAAGCTTGGTGTCGAGAGTTCGAGTCTCTCCCGGATCACCACAGGTAATTTGGCCTGTTTTTACGCCTGAAATTAGAGTTTGAAACGGTTCTTTATATCTGTAAAGGACCGTTTTTTGTTGGTCAATTTCGAGGTTCAAGAATATTTTTCGGGCCAAAAGGTCCATTT
>JAFWLS010000004.1 GCA_017514045.1 Candidatus Saccharimonadota bacterium | reverse complement strand
TTCCGCCTGGCAGTAGAACTTATTTCTAATTGCATGTTTAACTAACTGATGACCTTCCAATAGTATGCATTGGTATAAAGACATAATGGTAAATACTATTGGCTTACAAAATGCTTTATACCAAATACACACAATTTTAGCGTTTATAAGTGTTTGTTTATAACTCTGACTCTACATGTATCATTTTACAATATGCGTAAGCGGGTTGTCAAGATTAGTTGACAAATTAAACAGCGGAATGAAGACGGAACATATTGTGAACGATAGCAATAGCGACAGCGTCGGCGGCATCATCGGGTTTGATGACTTCATCCATATGAAGATAGACACGAACCATTTCTTGCATTTGCTTCTTGTCGGCGTGACCGTATCCAGTCATGGCTTTTTTGACTTCGTTTGGCGAGTATTCATAAACTGGGAGTTTTTCTTGTGCGCAAACAAGCATAACAACGCCACGTGCTTCGGCAACAGAAATGCCTGTGGTGATATTTTGCATGAAAAAAAGTTTTTCTATAGCAACGCAGTCGGGTTTATCTTCTTTAATTATTTCGTGAAGCGAATCGTGAATATCCAGCAGGCGTTCGCTTAATGGAGTATGTGGTGGAGTTTTGATAGCTCCGGAATCAACCAAAATTGGTGCACCTTTTTTTCTAATTTCAAGAACGCCAAATCCGCAGATGCCAGTACCTGGGTCGATGCCGAGAATTCTCATATTATTTCACGTGATCAATTAAAGTTTGGCGAAGGTCGTGGACGGGAATAACGAATTTATCTTTGATAGTGGCGGGAGCGATAGCATGCGTGAAGCCAAGCTTTTTTGCCTCGGAGATACGTTGATCGGGACGAAAAACAGAGCGAACTTCCCCACCAAGCCCAATTTCTCCGAAGACGACATAATCTTCATTCAGTTTCCTACCAGCGACCGCTGAAGCGATAGCGAGACAGACGGCAAGGTCGGCTCCCGAGTCTTGAAGCTTCATGCCACCAACCACGTTAACGAAGATGTCGTAATCGCTAAGTTTTAACTTGGTACGACGTTCGAGCACAGCAATGAGAAGTTTTAGACGATTAAGATCGAATCCGGAAGCGGTGCGATTAGGGTAGCCAAAAGTCGTTTTGCTAGCTAATGCTTGAATCTCGACGAGAATAGGGCGAGTACCTTCTACCGTTGCAAGAATAATTGAGCCGTCAGTATTCTGGCGCTCGGCAAGGAGTGTAGCAGAAGGATTCTTAACTTCCTTTAGGCCCGAGTTGGCCATTTCAAAAATCGCAACTTCTTGCGTCGAACCAAAACGATTCTTCACTGCACGTACAGTTTTGAACCCACCGTAGCGATCGCCCTCAAAATTCACTACGACATCAACTAAATGCTCTAAAACTTTCGGGCCGGCTAGAGTTCCCTCTTTTGTGACGTGGCCAACTATAACGACGGCTGTATCGGTAGCTTTGGCAGCGCGAATAATGAGATTGCCACAGTTTGTAACCTGCGATACTCCGCCTGGCGCAGAAGATATTTCGGCGAGTGATAGAGTCTGAATAGAGTCGACAACAACAAATTCAAAATCACCAGATTCAATAGTCTTGGCAATGTCATTACCGGACGTCGATGAAGCAAAGCTCAATTTGTCGGATTCGGCGCCAAGACGAACAGCTCGGAGTTTAACTTGACCAGCTGATTCCTCGCCGGATATATATAATACGTTGTGCTCCTTTGCAATAAAGGCACAAATCTGCATAAGCAGCGTAGATTTGCCGATTCCGGGCTGTCCAGTAAGAAGCGTGACAGAACCTTTTAGGAAACCGCCGCCAAGCACAGTATCGAGATCTTTAAACGGAGTCTTAAGGCGTTCTTTGGCATCGGATGGGACAATTGATTTAATATTAACGTAGTCGAGTTTTTTGCCAGACAGCTTAGCGTTCGATAATGCCCCTTTTGCTTCTGCGGATTCGGTAGGAAGAGTTTCGATAAGCGTATTCCAATTGTTGCAGTTTGGGCATTGGCCCGTCCATTTGGCAAAAGTCATGCCACATTCTGAGCATGTATAACGTGCATGATTTTTTGCCATAATACCTCCTGTTTGTATTATTTGGTACCGCAAACAACGTTGTTGGCGTGAACCCAACCTTCAATAGATCCTCCGTCAAGATATTCGCCTGTAGTAGGAGCGACGCGAACGATACCGCCTTTTTCAACGAAAGTAGCTAGTGGATCGGTAGCTAAGTATTCTTGGTCTTTGGGGCCAAAATTGTGAGTATGAACGTATTCGACCATTTCCTGGATAAGTTTGGGGGACATGATGTATTTCGATACATGAACGAGGTTCGAAGTAACATCTTTGAGCTCTGGCTTTTCAACGATACGAGTGAGCTTACCATCTTTCACATCGATCATGCCATATTTGACGACGTCTTCTTTTTTGACTTTAACGCCAAGAATAGCCGACTCGTCGTCGCTCTTGATGGATTTGAGTAGAGACTCAGCGGAAGATTCGCCGTTTGGGTTCCAAATAAAATCGTCACCGAAAAATACAAAAACTTGTTCGTTGATATTAAACTCTTCGGCAACCATGGCAACTGGAACCGCCGTACCATATTTTGCGGATGGATCTTGAGAAGTATAGTGAATATTGACGCCTTCTGGTAAAGTCTTAGCAAGAGCTAGACGGTCGATTTTTCCTCGTTCTTCAAGATAGTTATTGAGAGCGAGATTGTCTTTATAAAATTCGCGGACTTGGCACGGCTCAACGTTGGAGATAACCATATAAATATCTTTAACGCCAGCTTTGATAAGTTCCTGAACAGAATAATCGACTAGCGGGCGGTTGCCTACCGGCAACATGCTTTTCTCGATAATCTTAGTAATCGGCAAACGGCGAGTCCCCCATCCTGCGACAGGAATAATAGCTTTGGTGATAGGCATGAGAAAACCTCCGTTTAATTATGATATGGCTATTTTACAACAATAAGTGAATCTCGCCAAGAGGATGGTGTATTTCCAAGGCCAAGAAGCGTAGTAATGGTCGAAGCGATATTGGACAAACCTTCGTCGTTTAGAATAGGGTTCTTGACGTAGAGCTGACGATTCTTAGTGTTGTCATAGAAAATACAGGGGACAGGATTCGTGCTATGAGAGGTTTTAGGCTGGTTGTTTTTGTCGAGAAGTTCTTCGGCGTTGCCATGATCGGCAGTAACAATCATCATACCACCTAACTCATCGACTTTCTTTGCGATCCGTTCGAGTTGAATATCGATGGCTTCTAGTGCAGTAATAGTAGGCTCCATTTCTGCGAAATGCCCAACCATATCTCCGCCTGGGAAGTTAACGCGGATAAATCTATATTTGTCGAGATTGTCCAACACGGCGTCGGTGATTTCCGCGGATTTCATCCAAGGACGCGTATCGAACGGAAGCGTGTCGGAATCTATACGAATATGGTCTTCGCCAGGAGCTTTGTCGTAACTATTACCATTAAAGTAATAAGTGACGTGGCCAAATTTAACCGTTTCGGAAACAGCAAGTTGAGCGATATTGTTATGACCAAGAAATTGATTTAGCGAATCATGAATTTCGACGGGAGGAACAAGGCGGAGTTCGGGGACATGCGTGTCGGAGTTATATTCAGTCATACCGGCGAAAACGACATCGCTAGGATTGTAACCGCCACGATCAAAATATGGGAAGTCAATATAAGTGAATGCTTGCGCTATCTCGATAGCGCGATCGGCGCGAAAATCGTAATAAATAAAGCTGTCGCCTTTTTTGACTGGCCCGACTGGATGGTTTTGCGCGTCAACAACAATGAACGGCGGAAGATACTGGTCCTGAATACCAGGATCATGAGCACGGAATGATTCGATGGCTTCGACGGCAGAGTGAAATTGATGTTCGGCAAACCCTCTAAACATATCCCAGCCGAGTTTAACCATTCTCCAATCATTTTCGTAACGATCAGACACGGCAACCATGCGACCAGCACCACTCGCGATTTTATAATCACGACCTTGCAAGACGAATGGTTTCAAGAAAGATTCGAGGCGAACGATATATTTGGGCTCGCTCTGTGGCGGGACGTCACGGCCATCAAAAACAAGATGAATACGGATTCTCTGGATACCGAGAGTATTGGCCATCATAATCATTTTTTCGAGATGAGCAATATTGGCATGAATATTACCGTCAGAAAAGATGCCGGAAAAATGTAGTGTGGAATGGTTATTTTTTACATTTCCGATAATTTCTTTCCAGGCGCGAGATTCCCATATTTTACCATTTGAAAAGGCTTCTTCAACACTGGCTATACCTTGTTTAATAATCTGTCCAGAGCCCAATGCGTTATGACCGACTTCGGAATTGCCCATATCGCCCGGCATAATGCCTACGGCTTCGCCAGAAGCGCGAAGGGGTATATTGAGATAGTTTTTGGAAATACGGTCGAGGAATTCAGTGTGAGCGAGGGAGACAGCATTTCCTGGGCCGTCCGGTGCAATACCTACGCCGTCCATGATAGCTAAAACAATAGGCCCATCGAAATGCAATTTATCCATAAGCTTATTATATCACACAAAAGTACCGAACACGCACTCGCTTAGATTTATATAACAAGAAATAAAAAAATAGCGGCAGTCTCGCCGCTATTTTTTTATTTAGGCCTTCGGAACCTGCTGAGTGATGCAGTGGATGTTGCCACCACCCAGTAAAATCTCGCGCGCGTAGACTGTTTCGATGGTTTTGTCTGGGAAACAGTCTTGCAAAATGTTTATCGCAGCTTGGTCGTGTTCGTCGTTAAAGATCGGCAAGATGATTGCGCCATTACAGTTATAGTAGTTGATATAGCTGGCTGGCAAGCGATCTCCTTCGTTACGTGGGAACGTACCGTCGACAACATCAACGCCTTCGGATTCTTCCTTTGTGATGGTAATTGGATTCGGAACGTGAATCTTAACAATCTCTAGCTTGCGACCTTTTGCGTCAGTAACAGATTCGAGGTATTCGAGATCTTTGACGCTGCGTTCGTGTTGCGGATCTTCTTCGTTATCTTCCCACGCAAGGACGACTTTGCCCGGAGCGACGAATTGGCAAACATTATCAACGTGGCCGTTGGTGTCTTCATCTTTATAGATGCCGTATGGAATCCAGAGGACCTTTTCGGCACCGCAATAGTCGAGAAGATACTTTTCAATCTCTTCTTTGGAAAGGTCGGGGTTACGACCTTTGTCGAGACAGGTTTCTTCAGTAACCAGAAGTGTACCTTCGCCATCGCTATGAACGGAGCCACCTTCAAGAACGAAATCGTCTGTGCGATAACGGTCGACACCTTCAATCGCACAAACTTTGGCGGCGATTTGGTCATCAAAATCCCATGGGAAATAGATACCGTTATATAGGCCACCATAGCCGTTGAATTTCCAGTCAACGGCGCGAAGTTCACCATCGTGATTTATAACGAAGGTTGGTCCAGTATCACGAATCCAGGAATCATTGTTGGAAATCTCAACGATGTGAACATTTTCCATATTCATACCAAGAACGTGTGGGTATTGAGATTCGTTAACGCCAAGAACTACTGGTTCGTGCTTAGCGATTTTTTCGATGACTTCCCTAAACGCTTTTTGAGCGGGCTTGGCCCCGCCCCGCCAGTTGTCGGGGCGTTCAGGCCAAAGTAGGTAAGTTGCAACGTGTTCGCTAAGCTCGGACGGCATATAGAAGCCGTCGGCTTTTGGAGTACTATTTGCGATTCGCACGGCGAAGAGCCTTTCTTGCTTCTTCTTTTCTACTAGCGCGGAAGACGAGAATCTCGCCAATTACAATACAGACAAGAGAGCTGATGATGAGAATCTTATTGTCGATAATTGCATCAACGTTAAGTTCAGGAATGAGCGTAAAGAAGAGTGAAATGACGAGCATAATCACTGGTATGATACCGAAGAGAATACGCTTGAGATTGCCACCTTTGATCCAGTAGCCTTTCTTTTCTTGAACACCATTTTTGTGGAGCTTCATGAAGGCAAAGAACATTGGAATGTAGCCAATTAGGAGGCAGAATAGTGACAGATCGAAGAATGCCCAGAACATATTAGTGAGCTCTTCAGCTTCTGGGAAGACGTAGGCGAGGATAATTCCTGCAACCGCAAGGACAGCAGCAATAGCGCTAGTCCACATAGAAACAACGACTGGCGCGCCGTTTTTATTGAGCTTAGCCCAAGATTTCGGGAATACGCCGTCTTTGGCAGCATAAGCCGTAACGGAATACACGCCGAACTGCCATGAGGAAATGTTGGCGATGAGGGTATATAGGAAGAAGCAGGCGACTATCGTAATAATCGTGCTGATGACTTCTGCAGAGATGCCGACGGTTTCTAGAAGAATTTGATAGGAATCAAGCAAACCGGAATTGGTTGCGATTTCTTCGACTGGAACAGCGACACCGATGCCGAAGCTTGGCAAGATGTAGAACAAGGCAATTAATATAGCACCTAGAATAATTGCTTGCGGAATCTGCTTCTTAGGATTGTCCATATCATCGATGAATGTACCGACGACCTCGAAGCCGAGCATGTTGAAGATGATAAGAGCGACGAAGCTCATACCAGTCCAGTCAATACCACCACCTTCTGCAACGAGCGGCAAGAGGTCATGAATCGACTCAATCGGATTAGCAGACCCATGATTGATGAATACATAGATACCGAGAGCGCCGATGCCAGCGAGAGTGATAAACTTCACAATTGCGCCAAGGTTGGCAACCCAAGCGGATTGAGAAATACGTAGCTGACCCAAGATTGTCACAATGGCTATATAGGCAAGCTCAATGATGAGCGCCGTGACAATGGTCGGCTCCATGCCGAGGATGGTCATAATGAGGGTCGTTGCAAGGTCGGCAAGTGAGGCAATCCATAATGGGAAATTCACCCAATAGAACCAAGCAACGCGGCCAGCCCATTTTTTGCCAAGGGCTTTCTTTACCCAGGTATACATCCCACCTTCTGATGGGTATTGCGTACCGAGCTCGGCGGATATTAATGCGTAGGGGATAAAGAAGCCGAGGATCATTATTATCCACCACGCGTACTGTGAGTTCCCGATAGCCGCAGTCGGTGCGACAGCGTCAATCACGAGAACAATACAGACTGTAGCGAGTACGGCGCTGAACAGCCTGAACTTTGGCTTTTTAGCTGGCATTAGTTATTGCCCTCCTTTTGTTGTTTAATATAGTCGAGCGTTTCCTGTGCTTTCTTGCCAAAATAAAGCACGAGGCCACGCTGAGCGGTCAAGCGGTTTTCCGCTTGATCGAAGCAAATTGAATTTGGACCGTCCATGACGGAGTCGGTCACTTCTTCGTTGCGGTTGGCTGGCAGACAATGCATGAATTTGCAGTTAGGATTTTCTGTAGCGGCCATTAAGTCGTCATTGACTTGATAAGTCGGGTAAAAATCTTGCATGTAGACTTCTTTTGGAGTCTCTTTGTCGTATAAGCCATACCAAATATCAGTATAAACAAAGTCGGCGCCTTTTAGGCAGTCGCGGTTAGAAGTGAACTCTACGGAGCCGCCGTATTTTTCGACGTTCTTGCGGCCGATTTCACGGAATTTTTCATCTAGAAGTTTGTGGTCAGGGCCGTAATGAACGAAGTTCATACCGAGTTTGGTGGTAATCATCATGAGGCTAGCACAAACTTGTGTACAGTCACCAACGAAAACGACCTTAACGTCGTTCCATTTTCTTTCCGGAGGAAGGTTATCAAGAATAGTAATAATATCGCCCATTTCCTGTGTAGGATGATTGTAATCAGACATGCCGTTAATCACTGGCGTGTCTTTGGCATACTTGGCAAGAGCTTCGATGGAAGCGTGACGATCAACGCGAGACATAATCATGTCACACATACGACCGAGAACTTGCGCAGTGTCCTCGATGGTTTCGTGCGCACCAAGCTGAATTGCACCTGGAGCGAGATTGAGCGCGTGGCCACCTAGTTGCGTCATGGCAACTTCGAACGAGACGCGAGTACGCGTGGACTTCTGTTCGAAAAGCATCGCGAGGTTTTTGTGATACATTGTGTCGAGGGTCCCACCCGACTTGATATAGTCACGCACGACAACAGCGGTCTTGATGATGTCAAGAATCTCGTCTTGCTCAAAATCCGTCGTGTCAATGTAGTCCTTATGGCTCGGGACGTCATGACTCAATTTGTATAATTCATCCATAAGTTTAATTATATATTAAATTTTGTCAAACCACAAGCGGAATGAAACAAAAATCCCCTCGATTTATAGAGGGGATTGAATGGACTACATCCCGCCGTCGCCACTGAAGTCGTCTGGATTTGTATTGCGATTTTGCTGATCTGATTGAGGTCTTGGCGGTTGTGGCTGCGGTTCTGGATTCGGTGTTGGGGTTGGGGCTGGGGTTGGGGCCGGTTTATAATATTGTCCGCCCCGCTCGTTCGTGAATTCAGAAGCAAATCGAGCAGCGATTTGTGGATTGGTGCGAATAGCGTCGCCGATTTGGTCTCGCCAAACTTGGTTCTTGGCGTAGATTTCGGCTGGACTATCAGTCGATTTAATACCAGCGAGTGCATTACGAACCTCGACATTCATATCTGCCGCTCTCTCAGCAGAGGTAGCGCTGATTATGTCCGCAATTTTATCGGAATAAGCAGGGTTTTCAGCGAGTCGCTCGATGGCTTGAACGAGCTTGCCTGCAGTAGCGGCATCGGTAGTACGAGCTGCAACCCTGGAAATATTTTCAGCAGACGCACCATCGAGAGCACTGAGGTGCTTGGAAAGGAAATCGAAGCCGTCTTTGTCTATGCGATCCAACCCTTTAGTCTTAATGGAGTCGGCAAGACTCTGCCCTTTACCATCTTCAAGTCTTCCATCTGCCCATGCTTGGAAGGACCTGGCTTCACTTTTACCTTCTTCGACTTTACTTTGGCCAACGTGCTTAGCGTATTCCTGAAAAGTAAATTCGCCGGAAGAACCAAGAACCTGTGTCACGCGATTGCGGAACGTACTGTCATTCTTGATCAACTCGCCGAATGCATCCTCGACGCCTGTGCCGGAGTAATCCCCGCCGCCAGAAATAACTTCACGGACCTTATCAGCTTGGCCGGCCTGAATTAGCGCGCTAGCTGCGGCTGTAAATCGTTCACTGCGATTTTTGTCGTCATTACCTGAGATGGAGCCCTTTAGCATCTCCATAATGTTTTTCATATCCATGCGCGAGGCTTGGTCGGAGTACATCTTAGTGATTTCATTAGAAATAACCGCTTTTTGTGCGTTTTGACGAGCTTCAAAATATTCGGCGCGAGAGCTGAGCGTCATGCGCGCTGCGTCAGCTTGACGCGCGAGAAGAGCCTCGTTAGCTTTGCCATTAGCATATTTATCACTATTCCACATGACCTGTCGCTTAGTTCTATCGTCGTGTTCTTGCCTTTGTTGCTTAATGACTGCATTAGCGAAGGTCGCGTTGGCATAGTCGGCAACATTGACCATTTGTTGCTGAGCGTCAATGCTAGCCCTATTGCGTGCGCCTTCCATGATTTCTTCTGGGTTTCCAGTCGCCCAAGCTCGCTTTTCGCCTTCTTTTGCTCCGGCTTCCGACGCAGCTTTATTAATATTGGCGGCACGATCGCGACCAAGATAGGCTAAGATGCGCTGTCGTCTAGTAGCCGCCTGGCCACCGTTCTCTTCATTTTCAACGGCAGTTGCAGAGCTTCGAATTCCGTTTAGGACACGACCGTAGAGGGCTCCGTGCCGCTCGGTACGTTGTCTGGCGCGAAAACCACGAACTCGTTCACTTGTGTTTTGATATGTTCTACTATTGCGAACTCCACTTCTGGCACCGCGAGACGCCATGGTCGAAAGTCGGCCAATGGATGCTCCTAGAGCACCAGTAGCACGGTAGGCGCTACGTGTGACAGACGGGATAAGAAAAAGTGGAAGTATCTCTGCAGCCATAGCGATTATAACCATTACCCAGCTTCCGCCACCGAGATCGCCGGCCCCTGTCGCGAAAATAATGCGAGAGGCAAGGCGGCCAAATGACATGAGTAAAGCTGAGATTGGATAGAGTAAAAGCATACCGCGGAGGATTTCGCTCCATCGATCAAAGAGCCTTTTTGTGTTTGGGAGAGCATAAGCAACGAAAGCAAGTGGCGAAATAGCAACGAGAACAACGACGACCGCTTGTCGCATTGCAAGAAGAACGAAGAACATCAAGATGGCAACGACGGCGCTTATAACGACCGGGATTAAGGCGAACAAGGCCGAGGCGATCGCTCCCCAGAATGCTGCACCTGCCACCAATGTACCAACAGCACCGACCCCAATGGCACCGATGATTGCAAAGGTGATGCTGCCTACATCGCTACTAAAAACATTCCCAACCGGGATGGTGATTTCGCTGGCGATACTGTTTACAGCGCCATATAGTCCAGATCCGACAATATTCGAAATATCTACTAAGCCCTGACAAATGTAGAATGATAAATTTATAAGAATTGCCGAGACGATTAGCTTTGGAAGAGATTTCTTAATGCCATAATTATCAATACCAAACCCAGTAACTTGGGAGAAAATGATGAAGAGGAAGAATATGGCGAATGCTACATTGGCAATATCTCGGAAGATTATCCAGGCTTTGTAAGTTCCATTATTCGCACCTTCAACTTGGAGAAGTTTCGGGCTAATGCCTAGCATCGGCGTAATAACGTCTTCGTAGGCCCAGCTAGCAGCGGAGGCGACGGCTTCGAGGACTGGGCAGAGAATCCAGCCGAGCCCTTTTGTGGCGGCGTGACACGTGCTAGAGACACCTGTACCCTGATCTGTGTTTTCGATTTCGCCATGGGTAGTGTAGGTTACATTCGTATTGACTGACGGCGCGTTATCGAGCCCGTGACGCCTTTTAATATCTTCCCATTTGGAGTTAAGAGTATTTAGTCCGGTACAAGTTACTGTAATGCCATCGGATTCCAGTTTCCATTTATCTGCGTTGTTGCGTGCGTTTTCGCTTAGAAAAATAGAGATGTCTGATTCGGCGTTATTATTGAAGGAGTTACCGTTGCTCGAAACCCAATCGCGAATAGTGTTGTATTGCGCGTCGTAGGCGTTGTTGCAATCTTTTTTGTCGCTAGAGATCTGATCCCCCGCACGAGCTTGAACTTCCTCGCTATTAATATTGCCAAGAATCATTTCTGCAACTTGAGAACACGTATATCGCTCATTATAAACTAATCCTTCGGTGCTGTTATAGTACTCCCAAACCCGGTCTAAGCTGTCTTTTCTCGAGTTGTTGATGGAATATGTAGCAAGCTCAACTCTACCCGTAGATGGATTTTGAACGTATGTCTTGTAACCAGTAAAGCTAGTGTCACCAAAATGCGCTGATGTCGAGGCTTCGATGCAGAAGGTAGTAAACGCCGTTTTGTATGCATAGTATTTTTCTAGGGCGGTCAGCTTGTAGAGATTATTCCCGGGAACGTTTCCGTTGAATGCTTTATTTTTAAATAAGTTCTCCAGGTAATTTCTAACTTCATCGGCATTTTTAAGAGATATACTGCTGTCGCTGTTGTTGATTGCGTCAGAGCAAGCCACACCACTTTTTGGCACCAGAATACCGTAATTTGCAGTATTGTTGTAGTCGCAATAAAACTGTGCTTTTGTAATTCCGGCCTCTTTTAGAACGTCTGTTAGTTTGCCGTTGCTGAGAAGATGTCCACAATTAGACTGAGTATCGTTCGTTGTATCAATCATCGACTCTATGTATGCGCCGCGTATGTGGTCACTCTGTATATTTGGGGCGTCAATCTTGAATTCGCTTTTTGGGTTTTTCGCCGTGCTGTTGGTAGTCGTCCTCAGGCATGATGTTAGTGCTTGAAAAATTATCTTGATTTTGGCGCTTTGGTCGGCGGACATACTGTCTGCGGCGTGGGCTTGATGGATGCCGAGAGAGGAGGCTAATAAGGTAGAGACTAGTATGACTCCGGCAACTAACAAAATAAGAGAAGATTTTATTTTCCTGCGAAAAACATTATGACGCATATATAGTATATATTATATATGTAAGCATAAGTATTTTCAAGAACAAATTCTACCGAAATAATAACTTATTAACGGGTGATGATAGTGCCGGATTTGAGTTTTAGAGCCTCTTCGAGATTGTCGAGTGAACAAATGATACCTACTTTACCTTTTTTAGCAAACTCGGTTGCCGCTTTGACTTTTGGAAGCATGGAGCCCGCTTTGAAATAACCTTGACGACTGTAGTAATCGGCTTCACTGGAGGTAAGATTCTTTAGAGCTGATTCGTCTGACGTGCCGTAATTAAGATAGGCATAGTCCACGGCGGTAACGGAGATGAACATGTCGGCTTTGATGAGCTCGGCCAGTTTCTCGGCGGCAAAATCTTTGTCGATGACGGCATCGACGCCTTTGATTACGTGAAGAACCTTGGTGCGGTAGACTGGTACGCCACCGCCACCAGCGGCGATGACAATAGCGCCAGATTTGACGAGATCGAGAATTTCACGTTTTTCGACAATGGATTTTGGTTTTGGGCTCGGAACGACGCGGCGATAACCGCGACCAGCGTCTTCTTTAACAATCCAGCCTTTTTCTTTGGCGAGTTTTAAGGCTTCTTTTTCGGTATAGAATTGGCCGACTGGCTTGGTGGGGTTCTTGAAAGCTGGGTCGTTTTTGTCGACCTCTACTTGTGTAACGACTGTTGCGACTTTTTTATTTTTTCCCTCCTTTAAGAAGGCATTCTGAATAGACTGTGCGAGCCAGTAACCGATTTGGCCTTGGCTCATAGCAACGGCGGTTTCGAGAGGCATGGCCGGAGCTTTCTCGGAAGAGGCTTGCTCTTCATGAATCAGGATATTCCCTACCTGCGGACCGTTGCCATGGGCGACAACGATTTCGTATTTACTGGAAAGATCGGCGATAAGGGCACCGACTTTTTCGGCGACCTTTTTTTGGGCATCGGCAGTAACCTCGCCATCTTTTTGGAGGGCGTTGCCGCCGAGGGCAATTACAACGCGTTTTTTGGTCATGGGCTATTCCTTTCCTAAGAGGCTAAACATTTCTTTTTTGTAGTTTTCGACGCCCGGTTGGTTGAACGGGTCGACACCGTGGAGCATGGCCGAGATAGCACAGGCAGTTTCGAAGAAAAAGATGAGAAAGCCCAATGACAATTCACTGATGCCCTGTTCGGACTCCGGATCTAGGACTTCGATAGTAAGCGTAGAGATACCCCCGGAATCATGAGCCCGAATGGTGGCGGTGAGAGCCTTGTCAGAAATCTCAGTCATAGGCCTGCCTTCAAGGTAACCGAGACCATCAAGTGCGTCTTGTATGGCTGGTACAGTGAGTGGAGCCTTCTCGTGAGAGAATTTGAGGAAAGTCTCAAAAATATTGCGGCGACCATCCTGCATGTATTGTCCAAGCGAGTGAAGGTCGGTAGAATAGATAACGCTGGCCGGGAAAATCCCTTGTTTGTTCTTCCCCTCGGATTCACCGAAGAGTTGCTTCCACCATTCGTTAAAATAGAGAAGGCACGGCTCAAAGCTCGCTAGGACTTCGACATCACAATCACATTGATCGTAGAGATAGAAACGAGTGAAGGCGTACGTAATAAGCATGGACTCTTGAAGATTTGTTAATTGGGATTCTTTACAATGGCGCGCGCCTTCAATAAGTCCGCCGATGTGGCAACCAGCGACTGCGAGCGGGAAGAGGCCAACGGCAGTGAGAACTGAATAGCGACCGCCGATGCCAGACGGAACATCGAATGTTTCATAGCCGTTTCTCTTAGCTTCATCGTGAAGGGCGCCACTTTCTGGGTCGGTGGTGGCAATGATGCGCTTCATAGCCTCAGCCTCACCATATTTCTCAATTAAAGCTTGTTTTAGTATGCGAAAAGCGACGGCCGGTTCGAGTGTAGTGCCAGATTTAGAGATAACGTTGATAGAAAAATCGTGTCCTTCGAGTTCCTTTAAAATCCGCTTCAATTCACGAGAAGAAAGGCTATTGCCAGCAAAGAGAAGTTTGCATTTAGTCGTATCGTCAAGACCGAGCGCTTCGTAGACTGCGCGGGCACCTAAGTAGCTACCGCCGATGCCAATACAGACGAGATAATCGGAATTGTCACGAACGCGCGCAGCGACTTCTTTGATTCTTCGGAATTCATGTGCAGAAAAATTTTCCGGTAAAGTGAACCAGTCGCCCATAGGGTTGTTCTTGATTTTTTCTATTAGCTCATCCGCTAACTTGTAGTCAATATCAATCTTATTATTCATATTTATATAATAGCATAAGAATAATAGTTGGGGTAGAGAACCCAGCAATTGGTTCTGCGTCCGACCGGATGTAATTATCAAAAAAATAAACCCCACTGGGATTTATTGTTTATCGATGGTGGCTCCGGTCGGACTTGAACCAACGACACAAGGCTCTTCAGGCCTCTGCTCTACCAACTGAGCTACAGAGCCACACTACCGTGTATTTTATCATAAAGTATGGTAAAATGAAAGCATGAAAAAACTAAATACTTCCCCTATATCTGGCATGCAAGAACTCTTACCAAAAGAACAGGCCGTATTTAATAAATTTAAGGATGACGTTCGGGAAGTATACAGACATCACGGATTCTTAGAAATCGAGACTCCGACTATTGATCGTGCAGAAATCTTGTTCGCGAAAGCTGGTGGCGAGACGGAAAAGCAGATTTATAAAGTAGTAAAGACAGAAGAGACGGAAGACGAAGCTGATCAGGCGCTGCGTTTTGACCAAACGGTACCGTTGGCACGTTACATTGTCGAGCACGAGAGCGATCTCGCTTTTCCCTTCCGCGTGACGCAAGTTGGACGAAGTTTTCGCGGTGAGCGTGCACAAAAAGGGCGTTTCCGTGAATTTTATCAGGCCGATATCGATGTGATTGGCCGCAACGAGCTTGCCATAGAATACGATGCAGAAGTGATTATAACACTATCAAGAGCGCTCGATACAATGCATTTGCCACAGAAACTCATACGCATATCAAACCGTAAAATACTTGCCGGTTTCTTAGAAGAATTGAATCTCCAGGAAGTTGCAAAAGATATTTTCTCTATCGTTGACCATGCGGAGAAAGTGCCTTTAGAGAAAACTCGTGAGTGGCTAGCAAGCCTTTCGATTGGCGACGAGCGCGTGAATAATGTCCTGGGCTTTATCGCAATTGCCGGAAAAAGGGTTGATGTTGTAGAACGGTTAAACAGATTTGGATTTGAGAATGAAAAGTTTAAAGAGGGCATACGAGAGTTAGACAGGGTCCTATCTATCCTCGAAAAGCAAGGACTGGGCGATTCAGTGGTGGCTGATATGAAAATTGTCAGGGGTCTAGACTACTATACCGGTACTGTGTTCGAAACAATACTTCCGGATTATAAGGAAATTGGTTCAATATGCTCGGGTGGACGCTATGAAAACTTGGCTGGATTATATACTGACCAACAATTCCCAGGTGTGGGTGGTTCGATTGGACTAACGCGTCTGTTCTACATATTAAATGAGTACAACCTGGTACATAGGGATGCTGTAAAACGTGAGCGATATGCCATCGTGCCATTTGCAAATAGTGATACGGAAATCGAGATGGCACATAAGGTCGCGGACGAACTACGCGAAAACGGGAAAGATGCGGATATTGTTTTTTCCGACAAAAAGTTAGGCGATAAAATCAAATACGCTGGTAGAACCGCGGATTATCTAGTAGTAATCGGCGAAAATGAAGTCAACACTGGCAAGTACCAAGTGAAAAATTTGGCGACTGGCGAAGTGACAGATGTGAATAGTTAATGAGAAACCATCTTCTATCGCAACATTTCTTAAGAAGCCCGCGGCTTGCGTTGATGCTAATTGGACATTCAAATATCAAGAAGCGTGACACGGTACTAGAAATCGGTGCAGGAAGCGGAGTGATCACATCTGCGCTATCAAAACGATGCGCTAAGGTCGTAGCTATTGAGCCTGACGCCAAGACGGCAACGTTGCTTCGCAATAACTTGGCGCAGAGGGGAATAGAAAATGTTGAGGTGGCAGAAGAAGACTTTTTGGATTATGATTTATCAAGACTCCCGGCTGGATATAAAGTGTTTGCGAATCCGCCGTTCCATTTGAGCTCAAAAATCGTACATAAATTGATTGAAGACGAAAATAAGCCGGCGAGCTTTTATCTGATATTACAAAAACAGTTCGCATTGAAACTAATTGCAACGGATAGACACTATACTTCTCAGCTTGGCTACGAATTGCTAAAAACGTATAGCACAAAAATACGTTATCCGATGAAGCCGACGGATTTTACACCGCCGCCAGCCGTACCATGTGTGTTGTTTGAAGCAAAAGAGATCTCTACTTTAACCCTTGGTTGAGCATTGTCTTAACGGTGTCCCACTCCCAGCTGGGATCGTAACCACTAGTTGTAAATTTGCCAAAAGCGAAGGACGGTAAGCCGTCGGCGTTAATGCTGGCCTTGAATGTGTTTTCTTGGAGCTCAGTAGTAGCAAGTGATTCTTTGAAGCAAGTCTTAAAAGAATCGCTAAGGCCAATTTCTTTACCAATATTGTACCAGTAACTACGATCCATGTCGGTAATCATCGGAGCAGTTTTAGAATAGCCGATACCCTTCCAATAGTAGTCTTCGAAAATGTGGTCGAGAGCGGCATGGTAATAATCCCAGAAACGATTCTCGCGTGCTGCGCAGTATGCGCCTTCTGCGGCAGGACGAGACATTTCTACTCCGGACCCTTCGTAGAGCATGTCAGTAACACGGACTTCATAGGCGATTTTGTTATCGGCGATATATTGTTGGAATTCAGCGTCGTTTTCCCAAATTACGCGACCATAGTAATTACAGTACGGACACATAAGATCTGTATAAACAACGTAGTGGCGAACGGCGGTTTCTGGGTCTCCCATGGTCATGGCCTGATTCCAGATTTCTCCGCTAACATCAACTTGATTAACATTGCTTGTAACAATAGCGACAAAGATTAAAGCGAAGACGGCGACAAGAGCTAAAATGCTAGCTAGCTTTTTCATGATGAATCTCCTTAAAATGTTCACTCTTGATTATAGCATAGGTCTGAACGCCGAGCTTTCTAAAGACTAGGATCGCAATGAGAATTGCTATAATGTTCAGAATTAGTGAAAGGGTGCCGGCGAGAGAAACGGCACCGGTAGTGCCAGAAAGAATAGCGCCCAAAACAGGTGCAAGAAGTGTAGTGCCGCAGGTAGGACAACCTGAGCCAAGAACGGCAAGACCGGCAACGAGCGCGGACGACTCGAGACTAGAAGGACTATCCGATTTGATGAGTGAATTTTTGGACGTACTTTCGTTTTCTTTGTCGGATTTTTTGTCACGTTTCTCCTTGCGGTTGTGTTTGGCGACAAAGACAACGAGAGCGATTAAGACGGATTGGAGCAAAGTGAGTATAAAGTTAAAAATAAAATCCGAAAAGGCTCGACCAATACCGAAGATGGCTGAGAAAGCGCTACCGACAATTTTGAGAGCACCACTAATATCTCCGCTAGAAAGACAACCACCAATGAGCTGAAACGATATAAACCCAGAGGAAAGTAGATTAATAAGCATACCAAAAATAACAAAGGTTAATACGAAAGGAAGCCAGAAAGACTTTTTCTTAGTGGCCAGTAATAATCCTCGCCCAGCGATAGCGAAATCATCAAAGAATTTGGCTAGCATTACCTAAACATTATAACACGCCTTGCGTTATAATAAGATTATGTTTTTGAAGGAACCGATAGTCTGCCGAAAGCCGAAATATGAAATTGTCGATACCGGAATCAAGGAGCCGGTAAAAGTGGCATTGACCGGGGATTGGCATATAAGCCGTATCGTATCTGATAGACAAAGGCAAATTTTAGAGCGAGCACTTCGAGAAATGCGACCAGATGTAATTATTTTGCAGGGTGATTTGTTCGATACGCCAGATGCTTTTGACGATACTGGACTGGTCGCGAAAATGAAGAAGAGTCTAAAGTGTTGCACGAAAATCGCGCCGACCGTGATGGTGCTCGGCAATCACGATCAAATTAGGCCTGTTCATAAACCGCCCGTTTCCCGCGCGGACTATATGGATCGACTGCGAAAAGGCGTGCTCCAGGAATGGCGGCGTTTGTGTGAAGGGTGTGGCGTGAAGTTGCTCACGGATGAATGGTTCGAAGTGAAGGGGTTAAGAATATTTGGTATGCTCCAAGATCCGGAAGCGTATTATTGTGGGCCGAACAAAAAGGGTGAAAACATTGTTGAGATGCGGCGGCATATAAAGGAACTTGAGAATGAGGGCATACTAAAGTTTGACCCGGGAAAAATATACTGGTTTGCAGCGCATGCACCGATAAATGAACTGTATAAAATGACAGAGCTAGGGGGTTTTAGGGTGTTTAGTTTTGGACATACACATGGTGGGTGTGTGCCAATCATAGTGGATCTAATTGTAGATGTCTGCGGAGGACATGGCGGGATTGTGGCGCCGTTCATGAAGTGGTTCCCGAGGAGATTTATGCGTGGACGAGAAGCGCTTCCGGGTGGCGCAAACTATATAGTAAATACGGGTATGGTAATGACGCAGGATAGCGCGCCGAGACCGCTGCATTATATCAATTGTCTAAAAGCAGCTGAAGTGACAGAAGTAATAATTAAGTAGATTCTAAAATTTGTCTAGTGTAGTTTGACGACGTAGCAGTTCGTGCTGTTTTTATTGAGCTAAGGTGAAGGATTTGCCGCTAGGAGCCGAAACATACTTCGATGTAGTTTGTCCATATATACGGCTAGCGGTGTTGTTGATTCCGCCTCCATTAGTTTGAGGAATAGTGACAATCCAGTTTGCGGCTGTGGTATTGTAGCCGGTCTGGTAGAACATGGCAGACATGTTTGTTACGTTAGAAGTATTCCAACCAGAAAGGTTGAGAGAGAAGGTAGTGGCGTTGTAGCCAGCATTACTGAACAAACCGTAAATATTCGTCACTGCGGAAGTATTCCAACCAGACAAATCAAGAGAAAAGGCGGTAGAGTCATGGCCAGCATGTTGAAACATACTGCTTATGTTTGTAGCTTGGGAGATATTCCAACTGGAGATGTCAAGAGAGAAGTTGGAGGCACTGTATCCAGCATAGGAAAACATGGTGCTCATGTTCTTGGCATGAGAAGTGTTCCAGCCGGAGAGGCCATTGATAGACCAAGTAGTAGCGCTGTGACCGGCATTCTCGAACATGGCACTCATACTCTCAACCTGAGAAGTGTTCCAGCCGGAGACGTCAAGAGAGAAGGTAGTGGCGTTGTAGCCAGCTTCCGTGAACATAAATGCCGTATTCGTAATTTGGGAAGTATTCCAATCGGAGACGTCAAGGGAGAAGGTAGTGGCGTTGTAGCCAGCATAGGCGAATACTTGGTACAAACTTGTGGCCCGAGAGACATCCCAGCCAGAAAGGCCGTCGATAGACCAAGTGGTGGCGTTATGGCCAGCATTGCAGAACATGGTGGTCATGTTTGTTATGCTAGAGGTATCCCAGCCGGAGACGTCAAGAGAGAAGGTAGTAGAGTTGTAACCGGCGCTATAAAACATGTCGTCTGTACTCGTAACCTTAGAGACGTCCCAGTCTGAGAGGTCGAGAGAGAAAGTGGTAGCATCGGAGCCAGCCTGATAGAACATACCATACATGTCCGTGACTCGAGAGGTGTCCCAATCGGTTATATCGGAGAATTCACTGAGGGCGCGCATATTATTGAACATATAAGACGAGACTGCCGATAGAACGATTCTGTCGCCTTCGGTATAGAAATGCATAATGCCAGCATCATTAGCGTTGTCGAAGACAATGTAGATAGGTTGTTCGGAAGCAGAAGAGGAAACAGTATTAGATTCGGAAGGAGTAAAGCCGGAGGGGGCGGCGGTTCCGGTGTGGACGTCGATGGCCTTGATGAGATTATCTGTGTCCCATATGGTTTTACTTGATCCAGCGGCTAGGAATTTCAGTTTAGTATTAACAGTTTCGCCCGTATCCAACGTCGCCGGCCTGCTAGCAGGAGCAGCATGAAGTGAAGGATGAACGAGAGTGTATTTGACTTTGCCTTTATAAGTACCAGCAGCTTGAGAGACGGAGATATGAGCGTTATAAGTAACTTTGATGTTAACGCCAGTAGTTTGATCAGTAGTAGAAGGATAGGAAGCAATTTGAGCTTGAGTAGTAGGAACTATG
>JAFWLS010000023.1 GCA_017514045.1 Candidatus Saccharimonadota bacterium | reverse complement strand
TGGCGACGATGGCAATATTTTTGTGCGCAAAACGATTAAGCAGGCTGGATTTGCCGGCGTTAGTTTGGCCAATTAGTGCGACGATAGGGAGGGTTTCCATAGTTTAATTATAACATTTTATCTATAAAAAAGCAATAAAAATAAGCCTTTTAGGGGCTCTACTTGTAATGTGGTGAACACGATATCTATCAATCAAAAAAACAAGGAGATGCAGAACGAGTAACGCGGAATACTGATAATTTCTTGTATTTATAGTGATTATATGTAAAAAGTATTGACAAATTAAGACGCTTATGCTATAATGGTGTTATAAGCTTGAGAAAGGCAACCGCCAATCGAAAAGCTTAAGAACATGAATACCAATATGACAATGTAGAAGTAGATCTTAACCACAAGGTGGGATGAGTGAAGATGAATTATCGTCTTCAGTCACCCCACCTTGCGAAAAGAGAGCTTGGTGTCAGGGCGGTATCCGACCGATTCGGAAAAATTTCCAGAGCGGCAGAGACCGCTAGAGAGGAGTCAACTATGGCTAAAATCGTTAATCTGACACCCCATACCGTTAACATCGTCGCTGAGGACGGCACCATCAAGGCTGCGTTCCCCTCCGAGGGTATCGCACGCGCCAGCCAGATTGCAGAGTACGTCGGCGAACTGGACGGAATCGAGCTCGTCTCAATGAAGTTCGGCGCTACCGAGGATCTGCCCGCTCCGGCTGAGGGAGTGTATTACATCGTCTCCGTGATTACGGCGAACGCCGCCAAGGCTGAAGGCCGCACCACGGATGACCTTGTCATCACTGCCGATCCCGTGCGCGACGCTGACGGTCGCATCATCGGCTGCAAGAGGTTTGCCCTCGTCTAAAGCAGCTCGATGAAGGAGCATCTCCTACGGAAAGCGTAATAAATAGAGATTTTAAGGTTTGCCCTTAACTCTAGCGGACAATCCGCAACAAACGCTACCCTATAAAGAGCTCTGCTCCCCCTTCTACAATTGAATATTAGAGAACTATCACAGCCCGGACAAATGTCCGGGCTTTCCCTTTGCCTAAAAATTGGATAGCTATGATATAATTTAAACAGGTAATACTTAATAAAGGATGCTTTAAAATGAATGAATCTTTCCCTAGCTCGGGCGGAGAAGAGTGGTCTCAATTTGGGGAGCCGAATCGAAATCAGCAAGATAATATCAATGAAAGTGCGGAACATCTAGAGTCTGCTCCGATCCATGACCTTGGGCAGAAAGCCTTGGAATCGATGGGGTCAGAAGTCACTAATCCAGAAAATCCAGTAGAAACTGGCGAAGAAGAAGTTTCGGCAGAAAATATCGAGATAATTCCCCAATTTGATACAGCAGAGAGTTTGGCGGAGCGCCAAGAAAAGCTGAAAAAAGGTATAAAAATCGTTATTGGTGGCCCACCACACTCTGGAAAATCGGTATTTATTGAAGCTTTGACTCAGAATCTTGATAAAGACAATACATTCTCATTTAGTGCGGCGCCAGACGGCGAGGGTCCATGGCTTCAGCGTCATTACGACGATCCAGATGTAGTAAAACTACGTCAAAAAGGTAAATTTACCCCTGAATTTGTGGCTGATCGTAAAAAGAAGATTAACGACTGGGAAGGTCCACTTATGATTATCGACGTGGGCGGTCGTACGAGCGAAGAAAACGCTCAGATGATTGAGGGTGCAACTCACGCTATTATTCTTGCTGGCGATCTATCCAAAGCTGCAGAATGGCGCAATTTCTTCGAGAAAAATAATATTGAAGTCATTGCAAAACTCCATAGCCACTATCAAGGCAACAAAGACATTCAACGACCGATGGAGCTAGAAAAGAGCCATATCGTAAGTTCTGTCCATCATCTAGAAAGAGGCGAACCGGCGGCCGATAGAGAAACCATCAAACAGGTAGCTGGTCTCATTTCTGGCATAGTAGAGGGCAACGTGGCTTATAAAAAGGCTCACGAGGGTGAAAATGCTAATCCGTTTGAGGTGTTTATCCCAGAAGTATTCAAAGATTTGCCAAACGAAACCATCGAACGGACTATTACTACTAGAGATGGGCAGCAGAAACAGGTACAGAATAAGCAAATTTTGCGCTCGGCTATCCCACGGATTTACGAAAAAGCCCTTGACTTTGATGGGCAGCCGGCATGGCTTAATGGTCCAGTTAATTCTTGGGAAGCTATCGCACTCGCTATGGCTTTTGAGGATGCTGGAAGTAACGATGTACGCTTGCGCGGCCCAGATGGCTATATTCCTGTAAAGAAACTTCCAGAAGCCGAGGAGCTAGATACGAAATGGTGGGCAGAGCCAAGGCAACAGGGCGAAATGGAAGGTAAACCAATTTATGTCGTCCATAACACGGCTCACGCCTCAAATAATCCAGTTTCTCCTGCAGACCTTGAGCATATGACCGTTCCCCAACTTCCAGAAAATGCCGTAGTGGTAATTTCTACACAAGGTCCAAACTGGCTTAAAGCCTCAATTGCTTCCGGGTATAAAGGTAAGGTTGCAGGTATTGCGGCATTCCAACCGGGCGAAGGTTCTACTGTAGCTTGGGCGGCAAATAAAGAAGATTTAGGTAAAGTCATCTAATGATAAGTAAAAAGGTTAATCTGGCTCTCAAAGTTGCCTCGAAAGCACATCGTGACCAAGTGAGAAAAGGTACATGCTGGAAAGCGTCATAAAGCAGGGGTAAAAACATAAGCTCTAATTGACAAAAATGGTAATGTATGCTATAATGATAGACAGAACTATCGTGTTTCGTACATTATCAATTAGGAGGTGTAAACTATGATAAGAGTTCACAAAACTTATGATACAGCTGTCAACGCCGTAACGCATACCGCTCCGCACCATGCGGACGAAGTATTCGCAACGGCGATGCTCGCAATTCTGTTCCCGGTGGAACTTTTCAGAACCCGAGATCAGGCCATCATCAACAGCACGGATGCAATCGTCTACGATGTTGGCGGCGAGTTCAACCCTGGGAAAAAGTGTTTCGATCATCATCAGAAAGGCTTCTCTGAAGCTCGCCCTGACGGAATCACTTATGCTTCTGCTGGTTTAATCTGGCGTGAGTATGGAGTAGAAATCGTCAAGAAACTAGGTAAAGCTAAGGGAGTCGATGACGAGATGGCACTTGAGGTCGTATCGCGAGTGGATGATGCCCTAGTCAGAGGTATCGACGCTAGAGATAACGGCCAAGGCGAGAAAGGCGACTCCATGTCGGTTTCAGCTGTAATTTCTATGTTTAATGTCCTTTGGGATGAAAACGAGGATGCAGACGCCTGCTTCGTAAAAGCCTGTGAAATAGCAGGGATAATACTGGAGCGCGAGATTAAGGGCGCTATCTCTTCTGCCTACGGACATAAACTGATAGCAGATCAGATTAAGACCGCAGACGGAGCCGTGCTTGTCATGGATAAGTTTATCGGTGGATGGCTGGAAGAGGTCGTCGCTTCTGACGATCCAAAAGCTGCAAATCTGCTGTATGCGGTATTTCCGGCAACTAGCGGAGACTGGAACGTGCAGGCGATTCCGCCAACGATCTATGATATGATGGCGCAGAGAAAGCCCTTCCCGGAGGGCTGGCGTGGACTTAGAGACGAGGAACTCGTAAGAGCCTCGGGCATAGAAACAGCTATATTCTGTCATACGGCTGGATTCTTCGCCGTAGCTAAAACCCGTGAGGATGCTATAAGCCTCGCGGAGAAAGCAGCAAACAGTTAATAGTCATAATGCACCCCCTAATTCCATATAAAACGGTCGGAGCAATCCGGCCGTTTGCCATTTCTGTTTTACGAAATGCTTATTTTTTATTTACAGGGTTAGCACATTGACAATTTTGATAAAGTATGCTATAATGAGGTTATGGGATTGGGAGAAGTAGCCTAATCTCAGAATAGTTAACAATTAGCTAGGAATGTCTATTCAGGGCGTCTCCCCTGCTGTCTTTTGAGTAGCGCCAAGCCTACTAATTTGTAGCCGGCTGGGCGCTGCTCAATAGGGGGCAGGAGTTGCCAATGTGAGGAAAATCCTCTTAATCTTACAGGACATTGGCTTTCCGAAAGGAAGAAGGGAGACTAACATGAATAGAACTATGACACTGGCAGAAGCAAAGGCGTATTACAACGAGGAGCGTTGCTTTGAAACGGAAACGGGTTTTCTCGTTAACGATTTCGGGAAGTACCGCCCGAACATCACGTTCGTTGTTCCAAAAACCTATGATTTGGACAAGAACGGAAAGCCCATCAACCCCCTCCACTACACAGAGGATCGTGAAGTGACCGACAATATGAACCTCGATTTCGATGGTTCTGCGTCATTTATCTTTGGCGATTTCTGGCGTAGTAAAAAGGGTGGTGCTTGCTTCCGCCCGAAGAGCCCGATGCAGGCTAAGCATCTTCTTATCCATGTTGGTTGGGGAGGTTGCTTTAATAGCTATCGCGGGAATTATTCAGATGACGTCAAGGGTATCGACGGCGTTCTGTACTTCAGGCGCGCAAGCTCCAACGGTGGCGGTGCAGGCTGTGACTACTGGGTACTCCCTGTCGGCTACACTCGTGTTATACACGACGAAGAGATTGACGGAAGTGCACAGAGTGATCATACCGCACTGTTCGAACAGAGGGCGAAAGCTTACCGCAAAAAGCACGCTGACCTTCAGAAAAAGGCCGTCGAAGAGGCGGATGCTTATTTGAAGGAAAAAGCTGCTTCGGAAGAAGCTTCAAAGAGCGCTAAGGAGAGATTCATTCCTCGCCTTACCGAAATACAGGCCGAGCTCGCAGAGCTTAATAAGCCGCAGAAGTTCGGTAATTACGGTGTAGGTAGCCTTACTCTTGACGAAGCCTACTTTAAGCTGAGTTATGACCAGTATCTCTACAGTGAAGAGAGCTTGGCAAAAGCCGAGGCATACCTCGTTCGCATGAGAGATTGGGTCACTGGCGAAGAGGCCAAGAAACAGTCAAAGGCCGACGCCAGAGAAACCTTTGAGCCGAAATATGAGGAACTCCGTGGCCAGATCGAGAGAATTGGTTGGGAACTTTCCTTTGGCGAAGAGGGTGCTCTGGTCAAGAATCCGGCCAAGGTGCGCGACACCTATTATTACCGTGATAACGGGATTACCACTTATCCGTACGATCTCGATGGAGTCGAAAACCTCCGTGAGGACGTCGAGAAAGAGGCTGATCGCATAGCGGAAGAGGAGTCTCGTGCTAGAAACGCTGAGCGTATCCGTAACTTGCTTACCGATACTGATTTGCCGGAAGACCTCTGGTTCCTCTTTGAGGGTTCTGAAGACTTGGATTCCACGATCCGCAAGGAAGTGGAAGCCATCTTGGCGGCCGTCACTGTAGAAAAGGACGAGATGGATATGCATGAGCTTTGCAATTGTGGTTACGACCGCAGATGTGACGCTATCCTTCGCGTACTTGAGCGCGTCGGCGGCGGGAACGCCAAAATCAATATCGGCAGCCAGTCGGCCTCTAAGGCGCTGGCGTGGTTTATCGCTGGTTAACCTAGCTAAAAAGTGCACCACCACTATAAAATGGTGGCGTACCTTGCAACTATCCCCGGATCATAGATCCGGGGATAACTTTTTCTAAAAAACTATTCAAAATTTCAAAACGCCTATGCTTGCTCTTATAACCATGAGTAGACAATAAAAAAGAGCCTGATTCTGGCTCTGATTGCGAAATGGTGATTCCGGCGGGAGTCGAACCCGCGATTTTCTGGATGAGAACCAGACGTCCTAGACCACTAGACGACGGAACCACTAGTCTCATTTTAGCATATTTTTTTGTTAATGTAAAGCGACGATGGTAAATAAGTGGAAGATTTTTATAGGGGTGGCAGTGAGCTGCTTTACGAAATTAGACATAAAAGTATTGACAATTTTTGGTATGTGTGCTATAATAGAGTCATAGAATGAGAACTGCCCTCTTGGGGGCAAGTTTATCAT
>JAFWLS010000022.1 GCA_017514045.1 Candidatus Saccharimonadota bacterium | reverse complement strand
GGATCCAGTTCCATACCATAGCAAATACGACCGGTCTGTTCAGCGGCGATAATTGAGCTACCGCTCCCAGTAAATAGGTCAAGTACGATTTGGTTCGGCCTTGAGCTGTTCATCATCGCGTTCGCTCCGAGAGTTACTGGTTTCTGCGTAGGATGAACGTAGGTCGTCACTTTGTCGCGATCAAAATCCCAGACCGTTGATTCGTTCCGAAGATTTTCAATCATCTTAATGAGCTGTTCTTTTTTCATCTCGTTAAGGTCTCGGCGCTTCAAGCCAAGAACGGTCTTTTTGTCACGTCCGCCATACCATTTAGCGTGATGATCTTTGCGCCATAGGTACATACAGGCTTCGTGTGCGTAGTGATAGTCGTAACGTCCAAGCGTCATGCCTTTATTCCAAATCAATTCCTCTTTATAAACGAAGCCGACATCTTCGAGCGCCTTTCTGAACTCAATGTGGTTACTACTAGCGAACCAGCAGTAGACCGCCGCTTCTGGGGAAACAAAGCCCTCGGCTGCCGAAAATGCGTCGAAAAGGAAATCATATAGCACAGTATCTTTGAGGTCGTCGTTCTTAATTGAGCCTCGGCGCTTGCTCTTGTAATTTACACCATATGGCGGATCGGTATATAGCAGGCTTGCAGTTTTGCCATTCATTAGCGTTTCTACATCCTCAAGTTTCGTGGAGTCGCCACACATTAGTCGATGTTCGCCGAGCTTGTAGACTTCGCCGTATTTGCTGATCGGTTCGTTTTCTTCATCTAATTCTGGCGCTACATCTTCTTCTATTTCTTTTTCCGGCTCATCTAGTTCAATATCTAAGCCAAGATCGGCGAGGTTTAAATCTCCCCATTCCTCGGAGAGCTTATCTAAATCCCACTCACCATTATTGACGTTGTCGCGGATTACGATTTCGCGTTCTCGTTCTTCGGTTAGGCCTTTGAGAAGATAAGTCGGCACTTCCTTTAAGCCGAGATATTTAGCTGCATCGTAGCGCTGATTGCCGGCAATAATTACGAGTTCACCAGTACGATCAGAGAGAAGAAGCGGCCTCGCCTCGAAATAGTCTGGATTATCTTTAATTGATTTTACAAGTATCTGAAAATCCTCGCTAGATATTTTCCGAGGGTTATTTTCAAGTTTTCTTAAATCTTCGAGTTTCCGATATTCCATTTTTGTCCTTTCTTGATGCTAACGGCTACTTTGCCATTATTTTTTGATTTGGCGTAAATGATTTTGATCATAATTATTCCTTTCGCGTTTCTTATTAGATTTTTCAATAATGCTGATCAGCTCAGCGGTTGTTTTTGGTGGGAATTTACCTTTATATCCAACAAATCGTAACTCGAAGTTCTTACGATATTCTTCGTCGACTTTATCGGTTACTATCCCGGCCTCAATCGCGATTCGGTTGAGAGGCAGATAAAAGAGATAAAGCCTCTTGCCGCGTATCCGCGCCCAGAAAGTCTTATTAAGTTTGCGGTCGACTAGGATTTCATCTAGCGCGCGCATTGCCTGTTCCAGCGCTTCTAGATACCGATATTTTGTTATGTATTGTTTTCTGTGGGTAGCAAAGTGATCACAGACGACTCGTGTCGTCGTTAGCACCTCTAGCTCCCGGAGTGAAATATTCTTCATTCCGTATCCTCAATTTAGTTGATATAAAAAAGAGGCTCGCTAGAGCCGCAATTGATTATTACTATTATATCATATCATATAATATCATTTAACTAATGCTTTTGCTGTTGTTTCTACTATCTCTGCTAGTTTCTCTTTGTCATCGACATCTTCTACAAGATACATTGGCTTAGCGCCGTCGTATGGAATTTCTTCGGCCATTTTGTATTGTTCGTTTTCTGGAACAATTTTCACTAGCAGACGATCGTCATAAATACCACCGAATAGCACATTATTAGAATAAAGTAAGAATTCACCCATCATTGGTCGGCAAGTAATATTCGGCGCTTCTGATAGTTGCTCTAGAATAAAATCGCGATATTCTTTTGTGCTTGCCATACTATACCTTTTTAATCGGGTGCCTTATTACGGTTTTAAGTTTATCCGCGTCGCATTTTCTAGGATCGCTTAAATAAATCTCGTGGTGATATCTAGTATCTGTTATATCTAGCTTGTAGCCGTTATCCTCGGCGAATTTATGCATTGATTCAACGGTTGCCGGTTCGTCGTCATAACTACCAATGTGCATACATTGGACACATAACCCCTCGTCATAGGTTAGGAACTCTACTCTAGAGAAATCTTGTTTCTTTTTCTTGGTGGCTTCAGCTATCGCCCAGTCAAAGTCGGCTTTTGTAACGAAATCTGGCAAGCGAATAATAGAGATGAAGTTTAATTGCTCTTTATGGTCGTAGTCTATGCCGTCTTTGCCATCTTGCCACCAAAAGCCCTCTAGCGGCGGTACGACATATTCAAAGAACCCATCTATTTTATGATCACCCTTATAACTCATCTTTATCGTATAAGCGACTCCGTAGAGTAGCCCAAGCGTATTCTGGTAATCACCGTTTTCTTCGTTAGGGTTTCCTTTACCTCTAACGGCAATATAATTCATCTTCGGAACATCAATAATACTCGGTTTATTCTTCGGTAAGTAGTATTCTTTATATTCCTTTTTAAAATCAAAAGCCATGAATTGTCCTTTGCCTACCATTATATCATAAGATGTGGTATAATAATCGTAAGCAGTAAGTTCAGGGATGCTCTTATTGCTCCAGATTGCGGCTATTTACAGCCGTATTTTTATTGGCTCATTCTATAGTCAAAGGAGCAAAATTGACATCGGAAGACATAGAAATTAAAGTCGCAAAACTCGAAACGAAGATGGATACCATCATCGACACCGTCGCGCTGATTAATAAGAAGTTCGACGAGCTGATGGATGATCGCGTTACTCGTAGAGAGCTCGACGAATTTAAGGCCGAGGTTAAGAGGAGTATGCTCGCGCGAACACTTCTCACTACGGCTCTAACTTGTATAATTACCGCACTCATCAGTTATGTAGTCGCGGATTTACTAAAATAAAGGAGAATCAAATGCTCAAAGGTATTGATATTTCGCATTG
>JAFWLS010000021.1 GCA_017514045.1 Candidatus Saccharimonadota bacterium | reverse complement strand
TGAAGCCACTAATACCTCTCCACTTGGCGTCAAGAAATCTAGTGATGATGAGACTAACCCGGTAGAAACTGTCGCTACTACTAGACCAGGCAACATGGACGATTCGGATATCTTTGGTATAGTCGCTCTAGTCGGTGCTGGTCTTGCTACTACTTCTGGCTTATTAATCCTACTTGGTAAGAAACGCAAGGATAGTGGGGAAGAGGAAGAATAGGAAGAGTAACTAGCTCTGGTTTAATTCCTCTGGAAAAATAATTATCTTGTGATATAATATATATAATATTAACTCAGGGAATGGATAGAGTCGCATTCCCGTTAACCAAAGGAGCAAATCGTGAAACAATACGAACTTACGTTCTTAGTTCATCCAGATCTTGAGATGAATCTCGATACGGTGGTTAGTAAAGTCAAAGAGCTAGTTGCTGCTAATGGTGGTAAGGTCACGAAAGAGACCAATGAGGGCAAGAAAAAACTTGCCTATGCCATCAAAGGACAGGATTATGCTGTTTACTACTATATGGAGCTTGATTTGCCGGCTGAAGCGCCTGCAAAAATCTCCAGCACACTAAACATCGTGGATGAAGTACTACGTTATCTGTTGGTTGCGGTTGACGAGCGTAAACTCAAGCTTGAAGCCAAAAGAGCTGAGCGCCGTGCCGAGCATGCAGATGAAGCACAAGAAGAAAAAACTGAGGAGGAATAATATATGCGTGGCTTTAGTAAAGCTATTATTACAGGCAATTTAACAAGAGACCCAGAATTAAGGACGACACCAAACGGGGCGAGCGTATGCTCTTTTTCCGTGGCGGTAAATCGTGTGTTTAGAGATTCTAGCGGCAATCAACAAGAATCTGTGTCATTCATTGATTGTTCGGCTTGGGGCAAACTCGGTGAGATGATTGGTCAATATGCCAAGAAAGGCTCAGGAGTTTTAGTCTCTGGACGTTTGGACCAACGCAGTTGGGAGGATAAAAATTCTGGACAGAAACGTAGTCGCGTAGAAATCGTAGTAGAAGATTTTAACTTCACCGGACCAGCGAATAGTTCTGAAGGCGGACGTGGTGCTAGCTCGAGAGGCGAAGAACCGGTCGTTCAGGATGAGCCACAGGGTGGAGACGAGGAAATCGATTTATCAGAAATCCCATTCTAATTAGTAGAATCGGGTAGCAAACACTAAATGTGTAAGCTTTAATATTAAATTTAAACTAGAAAAGGGAATCAATGAGAAGGTTTAAAGTTGATCCAAACATCTATTTTGACTATAAGGATGTGAAGACTTTGCAGAAGTTTCTTGATCCTTATGGTAGGATTGAGGCAAGTGCTAGAACTGGCCTTACTGCTAAGCAGCAGAGACAACTTGCAGTGGCAGTAAAAAGAGCAAGACATTTGGCTTTATTGCCATTTGTTTCGGCAAATTAAAATCACTCAGGATAGCGAGCTACGGCACGGCAGATGCGCTATTTACTCGTCGCACCGATAAGCACGACTTGTTCCGTTGCTCCTGCTCCATTGTATCTTGTCTATCCTGAGCAATTTTAAATTATATAAAGTAAAAGAGGTTTATTATATGTACGGACCTACGGATTTGAAGAAGAACGTACTTATTACGCTTGATGGGCAACCATATAAAGTGGTCGAGTATTCACAGAAAGTGATGGGACGTGGCGGCTCTATCGTGAACGTGAAAGTAAAAAATTTGATCACGGGAGCGTTGCTTCCTAAGACGTTTAAAGGCCAAGAGAAGATTGAGCCGGCCGAGGTTACTACTCGTAAGGTGCAATATCTTTATAAGGATGACGAAAAGTTTTATTTCATGGATCCAGAGACTTTTGAACAATACGAATTGATGGCTGATATGGTTGGTGATGCAAAAGACTTTATGAAAGAGGGTGACGAGATGGACATCCAATTCTATAATGGTACTCCAATTAATCTTGCGCTTCCGAAGAATCTTTGGCTCGAAGTAACTTATACCGAGACTGCCGTTAAGGGTGATACTTCAACTAGCGTAATGAAGGATGCTACGCTCGAGACGGGCGTGGTAGTAAAAGTCCCGGCTTTCATTAAAGTTGGTGACGTTATTAATGTCGATACGGAGACATACGCGTATCGCGAACGTAAGAAGTAAAATGATCTATTCGAAAGGTGATGGACTGCTTGTCCGCCACCTTTCTTCTAGGCGCCGTCCTTGATTTAGCGACGAATAAAAATTGAACAAATAATTTGTTATGGTGGTTGGTAGAGCAGAATATAAAATTGAAAATGCGGTGAAGGCGTTTCATTTTGATTTTCGTGGGAAGACTGTGCTTGATATCGGGTCGAGCACTGGTGGGTTTACGGAATATGCGCTGAGACGAGGGGCGAAGAAGGTAATTGCGGTCGAGAAGGGAACGAATCAAATGAAGATACCGCTGCGCTTTGATCCTAAAATCGAATTACATGAGAAAACCGATGTATTCGATTTTAAGACCAAAGAGAATATCGACGTGGTGTTAGCTGATGTGTCATTTATCAGTTTAAGACCAGTGCTCGAATATGCTAAACAAGAATTGGTTGGGAAAGATGCAGAATTTTTAGTGATGCTCAAGCCGCAATTTGAAGCGGATTCGAAACAGCTTGTGAGGGGAGTAGTGAAGAACGAAAAGATTCGTAGAGAGCTGATGCGGGAATTTGAGAGCTGGGCGCAAAATAATGGTTTTATTGTGGTCGGGAAACGCGACAACAGTTTAGCGGGAAAAAGTGGGAACCTGGAACGATTTTATTTATTGTCTCTTGCAAAATAAAAAACATAAGCATATAATATAATATATGAAACTATTACAAGGAGTGGGCGATTTCTTCGCGATGGATATCGGGACTACCTCGATTCGCATAGTTCAATTGAGTGGCGACCAACAAAAGGGGTGGTCTTTACAGAAGTACGCCTATGTTCCGGTAGATGAAAAATTATTGCAAGATTCTAGTGAGGCTGGAAAGAAAAAATTTCAAGATGTTGTGCTTACGGCATTGAATCAAGCCGGAATACGAACTAAGAATATTGCTTTGGGTTTGCCCGCTGGTAAGACTTTTACAGCGGTGGTTGAGGTTGATAATCAAGATCCGAAAGATTTGGTTAAGACGATTAAATATCAACTGGATCAATATATTCCAATGGCGGTCGATGAAGCGAAGGCTGATTTCGTAGTGCTAGGTCCTTCTCCGAACGATCCGGCCAAGGCTGAGGTCTTGATTTCCTCGACGGCTAATGATTATGCAGAAGCTACTCTCGAAAAAATTGAAGGAATGGGGCTCAACGTGATTGCGATGGAACCTGAGCCGCTAGCAATGGCACGTGCCTTGATCCCAGCCGGTGTGGCAGATGCGCGCATGATTGTAGATCTTGGCGAAAGATCCACGGATCTTGTAGTAGTATTTCGCGGTGCTCCTAGATTGGTCCGTTCAATTCCGGGCGGTTTCGACTCGCTAGTTAAAACTGTAGCCGGTTCGCTTTCTGTCCGTGAAGACCAAGCTAGACAGTTTATTTTGAAATTTGGTTTGGCACAAGACAAGATTGAAGGTCAGGTGTTCAAGGCGCTAGATTCGACGCTAGAGGCGTTCGCTTCCGAGCTCACAAAGTCTGTTTTGTTCTTCCAGGGTAAGTATATGAATGTGAAGGTGGGTGGTATTATTCTGTCTGGATTTGCCGAGATTATTCCATTCATTGCTGAGTATATTGAGGCAAAGACCGATGTGCCAACGATGCAGGGGAATCCTTGGCAGATGGTGCGTGTTTCGTCAGAGCAGCAAAGTGCACTTATCAATGTAGCAAGTGAGTTTGCCGTAGCGATTGGTTTGGCCGAAAGGAGTAATCAATAATGTTTGAGATTAATCTAGTCCCTGATGTTAAAGCTGAAATGATTAATACGCAGAAGAAGCGTAATGTAGTGCTTTTTGCATCGGCAGCTGTATCTGCTATTGCAGCCGCTATTGTGGTGATTTTGTTTGTTGTAAAGATCGGACAAGATATAACAGTTAATGGGCAAGATACACGACTAAAGGCTATGTCTGATACGATCGAGAGATACGAAGGGTTAGATAATTTGTTGACGGTGCAGAAGCAATTGTCGGATCTTCAGACTATAAGTAACAACAAGAAATTACTTTCGAGAGTGTTTACTGTCTTGCACTCGATTGTGCAGCAGGAAAATGGCGATGAAATTAAGATTTCTTCGCTTGATGTAAACATGGATACAGCCCAGTTAACGTTTGATGGACAAGCGAATGCTGGACCAAATACAGACGGCATAGATTATCGTGTTCTTGAGTCATTCACGAAGTCAATTAAGCTTATGAAGTATGATTACGGACGTTATGTAAATAGTGAGGGGAATGAAATTCCGTCGATGTGTATCTTTGAATCTAACTCAAATGGGATACCGTATACCGATGAAAAAGGTAGTATTCGTGCTAAATGGGCTAAGGGTGCAGAGGGTTGCGATCCAGTGCAGGCGGACGACGATGGATATGAAGGCTCTGGAAACACTGCTACTAAGAAACAGATTCAGGACATCAACACTTCTGGTGAGCCTGATGGAACCGATCTAGTATGGATTTATAGAACCCCACAATTTACTGATTGGTATAGGAAAGGCTTTATGAAGACAGATGGAGTTATCGAAGAAGTTCCACATTTCAAGAGCGAATGTATTACTTACAGCGGAGAGGAAACTGATAGTACGGTAAACTGGAGCAGTAATGTGAGTAACGAATGCATGATGGCTCCGGATGGAATCGAAATTACCAACTCGACGAACGGTAAGCAGACGGGTGGATCGTTAGTGCTTATGTTTAGTGCTGTTCTTCATCTAAATCCTGATATATTTAGTTTCAAGAATAAGCATGTGATTACGATTTTACCATCTGGGCATCAAAATGTGACAGATTCATTCATGCAAGTTGGCGATATGTTCGCGGAGCAAGCTAAGGTAATAGATACTGAAGAATAGGAGAAAAGACATGGCAAAGAAAGAAGGAGTAGCACTAGCAAAAAGAATAAAGATAAGCAAATCACAGCGAGTAATGTTGGGCGCAGTGGCTTGTGCTTCTCTAATTTTGGGCGTATGTCTGGTTTTCTCCGTGTATTTCTTAAAATATATTGCGTTTAATAGTAAGGTTATTTCCGAAAAGAATAAGGCAATTGATGGATATAGCAAGGCAATCGAAAAGATTGGTATATGTCGAGCTCCAAGCGGGAAGATTTATACTGTATCTGAATTGGAAAGTTGTAATCCGGACGATGAGGATCTGTCTCGCTTAGGGGCAGATACACTCCGATACCAAGTGATTATGGAGCTTTCCAAGAATGAAAATCTCGAAAGCGTGGCGCGAAAAGGTTTGTCGATTTGTTTTGATTCTTCGACTAATCAGAAGGTAAGTGTAGAAGACCTTATTGAGAAATACCGCGTGCAGACAAACGATAAGGAGAGGGAGGCATATCTAGAAAGAATTGCAATGTGCTCTGCGCTTCGTGTAATTCCGGACGCTTTGCCTTCGGCGGCTAATCCGTTGGCGGTGGGTGCGAGTTTGAACAAAATATTTACTATGTCTAGCTATATTCCGGAAGGAATTACTCCTAAAGAAGTTGGTGTGAGTTCAATGGAAGGAATTGGTTCGATTGGTATTAATTTGCAGGTCGAGTCTTCGGCTGACAATACAATGCGCGTTTTGAATAACCTTGAGAAATCTATTCGCGAATATAATATTAAGACTGCTAAAATTGAAAGAAGTGGCGATTCGTTAAAGCTGGAAGCGATGGCGGAGGCGTATTATACTGAAGCTTCTTCGCTTGATGAAGTACTTGAAGAAGTTAAGGGTAACGGAAAAGTTGTAAAAAATAAGAGTGGAGGGAATGAATAATGAAAGTATCTGATTATGTGACAGTTGGCTTTATTGCGGTTTTTGTAACGATACTTGCGTATGTGGCGGTTAACTCTATTCTTGGTGATCCAAAAGACATGTCGGTAAAATTTGAATACTTGGATTATGACGCCAGTGGTTTGGTGTTGCCAGATGCGGATATATTTAACTCGGCCGCTGTTAATCCGACCGTAGAAGTATATGTAGGCTCTTGCGTGGATCAGGATCAGAATGGTGTTTTGAGTGAAGAAGAGAAGAGAAGTTGCGGTCAGGATGCTATGCAAACTGATACTGGACGGACAGAAAGCGACTATTTACAGGAAAATCAGGGTTTAAGCAACGAAGAGAATGCTGAGATAAATAAGAATGAGGGCTATGCTAACGGTACGACCGCTCAGCAACGAGAAGAAGTCGAAAATAGCGTTAACGAGTACCAGCAAAATCAGAATAACGCCAATAATACGCAAGATCCTGCGAGGCAAGAGACCGTTTCGGGGAGCTAGCGATGGCGCTCTTAACTAAAGATATTCAAGAAAGGGTAGTATCGCTGCTACAGGATGAAGGGCTGATTGATGTTGATAAAGTCAATGCGGCAAGACAGAGTATTGCGGTATCAAAGCAGCCGATTTTGGCGGCTCTTGTTGCGCAGAAATTAACGAATAACGAGACTATCACGCATGCAACGGCAAATGTAATGAAAGTGCCGTATGTGAATCTAAAGAATGTAAAGATTGACCAAGAAATTTTGATGAATTTGCCACAAGATGTGGCAGAGCGAAGCATGGCCGTGCCATTGTCGGATGTTGATGGGCGGTTGACGGTAGCTATGCTTGATGTGACGAACGTTCAGGCTACGGATTATCTTGCGACCTTAGTAAAAAAACCAATTCGAACCGTAATGGCGAGCGAAGAAGGCATACGTGCTATTCTGATTCAGTACCGTAGTGATTTCTCTAGTGTTAACAAAGCCGCAAAGGTGTCGCAGGAAGAACAGGCACAGAAGACTCATAGTGCCAATGTGAAGACGATTACTCAAGATTCACCGATTTCTAAGGCGCTCACATCGATTTTGGATTACGCGGCTAAATCAAAAGCGTCGGATATCCATATTGAGCCATTAGAAAACTCTTTGGTAATTCGGTGCCGCATAGATGGCGTGCTTAGACAAGTAATGGATTTGCCAAAAGCAATTGAGCCGGCGTTAGTGTCCCGTATAAAAATTTTATCCAATTTGAAAATTGATGAGCACCGTGTGCCGCAGGATGGTCAGTTTACAGTAGCGGTAGATGATAAAGAGATAGATTTGCGTATTGCGATTTCTCCTGTTGTGTGGGGTGAACAAGTCGTAATTCGTCTTCTCGATAAAACCGGAACGGCTATGGAAGTTGAGAAGATGGGTATGACTGGGCGAGCGCTTAGAGCGGTTACTGCTGGTATCGAAAAACCAAATGGAATGATTTTGACTTCTGGCCCTACTGGTTCTGGTAAGTCGACTACGCTTTATGCTTTGATTAAGAAGATTAAATCTGAAGCGATTAATATTGTTACGCTTGAAGACCCAGTTGAGTACAAAATGGACGGTGTCAATCAGATACAGGTGAATGTGGATGCTGGCCTTACTTTTGCGTCCGGGCTTCGTTCGATTTTGCGTCAAGATCCGGACGTGGTAATGGTAGGAGAGATTCGCGATGGTGAAACTGCAAATCTGGCCGTGCAAGCTGCGCTTACGGGGCACTTGGTATTTTCTACATTGCACACAAACTCTGCTGCTGGTATTCTGCCGCGTTTGCTAGATATGGGTATTGAGCCATTCTTGATTGCTTCGACACTTAATACGGTAATTGGGCAGCGTTTGGTTCGTCGTGTATCTGAAAAAAAGGAAGTATACCAGTCGGGGGACGTCGAAACGCAGGAGATAAACGATGTTTTAGGAAAGATATTGCCAAAGACTCAAGAGGAGGTACCGGCTTTATCAGAGGATTTGGGATATCCTGGTTTGCCTATCTATAACGCTAAGGGGTATCCTCTTGTAAAAGGCGTAGAAACAAGAGAAGCACCTGGTGGCTATGTTGGACGCGCAGGTCTATATGAAGCAATTGAAGTTGATGATGATATTCAGAAGCTAATTGTGGCTCGAGCAACAGCTGGTGATATTATGAAGGTGGCTAAGGCAAAAGGCTGTATCACGATGCGACAGGATGGAATGCTTAAGGCTTTATCTGGTATAACAACTCTAAAGGAGGTAGACCGCGTAGCATCTGATTTGGCATAATTTATGCTGTTTGTTGGGGCGAATTAAGATAAAAATAGCTATAAATTATAAAAAGCTTGTGGTAAAATGTAATTATGGAGAATGGAAGTGGGCCAAGAATAGAAACGTTGCTGGAGGAATGTATCCGAAAGAACGCTTCCGACATACATATACAGGTGGGATTGCCGCCGGTTTTACGTGTTGATGGCCAACTTGTTGCAATGGCTAGTCAGCCGGCGTTAACTCCTCAGATGGTTGAGAGTTTAATATTCGCGACGCTCGATGAATCTCAGCAAAAGATTCTACTTAAGGATAAGGAATTTGATTACTCATTTGCTTTTGGCGAACTTGGACGTTTTCGTGCAAACGCTTTCCATGAAAGAGGTAATTTAGCTTGTGCGTTTCGCTTGATCCCAAATAGGATTCAGACGATTAACGAGCTAGGCCTTCCTGGAGTGGTAGAGAATTTTGCTGATTTTCCTCGTGGTTTAGTGCTAGTGACTGGCCCTACCGGTTCTGGTAAATCGACAACGCTTGCTGCGATTGTAGATAAGATAAATCGTGAGAAAGCTTTGCATATTTTGACGATTGAAGATCCGATTGAATTTACGCATAAATCACAGCGATCCGTAGTAGTGCAAAGGGAAGTGCATTATGATACATTTTCATTCTCCGCGGCGCTCAGAAGTGCACTTCGTGAAGATCCGGATGTGGTGCTTCTAGGCGAAATGCGTGATCTGGAGACGATATCTTCCGCTATCACTATCGCTGAGACCGGACATTTGGTATTGGCGACTCTGCATACTAATTCTGCGGCTCAGTCCGTGGACCGCATGATAGATGTATTCCCGGCTCATCAACAGCCACAGGTACGTTCACAACTTTCTAATATTCTGATGGCGATTTGTGCTCAGAGGTTAGTGCCGGCGATCGGTGGCGGTCGCATCGCGGCGGCAGAAATTATGATAGCTAATTCGGCCATTCGATCACTTATACGTGATGGTAAAACTCATCAAATTGATTCGATGATTCAAACTGGCGCAAGCGCTGGAATGCAAACAATGGACAGCACGCTTGCGAAGCTCGTCAAGAGTGGTACCGTGGCTTATAATGAAGCGCGCGACTATGCCGTCGACGTAGAAAACTTTGATAGGCTAGTAAGAGGTTAGAAATGAAGAGATTTAATTATAAAGCAACTGAGAAAGCTTCCAGAAAAACAGTTTCTGGCGTAATTCAGGCCGAAAACGAGCGTGAAGCTGGGAAACTTTTGGTTGAACAAGGTTACGTACCGCAGAGGATCGAAGAAGAGGATAAGAGGGGCATTATAGCAAAGCTGAAAAATAAGGTTGCGACTAAGGATCGTATTATTTTCACGAGACAGTTTGCAACACTTATTGGCGCTGGCCTTCCAATGTCTAGGTCGCTCAAGACAGCAGCGGAACAAGCTACATCGCAATCAATGAAGGCAGTAATTGAGGATGTTACCGCTAGCGTAGAGGCGGGCAAGTCTCTTTCTGATTCTCTAGCGCAGCATCCGGATGTATTTAACGATGTTTATTTGTCGCTTGTAGCGGCCGGCGAAATGTCTGGTACGCTTGATACAGCGTTGGCACGTTTGGCAGCGCAAGACGAAAAAGATTCGAACATGATTTCTAAAATTCGCGGTGCGATGGTGTATCCAGGAATTATCTTTATAGTGATTATTGCCGTACTTGCTTTCATGATGATCTTAGTCGTGCCAGAGGTGCGCAAGCTTTATGAGGACATGAATAAGGTATTGCCTGGCCTTACTAAGGCTTTGGTGTCTATATCTGATTTCTTTGCTATGAGATGGTATATCGTTCTAGGTGTAATAGGACTAATTATTTATGGGATTAATATTTATAGACGTACTGATGCTGGCAAGAGAACCTTTGCGTTGTTTAAGTTGAATGTTCCGTTGTTCAAAACACTATTCCAGAGGCTTTATATGACACGCTTTAGCCGTACGATGGAAATGTTGTTGGGCACTGGCGTATCGATGCTAGATGCGATACATATTAGCGCTAGGGCAACTTCTAATTATTATATGGAACAACAGTTCAACGCTGCTGGAGAAAAAGTAAAGTCCGGTAAGGCACTTTCTGAGAGCGTGCAAGATCTCGACTATGTATTACCGTTGGTGCCTCAGATGATTAGTATTGGAGAACAGTCTGGTAAAATTGATGAAATGATTGGGAAGGCGGCTGAGGTTTACGAAAACGAACTAGATGAAAAAATTGCGAATATTTCAACGATGATTGAGCCGTTCTTGATGGTGATTATGGCCGGATTGATTGGTATCGTCATTGCTGGTACGCTGCTCCCGATTTACTCACTCGTTACTTCTATTACTTAATATTTCGCTCATTGTTCGCATGCGGGCGCGCAAAACGCGCCCGTTTTTGATTGCATCTGAATCTTAAAAATACTAGGAAGTTTGATTTAATTAGGGGATGATAGATTTAGTGTATAATAATGGTAATGGAATATCTTAGAATAATTGTGATTGTATTTAGTGCAATATTCGGAGCGGCTTTTGGGAGCTTTGCGTGTTGTCAGGCTTGGAGAATAAGGCTGAAAGAAGAGGGAAAGAAAGACCCTGGAAGAAGATCGGTATGCCTTAATTGTGGCAAAAGGTTGACTTGGTATGAAAATATTCCGATTATAAGTTGGATTTTGCAGGGAGGAAAATGCCGAAAGTGCGGAAAAAAGATTGGTAAGGCGGAAATTTTAGCTGAAGTATTCGGGGCTGTTAGTTTCGGATTGATTGCGTGGAGATTTTTGAGCGCTGGAACTATAAATTATATAGGGTTTTCGTTAGTACTTTTGATGATAGTGGGGATGTTACTATTAGCAATTTATGACGCGAAATGGCAGGAGATGCCGGTAGTAGTGTTGGTATATGTGATAATCATGGGACTTGCGCTTGCGGTTTTGGGGATTGTACAAACAGGTGTATCTATGAATGGTATATTGTCGTTACTAGGAAGCGTGGCGTTGCTTGCTGGAACGTATTATTTGCTATATCTTTTTTCCAAGGAGAGGCTAGTGGGAGAGGGGGATTGGATGTTGTGCCTTGCAATTGGTTTGGCACTTGGAAAATGGCAGTTGGCTTTGGTCGAACTTTTTTTGGCGAATTTTATCGGTAGTATTGTTATGGTTGGACTTGGGAAGAAAAAAGCGGCGTTTGGGCCGTTTCTAGTAATAGCATTTGTGGCGATAGTTGTGCTCGAGGATGTAATTATGCACTATTTGAGCTTTTAGCGTGAGGATTTAGTTAAGACGTTTCGGAGTGGAATTTTTCGTGTATTTCGCGGAGATGCGGGTCGGTGACGTGAGTATAGATTTGGGTGGTTGAGATATTAGCATGACCGAGCATAGCCTGAACGGAACGAAGATCAGCACCGTTCATGAGAAGATCGGTGGCAAAAGAATGACGAAGCGTATGTGGAGTGACGTGTTTGGTAATGCCAGCAAGTTTGGCGTATTTTTCGATAATTCTTTGAACCGAACGAGGAGTAAGACGACGATAGTTGCCAGAGGTATCAACGGTGTTTAGATTGCGAGAATTATTGAGAAAGAGAGCGGGGAGAGAATCGCTGCGAGTGGCGAGATAATCGCGGGTGGCATTGGCAGCTGCCTCGCTGATAAAAATAGGTCGATCTTTTTTACCTTTACCGCGGACTATGAACTCTCGTCGGTCAAGGTTGATAGAGTCACGGTTGAGATTGATGAGCTCAGAAACGCGTAGACCTCCAGAGAAAAGAAGCTCAATGATGGCACGATCTCTTAAACCGGACTCAGTATCAGCGGGTATGGCGTTTAGTAAATCTTCGATTTCGTCATAATGGAGGAAGGTAACCTGCTTTCTGGTGGCACGAGGAAGATCTACAAGACTAGGGTCGAGTGTCTTAATCTCGCGACGGGCGAGATATTTGAGAAAACCTCGAAGGGCGATAAGATGGTAAGACTGCGTAAGGGCCGATAAACCTTCATTACGGACATCGTTAGTGTAGCGATTAAGCTTGAGACGATACTTGCGAAGAAGCTCAGCGTCAATTTCGTTGGGCTTGATGTCGTCTTTGTCGAGTATCTCGGTGCATATTTCATAAAAGCGATATAGATACAGACGGTAGTTTTCGACGGTCTTTTGGGAACGGCCGCGTTCGACTTCTAGATGTTCAAGAAAATCATCGATAAGAGAGTTAATGTCTGTTTGGACCGCTATCATAAGTGTATTATAGCATGGTTTTGACGGAAGGTCTGATAGGGGCGCGCGATAACATGTGTGGTATAATTAGATAAATAACCATTAACATTAAGGTAAAGGCATCAAATAATGGCTAATAAGACGAAAAAGAGGGGGGTAAAAACTACTAGCAGGGCTTCCGCTCAAGTGAAACACAAACCTGTTAACGAATGTACGCCGCGGGAGTGTATTCGAGGCAATAGAGAACTGAGGCTACATATAACAGTTATCACTATTCTTTCGGTAGTGGTTTGTATGTTGGTGGCCGCATTACTTTTAGTGCTCCTTAGAGATTAATTAGATAGTCGACAATACTAGAGGCGTGAAAAGCGCCTCTTTTGTTGGAATATTGAGGGTCTGGAATTCATCTGATGATTGTTATATAATACTCGAAAGGAGAAAAATATGGGAAAAGAGAAAGATCTAATTCAAAGAAGCTTAGTTGTATGTAAACCTGATGCCGTACAGCGTGGTTTGGTTGGAGAGATTCTTCAGAGATTTGAACGCGTAGGGTTAAAGATCGTTGGTATGAAGATGGTCATGCCAAGCGAGGATCATTACAGAGCTCATTATGAGGATATCGGCAAGATGATTACTCGCCGTGGCGAACAAGCATTTCATTATAATGTAGCTTATATGATGACTGGACCGGTGATTGCGATGGTCCTAGAAGGTGTAGAATGCGTCCCGCTAGTTCGTAAGATTGTAGGTCCGACCGAACCGAAATCTGCTGAGATGGGAACAATCAGAGGCGATTATTCGCACATGTCCTTTGGTTATAGCGACGCGAAGGGGATCGGAGTGCCGAATCTTATTCATGCGTCCGGAAGCCCAGATGAAGCAAAGAAGGAGATTGATCTGTGGTTTGATGAAAGTGAACTATACGATTACTCTGATCTGAATGAGAAATATACGCGCTAAACATTAAATAATTGGAACATGGGCGCAGGAAACTGCGCCCCTGTTTGTTCTTGTATTAAAAGATTGAGAAGATAGTGGTTAAACTGGGGCTATCTCTTAGCATAACCTTGACATTTTTTGCATTTTGTGCTATAATGTATGTGTTTATACCGGAGTGTTAGACAGAGGTAAAAGACTGCGAGTCCGATATGGACGCTCATTAAAACCGGACCATCTCAGACACAAACACAGTGTCTGAACCATCATCACAGTTTTTATATAGATTAAAGCTTCACAACAGTTTTACTCGAAAAAATTTATAGGGAGGGTATAAAAAATGAGTAATAATGAAAGGAACTCTCCGCAGGAGCGGAGGGGAAAACATGAGGCAGAGGAGGCGACGAACCAGGTTTCCTGGAGAAAGGTGGTTTTGGCCATCTTTATTGTGGCGGCGGTCCTTCTGGTTTTACTGTATCTGTCAACCAACTGGAACCAGATTTTCAATCGGTCTGGTTGGGCTCCGAAGACGGCAGAGCATACGATTGTTACCGTGACCGCGACTGCGCCTCCGGAGACTGATGCATCTGTAGCTATGGAGACGGCGGAAACGCCGGTCGTAATGGCTGCGAAGACGGTATCTACCGAAAAGCCTGCTGAGGCCTCAACGGAAGTACCATCTGAAAAGCCGACAGAAAGGGCTGTTACTGCTCCAGTTGAAAAGTCCGACGTAACACCTACGGTCGCACCGGCTAAGACTACTGAAAAAGAGGTCGAGGCTACGGCTGTACCTGCGAAGGAGACTAAGACTGCTGCTGCATCTGCGAAGAAATCTGGAACTGCGGTTTCTGCTGTAGAATCCATGATTAAGGGGACCAAGGATAAAGTTGCTATCGAGATATTTACCTACGAAGGTGGATGGAAGAAAGACAATGACCAGTGGTTCCTGGCGGATGAAAAGAAGAAGGAAGTGCCAGAAGCGTTTGCGATGGCAATTACTGGGGAGACATGGTCGTCTAAGATCACTACATGGTTGAAATATGCTGTGAGCGATCCATGGTCTTTGACTTGGTTTAGGTTCCAGATGGAACTGGAGCAATTCAAAGATATGAATGAGGCGAACAAGTACGCCCAGTCTGTGGCTGAACTTTCGTCTGCAAAGTACGACAAGCTTGCAAACGAAACGCTGACGTACTTCTTCGAGAAGCTCGATGCTGGAAGTATTGAGATTTCCAAAAATTGGGCGCTCGAAGTAATGATGCGGTGGCAGAGCAACAAGAAACTTCCTGAACTCTTTGCTAGGCGGAAGGGAGATACGAATCACAAACCGGACCTTCTGGTAACCTTCTATGACGGGGATGGAAAGAATTTTGTTTCTAACAAGAAGGCTTTCCAGGTGGCTTGCAGGGTTGCAGGGGCTAATCCAAGTGATTATTCCAGTAAAGCCTATGTAAATTTCACCGAGGGAGGAACTTGGAAGTGGAAGATTGGAGTGAAAGCTAATGAAACTCCTACTCCGACGCCCAAGCCGACGCCTACCCCTACTCCGACGCCCAAGCCGACGCCTACTCCTACTCCGACGCCCAAGCCGACGCCTACCCCTACTCCGACGCCCAAGCCGACGCCTACGCCGCGTCCTACTAAGAATCCTGACGATAGGCCAACGCCGACGGTTGGTGGAGGGCCGGTCAATCCGGAAAATTCGGAAGATCCGCATACAACGGATCATGTCGAATCTACTCCGGTAAAACCGACTCCTACACCTAAACCTACACCTAAGCCGACACCTGTACCGACGGCAAAAGTACGGCCGACAGAGAACTGCGAGGTGCCTGCACCTACGCCGATTCGAGAGGATAAAAACACTCCTCCGCCGGCCGATCCGGGACACAATGTCCCGAAGGAAAAACCGGAAGGGGTCGCAGATGATAGTTTTGACCCCGATTCAATTTAATCTGTGATGATGATTTTGTACCTTATGCCTCGGCGGATAATCCGCCGAGGCGACTTCATGTTTTGTATTTGAGATGATCCTGTTTTTAAAAAAGCTCTCTTTTAAAGAGAGTTTTTTGATACGATATTTTGGTGACCCGGGCGCGAGTCGAACGCGCAACCTTTTCCTTAGGACGGAACTGCTCTATCCAATTGAGCTACCAGGCCGTTAGAACTAAAACAGCTCGAGTTCGATAAAAATCTACTTCCACTATGCTTTTAAAATGTAAAAGTCGATAAGTGGTGGTCGAGCTGTGAATATATTATAACACAGGGTTCTGTGATATAATAAGGATATGAATTTAAAATCATTGAGAAAGGCCGATGACGCAGCGCATAAGACTGAAAAAGAGAAGGTCGAAGAGCGTAGAGAGGAAGTTCTATCTAGGGGGCGTAAGTTTAAGTATCCACTCCAATATGCGAAGCATAAGCTTGTGATCAATACTGTGATCGTTGCAGTAGTTGGTGTAGCTGCATTGATAGCGATTGGTTGGGCAATGTTATATAAGTTCCAAGACATGGGTGATATTATGTATCGTATATCTCTTGTAGTGCCGGTACCGGTAGCGAGTGTGGATGGTAAAGATGTGAAGTTTTCCGACTATTTGATGACAGCAAGAAGCACATTAGAGGCTCTAGATCAACAGTCAGCATTTGATGCGAGGGAAGAAGATTATAAAACGGTGGAGAATAGCTATAAAAGACAGGCTTTAACGCAGGCAGAAGAATTAACGTATGCGTTGAAATTGGGTGAAGAACTAGGCATTGAAGTTTCTTCAAGCGAAATTCAAAAGGCATTTGACGAGCATCGAAAGGTGGGCGGTGCCGAAAGAAGCGAAGAAAGTTTTTTAAAGGTTCTGAACACAAATTTTGGTCTCTCAAAGGATGAGTATGAACGGATGCTATATCTTTCTATTATGAGAAGTAAAGTTGAACAAAAAATTGATACAGAAGCCGAAAAAATAGCACTCGAAGTCGAATCAAAGTTGTCTAGTAATGGTGGTGATTTCAAGAAGGTTAAAGAAGAACTTGGTGACAAGGTTGAATATACGAGTACGGGTGGTTTAATAGACAATAAAAATGTTGATGGCGGACGCGCTAGTAAGGCTATGTCTATGACAAGTGGGACTATGAGTAAAAGGTTCTTGTCTAGCAATGGGGACGGCTATTATTTCGTAAAGACAGTTGATAAAACAGATATGCAAGTGAGTTATGTGAGTCTGTATGTGAAATTTACGGAATTTTCTAAAAGATTTGAGCAGATGAAGTCTGCGGGCTCAATTCGCGAATATATTGTTCTCACTGATCTAAATGATAGTGGGAAAAATAGTTAAGTTCGGCTAATCTCTAAATTAGTGTGATATAATAAGGGTTATTGCGGGTATCGTATAACGGCTATTATGCATCCTTCCCAAGGATGAAACGAGGGTCCGACTCCCTCTACCCGCACCAGTTAATAGGTCTCCGGTTGAGGAGATTTTTTGATAGATCACTTTGGCCCCGTGTTAATAAAAACAGGGTGGAGTTGCACCCTGTTTTGCGCGCTACAATGACAGATTATTTTTCTAAGTAGCGATAGGTGTAGGTAGCAAGGACTGAGCCGATAAGTGGGCCGACTATGAAGATCCAAATAACACTTATTGGCGCGCTATTGCCACTGAATAGTGCAAAGAGCGCAGGACCAATTGAGCGAGCTGGATTCACGCTTGTTCCTGTGAGACCGATGCCAAGAATGTGGACCGCTACAAGGGAAAGGGCAATAATGAGACCCGCAATATTGCCGTGGCCGGGTTTTTTCGAGGTGACTCCTAGGATTGAGATTATGAAGATAAAGGTTAGAACTATTTCAACTAGTAAGCCAATCCAGGCATTGTCGTTAACCCCAGCTAGGCCGTTTGAACCGAATGCGCCAGTCATGTCTGGGGTGCCGTTGCTGCTGAAGACGAGGGCAAGGATGCAGGTACCGGCAAGAGCGCCGAGGACCTGGGCACCTACATAGGCAAAGAATTCTTTCTTTTTGAGTTGCCCAGTAAGGAGCATTGACAAGGAGACGGCTGGATTGATATGGCATCCAGATATGTTACCAATGCTGTAGGCCATTGTGAGTAGTGCAAGACCGAATGCAAATGCGGTCAAGATGTATCCGCTACCCTGGAGTGGATCACAGCCTACTATCATAGCTGTTCCACAGCCGATTAACACCAACACTAGTGTGCCGATAAATTCGGCAATGTATTTTTTCATATAGTTCCTCCGTTTAGATAATTTAATTTTATATATTTTTTGTTTCAAATGCAACTAGGGCTGTTTTATGCTGAAAGTGTGATAAAATAGGAGGCATGCCGATGTAGCTCAGCTGGTAGAGCAGCTCATTCGTAACGAGCAGGTCACAGGTTCGAACCCTGCCATCGGCTCCAGATGTCGATAAAAAATCCCCCGGTAACGGGGGATTATTTTTATAGAAAATGGTTATTTATTCTTGGCTACTGCTTTCTTCCCGACGTATTTGTCTTTGCCAAAACCAAGGATTAGGTAGCAAATTGGGGTGAAGAAGAAGAGACAGACCTTGAAAGCGGTGCTCTTGCCGAAAGCGTTACCGAGTTTGATTGCTTCGATAATAGCAAGATAGAGCATATAGATACCGGTCGCGATGGAAACTATGGTGACGAATACGGCGCTGCCGGTGCTTGCAGCTATGGTACTGAGAATACCTAGGCCAACAGGAATTGCGAGGACGTAAATCCAGAAGTTGAGACCAATGATCTTACAAAGGGTGTAGACGTTATAAATTGGAATGAGCGATTTCCAGCCTGGTTCGCCAGCTTTGGCGAAAATCTTCCACATGGCGATAATAAGCAGGATGCAGATGACGAGCGCTAATATGCCGTATGTTGCGAGCATGCCACCGAGGATTCCTCCGAGAGTAGCAGCATCGCCACTGGTCAAGCCTGGATAAGTTGTTGTTGTGTACATGGGTTTCTAACTCCTTATGTTAATTAATTTAAGTATAACATAAGCAAAATTGGTTTCGCAAGGTTTTTGAAATAAATAACTGTTTCGAGTTGTCGTCTCGCCGTGATCTATCCGACGAGAAATTGGTCGCTTTGCGACCTTCTCGCCTGCGGCGTCTCGGACGAGAACCGATTCGCCGTGATCCCTCCGACGAGAAATCGGTCGCTTTGCGCTGTGTCCCCGACGAGTCGTCGTCTCACTGTCGCGAGACTCTCTTTTCTGCGTCGTTTCGATAAATATAAAATAAATTTTAGATTTATCTCAGACTCCTTGAAAAGGCGAACTACGTTCGTGACTCGTCTGGAACAGCAGATAATAAAATAAAGCCCTTTGGGCTTTCTTTTATTATCTGGCGGATCCGACGAGACTCGAACTCGCGACCTCTGCCGTGACAGGGCAGCGCTCTAACCAACTGAGCTACGAATCCAGCTAGAGGTGATTATATATTAAAAACCGGTTTTTTTCAAGACTAAAATATGTATGGTATAATATAAGTATTATGAAGGATATCGGTGCGGGGTTGAAGAAGGTTTTTCAGAAGGATAAGGGAGTACTTTTGATGATGTTGATATTGTTTGCAATGGGTTTGCTTTTGATTCTGCATACTTTTCTTCACTTTAAGGCTGGTGGAACGACGATGTATATTGGTTATTCGGACATAGGTGGTTTCACTGGCGGTGAATTCTTGTCGCTTTGGAACTCTGGTGGTTATCGTACTGGGGGCTGGTCGGAAATGATAGTTTTCCCAATTCTCGGAGTTATCCTTGGAATACTGCATAATTTATTTGCAATTCAAATATATAACCGTCGCGGGAAAGGTTTTGCTATCCTAATGTTATTGCTCTCAATTTTGGTTGCGGCCGGAGCGTTTTTACTTCTTATGAGGCTACTAGGGGAGATATAAATGAGACGTAGTCTCGAAATACCGCTTGGAAAGCGGACAAAAAAGTATCGTTTTCTAGAAATCCTTCCCGGCGCTATTTCTTATATAGGGGTAATTCTTTTATTCGTTCTGTCGTATTTTAGCCCTATTGCGGGAGCCGTATATTTGATTGCGGTTATATCAATGACTTTAGTGAAGGCCGTGGGTATTGCTTACCGGACATATAATGGATTCAATACAATGAAATCAGCTTGTGAGGTTGATTGGAGAAGACGATGTGAGGACTTGGAAAACCCACATGAAGCGTACGAGAAACTGCATAATAATGACTCGGAAGAATATAATTTTGCGGAACATATACGAAACTTGAAAAGAATAACTAGCGACCCGGAAGCAAAACAAAAATATTTGCGGCCGAGCGAAATATACCATGCTGTGATAATGGTGGCTTATAACGAGGGAATAGAGACAATGAAACCAAGTATTGAGGCGGTGAGAGATACGAGTTGGCCGAATAATAAGATAATCTTTGTGTTAGGTTATGAGGAACGGGGAGGTAAGGAAATCGAAGAGACGGCAAAAGAGCTCAAAAAACAGTTTAAAGACACATTCAAAGATTTTATTATTGTAAAGCATCCAGATGGGCTGAAGGGGGAGATAAAAGGTAAGGGGCCAAACCTTTGCTATGCGGGGGAGGCATTGAGTAGATATATTGTTCAGAAACACATCAATAGGGAAAAGGTGGTTGTCACGACGATCGATAGCGACAATCGCGTGAGCGAAAAATATCTTGACGCGTTGGCGTATGAATACTGTGTGAGAGATAGTGAAACTAGACAACATAGGAGTTATCAACCAGTTTGTGTGTTTACTAATAATATTTGGGATGCTGCAGCGCCAATGCGAGTGATTGCGGTGTCTAATTCATTTTTTAACGTGATTCAGACGATGAGGCCACATGCACTCCGAAATTTCGCCAGTCATTCTCAGCCACTAGCCGCGCTTGAAGATATGAATTATTGGAGTAAACGGACAATTGTGGAGGATGGGCATCAATATTGGCGCAGCTATTTCTTCTATAAGGGAAATTATGATGTAGTACCAGTAAGAGTGCCGATCGGACAGGATGCGGTGCTAGACGAAACATTCAGAGAAACTCTGAAGGCGCAGTTTATTCAGCTTAGGAGATGGGACTATGGGGCGAGCGATGTGGCTTATGTGGGTAATTTGTTGTTTGATAAGAATAGGGAGGTTCCTTTCTTTAAAACCTTTCCGAAGTTTGTCAGATTGCTTGATTCTCACGTGACTGGGGCGATGATAGCGCCAATCGTGGCTTTTGGTGGATGGGTACCAATGATTATTAATCTGAGTGATAGGGGTATGACGGTGTTTAATCTCCCAATGGTGGTGTCTGTAGTCCAGACGGTTGCCAGTATTGGCATTTTTGTCACGGTCTTAATGAGCCTTAGGATGCTGCCAGAAAGACCGGCGCGATATAGGAAATCGAAGAAGATAATGATGGTTCTGCAGTGGATTTTAGCACCGATAATTGCATTGGTTTATTCGTCAGCGGCAGCGTATTATTCTCAGACGAGGCTACTGATAGGGAAATATATGGAGAATTTTGACGTTACTAAAAAAGTCGTCAAAAAATAGCGTAAAGTCTTTACAAAAATTGGATTTTGTGGTATAATAGGGTTATGAGCTAGTTTTAGACTAGTTTTGTTGTTTGACTTTTAGGTCTATTGAAGGAGGGGGTTGTTTATGGTTGACGGTAGGATCATAGTAAAGATTGTTCGAGACGAAGACGGTAATTTGATGTTTGAGTTTCCTGAGGAGAAAGATAGAGCAAAAGCTTGTTTCAAACTTGCTCAAATTGCTCTGGAAAACAAGAGAAATGCTGAGTACAAACGCGGGGATGGCATTGGCCATCTGAGAAATCTGTTTCTAGGCTCAACCATGAGCCGTCTTCAGAGAATGTGGTTTGAGCCAAATGACACCATATATCTGGCCTTCATGACTCCGGGTTACCCGAAGGACGAGGAAGTCATTGTTCTCAAAAGGAAGACTGAAGAGATGACTTTCATCATCGGAGAAGATTAAACAAGCACATTATTTATACGGCCCTTTGTAGGGCCGTGTTTTTTGTTTTATGATATAATTTGGGTATTATGAGATTATCAAAGACTTTTGTGAAAACATTACGCGAGGCGCCAAAGGATGAAACGGCAAAAAACGCACAACTTTTAATCCGTGCAGGATATATTCATAAGGAGATGGCTGGCGTTTACGATTATTTGCCAATGGGGCTGCGTGTGATCGAAAAGATTAAGAAAGTGATTAGAGAGGAGTTGGATGCAATCGGGGCGGAGGAAATGCAATTAACGGCGCTTCAGAATCCGGAGCCATGGAAGAAAACTGACAGATGGGCTGATCAAAAAATGGATGTCTGGTTTAAGACTGAGCTAGCTAGTGGTGGAGAATTAGGATTGGCGCCAACACATGAGGAACCGTTGACGAATTTGATGAGAGATTATGTGTCGAGCTATCGCGATTTGCCGGCATTGGTTTATCAATTTCAGACAAAGTTTAGGAATGAACTTAGGGCTAAGAGCGGTATATTGCGCACGCGAGAGTTCTTGATGAAAGATCTATATTCATTTGCGCCGGATGAAGAAACGCATAAAAAAATATATGCGCAAGTCGAAAAAGCGTATAAAAATATCTATAGGAGATTAGGAATAGGCGACGATACTTACGAGACTTTTGCGAGTGGTGGCGTTTTCTCTAAATATTCACACGAGTATCAAACATTGCTTCCAGTGGGCGAGGATACGATTTATTATAATAAAGACAAGTCCGTGGTGCTTAATAAGGAAGTTCTTGAAGATGATGTGCTAAGCGATCTTGGAGTAACTCGCGAGGAGTTGAGCGAAGATAATGGAGCAGAAGTAGGGAACATCTTTACGTTGAAGTATAAATATAGTGAACCATTGGGATTGAAGTTTCAAAATAAAGACGGAAAGCAAGAAACCGTCTTTATGGGTTGCTATGGAATTGGTGTGAGTAGGGTACTTGGTGTCATTGTTGAAAAATATGCTGATGATAAAGGACTAGTCTGGCCTGAAGAGATTGCTCCGTATAGATATTATATTTTGGCAATGGGCGATAAGGGCACTGAGAAGGCAATAGAAATCTACGAGAAGTATGGCCTGAAGAATGAAATGATTCTTGATGATAGAGACGCAAGATTTGGCGAAAAGATGAGCGATGCAGAGCTTCTTGGCATCCCATATAGAGTGATCATATCTGATAGAACACTTGAATCTGGAGAAGTAGAAGTAACTCATCGAGCAACAGGGAAAGTTGAGCGAATTTCTATTGACAAATTTGTAGAGACTCTGTAAACTCTATGAAGTATTATTGAAAACGTTTATACTTCCTGAAGGAGGTGCTATATGCGAAAGAAGACCGTTGCTTTGACCAAAGAGGGGAAGGCAGAACTAGAAAAAGAGCTAAAAAAGCGTATTAAAGAGCGTGAGACTATCAAAGAGAAGATTGCTACTGCGAGGGCTTTTGGTGATTTATCGGAAAATGAAGACTATTCGGCGGCACGTGGCGAGCAAAAACTTAATGAGAGCAGAATTGCTGAAATTGAGGATATTCTTAAGAACGTAAAGATTATCGCGAATCGAGGGCACGAAAAAGTGGGAATTGGCGCTAGAGTGACCGTATCACTTTCTGGAAAGAAGTATACGTATTCTATCGTGGGCCCTGTTGAGGCAAATCCACTTGAAGGAAAGGTCTCCGATCAGAGCCCGATAGGTAAGGCTTTATTAGGAAAGCGAGCAGGTGATGAATATGCGCTTCCGAACGGCAATAAAGGTAAGATAGTTAGCGTAGAATAAAATAAGCCCCTCGAGGGGCTTATTTTTTGTTATAATGGTGTTTATGGATAATCGTGCCGACAAAATTTCACGAGCGAGTGGTTTGGGAATAATTTTGAATTTCGTTTTGGTGATAATGAAGGCAGTGATGGGAGTGCTTGCCGGATCGGTGTCGGTTTTGACAGATGCGGTAAATAATTTAACAGACATGATGTCGGCTATTGTAACGCTTGTTGGTGTAAGATTAGCTCAAAAAAAGCCGGACAGGAAGCACCCTCATGGGCATGGGAGAATTGAATATATTGCTGGAGCGATCGTAGGGCTTATTATCCTCAGTGTTGGCATAGGAGCGGCGTTTGAAAGCTTGCCGAGAATAATTAAACCTGAGGTTGCAAATTATTCTATTTGGACGATTGTGGTGATTTTTGTAACGGTTATTGCAAAAATTATCTATGGTAGACATTTGCGAAAAGTAGGTAAAAATACAAAGTCGCGCAGTTTGGAGGGATCTGGTATTGATGCGCTATTTGATGCACTTTTAAGTTTCGGCACATTAGTTGGGGCGGCGGTGAGTTTAATATTCAATGTATCGATTGATGGGTGGATTGGGCTCGCTATTTCTATTTTTATAGTGCGGTCAGCTTTTAAGATTCTTAGCGAAGGCATATCGGATATCATTGGTAGGAGGGTGGACGAGAAATTAGCTAGGAGAATTCGTGAAAAAATTAAAGCGGTTGATGGAGTGAAAAGCATAAAGAAGATGTCGCTTTATGATTATGGTCCAGAGGATGTAAGTGGGGTGGTCAAGATAAAAGTAAATGGTAAAATGACCGCCAAAGAGTTGTCTAGAATGTCTGAAACTATCGAGAGAGAGATAAAAGAAGAATTTGGTGTTCAGCTTGTGGTTGGGGTGTAATTAACCATTATTGTAATTGACTTGTAGCTTTTTGACGGGTATTATATTAAGTATAAGAGTTATAAGCAGGGAATAATATGAATACTTCTCATTCTGCGTTGCAGATTTCTGTCATAAAACGTGTGTTTACGCGTCTGACGGGATTTGCTAGTCAATATAAATACTTTTTACTTGCTGGGGTATTAGCATTAGCTGTACCGGTGGTCGCTACTTTGACATTTGCTGAAGAGGGTGAAGAAAATGGCGATATTAGCATGATTCAAGACGAAAGTGATGAACTGATAGGTGACGATGATGAATTGTCTGGCGGTGAAAGTGAAAAGGAAGAGATCGATGAAGAAGAGGGTATGGCCAATGAAGACATGGAAGAAGATGCGGACGATGAAGACGAGGAAGAACCAGAAGTCAAAGATGAGTTAGAGGATGCTGAAGACGAGTATTCTATAAAAGATTACCTCATAGAGGACTTCAGGGCTAGGAATACTTCTTCATCGGGGAAGATAGCTTTAAGGATGCCGAATAGTTTTGGCGGCGCGTCTAGGAGCTTGTCTCGTGGTGTTGGTACTGGTTCGGAAAGCTACTATAACTCGCGCGAACAATCGTTTGGTTATGATATTAGGGTAAAAAATCAGAACAGTGAGAATCTGTGCTGGGTCTACGCTATGACATCGCCTATAGAATACTATGTGGCTAGGAATGGATTAGCGGTAAACTCTGCAGAGAAGGAGATTTCGCCAAAGCATATAGATTATCAAAACGTATCAGCGAGTAATGCTTATAAAGTGGGTGATGTGGCGGCCGGGAGGACTAATTTGCTATATGATAGACTTACAACCACTGGGCACGAGAGGGAATTAGGTGGGGCGGCGGATGTTTATAATATGCTTGTGGCGCTGATGAATCCGTTAGGGTTGATGAATGAAAGAGATTTTACAGGTGTAGTTAAAAGTAATGATAGTAGGTTGTCGGTTATTTCAAAATACGAGGATATTTGGAATCTTTCTCTAAATGTTCTAGACGGGAAGGGGGCATACTCAGAAAAACAGAACCATGCAGATATGAATGACGAAAGGGCCACCGCGTTTGTAGTGACAGGTGCGGATTTTGCATTCGATAGTGATTATGGGGAAAGTAGCACAAAAACTGCGATTGTGAATACTATAAAGAATAATATAAAAAAGTATGGTGCTGTTTCTGTTGCAACATTTGTTGACCCAGATAATTGTATGTATATAGATTTTGACAAAGACGGTGACGGGAATCCAGTGCCGGACGAAAATGGGGTTTATCAGGTTGATGGAACGATAATTGATAGAGGGTATGATGTATCTAGTCAATCGTTTGTTTGCCGCTCCGAGATGGCTCATCAAATGACCATTGTTGGATGGGACGACAACTGGGCATATAAGGATAATGGCGTAGACAAATTGGGTGCCTTTATCTTGCAAAATTCTTATGGAGAAGAGCCGCACGAAAATATGGTTACTAGCGGTGATGATATTGTAACTATATTAGAGCATGACAATTTTTACATCGGATATAACTCTGCATTTAACGAGCTGTTGACATTTAATTCGGTTGAAAGATTGGATAGCTATGATCATTATTACTCGGTTGATGATTATGAACAAGCCGCTATTGAGGCTGGGAGTAAGGAATTAGTGTTTGAATTTAATTCTCATGGCCATGAGCTGCTTAAAACGCTATCTTTTAGCGCAATTATGGACGATGATGGTCGTGAGAACTATGATGTTTATGTGAGTCGTGATGGTACTGTTGACGGATTTGTGAAGAATGGCAGTATAAATGCGTATTTTGGTGTGAATAAATATACGTTTGCGGGTGATGTTGAGGTAGATGGTGAGTATGCTATAAAGCTTGTTGCCGAAAGAGATATGAACAATTTCGACCGTTCTATAGAAGTGATAAATGTTTTCACAGTTGACGCTCCAAGAGAAACGACATTTACATTAACTTTGGATTCGAATGGAGGTTTGTTCCCGGGCGGTAGTGTTATAACGACGAGCTGTACAACTACTGAAACTAATTGCGAGGTGACGGTTCCAGATGTAGCGCCAACTAAAGCTGACAAAATATTTGAGGGTTGGGCGGATTCTGCTGAGGCTAGTGAAAAGCAATATGATGCCAATAGTAGGATAACATTAAATGAGGACAAGACGATCTATGCAGTGTTTGCTGATGAATCTGAGCCGCAGCCTGGACCAGAGCCGCCTGTACAGTCAGATAATGCATATTTGTCTTCACTTGAAGTTCAGTATAAGGTAAATGGGGTGATCAAATACGCTGAGATTGAACCAGAGTTTGATAAGGAAATAACCGAGTATGAGGTGGTTATTCCTGCCGGATACGATAAAGGCGCTTTTGAAGATGGCTTAGATGTTCTGGTGATTGGTGACACCGAAGACGAGAGCGCTACGGTTTATACGGAATCTACTGTTGTTGATGAGGATGTGAAAGTGATGACGATAACAGTTACTGCGGAAGATGGCACAGAAAGGGTTTACGATTTATTTGTTTATTTGGAAGATGTGATAGTGCCTGACGTACCAGATACGAGTGGCGATACGGTCCCGAATGTACCGAACACTGGTTTTAAATTGAAGAGGGATTTTGAAAGAGCCAATTATCACAGTAATGGCGTTCTGGCTTTGATTGTTGTGACGGGTATTGTGGTGTTGGGCGTGGCTGCCAGACGTTCACAATTGAAAAAAGTGGAAGTAAATAGCGAATCGATTATATTTGTAGATAAGAGGTTGTGATTCTTATTCGATACGTAAGGCGTCTTTGTTTTTGATAAATTGGTATATAATAGGCTTGTGAACAAAAGCAAACTTGCCGATGAAGAGACTAAACTTGTTGAAGCCTCGGACAATGAAAACACCAATAAAGGGCAGAAAAGATTGAAGGCCTGGGTGATAGTCTTGATCGGCCTAAGCGCTGCACTTATTTCGGCGGTGGGAGCATGGGCGTTGACACCTAAATTTAGGTTTTTTGGTTTTTCGTGGGAAAAAAATGTTGAATATGAAGGGGAACTCGTAATAGAGAATGGCGAAGTATGTTTTGGCACTTTTTTGAGTTGCGAGCGGTTGGATATGGAGATGAGTGGAGAGGTTGATATGGAGGAACTAGGTGAGTACAAGGTGCAATATTCGGCACACTTCAAAAATAGACACGTGGAGAGGGAGGCGACGATAAGAGTAGTCGACACAACACCTCCAGAGCTTGAATTGGCTGATTTGGATGAATTAGGAGAAAGCGAAAGGAAAGTTTTGGTTTGCCCGAACGGTAAGATACCGCAGATAAAGATGAAAGCTGAGGATAGGCATGACGGTGACTTAACAGATAGGATCGAGACAATGTTTGACGGTAACGGAATGGTGATTATAGCTGTGTCTGATGAAAGTGGAAATAGAACTATAAAAACTGTCGTAGGATTAGTGGAGGACGCATTAGCTCCAGAAATCAACGTCAATGGATTAGAAGCTAAGACGATTGTACGTGGGTCTGAGTATGAAGATGAGGGAGCAACGGCTGTAGATAATTGCGACGGAGACGTTGATGTAGCGACGGAAGGAACCATTAATACTAACGAACCTGGAGAATACATAATGAAGTATAAGGCAAAAGACGAGACGGGTAACGAAAGCGAGAAGTATCGTACGGTAAAGGTAGTTAGTCCAGAGGATAGCAATAGAATTGTATATCTGACTTTTGATGATGGACCCGGGGAACATACGGGGAGATTGTTGGATATATTGGCTAAGTATGGTGTTAAGGTAACGTTTTTTGTGACGGGTAGAGGGGACGATGCTTTGATTAAACGGGAATATGATGAGGGACATACCGTGGCGCTGCATACTAACTCACATGATTATGCGTACGTGTATTCGAGTGTAGGGAATTATTTTGCGGACCTATATGCTATTCGAGATAGAGTAAAGCGAATTACCGGGTATGAGCCAACATTGATTAGGTTTCCTGGAGGGAGTTCAAACACAATTAGCGCACAGTATCAACGAGGTATTATGAGTGAATTAGTAGGTGAAGTAGGGCGTAGAGGATTTCAATATGTAGACTGGAATGTATCGTCTGGAGATGCCGGAGGGGCATCAACAGCAGACCAAGTGTATAATAACGTAGTTTCAAGATTAGGAGACGGTCGATATGTTGTTTTGCAACATGACATAAAAGGATTTTCAGTAGATGCCGTAGAAAGAATTATACAGTATGGTCAAGCAAATGGATATGTATTTCTACCAATGACAGCTGAATCATTTCTTGCACATCATGGAGTGAACAATTAATTTTATAATTCTGCATATTATTGCTTAGGTGAGAGTTCTAGAGGTGTTTGTGGAGCCAGTAGACTTCACGATTACTTTGTATAATTATTTTGCTCATGATATGTAGCGATAGACTATGTGATTGTTCGGGCGAAATTCGCCTATATGCTATAATGAGTAAAAGGAGGTTGGCAGCAAATGGTTTCTAAGACGATTAGTATGAAAGGATATAGATAGAAATGAGCAGAAGTCTGAAGGTGAATGGCGTTTATCGACACTTTAAAGGAAAGAAATATAGAGTTGAGGGTATAGCAAAATATTCTGAGGACTTGTCGGATTATGTAATATATCGTCAGATGTATGGCGATGGTGAACTATATGTGAGACCACTGGATATGTTTATGAGCGAAGTTGATCACGAGCGGTACCCGGATGTTCAGCAAAAGTGGAGATTTGAGGAGGTGGAGGCAGAGGAATTATGAAGCCGGAGATTGAGGCAGTTTTTTTGGATATAAACAAGGATAGCCTGAGAAAAAAACTTCAGCATCTTTCAGCTAAGCTGTTGGTGCCCGAAAGAATGATGAAAAGAGTAGTGTTTGATCAGGGAGAACATGCGTTTGCTCGAGTACGTGACGAAGGTGACAAGATTGTTGCGACTTACAAACGATTTGACGATCATACTATAACTGGTGCAAAAGAGGTGAATGTGACTATAGATAATTACGAGAATATGATTATTTTTATGAAAGAGTGTGGACTCAAAGCGAAGAAATATGAGGAGTCTCTTCGCGAAACGTGGGAACTTGATGATGTTGAGATTGATATAGATACTTGGCCTTGGTTACCAACGTACGTAGAGATTGAGGGCCCGACTGTAGAGAAAACATTAGAGATAAGTAGGAAATTAGGATTCGATATTAAAAAAGCGATTTATGGGTCAGTTGACGATATTTATGAGATGTATTATGATGGCGTGTTCTCGAAAGACGCGAGAAAATGGCCGGAGATTGTATTTGAACGAAAACCTGATGGACTAAAGGGAAAGAAGAGAAAGAGCAAGGTATGAGATTGAATCTAGTAAGACATGGTGAGACGGATTGGAAAAAGTTATCGGATCAAAAAACTATACCGAGGGAGTTTTAGGGTGAAGAGATAGTGTTATTTTTTTGGGTGCTTTTCTGATTTTCTATCGAATTTGGTTTCAGGTTTCCAAATAAAGTAGGCGATAATTCCGAAAATAACGGCGAAAATTGCCGGTTCGACGACGTATTCTCTGAAGGTATAAATAAATTCGCTATGAGTGATAATCTTGGCCCAGAGAAGATCAAAAAGTGGCCAGATAATCATGGCTGCTATGAAAGCAGCAAGGGCCATTATGATTGATGATAAAAAACGATTTTTTCTAATTCTGTCTAACATAAGCATATTATAGCATATTTTCTTATTGCAACTATAGCGTAAATGAAGGAAATGCGTTATAATTTATGAATATATGGGTCGCTAGCTCAGTTGGCTAGAGCGCCTCGTTTACACCGAGGAGGTCAGGGGTTCGAGCCCCTTGCGACCCACCATTATTGTATAACTAAAGGGATAAAGCTATGGAAAAGCAAAATGAAGTAGATAAAATGCGTCATACGCTAAGCCATGTTTTGGCTGCAGCGGTGAAGGAGCTTTATCCGACAACAACATTTGGCGTGGGTCCTTCAATTGAAAGTGGTTTTTATTACGATATTGATTTTGGAGATACTAAGATTTCCGATGCAGATTTGCCTAAAATTGAGAAGAAGATGCGTGGAATTATTGCACAAGGGTGTAAGATGGTGCGCAGGGAAGAATCGCGCGAGGAAGCGCTAGATTGGGCTAAGAAGAACCATCAAAAGTATAAAGTTGAACTCATAAACGATTTGCCTGATGATGAGACGATTTCTTTTTACGACATGGTTTCTCCTAATGGAAAAGTGGTTTTTGCTGACCTTTGTAAGGGGCCACATGTTAAATCGATGAAAGAGATCGGCGCATTTAAATTGATGCGTGTGGCTGGAGCTTATTGGCGAGGTGATGAAAAACGTGAAATGCTAACGCGCATTTATGGTGTGGCTTTTGAAACGAAAGATGAATTAGAGGCGTATATCAAACAGCAGGAGGAAGCTAAGGCTAGAGACCACCGTAAATTGGGCAGGGAAATGGATCTGTTTTGTTTTTCGGATCTCGTTGGCGCTGGCTTGCCACTATTTACTCCACGAGGCACTATTCTTCGTGACGTATTGAACGATTTTACTCAAGGCTATCGTCTACGTTGTGGATACAAGAAAGTTTGTATACCGCATATCGCTAATGTGGATCTTTACAAGGCTTCAGGTCACTTTGAAAAGTTTCCGGAACTGCTTCGATTTACTAGTTCTGAATCTGGCGATGAACTTGCAGTAAAACCGGTTAGCTGTCCACATCATAGCCAAATATTCGCTAGCCTCCCGCGCTCTTATAAAGAGCTTCCAATTAAGTATCTTGAAACTACGATGGTTTATCGTGACGAACGTAAGGGCGAGCTGGGTGGGCTGTCGCGCGTACGCTCTATTACTCAGGATGATTCGCACATATTTTGTACAGACGAGCAAGTCGAGGGTGTGTTTGGAGAATTAATTGAAGCGGCTAAGGATCTGTATGCAAGAATTGGTATGAAGTTGAAGTTGCGCTTATCGTTCCGCGACGATGGTGATGGCTATATCGGCGATCCAGAAATGTGGGAGAAGGCTCAGAAATCGATCCAGAAGATGGCAGAAAAGTTTAAGATGGAATACTTTATCGGTATAGGTGAAGCGGCTATGTATGGTCCTAAGATGGACTTTATGGCTGAAGACGCATTGGGTCGCGAATGGCAACTCGCTACTGTACAGTTGGATTATGCTATGCCTCAGCGCTTTGGCTTGGAATATACTGCAGCAGATGGCACTAAGAAGACCCCGATTATGATACATTGTGCTCTGATTGGTTCGATTGAGCGTTTTCTGAGTGTCTATATTGAGCATACGGCTGGTTGGTTCCCGTTTTGGATGGCCCCAGAGCAAGTGAGGGTACTGACTGTTAATGAGTCGGTTAATGACTATGCTAAAAAAGTCGAAGACGTTTTAAAAGGAATTGTTCTAAATGATCCGATTAAAAATAGCGAGCTTAGATATACGATTGACAATTCAGATGATTCTCTTGGTAAGAAGATCAAACGCGCTACTGAATATAAGATCCCGATGGTTTTGATTGTAGGCGAAAAGGATAGACAAGCTGAGGAAGTGTCAGTGAGACTAAAAGACAAGGAAGAAAAAGTAAAATTAACTAAGCTCGCGGACTATATTAAGGGATTGAAATAATGATTCCGGTAATTATAGGACCCACCGGCTCAGGGAAGACGGGGGTTTCTATTGCTATCGCTAAAGAAATTGACGGAGTGATTATTTCTGCTGATTCAAGAACTATTTATAAAGGTATGGATATCGGGACGGCAAAGCCAACGATTGAAGAGAGAGGGGGGATATTACACTACGGCTTCGATCTCGTTAATCCGGGGGAACGTTTTACCGTAGTGGATTGGAAAAAATATGCGGAAGAAAAAATCGAAGAGATTAAGAAAGCCCATAAAACACCAATGATAGTGGGAGGAACGGGGCTTTATGTCGATGCGCTAATCTATGATTATAAATTTGAGACAAAAGGAAAAGGTTACGATAGGAAACGCGGCGAACGTATAAATAATTTGAACGGACAAACTGGTAGTCTGGATCAAAGCGATACAAAGAATTATCCGGACAGACAGATTATAAACGAAGAGTATAAAATTTTTGGAATTAGTTGGAAACCTGACGAATTAAGGAAGCGACTACGCGATCGGGCTGAACAGATGTTTAGCGAGAGCCTGTATGACGAAACAAGAAGACTAGTGAAAGAGTATGGTTGGGGCAATAGGGCAATGACTAGCAATATATATCAGTTTGTTTGGCGATTTTTACAGGGCGAGATAACACGTGAAGAGGCAATAGAGCTTTTCGTGATTGATGATTGGCATTTAGCTAAGCGCCAGATGACGTGGTTTAAAAGAAATACTGAAATTGTTTGGCTCCCGCTTGAAAAAGTGAAAGAGATTGTGATAAAATGTATTCAGAATGAGCAAAGAAAATAGTACTCCAGTAGAAAAATTGTTCGGTTCAAAGACACGGGCAAAGCTTTTAAATCTTTTATTTGATAATACAGACAAATCATTTTATGTGCGCGAGATTACGCGTGTGATTGGCGAACAGATTAACTCGGTAAGAAGAGAATTGCTCAATCTTGAAAGTGTTGGTGTGGTAAAAAATGAGACTTTTGATAATAAAGTCTATTATTCGGCCAATATGAAACACCCGTATGCGCATGCTCTCAATGAGATTTTTACTAAGAAGGTGAGCTCCTCTAAGGTTAGTGATGTTAAGGGGAGTAGTTGGGAAGAGTATGTGAAGCCAGTTAAAAAGTATTTAGCTGGTATGTTGCTTACAAATAGACTACCTGGTCAGGAAGGTGTAGATCTTCTGATCGTTGGCGATGATAAGACTAAGAAATTGACACACTGGGCAGAATTGATAGAGAAGAAGATGGGGAAGCCATTGAACTATGTGATTTTTTCGATTGAGGATTTCCTATACAGAAAGAGTGTGCGAGATAGGTTCGTATTGGATATATTGGAGATGGACGTATCAGAGTTGATCGATCCAGATAAGCTAATTAAGGAGTAGGAGAAAATGTTTGAAATTGAAAGTAAGAATCCTGATGCTGTTACTATCGTTACCAAGAAAACGAGTGTAACGCTTAATGTGGCAGATGGCACGATTTCTGGAAATTTGGCAGTAGGATTAATACATGGTCCTGGTGAATTCGAGGTAGGTGATGTGACTATTCGAGGAATTGCGATTAGTGAAGGAAAAGTAATATATGATGCAGAAATTGGCGGTGTGCATGTTGGAATAATTGGGGGAATAGAAGAGGGGTTAGATGATCTTGGGGTGTCTGATGTACTTTGTACTTCATCCGTGAGAGCGATTAGAGAGATTGGGCCAAAGGTCGTGATCGCGATGGGGAATGTAGACGGTATGGTTAGTGAGCTTAAAGTTGCGGCGCGTACAGAGAAAAAGTATAAGATAAAAAGTCTTGATTCGCTTCCAGTAACATTGGAAGTGGTAGCATTGAACTAGTTATATAATATATATGTGTCAAAAGGAGGTGGTATGGACGTATTAGGTGTAGTGATTGTTCTCTGCGTGATAGTTTTTTCGATGATGCTGCACGAATTAGCACACGGCGTAGTGGCTTTTGCGTTGGGAGATACAACCGCTAGGGATGACGGAAGATTGACGCTGAATCCGATAAAGCATTTGGATCCGTTCATGTCGGTGATATTACCATTGATATCGTATATTATGGGCGGGGTAGTTTTTGGTGGCGCAAAGCCAGTACCGGTTAACGCGCGTAGACTTAAATGGGGAGCATGGGGAATGGCGCTGGTAGCTTTGGTGGGGCCGTTGGTTAACTTTATTTTGGCTTTTGTGAGTTTTTTGATAATTGAGCTTGGCGGAATTACTTTCGCTAATGGCTTAATATATACTATTCTGCTAGAGATGATGCTAGTAAATTTAGGATTTGGGGTGTTTAATTTGATACCAATACCACCACTTGATGGGTCGAGAATACTATATGTTTTGATGCCAGATAAAATTAGGGAACTGATGGAAAGAATGGAGCCGATGGGTATATATGTTATATATATATTAATATTGGTGGGCGGAGGGGTATTCTCTTCGGTGATGTATGACGTGATGGATGGAATTATTAAAGGATTCTACTGGATTATTGGTCATTAAACTGATATAATGAGATTGTACCTTCACCGGTAGCATGATTTTCTCTGTATAGTCATGTTTAAGGGATTTCGTGGCAAGCCTCCGTGGAGACTGCGCATAAGATTTTACCCACCTTGCAAATCAGCAGGGAAAACACAAGGCCGGTGGAGGACAAAGTTTTATAGGAAAATAGTGGTGGGATGAAACAACGAGTTAGAGTTGTCGGAATACTGAGAGAGGACGGGGAAATACTTTTGATGAAACGTAGAACAGGCCGTAGCGCAGAGCCTGTTTTTTGGGAGTTGCCGACGGGAAAGATTAAGTTTGGCGAACAACCAGAGGAGGCGATGGCTAGGACTGTGTTGGAATATCTTGGTGTAGAAGTGAAAGAATTGAAGTTGACAGATGTAGTTACCTTTTTGGCCTTCTCTGGAGTTAGTCAGATGGCTAATCTTTATATAGTGTACGAACTGGGAGTCGCTAGTGCCGCTAAGATTAGACCGAGCGAGAGATATTCAGCATACAAATTTATGAAAAGGGATGAATTGTCTAAGGCTAGAATCGATGATGCGACATCTGCTGTGCTCGAACTAGAAAAAGACGAAGTTGTAGCAGTAGGGAATTACCGCGAATCCGTAAATGGCGCGACTGTGTATGTAGATGGTAGTAGCCGTGGTAACCCCGGGCCAGCGGGCATTGGGTATTATATAGTTGGTGAAGATGGCGAAGTGTTAAAAAGAGGTGGTGAATTTATAGGGTTCGCTACTAGTCGAGTGGCTGAGTATTATGCGCTTAGATCCGGAGTAGAACAAGCGATGGAATTGGGATTAAAACGAGTGAGGTTTGTTGGTGATAATCTGATGATGATAAATCAGATGAACGGAATTTATAAAATAAAAAATAGGGATTTACTGCCTATTTATGCTGACATAAGAGACAAGGTAGCAAAGAATTTTGAAGCAGTGTCGTTCGTACATGTGAAACGGGATCAGAATGAACAAGCTGATGAAGAGGCAAACTTAGCTATAGATAGACATTTCGACAGAGATGTGTTAAAATAAGCAGGAGCTTGAAAGGCAATCGCTTGAGCCTGGCTCAAGAGGAAAGTCCGGACAGCGTAGGACAAAGTAGTCGCTAACGGCGACCGCCCGTGAGGGCAGGGAAAGTACCACAGAGACAATACTACCAATTTTGTTGGTTTTACTAGCGAAAATGGAAAAGGTGAAAAGAGTGAGGTAAGAGCTCACAGCGGTGTATGGTGACATATACCGGAGGCAAACCCTACTTGCTGCAAGGAGTGCTACTGGCTCTTGTTCGGAGACGCACGTTCACCGCTCGAGTGTTCGGGTAACCGAGCGCCTAGATAGATGATTGCCGATTCTCTTAGGAGAATTACAAAATCCGGCTTACAGATAGCTCAATTATCAAAAAGCTCCCCAAGAGGGGAGTTTTTTGATTAAACGTCGTTTTGAGTTTATTTGATTAGGCCCTTTTTCTTCAAGGTGCGGAGGGCGGACGTGGAGACATTCGCTTTGACTTTTTGGCCATTAATGACCAAAGTGCGCTTAGAGACGTTTGGCTTGAAGACCTTGCGAGTCTTTCTCTGGGAGAAAGAAACATTGTGGCCGTACATTTTACCTTTACCGGTGATTTCACAGATAGCCATGTTATTTCTCCTTTACGGTATTAACGATTGCTTTGAAAGCTTCTGGTTGGTTGACTGCGAGGTCGGCTAGGACCTTGCGGTCAAGACTGATGCCTTTCTTTTTCATGCCAGCGATGAGCTGAGAATAGGAAAGACCGAGTTCACGTGAAGCGTTATTAATACGAGTGATCCAGAGTGATCTAAAATCGCGTTTTTTGTTTCGGCGATCGCGATAGGCGTAGCGAAGTGACTTGATGACGCCTTGCTTGGCGAGGCGATAGCTACGAGTGCGGTAATGCTGCATGCCCTTGGCGGCTTGCAGAGTTTTCTTGTGTTTAGCGTGGGCAGGAACGCCGCGTTTGACTCTCATGGTTAGACTCCTAAGGCAGTTTTAACGTTTTTCTTGATTTTGCCGTTGATTGCAGCGGCGGTTTTCATGTTGCGTTTTCTAGCCTTCGACTTTTTAGCCAGAATATGGTTGCCAAAAGCTCTGCTTCGTATGAGCTTACCGGAACCACTGATTTTGATACGTTTTGCAGTACCTTTATGCGTTTTTAGTTTTGGCATAAATATTCCTTTAGGTTTAGATTTAGTATTATTGCGACGATTCATCGCGGATGCCTGTAGTGGCACAAGGTGCTAACGGGGAACCGTGGAAGTAGGAAATTACTTCTTCCGTATTCCGACCGAGAGATTGCGTCCGTTAAATTGAGGTTTTCCTTCAACAATGGCATCATTCTCGAGTAGGTCAAGAACTTTATTGAGTAGTTCTTGTCCAACTTCTTTATGAGCCATCTCGCGTCCACGAAAGACAATCATGATCTTGACGTGATCGCCGTCTTCAAGAAATCCTTTAATTTTGCGGACTTTGATGTTAAGGTCATTATCGCTAATTTTGAGACCAATCTTCATTTGCTTTAGCTCGGACTGCTTTTCTCGAGCTTTCTTGCGATTCTTGGCTTCCTCTTTCATCTTTTGGTATTGGTATTTGCCCCAATCGATGATTTTGACAACCGGCGGGTTGGCATTCGCAGCAATTTCTACGAGATCAACACCGGCATCTCTAGCGAGAAGTTGGGCGTCACGACTCGACATAATACCGAGCTGTTCTCCATTAGATCCAATTACGCGAACTTGTGGGTAACGGATTTCTCCGTTGATTTTAGTGCGTGGGTTGTTTTTACTAATGGGAGTGATCCTTTCTTCTTACCTTATCTGTCCATTATACTAAAAAATCCTAGAATTGCAAGGGGTAGACCGAGTTTTCCTGAAGATTAGCGTTTACGATAATTGAGGGCTTCAGAAAGCTGAGGCGCATCAATTACATCCATTCCTTCAAGGTCGGCAATCGTCTGAGCAACTTTAATGACTTTGAAGTATGAACGGGCGGAGAGATTTAGTTTCTCGGAAGCAGACTCCAAGAGTTTTTCGGCAGATGGTGTCAGATGAAGAAGAGTAGAAACTTGATGAGAAGAGAGAGAGGAATTGTAGACTCCACTATGCCCGTATCGGGTACGTTGACGGTTGAGCGCCTCTTTTATTTTATTTTTTACAACACTATGTTCGGTGGGTTCTTTGAGGATTGTAGACGTTTTGCAACGAAGATCGGCGTTATCGACTTTGGTAACGGTGATATTCATATCAATGCGATCGAAGAGCGGGCCAGATAGTTTTTTCTGGTAGTTGTTAATTTGTGCTTGCGTGCAGGTGCATTCGTGGTTTGGATCACCAAGATAACCGCATGGACATGGATTCATGGTGGCGATGAGCATAAAGTCTGCTGGATAGGTAGTTTTAGAATTTGCACGTGAGATTGAAATTTTGCGGTCCTCGAGGGGTTGTCGTAATGCTTCTAGGACGGAACGGGGAAATTCGGGAATCTCGTCAAGAAATAAGACACCTAGGTGTGCAAGGGAAATCTCGCCAGGTTCGGCTTTATTCCCGCCGCCTATGATTGAGACCGGAGAGGCTGTATGGTGTGGGGCGCGAAAAGGACGATCGTATATGATATTATCGGTCTCGCCTGTGATGGAGTGGATTTTAGTGATAGCAATTTGTTCCTCCGGGGATGGTTGGGGAAGTAGATTTGCCGCAGCACGAGCCAATAAAGTTTTACCGGCGCCTGGAGGACCCGAGATGATAATATTATGATGGCCAGCAATAGCAATGGAGATAGCGCGCTTGGCGAGAGCTTGTCCGCGGACATGATCGAGAATAGGAGCATTTGAATCTGTTCCTGTGTTTTTTACAACATTTTGTTGAGGAGAATTAACGATTGTTTTTTCGCCCTTTAAGTGAAGAAAAAGTTCGCGTAAGTTTCGGACGCCGATTAGTTTGACACCAGATATCAGGGAGGCTTGTGGGAGATTATCTATAGGTAAATAAACTTCGTTAATGCCTGCCGTACGGGCTGTTTCTACGATGTTAATGATACCATGAATAGGGCGAAGAGCACCGTTAAGGGATAGCTCTCCGACAAAGAGTTTCTCATTTAGATCGTCTTGGAGAAGTTGTCGAGATAAAGTCATAACAGTAAGCGCGATAGGGAGATCTAGATATGAGCCATCTTTCAAAAGATCTGCGGGAGCCAAATTGATAGTAACTTTCTTGTCAGGGAAGGAAAAGTCAGAGTTGATGAGGGCACTCTTAACTCGCTCTCGAGCTTCTGTGATAGTTTTGTTGGCCATTCCGACGATGTTGAATGCCGGGAGACCTTTGTTAATGTCGCCTTCTACCTCCACGACACGACCTTCATAGCCGTAGGGTATGGCCGAATGAGTCTTAGCAATCATATCTTTAGAATAGAGGATGAATAAGGAGTTTGCAAGGAGAAGCGGTTTGGAGGTCAGAATAGACAAATAAGGGTAGGCGTGATATAATATTAGCAGTTGGGGCTGAAAAAGCTTAGACGGATTATTAACAGATATCAAGCGTGACGATTGAACACCGTAAGTGTTAAATAAGTGCTGAAAACACTATTGGCAAGCGTGTAGCTTACATGCCTGCTTATGCCTAATTGATTTTATAGGCTGGTTTCTTTCTAAGATTCCGTAGGGAAGGAATTATTATATAACGGGATTAAGGGTTGTTTTACGACAAAGATGACCACGAAAATATTGTCATGGTAGTACGAAGTTTTGTTGTTTGCTGCTTTGTACGATTAGCCAAGACAAAACAAGCAACTATGCACGTAGAATGATATCCAGTAATTTTTCGGACCCGGAGGCAGTATCCGGCAGCTCCACCAATTGATTTGAGCAAAAAAATTATACACCCAGGATTAACAGGGGTGTATTTTTGTAATTGAAGAAAGTGAAGTAAAAAGAAAGACCGGTAACTGCGAGGAAAACCGGTCTTTCGTGTAGAGTGTGGAGTTATTTTTGGCTAAAATGTGTTTATTTTTGGCTTTTGAATAATATTTTTATTCAAAAGCTAATACCATCATAACGCGCAAAAATGCTTGTGTCAATACTTTTTTGCATAAATTTTTTATGATTTTGAGAAAGTTTTCCACAAGGGGAGATCGATTTTTTTGTTGATGATGTGTTAAAAATACAACGTTTTATAATGAGGGTTACAACAGAGACAAAAGATGCTTTTGTTGTAAAAAATATATTGAAATTGTTGTACAAAAGTATTGATTTTGTAACAAATTTATGCTAGTATGAGGTTGTCGAATGACAAAAATCAACATTAAAAATAAATGAGAACATTAAAATGAAATACAAATAGAGATCACCGTTGGCGGTGCGAAAAGGTAATTTCTAGCCATAAATTACATTTTTAGGAATTACCTAGAGCTTCGTCAACAAAGCCGAAGCGCGTTAGGTCTTGACTCGTTAGTACATTCACCATAATTAGAACGAGTAGGGAACTAATTAGGACCTATGCTCCACAATCGTGGAGCGGTCAAGTGATTTGAAGCGGGGATAAGGATTGCGGCCTATAGTAAGTTTTAATTAGCCGGATAATCCCCCCGCTTTGATCCATGTATTTTAACTTGGGGGCGCCAATATACACTTTAACATAAGTGTGTTACAATAGTATGTATGCGTGGCAGAATCATACCAATTCTTAGCATTTTTTCACTTTTTGGCATATTGTTTATGTTGAATTATACCACCCCTAAAGAAGCGGGTGTTTTAGGTGTTTTAGTATTTTTTACAATGATTTTTATAGCTCTATTTGGATTGATGGTTGAATTAGTAAAAATTTTTCAGAGAATACTAAAAGATAAGAATGGCAAAGACAAAGAAATATCTGAAAATAAAACGTATATGTATGCCACGGTAGTGGCCTTTGGTCCGATCATATTACTGGTCGCTCGATCTGTAAATCTTTTAACAATAGCTCTTGTGGCGATATTTGTATTTTTAGGATGTTTTTTAATATATAAACGAGCATAAATGTGATAAAATAAGCATATGTATAATGAGTTTGAGGATGCGTTGGCTCGAGATAATACTTCACTCAGAAAGGAGATGGGTGAGGAGGGTCTGAAGGAGATTCGAAAAATTGAGAAGGAATATGCCGATGATCCATATATGTTGAATGTAAAGATACAGGATATGAGTGATTCTTTGATATTAAAGGCGTTTGGGCGCGTTAGAGAAGGAAAGCAATAGTAATGACGACTGTTTTCTTGATTCTTGGTGGCGTGGCTCTGATGTTGTTCGCGATAATTGTTCGTGCACTGAAAGTTAAACGAATGAGAGAGGTAAAGGAAGCAGAACGTGGGCTCAAAATGATAGCCATGTTGATACATTTGCCTCCGACTACGGATGATATCCAGGCTGGCGGTAGGGATGAACGAGATGTGGTGAATGAAGCTGTGAGCCAAGCGCAAGTAATGTATTCTATCATCGCGTCGACATTGGTTAAGGGGAAAAATGCAAGGATTTTTGGACAAAAACATATTTCGTTTGAGATAGTAGCAAGTGGTGGCATGATCAAATATTTTGCGGTGGTTCCGGCCGTATTGACAGAGACTGTAAAACAAGCGATTGTTTCTGCATATCCGACAGCAAGAGTTGAGGAAACGGAGAGAGAGAATATTTTTTCAAAAACAGCCAAGTTGGACGGTGTAGCTGGTGGTGAACTGAGCTTAAAGAAGGAGTATGTGTATCCTATTGCCACCTACGAGCAGACAAAGAGGGACGCTAGCACTGCCATTTTGAATACGATGTCGGCGCTTAAGGACGGAGAAGGCCTGGGAGTACAGATAATGTTTAGACCGAAGGATGGTGCTTGGACTAAGAATTCTGAAACGTGGGTGAAGAGTATAAAAGAAGGGAAAACAAAGAAAACAACGAGCGGAGCGAACATCATTTTTAGCGGAATTGAACAAATATTCGCGTTGTTATGGAAGCCATTGTCGACACAGGAAAGCAACGAAAAGCACGAAGAAATAAAGGTTTTGACTAACATACAGCAAGACGAGATTAGCGCCGTTGAGGATAAGACTAGGTACGCTGCTTTTGAGACATTAGTTCGAATCGTGGGGAGTAGTGAACAAGGACGATCGCGAGCAGAGGCTATGGTTGGTGGGGTAGTAACGGCGTTTTCACAGTTTGATTCGCCAGCATATAACGGCTTTAAATATGAAATGGCTAAAGATATACGTAAACTGGCCAGAGACTATATCTTCAGAGATTTCCCTCTCACGACTACGAATAATGTGTTGAATGCCGTAGAACTCGCGAGCATATTTCATCTGCCAGAGCAGAATGCAATTCCGACGAGTCAGGTGATGCGACAGTTAACTAAACAGGTAGAGGGGCCAGCGAAACTAGTTGACGATGGAGTTTTGATAGGCATTAACGAGTTTCGTGGTGAGAAAAAAGAGATAAGGTTGTCAGTAGAGGACAGACGACGACATGTGTATGTGATCGGATCTACTGGCATGGGTAAATCTAAGTTTTTGAGGAACATTGCGTATCAAGATATGCAGGAGGGTAGAGGCTTCGCATTTATAGATCCGCACGGTGATGTCGCAGAAGAGCTTCTTTCGATGGTGCCTAAAGAACGTGTCGATGACGTAATATACTTTGACCCAGGTGACATGGAGAATCCTATAGGGATGAACATGTTTGAGTACCAAACGGCGGATCAGAAAGACTTTATCATTCAGGAAGGTATCAATATGCTTTATAGCCTTTATGATCCGGGTCATACTGGCATCTTTGGTCCACGCGGAGAGCATATGTTTAGAAATGCCGCTTTGCTCTTGATGTCCGACCCTAATGGAGCGTCGTTCATAGATATACCGAGAGTCTTTATTGACCCAGAATTTGTAAAGGCAAAGTTGAAATACGTAACAGATAGACAAGTGTACGATTATTGGACAAAGGAATTTCCGGCGTCACAAAGAAGTAATGACGCAGGGGAAGTAACCACATGGTTTGTATCTAAGTGGGGGCCGTTTATTAGCAATACGATGATGAAGAATGTACTGGGGCAAACGAAGAGTGGATTTAATATCCGTGATATTATGGACAACAATAAAATATTGCTTGTTAATCTATCTAAGGGGAAGATGGGGGAATTGAACTCCAAATTGCTCGGTATGATTTTTGTGATGAAATTCCAAGCGGCGGCAATGAGCCGAGTAGATACACCAGAGGATGATAGGAAAGACTTCTGTCTGTTTGTAGATGAGTTTCAGAATTTCTCAACAGATAGTTTTGAGAGCATTCTTTCTGAGGCAAGAAAGTTTAGATTGAACCTGATAGTCGCTAACCAGTTTATGACGCAGTTGACGGACAAGATAAGAGAGGGCGTATTGGGAAACGTTGGTACAATTATTGCAGGTCGGTTGGGCGTGACGGATGCGGAGTTGATAGAGAAAGTATTTGCACCTACGTTCACGGCTGAGGATTTGCATAAGACGCCGAACTATCATGCTGTGGCAACAGTGATGATGTACGGAATGCCAAGTACGCCGTTTACTATGACATGGCCAGTTTTAGGAAAAGAAAGTCCAGAGGTACTTCAGAGCCTGAAGACATATTCGGCGGCGAAATATGGCAGGCCTAGAGCGGAGGTAAGTAAGGAGATTGATCAGAGATTAGCCGCTAGCAATAAGGAGGGTAAAGTGCGGTCTGGCGAGGATGCGGCTAGTGTAACTGACGGTAATGATAATGAAGAAACAGACAGGGACAATGATCGGATAAATACTCAAAGAGTATATAAAACTACTGATAAAGAAGAAAGAGAAGAGAATTTCTTAGAAGCATGGCTTCGGAAAAAAAGTGAAATAAAGAACAACGATACGGAAACGGATAAAATGGGGTCCGATGAACCTCATCCCTCTGCAGGACGCGAAATGGAGTCTTCGCATCGCGAAAGACAAGTTGACCGTAGGGATATTGAGGCTGAGGAACTGATTAAAAATACACCATCTAGGGATGCGGCTTTAAGAGAAAATAAAGGTGATGATGGGTTCTGGAAAGCGGATGATAAAATAAGCCTAAGGCCTTGAAAAAATAGAGTAAAACAGATATAATAGGGGGAGTTATTTAAAGACAGAGGTAAATTTCTATGCCAGTAGGTAAAAATGCGGCGGAGCAATATGATTCGTCAGAAATTAGAGTTCTGGAGGGGCTGGAACCGGTCAGATTACGACCGGGGATGTACATAGGTTCAACTGGTTACGACGGTCTTCATCATTTGATTAAGGAAATTGCTGATAACTCTATCGATGAGGCAATTGCTGGTTTTGCAAACAAGATTACAATTACGATTTTGAATGATGGCGGAGTAAGGGTGGACGATAATGGACGTGGTATCCCTGTAGATAAGCATCCAAAAACAGGGTTATCGACGCTAGAGACAGTTCTTACTGTGCTCCATGCTGGTGGTAAGTTTGGAGATGGCGGGTATAAGGTATCATCGGGCCTTCATGGCGTCGGTTCATCAGTAGTAAATGCTCTCTCGACAAGGATGATTGCTGAAGTATATAGAGATGGAAAAACACATAGGGTTGAATTTGAAGTGGGTAAGACGACCAAACCGTTTACGGTGACGGCCGGCAGTCCAAGACCAAGCGGCACGTCCATTACATTTTACCCGGATCCGGCGATTTTCAAGGAAACTACGACATTTGATTATGATTGGGTGTCAAATTATGCAAGGCATCAAGCCTATTTGACTAAAGGCATACTGATCGAAGTTAATGACGAGAGAACAGGTGCTAAGGAATCGTTTTACTTTGAAGGTGGGATCAGGAGTTATGTGAAGAGATTGAATAATGGCAAAGAGGTGATGTCAGATGACATTTTTTATGTAGAAAAGAAGGTTGCGGATAGCGAGATAGAGATTGCGCTTCAGTACAACGATACATTTGCTGAGATTATGAAGCCGTTTGCTAACAATGTATTGACGCCAGATGGAGGTATGCATGTAGTTGGTTTTCGTACTGGGTTAAACAGAACGATAAATGATTATGCGCGTAAGAATGGTCTTTTAAAGGAGAAAGAGGATAATTTGACAGGTGACGACATTAAGGAAGGTCTCACGGCGGTGATTCTGGTTAAACTTCCAGACCCACAATTTGAAGGGCAGACAAAGAACAAACTCGGTAATCCGGAGGTGCGTGGATATGTGGATAAGGTAATGACTGAGTATTTTGGCTATTATCTAGAGGAAAATCCACAGATTGCCAAAAAGATTGTTCAGAAAGCGGCATTAGCGGCAAGAGCTCGTAAAGCGGCACGTGCTGCAAGAGATAATGTTATTCGCAAGGGGGCATTCGATGGATTGAATTTGCCATCAAAGCTTGCGGATTGTTCGTCAAGGAATAGAGATGAGTGCGAGCTATTTATCGTAGAGGGGAACTCTGCTGCGGGTTCGGCTAAAGAAGGTCGTAATCCAAAAATTCAGGCTGTACTACCGCTTCGCGGTAAGGTACTTAATACTGAGAGAGCGCGACTCGATAAGATGCTTGCGAATGCAGAGCTTGTGTCATTGATAAAGGGACTTGGCGTTGGTATAGGTGAACAGTTTGATATCAACGGGTTAAGATATGACAAAATTGTATTCATGACAGATGCCGATGTGGATGGTCTTCATATTGCGACTTTGCTAATGACATTCTTTTTCCGATATATGCCGCAAGTGATAGAAGAAGGGCACGTATATTTGGCCAAGCCACCGCTGTTCGGTCTAATAAAGGGGACAGGGAATGCTAGAAAAATCGATTATCTGTATGATGAGGCGGCATTGGAGGCAAAATTAACGGAGAAAATCGAAGAGAAGAAGGCGAATGGTGCAAAAATCGATGAAGGGCAGGAGAGATTTAAGCAGGCTGGATATACGGCACAACAGAGGTTTAAGGGCCTTGGCGAGATGGATGCAAAACAGCTTTGGGAGACAACAATGGACCCAGAGAATCGCGTATTGGTGCAGGTACATATAGAAGATGCTGAGAAAGCCGACGCAGTGTTTGCTAAGCTGATGGGAGATCAGGTGGATTTGAGAAAAAACTTTATTCAGGCCGGGGCGGCTAAAGTCGACCTTGATGACCTAGACTTTTAAGGAGAGAGGAGTAAGATATGCCCAATAACGCGAAAAACGACAGCATGAAAGACCAAACCCCAGAAGAGCTACAGAGTCAAGATATGAGTGGTGAAATGCCTGGTACTGAACCAGAAGGCACCACAGAGGCTATTCTGAAAGGTATAGAAAATCGTAATGTTGAGAGCACGATGGAGGAATACTTCTTAAAGTATTCGATGTCCGTGATTGTAGATCGTGCACTCCCAGATGTGCGCGATGGTTTGAAACCAGTTAATCGTCGCATACTCTATGCGATGAATAAGAATGGTTGGAAGGCCCCACATGCTACGGTAAAATCCGCAAGAATTGTCGGTGAGGTAATGGGTAAATACCATCCGCATGGCGATTCGTCTATATATATGGCTATGGTTAATCTAGCGCAACCATGGAAAATGCGCTATACGCTCATCGAGGGACAAGGTAACTTTGGTTCTGCCGACGGCGATGAACCAGCGGCGTCTAGGTACACTGAGGCTAGAATGGATAAGGTGGGCGCTGAATTACTTGCCGATATAGAGAAAGAAACGGTGGATTTTCGCGACAACTTTGACGGTAGCGAGAAGGAGCCGGTAGTTTTGCCGGCGGCACTTCCGAACATTCTTCTCAATGGCCAGATGGGCATTGCTGTTGGTATGGCAACAAATATCCCACCGCATAATCTGGGAGAGCTCGTCGATGCCACAGTGGCGCAGATTGATAACCCTGACATTTCTCTAGAGGAGTTGATGAAATATGTAAAGGGGCCAGATTTTCCGACTGGTGCAGAGGTGTATGGTGGGGCGCCGATGAAGTCTGCCTATGCCACTGGTAAGGGTTCAGTAACGATTCGAGCCGTGACGAATATCGAAGAACGCAAAAATGGTCGGTATAATATTGTCGTCACCGAGATGCCCTATGGGGTTAGCAAAGAAGACTTTATGAATAAAGTCCGTGATCTCGTGAATGATAAAAAACTTGATCACATTGCTGATGTTAGGAACGAGTCTGCACGTGGAACAGTGCGTGTGGTTGTTGAGCTGAAAAAAGATGCGTTCCCCAAAAAGATTCTAAATCAGCTATATAAGTTAACGCCACTTCAGACAGCGTTCCATTATAATATGTTGGCTTTGGTTGATGGATTGCAGCCAAGAATTTTGGGACTTAAAGAAATTTTGGGTGAGTTTATCAAACATCGACAGATGGTCGTACGTCGCAGAACGGAGTTTGACCTTCGAAAAGCTAAGGAACGCGCGCATATTCTTGAAGGTTTGAAGATTGCTCTGGATAATATCGATGAGGTGATTAAGGTAATTCGCGCAAGCTATGATGATGCCGACCAGCAGCTTATGAAGAGATTTGGCCTTTCTGAGATTCAGGCTACGGCGATTTTGCAGATGCAATTGAGGCGTCTCCAAGGACTAGAACGAGATAAGATCGAGGAAGAACTCAAAGAGCTTCATGAGTTGATTAAGAAGCTTGAGGAAATCTTGGCTGATGAGATGAAGATTTTGGGCGTGATCAAGGAAGAGTTGATAGCTCTAAAAGAAAAATACGGGGATAAACGCAGGAGTAAGATCATTAATCACGAAGTAGGGAAGTTTGCCGAGGAAGAACTTATTCCAGAGGAAGAGAGTGTGATCTTGCTTACCGCGCAGAACTACATGAAGCGTGTATCTCAGAATGATTTTAGAAAACAAAACAGAGGCGGTAAAGGTAAACGTGGTATGACAACAAAGGAAGAGGACGTTATCGCGCAAATCATAACCGCAAATTCTCATGATTTCTTGTTATTCTTTACGAATCAGGGACGCATTTTTAGATTGAAGGCATATGAAGTGCCACAGGCGACGTTAGCAGCTAAGGGCACGGCAGCGGTGAACCTATTGTCTATGCATCCGGAAGAGAAGATTACCGCAATAATAAAACAGGGAACTGGTCTGGAAGAGAACGGATATCTGTTTATGGCCACTAAAAAGGGAACAATCAAGAAGACGGCTATTAAAGATTTCTTGAACATTCGCTCAAATGGTCTAATCGCTATTAAGTTGGATGAGAGCGACGAATTGAGGTGGGTACAGGGAACGACTGGTGAAAATGACGTTGTGATTTCTACTTCGGCTGGTCAGGCCATTAGATTTAATGAAAAAGACGTGCGGGCTATGGGACGTGCCGCTAGAGGAGTTCGTGGGGCGAGACTACGTCCGCGCGATGAAGTGGTTGGTATGGATATTATTACCGATCCGAAACAAAAGATTTTAGCTATCTCTGCAAACGGTTACGGAAAAGCAACTTTTGCTTCGAATTTCCCGGCGCATAAGAGAGGGGGCGTAGGAATTAAGGTGGCAGCGGTGACTGCGAAAACCGGACCAATAGTTGCAGTCCATACGTTGGATCCGGTCGCAAAGGATGTGATTATGATGTCTAGCAAGGGGCAAACGATTCGTGTGGCTGTAAAAGAGATCCCGACGCTTGGTAGAGCGACGCAAGGAGTGCGAATTATGCGTCTTGGTGATGGTGATACGGTGGCTTCGATTGGAATTGTGCTCCCAGATGAAGAGAGTATAGAAGAAGAAACAAAAACTCCTGACGCAGAAAAATAGTAAATCGAAAAAATCTTCAAAAAAACTCTTGACATAACCTGTTATTTGGGGTAAACTTAGGGAAGTCTAGAGAATGCGAGGATGGTATCTTTCGGAGTCCCTAGAGTTTGTTAACAATTCAGTTGTGCAATTAAATGTTTTCTTTTATAAGAAAACTATCATCGTCAGTTCATTTTATTTATTATTTGAGTAATCAAATTTTCTTTAATGGAGAGTTTGATCCTGGCTCAGG
>JAFWLS010000020.1 GCA_017514045.1 Candidatus Saccharimonadota bacterium | reverse complement strand
TAGCTGGCAATATGCCTTCTACCATTGATTCTACCGTTAGATTGTTTAACCCAGATCAAGTTCAACCAGTCAAAAAGACCACCAACCTTGCTCTTGACGAGATGGGCATGTTCTTTGTGATGACGTGGACGGGAAGTAACAAAGACATAGATGCACATTTAACTGGCACTAAAGAAAGCGCCACAAGCGATAAAGAGTTCCATGTCTATTATGGGCATCCTACCGCAGGAGAATCAAAACAGTACAGCTTTACTACTAATAAAGTCAAAACTTTCCAACTTGATGTTGACTCCGTTGACAACAAGAACTATAACTCCTCAAAGGATAGAAACTGCGGGTCTGCAAATTGCGGTGATGGCGCGATCGAGATTATTGCTTTCCGTAGCCTTTTCCCAGCCACCTTCAAATATTATGTGCACGACTTCGCTCATCAAGGCTTAGGGAATAATAACTTAACGGTCCGTGTCTTTATCGGCAAAGCCGATAGTGGGATTGGCGTCTGGCCATTCGATACAGAACCGATTGCTACCTTCAATTATCCTGGAGGAGTATCTACTGGTGGCAACTGGGACGTAGCAGAGTTCACCGTCCAACAAGATGGTTCGTTTATCATCAATGGTAGAACATATACTCTAGGAGAAACTTCAATTGGCAATGTCGATGTTGAGAGCTCCTGCGTCAGACATTCCTACAAACCACAGCCAGAACCTGAGCCAGAACCTGAACCAGAACCTGAACCATGGGAGAAGCCGGAATCTGAACCAACTAGCATGCAAGGATTTAAATGTTCAGATCTAAGAAGTATCGGCGACACCGGTTCATTTACAGATTCCAGAGATAATAACACATATACCGTAGCTAAGCTTTATGATGGCAAATGCTGGATGACTGACGATCTACGCTTCAAGGGATCCTCACTAGATCCTTCTACGTCGGATGTTTCCGTCACACGTACGATCTCGTGGGGTAACAGTATATTACTCGATTACACAATGACTACGCCATCAATGTCTGAAACTATAGGATTAATGCATTATAGCTACAAAGGAGCCACGGCAATGACGAACGGTAGTCCAAACGAAAGCATTTGTCCTAAAGGCTGGAAGCTTCCTTCCAGAGCTCAAGCTAACGGGTTAGTAAACAACTATAGCGGTTTCATAGGGCCGTCCGAAAGCATCTATAGGAGATTAGGCTTCGTATACTGGTGGACTAGCGAAGCAAGTCGAAACAATATGTCCATCATTCATCTGAAATATGAAGGAAACACCCCTTCAATGTCGGTACTAAAATGGACTCAGAACCAAATCGGTGGCGCCAGCATTCGTTGCGTGCAAGAATAGATTAGTTATTCCCGGAAAACCATTTACGGATTCTATCAAACAATGTATCTTCGTTTTGCGGTAATTCGATTTCTTCTTTAGTTTCTTCTACTTCTTCCTGAGCTATTGCGTTCTCAGTCGACGGACTAATTTGATCAGCGTGTATCAATAAACGCTGACGGCTCGTCCCGAGTGGCCAGCAAGTAACCAAAGTCATTATTGGCTTATCGGTATCAATTATCAATTTACTTACCTCAGTCGGCCAAATAATCTCGCTTCCCACCATTTTATAGGTATATCTCACTGAATTATAGTGCACGTACATTATATCGCCAGCCTCAAGCCGCTCCAGACCAGAGAAAATAAATTTATATTGATTACCAGAATATATATCACCAGCCGAATGTCCCATTACTACAAAATTACCAACTTCTCCAGGATAGGCACTGGCTCCACTAATACGATAGTGCGCCACTCCGCGATTCATCGCATCCATTACTCCATCTAGACTTACTCCGAAATTCAGAGGCACATCCACATTTAACTTCGGGATAATTAGCCTTGGGTCTGGCGAGACTTTAGTCAATGTTACCGTCGGATCTACTGCCGTAATTTCCTCAGCCGGCGCATCACCAGGGCTCACATAAGCAGCAATCGGAGCAAAAATCATACGGTTATATTGCAGGAAGAGAATCGTTAGTGCCACAGCTAGACCAGCGAGAATAGGAATCATCTTCCTACGCCTCGAAGTCTTTTTGGCCCTTTCCATCGCCCGTTCCTGGATTTTTGCTTTGAAACTACTCTGCGCTTCCTGCTTCTCAGCTTCAGAACTCATACTATTTGCTATCTCGGCCGGAGTCTTACCAGCATACGTCTCTTCAACGTCACGCTTAATAGCCTCTTCTCGAATAGCTTTCACTTGTTGTTTAGCAACATACTCTTTTGCGGCATTAATATAATACTCACTATAATACTTCTGATAATAATCCTGCCATGCAGTATGATATTTCTTCCATTCCTCATTTGAAACCGTTCTAAGAACTGGCGTTGCAGAGGTGCCCAAAACACTGCTCGAATTCTGTCCGCGCACAGATCGAAGCGTAGTCTGGCTCGTTAGCAAATCCGACGAACGGCTCGCTTGATCCTGTTTCTTGATAAACTCGGCAGCTTTGTTCATCTCTTTTTGCTCATAAGCCAACAAAACCTTACGCCTAGCTATCTCTGCGGCAGCTTGTCGTTGCTTATCATCAGAAGAAAGCCCACCGGTCTTTGAATCCATATGTAGAATTATATCACAAAATCATATATAATAATATTATTAACAAGGAGTTTTTATGTTTGACACCGATAAGTATCAAAAAGAAATGGACGTTGCATTTAGCAAGTTTAACGATGAACTCAAGAAAGTCCGCACTGGCCGTGCCCATCCAGACATGCTTGCAGGCATCAAGTGCGAAGCCTACGGGCAATGGATGCCACTAAACCAAGTTGCAAACGTCACTGTCTCAGGCGGTACCATGCTCCTAGTTACGCCGTACGATCCGACAACCATTCCAGGCATCACTAGCGCCATTCGTTCTGATTCGTCTCTCGGTCTCAATCCCTCCGACGATGGGCGAGTGATTCGCGTGCCTATCCCGCCACTCACCGAGGAGCGTCGTAAAGAAATCGTCAAAACCGCTAGTAAATCCGTCGAAGAAGCCAAAGTCAAGATTCGCAACGTTCGCGAAGATGCGCGTAAGGACTTAAAGGCACTCGAATTACCGGAAGATGCCAAGAAGCGCGCCGAGAAGGCTATCGACGATCTTACCAAGACTTTTAACGACAAAATCGACTCCACTTTCAAAGTTAAAGAATCAGAGATTATGCAAATCTAGCGGATTCAGTTCGCTTATGCTAAAATAAACAACATGAATATTGTTATAGGTATAATTGTTGGTTTACTAGTTTTGACCTTTCTCATTACCGCACACGAGTTCGGCCATTTCCTAATGGCGCGCCACTCCGGAGTCAAGGTTAAGGAATTCGGTATCGGCTTTCCGCCACGAGCTGCCGCTTGGGTTCGTAGCAAACCAGAAAAAGGTAAGAAAAAAGGCAAATGGCGCAGAATACCCAGAAAGGATTGGGATAAAGAGCAGAATTCTCTCATCTTCAGCTTGAATTATTTACCCATTGGTGGGTTTTGCGCTATGGATGGTGAATCCGACGATGAAACTCGACCAGGTACTTTCGGCTCCGTAAACTTCTGGAAAAAGACCAAGATTCTTTTTGGTGGCGTCATGATGAACTGGCTAGTTGCTTTTCTTATCCTTACCGTTCTTTGCTGGGCTGGTCTACCAGAAATGTTCGACCACCAATTCACCATCAAGTCGGATGAGCATCTCTCGGCAGATGCCGAAGTAATCGTTAACGAAGTCAAAGAGAATTCACCGGCAGAGCGCGCTGGATTTAATGCGGGCGACAAGCTTTTATCCGCAACGATCGTCAACGGGGAAGAAACAAAGACAATCCTTACGTCTTCTGACGTAGTTGATTTCAACGACAGTCACGCTGAGCAAACAGTCATCTATACAGTACAAAGAAAAACCTGCGAAATAGATTGTTATCAAGAACCATGCGAATGCCCAGATGAATCCTATTATTCAGCGACAGAAAAGAATCTTGAAGTTACCCTCAATCCAAAAGATTCTGAATACCTTCTAGGGGTCACCATGTCTAGCCCTATGGTTCGCCGTAATTATACCTGGTCTGCGCCAATCGTTGCCGCCGGTCTCACCGTTCAAGCTACCGGAGAAACCTTCAAAGGACTTGGCAAGCTCGTAGTCGATCTAGTCACCGGTGCCGCGCGCCAAATTTCAAGCGACGAATCTGTTCGCGAAGAAGGCAAAGAGCAGCTAGAGGACGCCTCTAATAGCGTTTCGGGCATAGTTGGCATCATCGGAAACTATTTCCCGAATATACTTTCTGCCGGGTTGAATTATATCCTCTTATTTGTGGCCATTATCTCTATATCCTTAGCCTGTATGAACGTCTTGCCTATTCCAGCGCTCGACGGAGGCCGTTGGTTCATGATATTCATTGCGCGGCTTCGCCACAAAAAACTCTCCAAAGAACGCGAGCAAGCTATTCTAACCAAATCTGTCATCTTCCTCCTTATCCTTATGGTCATCATTACTATTCTCGATATAATCAAATTATTCTAATATGGCAAAGACTAAATCTACTGAAGAAAAACACGAAAAACAATCATCTTCAACTAGCAGAAAAGATGGTTCAAACATCAAGACTAAGACATCGCACGCGAAAGCATCGACTTGGCAACAATTTCTACGCGTAATTTTGCTTTTGGCTTGGGTGGCTGTCGTCATGGTTGCGTCACAATATGCTATAGTTTTCGGATTATATTTCCTAATTGGACGCGAGCAACTAACAACACCGGTATGGACAACCGTCGCCAACGCTTTAGTCTATCTTGTTTCTACTTTTCTTATCATCTGGGTGCCGGTTAAACTATTTAAAAAAGCTCGCCCTTCGCGCGAAAGTTTAGGGTTGAAAGATCTCCCAACTTGGACCGATATCGGGCTCGCCCCAGTTGGGCTCATAGCATATATCGTCTTGGCTACAATAATAGTCGCAATATTCTCTAATTTTCCATTTTTCGACGCGACTCAAGCACAAGAGCTTGGCTATAATATCGTAAACGGCTTTGATAGGATCGTCGCTTTCTTCGCTCTCTGTATTGCGGCCCCCATCGCCGAGGAGCTCGTTTTTCGCGGCTGGCTTTACGCCAAACTTCGTAGCATTATTCCAGGGAAAAAACTTTCTCTCATCCTATCCATCCTCCTTGTTTCAATCTTATTCGGCATCATGCATGGCCAATGGAATGTCGGCGTTAATGTTTTTGCTATGAGCGTCGTCCTCTGCGCACTTCGCGAAATCACCGGAACCATCTATTCTGGCATCCTTCTTCACGTCATCAAAAATACCATCGCATTCGTCCTAGTATATGTTCTCGGAATGGGGTAAAAGATAGCCGAAAAATATGTTATAATCTATAACATGACAATTGATGATTATCGAAACGAAAGATTAAGAAAATTAGAAGAAATAAAAAGCCTCGGTATTGATCCATACCCAGCAAGTTCTTCCCGTACCACCAAGATAGCCCCGATCATCGATAATTTTGATAAGTTCAACGGACAAGTTGTTACAATCGCTGGCCGTATTACTGCTATACGCTCATTCGGAAAGCTCGCCTTCATAAAAATCCAAGACATGTCTGGCGAAGTGCAGATCTTCATGACGCAAAAAGATCTAGAAGATGATAAATTAATCAATGCTAAAAGACTCAAGCTCTTAGACTCTGGTGACTTCATAGAAGCCACCGGCAAAATTGGTAAAAGTTCTACCGGCGAAATATCAGTCTTCTCCGACTTCGTCCGCCTTCTCGGGAAAACACTTCGTCCGCTTCCTGGTCGCGATGGCTTTACTAATAAAGAAGAACGTTATCGACGTCGTTATGTCGACATGAATGTAAATCCTGAAGTCCGCGATCGCTTAATCCGACGCAGTAAGTTCTGGCAAGCCACACGTCAGTTTATGCTAGATCACGGTTTCATTGAAGTAAATGTACCGGTCCTTGAGCACACGACTGGAGGTGCTGATGCTACACCATTCACCACACACATGGACGCATTAGATGAGGACTTCTATCTCCGCATTTCTCATGAGTTACCACTAAAACGCCTTCTTGGCGGTGGTTTTGAAAAAGTATTTGATATCGGCCCTCGTTTCCGCAACGAAGGAATTGACGATGAACATCTTCCCGAACACATTGCTTTTGAGTCTTATGCCGCATACGAAGATTACGAAGATGGCATGAACCTCTACGAGGAAATGATAAAATATGTCGCCAAGGAGACTTGGGGTACGCTCAAATTTAATGTCGGCGGATTCGAAATCGACCTCGACAATGGCGGTCAACCGTGGCCGCGTATTAAGTATGCCGATCTTCTCAACCAAGAATACGGAATCGATGTTTTCAATCCTGACCGTGAACAGCTCTGTCAAATTCTCCGCGACGAATTCGCAAAGTCCGAAGACAAAAACGACACCGCCGCAAAAAAATCTCTAGAGCATACACTAGAGACTGCAACTACACCACATCTAATCGATCATGTCTGGAAACTCATTCGCAAGCGCTCCGCTGGCCCGTTCTGGCTAGTCGAAGAGCCTCTTGAATTATCTCCTTTGGCCAAGAAAAACCCAGATAATCCGAAGGTTACAGAACGCTTTCATCCTGTTATTGCTGGTACGGAAATGGGGAATGGCTTCAGCGAACTAAACGACCCGCTTGACCAGCTTGAAAGATTCAAGGAACAACAAGCCGCCCGCGACGCTGGCGATACAGAAGCTCAAATGCTAGACATGGACTTTGTCGAGATGCTTGAATACGGCATGCCGCCTGCCTGTGGTTGGGGCAATAGCGAGCGCAACTTCTGGCTCCTAGAAGGAGTCTCCGGGCGCGAAGCTGTCCCATTCCCAATCATTAAGTCTATCAAATAAATCATCAAAAACCCGGGCTTAGCCCGGGTAAAATGTTAATTATGCTACCGGTTTCATCGGGTCGCGTTCGCAAATAATCCACCCCACACCATTAAACAACTGCGGGGAAGCACAAGTGGACGGGATGTCTATTTCTGCAATAGGATTGCTATATCCACCTCCAAGACAATAATCTCTAAGCCCACCGCATCTTCCTGCGAGAACCTTACAGTACCGGTCCAAATTCTTAAACCCAAACACATCTTTTGGAAGCTTTGGCTTTCCGTTACATATAGCGCCCCACGCTTCGTTAATCGGCCAATTCTTCTTGTTGATTAGGTTACGAATTAGGAAGGCGCAAAAGATACGATATTCATTTACGCATCCAATCCTGCTATTTCCCGGCATAAAAGACTCCGCTACCCTTTCCCACCAGGTATAATCAACGCCATCGGCGAATGGTTTACAACTTTTCTCAAAGAAGAGAACGCCGTTACCGGGAGTAGTAGTATAATCATCTTCGTAAGCTCGATTATGATGGTGCCTAATGCCGATACAGCCTTCATAGGACGTATCGTAGGGCAATAAAAATCATCGACCTCGCCATCCGAAATAAGCCTATAGACGATTTTTTTCAGACTCATTTCTTCTTTCGTAGCCGGTTTGTGATCAGTTATGAACGGTTCGTCGACTGACCAACTATTCACATCGATCTTCACGAAGATATTCTTTTTTAGTGGAATCTTACTGGGCGATTCAAGCAACTCGATCGCTTCCAGCAACAATCCAGGTAATCCGTCTGGCGAAACCGACACTGCTTCAGGAGATCTGGCCCAATCTAATCTATCGATAAGATTAGCCTTATCAATAGCCATTTCTTCACCAGTCAGCCAACCAATTGCATCCTCGACTTCTCTACGATGCGGGAAGTAACACCCAGGGTTCTTGATAATTGCCGATAACTCTTTTGCTATAGCACCACCACGTTTCCCAGCTATTGGATTCAGCACATCTGTTCAACTCCCTTCAATAAATAGCATAATTTTCAAGATACGGCCCACTATCAGTATATAATAACATAAATTTCCAGATTAATCAAATGACGGCTGCCCATCCGCTATTATGTACGACCGTACTTCTGCTTTCATAATGCTTATGCTATAATAGACTTATGTCGAATAAAGTCATGATCATCGGAACTGGCAACGTCGGCGCGTCGATTGCCTTTTCTTTAGTTAACCAACGCACCGCCGTCAACGAACTCGTGCTCGTCGACATTAATACTGCAGACGCAGAAGGCGAGGCTATGGACCTTCGCGATGCGCTTGCTGTCGCGCCAAGCTATATGAAAATCAAAGCTGGCACTTATGCCGATGCTAAAGGATGCGATATCGTTGTTATCACGGCTGGGGCCAATCAAAAACCAGGAGAGACTCGCTTAGATTTACTAAAGAAAAACGCCTCTATCTTTCGCCCCATGATTAAAGAAATTATGACAAACGGGTTCAGAGGCATCTTTCTCGTAATTACCAATCCGATGGATATCATGACTTATCTTGTTTGGAAGTATTCTGGCTTACCAAGCGAACACGTTATAGGATCGGGTACGGTACTCGACTCTGCTCGTCTACGTCTTAAACTATCCGAGCGTCTTAATATCAATCCGAAATCCATACATGCATTCCAAGTCGCCGAGCATGGCGATAGTGAATTTGCACTCTGGTCTACTGCCAGCATCTCTGGTCAACCAGTTTCCACCATGCTTAGCAAAGAAGCCCTTGCTGAAATCGAAAATTATGCTAGAAATGAAGCTTATGAAATAATCGCCAGGAAAGGCGCCACCCATTATGGTATCGGCGTCTGCGCCACCCATATCATCCATAGCATCTTAAATGACGAACGCCGCGTTCTCCCTGTTTCATCCTACGATGATTACCACAATGTGTTTACCGGTTTCCCGACTATCGTTGGTCGCCGTGGAGCTATTCGTCGTCTAGACATCGAACTTTCCGAAGAAGAAGGAATTAAATACCAAAGATCAGTTAATACTCTGAGAGAAGCTATTAAATCACTCCACGTTCGCGCCTAATTATCAAAAATCATATATAATATAATTATGAATAAGATACTCTTTGCATTAACTATACCAGCATTAGCCATCATCGGCACAATAGCAAATTCAACCGCACTCTTCGCAACAGCTAACGATTTTTATTTTTCTGATTCTACTTTCGATTATTACCTTTCTAAAAACGCCGACAATTCATCCCACATGAAAGTGGAAGAAGTACTCACGGCCGTTTTCCCAGAAATTGACCAAAACCATGGCATCGAACGCTGCATACCTACAGAATACCGCGGAGTCAATATCCTCGATAAATCTTCTTTTTCCGTCACGCGTAACGGCGCTAAAGAAAATTATTCCACAAATACCGAAGACGGACTAGCCTGTTTCAGGATTGGCAATGCCAGCGCCTACGTTCATGGAACTCAAATCTACGAAATAACATACAATCTAGATAATGTAATTCTTCAACCGAACGACTCAGCTAATCAAGAATTATACTGGGACACCAACGGCACTGGATGGTTCCAGCCGTTCGAAAAATTAACCGCCACCGTTCACCTCTCTGAAGATGTCGTTCCTGCCTTCCTAAACAAAACATCATGCTACGTAGGCAGATACGGAACCGCTGGCCAAACGGCAATGTCGCGTTGCAATACAGAAATATCCGAATCCAACAAGACCATCACCTTCTCCGCAAGCTCGCTCGCGCCTACAGAAAATTTAACCTTCGACATAGAATTCAAGCCAGAGACTTTCTATGTTAAAAAAGACATCAAACCATACATTGCTGGCGCACTTACTATTGGCGCAGTCGTAGGCATTATGGCTAAGTCTATCCACACGAAAAAGAAAGCCAAGGAACGCAACGCCGATAAGATCTCCGCAGCCAACAAGCCCAAACCGGTTCAATACACTCCTCACCCCAACCTGTCTATTGCTCAAGCCAAAGCAATTTGGATGGAACCACGCTCCTACTACGCCGATTCCAAAGTGGCCTCCCTCATGGAGCTTGCTGTTCGTCATCACATCGAACTAGAAAAGTACGAAAAAGAATCCAGGTTCTTAAAGATAAAATCCAATGCTTGGAAGATCCACGTCAAGACTTTAAACAATGTTCCTCAGGAACAGATGCTCGTATTGAGAATCCTAAACGGTGGATCGACCGTCAAGGATGGTGACACTATCGAGGTAAAAACTCAGTCTTATTCTTCAAAAGTTGCATCTCTTGCAACCAGTTACAATACAACTGTCACTAACGCCTTGGAAACTAAAGGTCTATTTGAACCGGCGAAGAATCAAAAACATTATATTTTAGCTTCAAAATACAATAAATACGAAAAACGAACCATCAAAGGCATCGAAGCATCTAATTATTTGGATGGCCTCAAAGAGTACATAGACTTAGCGGAGAAAGATCGCATTAAGTTTCTCCACTCCGTCAAAGGCGCTGACATTTCCCATGCCGGCATCGTCAAACTTTACGAAAAACTCCTCCCATACGCCATCATATTTGGTTGCGAAGATTCCTGGCTTGAAGAACTGAATAAATACTACCAGCTCCCCGACGTCGAAGAGCCAGACTGGCTCGCTACCGGTCTAATCCTTTCAGCCAACGACTTTAAGAGTTTCAGCACATCAACCATGTCATCCGTTTCGTCAGCCACCGTTACTAGCGATTCTGGCGGCTCATCTGGTGGCGGAGGGGGCGGTTTCTCCGGAGGAGGCGGAGGAGGCGGAGGAGGGGGCGGCTGGTAAAACGCCCCATAAGCTATATTTTATGGTATAATCATACCATGTTAGATATTAATTATATTCGCGATCATAAGACTGATGTCGAATATGCCATTAAGTCAAAAGCTTGCGAAGTCGATCTGAATCGCCTGCTCGAGCTCGATGATAAGCGCCGCAAACTTACCCAAAAGATAGAAGAGCTGCGTCAAAAACGTAACAAAAACTCTGACGAGATGAAGACCTCTGGCGGGAAGCCTAGTCCAGAACTCATCGCTCATGGTAAAGAAATAAAACAAGAGCTGTCGAAGCTAGAGCCAGAACTATCTGAAGTAGAGACTGACTACTTAAAACTCCTCAAGTCAGTTCCTAATATACCTGAAAAGGATGTGCCATTCGGTCTCACTGAAGACGAAAACCAAGTTGATGAAGTCATAGGCGAACCAACCAAGTTCTCATTTACTCCAAAAAATCATTACGAAATAGGTACTCTTCGCGATTGGATTGACAAAGAGCGCGCCGCCAAAGTGACCGGTGCCCGCTTTGCCTACATTAAGGGCGATCTTGTTAAATTGCAGATGGCAATCGTAAACTTTGTCATTAATTCACTCACAGATCAAAAGATCATCAAGACTGTCATTGATAAATACCACCTAGAAGGCCTATCTGATAAGCCTTTTACACCAGTTTTGCCACCTCTTATGCTACGTACAGAGATGTATGATGATATGGATCGACTCGAGCCAAGAGAAGACCGCTATAAAATCGAAGGTGAAGAGCTTTGGCTCCAGGGCAGCGCCGAACACGTACTCGGCAGTATGCATGCTGGAGAGATATTTGAAGAAGAGACTTTACCAATCCGCTATCTAGGATATGCTACATCCTTCCGTCAAGAAGCTGGTACGTACGGCAAAGACATGGAGGGAATTATCCGTATGCATCAATTCGATAAACTGGAAATGGAAAGTTTCTCTACTAAAGAAACCTCTCGCAAAGAGCACGAATTATTTGTTGGTATTCAGCGCTGGCTACTAGAGCAGCTCGAATTGCCGTATCGAGTAATTAAGAAATGCACTTTTGACATCGGCAAGCCAGATGCTCGTGGTATTGACATGGAAGTATGGCTACCTGGTCAAGACAAATATCGAGAAACGCATACCGCTGATTATATGACCGACTATCAATCGCGCCGTCTCAACACTCGCGTTCGTCGAACTGATGGTTCGCTAGAGCTTGTTCATACGAACGACGCTACCGCATTTGCACTGGGCCGCATTATGATTGCTATCATCGAAAACTATCAAAACGAAGATGCTACCATTAAAGTTCCTAAAGTATTACAACCATATCTTAACAACAAGGAGGTACTATAAACCATGATTAGTAAAATCGAGATCTCTGGTTCCAATTATAAAATCGAAGAGAACCTCAAAAAATATATCCAGAAGAAGATCGGCAAGCTCGACCGCTACTTACCGCGCGCCAACAAGAAGGATGTCGTTGCAAAAGTCGTAGTCAGCGAAGTTAACCGTGATCATGGTAACAAATACGAGCTATCCGTAGCTATGGAAATTCCAGGTGGTAAAGTAATCTCCGCCAAAGACGAATGTTCTAATCTATATGCCGGCGTCGATATCGTTGAAGCCAAACTCAATGGCCAAATCCGCCGCTTCAAGCTCGAACAGAATCCTCATTTGAAGAAAGAAAAGCGTGGGTTCAAAGGTTTGTTCAAGCGCCGCTAATGTGATACAATATAACAGATATATAATTCCGTGGAGTAAGCGATGACCAAAGACAAAACTGCGGCTGCAAAGCCCCCTAAGACTGTAAAGCCGAAAAAAACCAAAGAAAAGAAGCCTACCGACAAACTCGCCGATAAGACAAAGCTCGACAAATTCTTGCAAGGCATTTTCGGTGATGCGCAGAAGAAAATTCTTAAGCGTCTTTATAAAAAAGCTCAAGAAATTAACAAACTCGAGCCAAAGTATAAGGCAATGAGTGACAAAGAACTAGCAGCTCAAACCGAAATACTAAAGAAAAAACTTTCGAAAAAATCACTCGACGACATTCTGCCAGACACATTCGCCCTTTGCCGCGAGGCTACCAGACGTATCCTTGGTATGCGTCCATTCGATGTTCAGCTTATTGGCGGTATCGCTCTTCACGAAGGTAATGTCGCCGAAATGAAAACTGGCGAAGGCAAAACTCTCGTCGCATTACTTCCGGCAGTTTTAAATGCTCTCGAAGGAAAAGGCGTTCACGTCGTAACCGTCAACGATTACCTCGCACAGCGCGATGCCGGTTGGAATGGTCCTGTTTATGACTTCTTAGGTTTGTCTGTTGGTGTCATCATTAATAACGCGTCCTTCGTCTACGATAAAGAATATATCAATGACGAACATGCCGACGAACGTTTCCGTCATCTCAAACCGGCTACTCGTAAAGACGCCTACAACGCCGACATCACCTATGGAACCAACAACGAATTTGGTTTTGATTATCTACGCGATAATATGACAAGCGAAGTTAAATATCTCCGCCAACGCGAATTAAACTTTGCCATCGTAGATGAAGTTGACTCCATTCTTATTGATGAAGCACGCACTCCACTTATCATTTCCGCACCGGCCGGCGACAATCCAGATGCCTACTACGCCTTTGCCCGCATCGCTTCACAACTTACTTCGGACGACTACGTCCTCGATGAAAAACATCGTTCTGTCACCCTCACCGACAAAGGCGTTGAGAAAATCCAAGAGCTTCTAGGCATTGATGAGCTATATTCCACCAAACACACCAACTATGTTTATCATATGGAGCAAGCTCTACGCGCCGAAACATTATTCAAACGCGATAAGGATTATGTAGTTACTAACTCTGGTGAAGTAATTATCGTCGACGAGCATACCGGACGTCTCATGCAAGGGCGCCGCTACAACGAGGGTCTACACCAGGCCATCGAAGCTAAAGAAGGCGTAGCGGTTAAACAAGAGTCTATGACTTTAGCCACTATCTCCTTCCAGAACTTCTTCCGTCTTTACAAGAAACTATCCGGCATGACTGGTACAGCATTCACGGAAGCTGAAGAATTCCAGCAAATATACGCGCTTGATGTTATTCAAATTCCGCCCAACAAACCTATAACCCGTGTCGACAAAGACGATTTGATTTTCCGTACTAAAGCAGGTAAGATTCGCGCCATTGCTAACGAGATTGAAAAATACCATGCCAAGGGCCAACCGGTCCTTGTCGGCTCCGATTCTATCGCCAACAACGAAGAAATTGCGCGCTATCTCGACCAACGGGGTGTTCCATATGAAATATTAAACGCTAAGAATAACGAACGAGAAGCCGCCATCATTGAGAAAGCCGGCGAAAAGGGTGCGATCACTCTAGCAACCAACATGGCTGGACGTGGTACTGATATCAAGCTCGGTAAGGGAGTTCGTGAACTCGGTGGATTAGTAGTCATCGGTTCGGCTCGTCACGATTCACGTCGTGTCGATAACCAGCTTCGTGGCCGTGGTGGTCGTCAGGGCGATCCAGGCACGACTCAGTTCTTTGTTTCATGTGAAGATGATCTCATGCGTATCTTCCAAGGCGACCGTGTAGCTATGCTCATGTCGCGTCTCGGCGTCGACGAGGACACGCCTATTCAAACCAAATCTATTTCCAAGACGCTCGAGAATGCTCAGAAGAAAATCGAAGGGCTTAATTTCGATTCTCGTAAAAATGTCGTTCAATATGACAACGTAATCAATCGCCATCGTAAAGTAGTTTACGCAATGCGCCGTCAAATTCTCGAAGGCGCCGACATACGTCCAGAAATCATGCGTCTCATTAAAAATGAAACTGAAGCACTCACTCGTGACTCGTCTCGCATAAATAAAAAATTCAATGAAGAATTCCATTCCGTTTTCAACACCATAGATGAAGATCTTATTGATGAAATTGGAAAGATGCGTAAAGACAAAGATCGCGCTCATCTAGCTCGTGTCGCCGTCGAAGAGGCATACGCTACCAAGGAAGAAGAAATTGGTCCTGAAACTATGCGTAAAGTCGAACGCGAAGTATATTTGAAAGTTCTAGATGCTCTATGGATGCAACATCTTGAAAATATGCAGCATCTTCGCGAAGGTATTCACTGGCGATCGGTTGGCCAACGCGATCCGCTTGTCGAGTACCGCTCCGAATCACAAAAGTTATTTGACAACCTAGAGCGTAATCTTCGCGAAGAGGTCTTGAGAGTTCTATTAACCCTCAGCAAGCAGGAAGCGTCCCTTCCTGAAAACAATGATGATGAATATGATTCAGAACTTACAAAAATGGCCGAAACTGCTACAGAAAAAGGCGTCAACGAAATCTCTGCCGGCGACAAAAACCTCGACAAAGAATTCAAAGAAGAAACAGGTAAAAAACGTCCATCTGGTAGTAACACTAATGCCAACACTACGCGTAACAAGAACAAAAAGAAACGCAAACAACAACGACAAAACAAAAAACGCCGCCGTTAATTAGGAAGAAATTAACGTGCGCCATTACGTTGAAGAAGTTAAACTAAAAAACGGCGCTAAAGGACTCCTTGTCAATGTCCCGGGCGCCAGCGTTATGGCTACCCGCGTTCAATTCCGCGGAGGGCTCCGCTATTGCAAAAAACCTGAACTCTACGAAATAGCACATGTTGTCGAACACTTATCTTTTGGAGCCAATAGCAAATATAAGTCTGAGTCAGCTTACGAATCAGAGTTCACTAAAAACGGTGCCTATCACAACGCATGGACGTCTGATTTATCGATTTGCTACGAGACCGAATGCGCAGATTTTGAGTGGGATCGCATTTTGGATCTCAAACGTCTAGCCATTACTGAACCACGCTTCAATGAAGCCGAACTAGCTTCCGAAAAAAAGAACGTAAAGGCTGAACTTACTGGATATATGAATGACTACAATCGTCTACTCTGGCCACGTCTTCAAAAGACAATAGGCGAGAATGTAGAAACCCTTCAAGAACGCGTTCGTACATTGCCAAACATCGAACTTAAAGACATTCGCGAACACTACCGCCGCACCCACACAGCCGAAAACATGCGGTTTGTTATTTCTGGGCATCTAAATTTCCGTCGACGTCACAAAATCAAAAAAATGCTCGAGGAATGGGAGTTAGATAAAGGCGAACGCCTCGACATTCCACTTGATGAGCTTCATAATTCCGAACCAGTTCTTATCCGTCGTAAAGACGCTACTAATATTACCTTCGGATTCTCGTTCGTTACGCCGCGTCGCTTTGACTCTGCATGCACTGTGGCCATGTCCTGCTTAAACCATATCTTAACTGGTACTATGTCTTCGCGAATCTTCGGCGAAGCTCGTCGTCGTGGCCTAGTTTACGGCATGGGCTCATCTCTTAATCTCGACGAGTCGAAGTCCTCTTGGGATTTTGACGGTGAGGTCGATGAAGAAAACGCTATCGAACTATTCGATCTTATTCGCGCAGAATTAGCTCGTGTTCTAAACGGCGAAATTGACGATAGAGACCTGGACGCCGCCAAAAGCTATTGTCTAGGAAGGTTCCAAATGGCTGCACAAACAGTTGGCCAACTTGCGGATTTCTATGCCGAAGAGTTCTTCAAAGCTGACGAATTAGAAAATTATTCACTAGTTCCAGACATCGTTCGTACCGTCGATAAAACCGAAATTATTGAGCTGGCCAGGGAACTAATCTCGTCAAATATTTTTTCGTTCGTCGCCGTTGGTTCATGCGACAAAACACTAGTCACCGAACTGGCTTCACGACTCTATCTGTAACGTCAAAATGACCCCCGGTTTTGTGATATACTATTATCATGAATATCTTGATTTTAGGGTACGGAGTTGAAGGCAAGTCCGTAGAAAACTATTTCAAAAACAAACCAGATGTAAAAATCGACATTTTGGATCATTTTGAAAAGGAAGAGCTCCTTTTTAAAGACTTTTCCAAATACGACCTAATATTTAGGACACCGTCTATCGCCCCAAAATTCATCAATGCCCCTAAAGAGAAAATTACTAGCGTCACAAAATACTTCTTCGAGCATTGCCCATGTAAGATTATTGGTATTACAGGAACTAAAGGCAAGGGGACAACCTGCACTATCACGCGAGACATAATTCAAAGTATCTTTAATGCTCAAGAGAATCTCAGAACTGCACACTTAGTTGGGAACATTGGCATAGCCGCACTAGATATTCTTCCAAGTATTAAAGAAAACGATGTAGCTATCTACGAACTCTCCAGTTTTCAATTGTGGGACATGGACGTCTCGCCAGATATTTCCGTAGTTCTTCGTATCGAGCCCGATCATCTAGATACGCACGAATCTTTCGAAGAATATGTCAGTGCCAAACAAAACATTGTCAATTTCCAGACGGAAAAAGACTTCTGTATTTATTTCAAAGATAATAAAGAAACAGAAAAACTTGTTTCTCGTAGTAAAGCATCCAAATTAAAATACCCTTACGATGAACCAGATTTACTAAACGAGTTGACCATACCTGGCGACCACAATCGTGAAGACGCCGAAGCAGCGCTTTTAGCTTCCTTCGCCTATTTTAAATTAACGAATCAAGATCTCACATTTGAAGACTTCCTAAATAGTAATGAAGCTGCACTTAGAAAAGCATTGCATGATTTTAAACCACTTCCTCATCATATCGAGTTAGTCCGCGAACTTAACACTATCAAGTATTATGACGACTCATTTTCTACAGTTTCACCTGCATTAAGAGCATGCCTTAATTCTTTCCCGGGCGTTCCGTTCGTTCTCATCGCTGGCGGTAAAGATAAGGGATTCGACGTGACCGAAGTCAAACGTATGATTTTTGACAATCCTTATCTCATTAAAGTAATATTAATTGGCGAAACAGCAAAAAAATTGGCCGAAAACGAGGACCCGGAAAAATACTTCATTGCGGGAACAGATTTTGAGTTAGCTGTTAATACAGCAAAGGAATTAGCCGAAGCCAAATTGGAGCAAACCGAAAGCCATTCCGATACTTGCCTTGTAGATAAGAAACCAGCAATTAAAAGCCCAGTTGTTCTTCTTTCTCCATGCGCCAGCTCATTCGATATGTTTAAATCATATAAAGACCGCGGCGATCAATTCAAGACACTTGTAAATGCTCTGTAAATAATTATGGAAGATCTAAAAAAACAATTAAGCATGCTAGCTCAAAGTCTCACTAATTCGTGGGAAAAGCTAGAACTAGACAACAAAACGAAACAACTAGAAACGCTAGAACGAGAAATATCCGAACCAGAACTTTGGAATAATCCTGAAAATGCTAAGAATAAAAATGAAGAGTTCGCCCATCTTAAAGATGAAATCGAACCATGGATAGTATTACGGGCACAAATCAACGATTTAAAAGACCTCATAGACTTAGGCGGGGAAGATCTTAAAGAAGAGATATCCGGCCAACTCAATGCAATGGAAAAAACCTATAATGAACTCAAAAAAGTCCTACGTTTCACCGGCGAATTCGATCACCTGAATGCTGTACTACGTATCACCGCTGGGGTTGGCGGCACAGAAGCTATGGATTGGGCATCTATGCTTGAACGTATGTATCTGCGCTTCTTCGAACGAAACAACTTCAAAGCCGAGCTAATCGAGCGTATTACCGGCGAAGAAGCAGGTATAAAAACAGCGGTCTATGAAGTGTCCGGCGTAAACACATATGGCACTCTTAAATCAGAACATGGCGTTCATCGTCTTGTACGACTATCTCCATTTAATGCCGACAATCTGCGCCAAACATCTTTCTCGCTCATAGAGATTCTTCCTGTTATTAAGTCCGATACAGATATTAGAATTGACGAAAAGGATCTTCGCATTGATGTGTATCATTCCGGCGGTCACGGAGGACAATCCGTCAACACAACTAATTCTGCTGTTCGCGTCACTCATCTTCCAACCAATACAGTCGTAGCTATTCAGAACGAGCGTTCACAATTGCAGAACAAGGAAAAGGCTATGGAAATCCTTCGCGGTAAGCTAGCACAAATGAAAATAGAACAGCAAGCAGAGTCCATCGATAAACTCCGCGCAGGAGAATCTGCTAAATGGGGACAACAAATTCGTAACTACATTCTACAACCATATAAGCTTGTCAAGGACACGCGCACCAAACACGAAGAAACCGATGTCGAATCTGTGCTCGACGGAGACATTATGCCTTTCATCGACGCTTTTCTTGAACGATAATTCCGTTTATGGTATTATAAACACATGATATTGCTCGATCATGTCACCAAGATTTATCCAGGCGACAAAAAACCTGCCCTCGACGATGTCTCGCTTCATATAGAACCCAACGAGTTCGTTTTTCTTATTGGCAAATCAGGCGCCGGCAAATCTACACTTATGAAGATGATCACCAAAGAAGAGGATCCTGATTCTGGCAAAATCATTATCGGCGGCATAGATCTAGATTATATTCGCCGCAGACATATTCCGCATTACCGACGTCGTCTAGGCGTAGTATTCCAAGACTTCAAACTTCTACCACGTCGCACCGTCTACGAAAACGTCGCTTTCGCCCTAGAAATCGCCGGTATGTCTACACGCGAAATCAAACATACCGTTCCAAAAGTCCTCGAATTAGTTGACCTCACCGAACAAGCAAACAAATTTCCCAACCAACTCTCTGGCGGGCAACAACAGCGCGTATCTATCGCTAGGTCAGTAGCTCGCCAACCCAAGATTCTTATCGCCGATGAGCCCACGGGGAACCTCGATAAACTTACTAGCGCAGAAATAATCAATCTCCTTCAAAAAATCAATGATTTCGGCACTACTGTCCTTGTGACTACTCACGAGGAAGCTATCGTCAATAACCTAGATAAGCGCGTAATCACCTTGAAGAATGGGCGAATTGTTGCTGACCAAAAAACACATGGCATCTACAAACTTGATGGCGAGCCAGAAGTCTTAATTGATGACTCGCCAAAAGCACCTGGATTCGCACTAAAAACCGACAAGACCATTACCTCTTCGCCAAAGGCTAAAACTAAAGCCGTTAAGCCATCCGCATCTAAAAAACACGAACGAGCAAGAAAAAGGTAATCTAATATGAATAACTCTACGAATAAAAAGGCCACTAAAAGAAATCTAAAAATGCTCACCAAAAACGGTCGCACCAGAAAACTCCGATCTGCGCGCCGCGTCGTTAAATATGGTGCTATCAATTTCGGAAGAAACATTTGGCTTTCTACTGCTGCAACCTTAGTCATGACTGTCACCCTTATCATTTTGGCAATTACGCTAACAGCAAGCATAGTCCTATCTGAAACTGCCACGACCATGCGCGACAAGATCGATATCACGCTTTTTTTCAAACCTGGCACTGGCAAAGAAACACTTGAAGTTCTGAAACAAGTAATTTCAAACGACCCCAACGTTAAGCAAGATTCCATTGAAACCCGTACGAGCGAAGAAGAATACGAGAACTTTCTCAAAGAGAACGCCGATAATCAGCTCCTCATCGAAACTCTCGAGGATCCATCTATGGATATGCGCTCAGTTATGATCTCGACCATGCAATCTACTATGAGACTCAAAGTCTACGATACCGACAATCTTGATTCTATCAAAAACCTAGTGGCAAGCGACATTAACTTCGTTAAAAATCTCGACGAAACAGAAGAACCAACCTACGACGTTAACCAATCAGAAATCGCCACTATCAGTCGTTGGGCTAACATTGCTACTACTGGAGGTATTGTGCTTTCGGTCGTATTCGTAGCGATTTCAATTTTAGTAATATTCAACACGATTCGCATGGCTATTTTCTCTCGACGCGAAGAAATATATATGGAAAAACTCGTTGGTGCTGACAGCTATTTCATCCGCGGGCCATTTCTCGTCGAAGCACAGCTGTCCGGCATATTATCTGGTATTCTTGCTTCCGTAATTGGGTATTTCGGGTTCCGCTTTTTGGAACCAAAGCTCGCAAACTACGGTATCAATATTTCTACCATATCAAACGTTCTCGATTCGAACAAACTAGTTCTTGTAATTGCCGCCATGATACTAGCAGGCAGCCTTATTGGCACATTGTCTGCCCGTCTTGCTATTCAGAAATACCTTCGCAACCCCTCAAAATAATCTCGTGTTCCTCCTACTAATGTTGCGTTTTACGACATAAAATGTTATGCTAGAACTATGGTAATGCTTAGAAGACTTAGAATCATTTCTGTAGCCGTCGTTGTTGGGGTTATTTCTACCATAGCCATCATAATTAATAGTCGTAATAATATAGCTAGCGCCGTTGATTACTGTACATCTGATGCTTGTAAAGCGGCAGCTGCACGCGAGGCCGAAGCGCGACAGAAAGCCGCTGAAGCCGCATCGGCCGCACGTGATCTAGAGCAAGTAGTGCAAGGTCTAGAGTTGGAAATATTTGCACTCGAAGCAAAAATTAAATCGAACGAAGCTATCGCCGCAGATCTTGCCGTTAAAATCCAAATCAACGAAGAAAAACTAGAAGCTCAGAAATCCGCTCTTGCGTCGCTATTAGTAAAAAATTACTTCGATTCTGAACCAGAAACCATCATGATACTCGCCGGATCGAAAAGCATTTCTGATCTTGCAGAATACCAAGCCCGCGCAGAAACAGTCAAACAACAAATCAATCTATCAGCTAAAAATATCAAAGCCGTCAAAGAAGAGCTAGAGGCGGAAAAGGGAGAAGTGGATCGCCTAGTAGTCGACCAGAACAACCAAAAGGAAGTAATAAAGCAAAAACGTATTGAGCAAAAGCAACTAATAGCAAAATACCAAGACAATGCTGAGAACTTTACCGCCGAAGCAGAGGCAGCACGTGTAGAAAAAGCACGTTTGATCGCTCAAGAAACAGCCGCAAATAACAGTAACGGCTATATAGGAACAGGTTCCAACACCTATCCATGGCAGGGTGAATGCCCGGGGTATAACCTTTGGTGGCAAGACCAATGGGGATACGTCTGTCAATGTGTGCACTATGCTGGTTATAAGGCATACGAGTTCTGGGGCGCCGATATCTCTTACTGGGGCAATGCTTATTCCTGGGATGAAGCCGCAGTTGCTCGTGGCTATATCGTAGATCGCAACCCAGCGCCCTTCACTGTTGCTGTATCCAACTACGGAGCTTGGGGGCATGTTATGTGGGTTGAAAGCGTCAACGGAGATGGCACCATCAATATCTCCGAATATAATAACCCATACTCTTCAGCTAGCGGAATGGAAGGAGATTACGGCTTCCGCTCTAGTGTTTCAACGTCTGGCTTAGTATTCATTCATTTTGACAAACGCGCATGGTAAATGTGCTAAAATAGTCACATGGCAAAAGTAGACTGGAAAGCAAAAAAAGTTAAGCTTGGTAGCGCAATCATTGGCGCCGCTATCACCCTTGCGATAGGTATTTTCATCGGTGTCAACTGGAATACATATGCTCCATACCTAGGCGGGAAGTTTACATCAAATAATAACATTTCGTGGAATGAATTAAATGAAGTGTATAACGCTTTAGCTAGTAATTATGATGGAGAAATCGATAAATCCGCAATTGTCGATGGCGCCAAGCATGGGTTAGTCGAAGCTGTCGGGGACAAGTACACCGTCTACATGAACAAAGAAGAATCTAATGAATTCAATGATTATCTGCATGGTGATGTAGGTGCAGGAGTAGGAATCGAAATGGGACTACGAGAAGGATACACACGAGTCCTACGCACTCTCCCGGATAATCCAGCTAGAAGAGCAGGTGTCCTAGCGGGAGATATCATTTACAAAGTCGACGATAAGGAAGTCTACGATTGGACGACGGAAGACATTGCTAACGTTCTTCGTGGATCTGCCGGATCGACCGTCAAGCTCACAATTGTTCGCGATGGTGAAGAAAAAAGCTTTGAGCTAACGCGCGAAACCATCAACAACGTCTCAGCATACGTCGACTACAAGAAAAACAACACCGCCATAATCACTATAACGCGTTTCGATACCGATACTGGTTCGCTAGTAGAGAGCTTTGCAAAAGAAATAAAGGACAAAAACACCAAGAAGGTCATTCTGGACCTCCGCAGTAACGGAGGTGGCTATGTTAGTGCCGCAAGAGACCTTCTCAGTCTCTGGCTTGATGGAGAGAAAATACTCATCCAAAAATCCAAACTATCAGCTATCGATGAAATTACATACTCTTTGCGCAATAAAGCTGTTTTTTCCGACATAAAAACAATCGTTCTAGTTAACGGCAACACCGCCTCTGCGTCGGAAATAGTAGCTGGCGCGCTAAGAGACTATAAGAAAGCGACTATCGTCGGCGAAACCACCTATGGCAAAGGCGTAGTCCAAGCTATGCTAGACCTGTCCTCCGGCTCTATGCTAAAAGTTACTACCGCACATTGGTATACGCCACTCGGAAACACTCTTAATGGTACGGGCATAGAGCCAGATTACGAAGTCGTAAACACCTACGACGACATCAACCATTCTCGCGATCCCCAGATGGACAAAGCGCTAGAAATTTAGTATAATATATGCATGCGGATTAAATCCGATAAGTTGATTTATCTTTTTGGCATTTTGTTGATTACTGTATTTTTCTTAATAGGTATAAAACTTGCACCAACCGCTTCTTTTGCAGAAGAAGATCGAGAAAACTTCGAATATGTAGAATCTGGACCAAGTCATTTTATTACGGTCTATGATGGAGAATCTAAAAAAACTGTCAAAACAGATGCAACGACAGTCGCAGATGTTTTAGAACGACTAAAAATTACCTTAGACCCAACTGACAACATTTCGCCAAGTGTAGATACCGTCATCGACGCTAACAACTATTACATCAATATCTATCGCTCGCATCCAGTTCTAATCCTTGATGGGGTCAATTCCCGTCACGCTCAAGTCACTAGTTATGAACCATATACAGTGGCTCGCTCCGCTGGGTTTACTATCTATGATGATGATTTAGTGGAATTGATACCAACCGCAAGCTTCTTGGAATCGGGAATTTCTGCGACATATCGTGTCACGCGTGGTAACGGCGATACGGTTACGATCGAGGAGGACATTAATTTCGAAACAGAAACTATCCGAGACTACAATATTCCTACCGGCTCAGAAGAAGTCCGTCAGCTTGGCGAACTAGGGAAAGTTAAAAAGGTCTACAAAATAAAAACAATAGGTGGAGTAGAAGTCAAGCGAGAACTAGTGAAAGAAGAGATCGTTCGTAATCCAGTTAATCGCATAGTAGCTGTCGGTACCAGTATCAAAAACGCTACACCGCTCACCGCCTCTATGGGGCGTAACCGGTATACAGCTAAAGATCTAAACGGCAATTATGTCGAACGTCAAGAAACCTACTATGACCTTAATATGTCGGGAGTCATGGGATTCTGCGGAAAATCTAGTTATTCAGTTCGTGATGACGGGGCGAAAACCGACGACGAAGGCTATATCCTTGTTGCGGCCAACCTCTCACGTTATCCACGTTGTTCTATAGTAGAAACATCATTGGGGCTAGGGCGCGTTTATGATACTGGCACATTTGCCACCACTAACCCAGAGCAATTCGATCTTGCTACTGATTGGACGAGGAGAGACGGCATCTAATGAAAAATAAAAAATCTCTCGGTCAAAACTGGCTCAAAGATCGCCCTACGCTCGAAATCATAGCTGATTATGCGTGTGATTTGCCAGAAGAATCCCTAGAAAAGGGCGTAAATTTATGTATAGAAATAGGCCCAGGCCTCGGCACTCTCACGTCAAGCTTATTGCGACGCTTTAATAAAGTTCTAGCCATAGAGTATGACGAACAACTCGCCGCAAATCTACCCAAATCGTTCCCGGGTAAAAACCTGAATGTCGTAAACCAAGACTTCCTAAAATATGACTTGGAAAACGTCAAGGAACCTTATGTCGTCGCCGGAAATATCCCTTACTACATCACTTCACCTATTATAGAAAAGCTATTAACAGCCAAAAATCATCCAGAACAAATTGTCCTGCTAATCCAAAAAGAAGTCGCCGACAAAATCTGCCCGAAAGAATCTAAACTAAATAATTCCTCGCTTAGTTTATTTGTAGACAACTACGCCGAAGCTCACTTAGGACCAATCGTTACTAAAGAATTCTTTACTCCGCCTCCAAAGGTAAACTCCAGACTAATAATCATTCAACCAAGAGAAAAGCCGATCACAAATGAAGAAACGCTGGATTTTATTCACAGGTCATTTGCAAGTCCGCGTAAGAAACTTTCTGCCAATCTATCCACATTTACGAATCTATCTAAAATAGACGCAGAAGAAGTACTTTCGAAATTAAATATCAACGCGACTGCGCGTCCATCAGACCTAAACTTACAGGATTACGTGAAGCTTGTCAAAACTATTAAAGAACGGTAAAATATTATTAAGTTTTGTTATAAACCTAAGGGAGAGAAAACATGAATCAAGATCCAAACAATCCAATTGCACCGAATCCGATTGTACCGGAAACGCCAATCAATCCGGCTGCCGCAGCCGCTCCTACGCTTAGCGCCGCTCCTGCGTCTACTGTCGATCCGACAATTGACGCTGCTCCAGTATCTAACGCTATGCCAACGCTTGATTCGACAGCCCCATCGCCAACTACACCGGAAGCGACTCCTGCCGTGCCCGAAGTTCCAACTCTTGATGCTTCACTCCTTCAACAAGCAATCGCGGATGTCCCCGAAGAAGCTACTGCAACCGCCCCAAATGCTCCATCGGCGGTTCCTCTTAATGATTTAAACACTGTCCCAGACGCAACAGCTACACCTAACACGGAACCCACTCCGTTTACCGGCGCAGCACCCTCAGCTAATTTTACTACTCCAGAAGCAGGGCTAGTAACAAATCAAAGCCCGGCGATGGATCCAACCACCAACACACCAATTGTCGGCGAAGAGGCTACCAAGACTACTCCGTCTGTCGCCTTCAACGACCCCGCACAACAACCAGACGCCGCAAAACACAGCAAAGATATCAACCTTAGTGGACTGCTTGAAAAGATCAAAAAACGCCCCGTACTGGCTATTGTAGGCGGCGGGGCTCTCATTATTATTGTTCTGGTCCTAGTCCTAGCCTTCGCAATCTAACGCAATGTCTAAGATTCCATATATTACCACAGCAATTCCTTATGTAAATGGCACCCCTCATGTCGGTCATGCTCTTGATTATCTTTTAGCGGACGTTTATTGCCGTTTTTATGACATGCACGGGACCAAAGTTCGTTTTCAGGCCGGCACAGATGAACACGGTAACAAAATTTACAACAAGGCTCTTAGTCTAGGAATTCCAGTAGAACAATACGTCGACGACAATGCTCAATTATTTCGTGACTTTATCACAAAGCTAGGCGTCGAACCTACAGACTTTATTCGAACCTCCGATCCAAAACACCAACAACGAGTTCAAGAAATATGGAGAAGAGTCAAAGAACACATCTATCCATCTACTTATGATGGCTGGTATTGTGCTGGTTGTGAAGGATTTATAACGGAAAAAGAATACGAAGAGAATCATGGTATCTGCCCAGACCACCAAACTCCATACGAACGTTTATCGGAAAAGAATTATTATCTGCGTATCTCGGACTTCAAAGAACGCATACAGTCTGCCATAGAATCTGGCGACATGCAAATACTACCAGAATTTCGTAAACGCGAGATTCTCAAACTATTAGAAAATTCGCCAGACGTATCAATCTCGCGTCCTAAAAAAAATATCTCGTGGGGCATACCTGTACCAGAAGATGAAGAGCAAGTCATGTACGTTTGGATGGATGCTCTTGCCAACTACATCACCGTTCTTGGCTATCCAGAACAAGACATTTCGGAATACTGGCCAGCGGACGTACAATTTGTCGGTAAAGATATTCTCCGTTTTCACGCCATCATCTGGCCATCCATACTTCTTGCGCTGGGCCTGCCCCTTCCTAAAGTAATTCTTTCTCATGGTCATATCTTTGTCGATGGCCAAAAAATGAGCAAAAGCATCGGCAACGTCGTAGATCCAAACGAAATCATCGATAAATATGGCCTTGATCCTTTCCGTTATTATTTTCTTCGCCATGTAGATACTTTTGAAGACTCCGATTTTACGTGGGACAAATTTGATTCAGCGTATTCTGGTGAATTAGCAAACGATCTTGGTAATCTAGTCCAACGTCTCGCTGTATTGAGCAGCAAGAACGCAATCTCCATCACTTCGTCAGACCATGCAGAGATTAAACAAAAAGCACTCGTTGACCAAAACTACTGCCAATACATGAACAACCTCAATTTTTCTAAAGCCTTCGATTATACCTGGAGTTTAATCCAGGATCTGAATAAAGAAATAAACGATAAACAACCTTGGGCTATTGCAAAAACCGACCCAGAAAAAGCAAAGGATATTCTCATAGATCTCGATAAAAAACTCCTTCTTGCAAATCAGCTCCTCATCCCATTCCTCCCGGAAACCGCAGCAAAAATACAAGCGGTTTTCGGCGAAAAGATTACTATCCCTTCACCACTTTTCCCAAAACAATAATCGCTCTTATTTAAACACGAAAAAGACGCACGTGAGTGCGTCTTTTCTCTTAGCCTTGGACTAGTCTTCAACCAATGCTTCAGTGATATCGGATAGATAAAAACCAAGTACGCCGCCGACGATCGGGAAAACTACGTAGGTAACCAATGCGATAGCAATTCCGCCAAGTAATTCGCCTACCCCATTTGCGCTTTGTGGCAAAATCTGATACATCAACGAGACTGCCGGGTTAAGCATGAATGTGCCCTCTAGAGAGAAGTAATTAGCGGAAATAATATAGACAAGAATAAGAGCAAGTATCGTACCGCCAGATACCATCGCGCCAAAGGTTAGTGAACTGTGGCGATATTGCTGTGCGCGGCTAAAGAAGAAGCCGATTATAGAAGCGCCAAAGAACTCAATCATTGACACCGCCCAGAACATTCCATCTGGCGTTGCCGTCATGCCAGGAAGCTCAACCTCGGCACCACTAGCCTTCAAGAAGATATCGATAATGGTGAGGCCTAGCCACGCCCCGACAACTTGTGCAAGCAGATAAAGCACGCCACGAATCACAGATATTCTGCGAGTCACCATCATGCCTACGGTAGCAATCGGATTAAGGTGTGCACCGGACAGCCTGTGAACGGCTACAAAAATCACAATAAAAATTAAGAATAGATATAGTAGTTGATATAGACCAAGAGTCAAAATCAACATCGTAATAAACATTGTCCCAAAGAGCTCGCCAAGAAGCGCACCGTACGCCTTCTTGTCTTTAAAAATTGTTAGAATGTTCTCGTTCTCGGTGTACTTCTTTGCGAAGAACTTTTTCCAGAAACCATTCTTTTTGTCATTAGATTTAACTTCGACTTTTTCGACCTTAGCCTTCACGGTTTTATCAGCCTTCTTAACTGTCGATTTTTTCTCCACCTTTTTGTCTTTTACAAGAAGTTTGTCTTCTTTCACGGATTGGGTCGCCTTGGTTGTTTTCTTACCAGACTTTTTGGATTTGGCCATAAACCTCCTTAGTTGATATTTGTACGCATTATATCATACTTTTTTCGAATATGATATAATAGACTAATCAAAATTTGAAAATTGAAGAAGAAAAGGATTTAAAATGGGCGTAATAGTCACTAAAGATGAAGACGACAATCGTGCTTTATCACGCAGAATCAATGCCGATCTTAAGGAAAAAGTCGAACGTACACAAAAAGCCGATGGCGAAGACCCAGATTTTATAGCTGATTCAGAATACTTTGAACAATACGAAAAAACCGGCAGATTCGGTTGGATTTGGTTTATTCTAATCATTCTAGCTGCCGCATCGCTTATATTTATCATTCTTCTCTAATCTGTTTTTAGTGATATAATATATAATATGTCAAGTCTAGAAGAACTTAAGCTCGAGCTTAAAAACCTCGGGCGAGAATACGCCAAAATAAAAACTCTGCCTGAAGCTGAGCGTAAATCATTTGGCGAGAAAATCAACTCCAGAAAAGCCGCTATTCTCGCTGCAATCCGAGAGCAAGAAGAACTTGCTGAATCTGCCGACATTAAACCAATTGACCTTACTGCTCCTTTTGGCGAGAACGCAAAACCGTTCAAAACTGCCTCGGGAACCAAACACCCGCTCGCCACAGAACTAGCGCACGTTGCCGATATCTATCGACAAATGGGGTTTAGCGTTATCGAAGCTCGCCAGCTAGATGATGAATTTCATATGTTCGATTCTTTAAACTTCCCGAAAGAGCATCCAGCTCGCGACGGATACGATACATTCAGGACCAGTGAAGGCTTCATACCGCCAGCACATACATCGACTATGCAATATCGCGCGCTCACCAGGTTTCGTGACCACCTAGACAAATACGGCCAGATTGCAGTTGTAGTACCAGGCCGAGTCTTCAGAAACGAAGACGTTGACGCCACTCATGAACATACCTTCTACCAATGTGAGGGCGTGTTCGTCTCAAAGGATGCCACGCTCGGTCAAATGTTAGCAACCTGGAAAAACTTCTTCGAAACATACTATGGGCAAAAGCTTAATATCAAAACCCAGCCAGGTTTCTTCCCGTTTACAGAACCCAGCCTCGAATTTCAAATTGAAAAACCAAAAGCACTCGGTGGCAAGGGCGACGGCTGGCTAGAAATGGGTGGGTGCGGCATGATTCATCCCAACGTACTAAAAACTGCCGGTATCGACCCGAATATTTATAAAGGTTTTGCATGGGGTGGAGGGATCGACCGTCTAGTCATGCTCAAATATGGCATCAACGACGTTCGCTACTTCGAATCGGGTAAACTTGAATTCTTGAAGGAGTTTTAGCATGCTAATATCACTAAATGAGCTTAAACGTCTAGTAAAAATCCAAATCAGTGATGATGAATTATTCAAACTTATCGGTTCTCGTCTTGTTGAAATTGAAAGCGTAGAAGACCTTGCTCCGAAATATAAAAAAATTTATGTCGTTAAGGTCAAATCAGCCGAACCAATCGAGGGAACGCATCTTCATCTCTGTCAAATTGATGCCGGAAAAGAACTGAACGCCGAAGTAGATCCAGAACATGATGGATATATTCAAGTCGTTTGCGGCGCTCCAAATGTAAAAAAAGGTATGTTGGCTGCTTGGATTGCCCCTGGTGCCATCGTCCCATCTACTTTTAATACTGATAACCCATTTGAAATAACCGCTCGTCCTCTTCGCGGCTTTGAAAGCTACGGCATGCTCGCCGCAGCTGACGAACTTGCTCTAGGAGAAGATCATGAGGGAATCATTTCGCTCGATCCCGAAACCGCCAAGCCAGGCGATTTACTGGCGGATATTTTAGATCTGAACGACAAAATTATTGAAGTTGAGAATAAGTCGCTTACTCATCGCCCTGATTGTTTCGGAATTTGGGGTTTCGCCCGCGAAGTAGCAGGTATCCTAGGCCAGATGTTTCGAACACCGGGTATGCCATCTGCCGACGCAAACGTAAAAGATGGAATAATATCTATCGAATCTGCAGAAATCTGTCCATGCTATACCTGCGCCATAATTGATTTAGATAATCCGCTAGAGAAAAACCCCTACTTCGACAAAAATGCTGCCTTTCTTGCCAAAGCAGGTATGCACCCTATTTCCAAAATTGTAGACGTCACCAATCATTACATGCTCTTAACTGGCCAACCACTCCACGCGTTTGATTATGATAAGTTCATCGCCGTTGGCGGCACAAAAGAGCCAAAGATTAATGTGCGGCTCGCTCGCAATGACGAAAAAATAGTTCTTCTTGATGGAAAAGAAATATCCCTCACCCCGTCCGATATTTTAATTTGCTCAAACGATACGCCGGTCGCACTGGCCGGAGCAATGGGCGGAGAATCAACCAAAATAGATGAATCAACTCGTCGCGTTATCCTAGAATCCGCGACCTTCTCACTATATAACCTGCGCAAGACTCAGATGGCGCATGGTATCTTTAGTGAAGCAATTACTCGCTTCACTAAAGGACAGCCCATTGTCAACTGCGAACGAGTCATGCTCGCTGCCGCGCAAGAAATAGCCATTATCGCCGGAGCTTCCAAAGTCAATTTTGTTGCACGTAAATACATGGTGCCTCTTCCGCTTAAAAAAGAGGTTATTGCACTTTCGGTCAGCGATATTAATAACCTCCTTGGTTCCGATTACTCTCCCGAGCTAATTGTACGCACTCTAGAAAACACTGGATTTGAAATAAAATCGACAGGCGAAAAACTAACAGTTGCCGCTCCGCTCTGGCGTACAGACATCCACATTAAAGAGGACATTGCAGAAGAAGTGGGGCGTATGCTCGGCTTCGACAATCTTCCACTTACCTTCCCGCAACGCCCATTCGTATGCCCAGAAATTGATCCGATGTTCGAATTCAAAAATCAACTCAGAACGATTCTTTCCGAACGACTAGGGGCAAATGAGTTATTAACCTATTCATTCGTATCAAAGGGCTTACAAGAAAAAGTCAATGAGGATATTGAGGACTCCTATAAAATAGTAAACTCAATTTCACCAGAGCTAGAATGTTTCCGCCAGTCGATAGTGCCGTCGCTGCTTGATAAGTTACGTGCCAACGAAAAAAGCGGCTACAAAGATTTTACACTCTATGAAATAAACCAAGTCTCCAAAAAATCTTGGGGGTTAACAGATGAAAACGTCCCGGTAGTACAAACGGAACTCGGGCTCACGCTATTTGGTGACTATTTCCTCGCTAAGCACATCTTGAACGAATTAGCGAACACGCTCGCCTTAAAACTCGATGTCAAACCAATCGATAATTCAAATATACTCGAGCCACTGCATGCTGGAGCAATTTATCTCGAAGGAGCGCGCATCGGAGAATTTGGCGAAATCAAATCATCTGTTCTGAAGCGCTTCAAACTCACGCCCCCCATCTCTTCGGTTCGTATCAATCTAGAGCCTTGTCTCTTCGCTAAGAAAAGTCAAAAAGCGGCCATAAAGCTTTCTAAGTTCCCGTTTGTCTCGCGCGATCTTACTTTTCGCGTCAAAACAGAGACCAACTACATCGACATCGAATCTGGCATTAAGAGCGTTCTGGGCCAAATTCAAAACATCATATACGTACTAGAGCCAATTTCCATCTTCCGAAAACCAGATGGAGACGAGAAGAATATTTCGTTCCATCTAGAAATCGCGAACGAAACAAAAACTCTCGATTCTCACGAAATATCTGATATAATAGATAAAATTACTAATAATCTCAAGACGCTCGGTGCGGAAGTAGTCTAAAAACACCAAGGAGGTATAAATGCAAGAAAAAGACCTTAAACCGTCTGTTAAGCAGCGTGTTATTTTTGCGTTAGTCGCTGCGCTTTTACTGGGTTCGTCAATTGCCGCCTACGTCATGATAGTAATGGGCAATAACAACATCAATTATTCAAAAATGAATATGCAACAACTTCAAGACGCCTACAGCGAAAAAAACGCTGAGCTCGACGAAGTGGGGGAAGAACTATCAAATACATATTTCGATGAATTTAAGGCTTATAAGAAGAACGTCAAAGCTTACAACTCTTCTACTGCTAACAGCAACGGCGTGCAATCTAAAGACCTCAAGGAAGGCGACGGCGAAACAATCGGTGACTCTGGCTATGCCGCCTATTACATCGGCTGGTGCTCTGACGAGTCAATCTTTGATAGCTCGTTTGACAATATTAAAGAACCGACCGCACTAAAAACACCAATTATCGTCGAGGAGCAAACACTCATCGAAGGCTGGTATCTCGGGACTGAAGGCATGAGGCTAGGCGGAGTTCGCGAAATTACTATTCCTGGCCCACTTGCCTATGGAGAATCGCAAGAAATCTGTGGCGGAACTAATTCGCCTCTCAAGTTCATTATTATGCCAGTTCCAATAAGTGACAGATTAAAAGAGCTCAACAGCGAACTAGACAAAATCTATAGTGCGCTCATTAATGCCTATTCCCAAACATATTCAAATACCGACGAAAATTACGACTCCGACGAGGAAACTACCTCCGGAGAATAATCACGTGAGCGCCCCAACATTTTTCTTCTACGATCTAGAGACATCTGGTCTATCCGGTGGCGACGATCGTATCATGCAATTTGCTGGCCAACGCACTGATCTTGATCTAAACCTCATCGGGGATCCGGTCAATATTCTAGTAAGGCTAGATGATGACACCTTACCTTCACCATCAGCTATCCTTACAACCGGCATCACCCCACAAAAAACCCTAGAAGATGGCATCCCCGAACGCAAACTTGCAAAAATTCTAGCCGAAGATATCTTCACGCCAGACACTATCATCCTTGGCTTCAACTCTATTAGGTTTGACGACAAGTTTATTCAACATCTTTTCTGGAGAAATTTCTATGACCCGTACGAATGGCAATGGAAAGACGGACGCTCGCGTTGGGATATGCTCGATGTTGTTAGGCTCACTCGGTCCATTCGCCCCGAAGGCATTAATTGGCCAATCGCAGACAATGGAAAACCAACTAATCGTCTAGAACTCATAACAAAGGCCAACAACATTTCGCATGAATCTGCGCACGACGCGCTATCCGACGTTAATGCACTCATTGACGTAACGCGACTCATTCGCGATCGTCAACCAAAACTCTTTGCTTATCTATTAAAGCTTCGCGATAAAAAAGAAGTAAAAACTATTGTGAACCCCGATAAACCCAGACCATTCGTCTATGCTTCTGGTAGATTTGGTACAACATATAATTTCACCACCGTCTGCACACCAATCTGCGCAGGGAAGAATGGGAGTTGCTTGGTCTTCGACCTTCGTTATAATATTGATGAACTACTTGAAGAACTCAAAAAACAAGCTCCGGATTATCTGACCAACAGCGACATCAAACTGCGGGACTTCTTATTTCCGAAATTCAAAGAATTAGCCTACAATCGTTGCCCAGCTGTCGCGCCTATAAGTGTACTTAACAGCCAAAATGCCTGGGAAAAAATCGAGCTAACAGAAGAACAAATCAATAAAAACATAGAGTCGCTTCAAAAACATCCGGAAATCATAGAGCGCATCAAATCTGAAAACCTTGCTGACAAATATGACAAACCGCCTTTAGATGCCGAAACGTCGCTCTATGACGGCTTTACGCCCGACAATGATCGCATTAGGATTACAGCCGTTCGCAGTATGGATGCAGATAGCTTAGCAGATTTTCATCCTAATTTTACAGACGAACGTCTTCCCGAGTTACTCCTTCACTACAAAGCTAAGAACTTTCCTAACGCACTTGCAGAGGACGAAGCACAAAAATGGCAGGCCTATCGAGCTAGTCGCCTTAATCGCCAAGCACCCATTTTCTTGGCTGAACTCGAAAAATATCGTCAAGATCCTACTACTACTCAAGATCCCGATAAAACCTTCTTACTTGACGAACTAATGTTGTGGTATCAATCCCTCCAAGACAACGATTATTAATGAGGTAAAAAATGAAAATCATTGTAGCAACAGATGAAGAATATGTGTTCATTAGAAACCTATTTCAAGATCAATACGAAATCGTCCAAACCGGAGCCGGAGGCCCCAATACTGTTGCAAAACTTGTAAATCTAGACAAGACCGAACCCTTATTAAGCATAGGGTTCGCATGTTCAAATAACCTAGAAATCGGCACAGTTGCCATTATTAAAAACGTAGCGCTTTATCATCCTAATCGCGCTTTCGAAGAAAGCGTCTATCAACTAGACCAAAACATTCCCGACAACATAATAAGAACCATAGTCGAAACCGGCAAACCTCAACGCATACTTAGAGAGTCACCGGTCGCCTGTTTGACCAGTAGTGACCTCATCGAAAAAACCGTCATTGAAGAACCAGTCATTTTTGATATGGAACTCGTCTACCTTCCTGCGCTAGGTTTCGAACACGTTTCCGCCATCAAAATTATCTCCGATAACTTTAACCTACACGAACGCGCCAAAACCTTTACGGCTTAAAAAATACCCCTCATAAGAGGGGTATTTTGATTAGACTTTTGTCGGTATTTTACCACCGGTCCGCGAAATCTCATAATTACTAAACCTGGGGTCGTTTGTCACTTCACAAACCACCCTAGCCCAACCCGGCAATACTACTTCCTCATTTACGTTACGCAGCTCAATCTCAAGCAATGCATAACCAGGCACTCCGAAGAAATAATCAATCTTCAAATAATGCCGATCGGGGTCCACATAACAATACCGGTTTTTCCGGATCTGAGCCATGCGCGAATCTGCAGCAATCAAATGCTTGGCATATTCATCGTGCTCAATCCTGCTCTCGAGTTCAATTGAGCTGCCAGGTTTACTCGCGTCATAGCAAACTGTCTTAGTGTACGAGAACTTGCCATTGATACCGCGCTGACGCACGTAAATTTCCTTATCACCTTCGGACGGAAGATAGGTCTGCATGATTTCTACTTTCCGGAACCCCTTCAGAGCAACCTCCTCTTCGGGAACCTTAATAAGATACCTACGTCTCTCTTCCAAGGGCCTGGGTTCACCCAGTTCCTGTGCAATTTCAGCCATCAGCTTCTTCAGCTTCCGTCTAAACGTAAGCCCATTATTATCGATAATCCTGAGGCGCGGGTGCCCTACCCAAGCATCCTGTGTCCGTTTATCTGTCGCTATAGCTTCTTCCTTAGACTCGGACCTGGCCTTGTTGCCCACCAGGGAATAATATTTCGGCGCACCATCCGCGGCCGTAACAAGATGAAATACTGCATCATAACGATCGAATGCTTCCTGTATTGAAAGATTATTTCTGGCCAGCAGTTCATTATATTCATCTCTCGCAACATAAGCTGCGCCGTCACAAATTCCCCGATCGCAAACAATCAAGACCTTATCATCTTTTCCGTATAGCGTCGTTTTGTTATCCTTAATTGCGTGTTCCGTACTATCCTCCAGGAAAATCTGAGTTTTCATTATCAGATCTTGAAAACCCATCACCGTCAAATCAACATTCGGGCGCAACGGACGCATGATAATCTGCGTCGCCGCTTCTTCAACCGTCAGGACTTTCCAACCCATCTTGGTAAAGTTTTCGACTACCCAACTCAGAGCGGTAGTTTTTCCGCCACACGGGCCTCCAGTGATTACGATCTTGCGAATATCCAACCGAAACCCCTCCTTTTTCAAAAGTCTATCTGTTAAAAAACGCCGTATTTACGGTATCTACTATTATACCATATAATACGTATTTATCAACTAGACCTCTAGACTTTTCAAAGAAAAACCGTTATAATTAATAAGTTTAAATGGATTTAGCTATGGAAGAGAACTACATAAAAATACGCGGAGCCAGACAACATAATCTAAAGAATATAGACGTCGATATTCCACGCGACAAGTTAGTGGTAATTACTGGGCTCTCCGGTTCGGGCAAAAGCAGCCTCGCCTTTGATACGATCTATGCCGAAGGACAGCGTCGCTACGTTGAGTCTCTTTCCTCATATGCCAGAATGTTTCTTGGCGTCATGGACAAACCTGACGTCGATTCTATCACCGGCCTGTCCCCAGCTATCTCTATTGACCAAAAATCCACGTCGCGTAACCCACGCTCCACCGTTGCTACAGTCACCGAAGTGTATGATTATCTACGTTTACTTTTCGCCCGCATTGGCGTTCCGCACTGTCCAATTTGCCACCGCGAAGTCTCTAGGCGTTCTGTAGAAGATATCGTAAATGAGGTTATGAAACTCCCCCTCGGTTCTAAGCTCATGCTACTAGCTCCAATCGTTCAGCGAAAAAAAGGTGAGTTCGCTCACATTCCGGATCAGTATACTGCCAAAGGTTTTTCACGAGTTCGTGTCGACGGTATCATCTACGCCCTTGACGAATTCCCGTCTTTGGAAAAGCAAGAATATCACGACATCGAGCTTGTAGTAGATCGTTTTATTCTATCTCCAGATCTGCAATCTCGCATTGCTGGCTCTATCGAACAAGCCCTAGAACTTGGACAGGGAATTATCAAACTTTTAAAAATCAATGACAATTCCAGCTCGATCGAAGACCGTGGAGCCAAAGATAGCGAGATCATTACTTTCTCTCAACGTTATGCTTGTCCAAACCACCCAGACGAACTCATTCCTGAACTCGAACCACGCTTATTTAGCTTCAACGCCCCGGAAGGCGCCTGTCCAACTTGTACCGGACTCGGTATTCGTATGGAAATCGATCCTAAACTAGTTCTAAACCCCAATCTCACTATTGCCGAAGGAGGCATCCGTCCGTTCAACCGTATTTCCTATGATTCCTACTGGCTCAAAAGATTAGCCTCAGTCGGCGAACGACACGGATTCTCTATTCATGTCCCAATCCGCGACCTTCCAGCCGAAGTAATTGAGAAGATCCTCTATGGTACCGGAGCCGATAAATATAAAGTCACGGTCAGCGGCAGAGGCAAATTCGTAGCCGGCACCATTTACGAGACAACCTACGAAGGTGTCATCCCTAACCTCGAACGTCGTTATAATAACCCAGATGTCTCTGAATTTATCAAGCACGATATCGAACGCTTCATGCGCGTACGCGAATGCCAAACCTGTCACGGGGCCAGGCTAAAACCAGCAGTCCTCGCCGTCACGATCAATGATCTCAATATCGTAGACATGTGCAGTCTCGATGTCGATTCAACCCTAAAAGTATTAGCTCAAGACCTCAAATTTACCGAAGCCGAACACGTCATAGCCGATCCTATTCTCAAAGAGATCCGCGAACGCGTCAAGTTTATGCAAGATGTAGGTCTCGGTTATCTTGAACTTGGTCGCGCCGCCAACACCTTGTCTGGTGGTGAAGCTCAGCGTATTCGTCTTGCCACTCAAATTGGTTCTGGCTTACAGGGCGTACTATATGTCCTCGACGAGCCATCGATTGGTCTCCATCAGTGCGACAACGATAAACTAATCGCCACCTTAAAACATCTTCGCGATCTTAAAAACACCGTTCTCGTTGTCGAACACGACGAAGATACGATGCTCCAAAGCGACTATATCATTGACATCGGCCCACGCGCTGGTGCTCAGGGTGGGGAGTTAGTCGCAGCTGGTACGCCCAAAGAAATCATGCAAAACAAAAACTCCATCACAGGCAAATACCTCAGCGGAGAATTGACAATTGATACTCCCAAGACTCGCCGTAAACCCAAGAAAGATAAATTCCTGACCATCGTCGGCGCGCGCGAGAATAATCTCAAGAATATTACCGTAAAGTTCCCACTCGGCGTCATGATTGTTGTTTCTGGCGTCTCCGGTTCCGGCAAATCCACACTCGTTAATGAAATACTTGCCAAAGAGCTTCAAGCTCGCCTCAATCATGCCCAAACTGTCCCTGGCTTGCACGAAAAAATCGATGGCATCGAGAATCTCGACAAAGTCGTTATTGTCGACCAAAGCCCAATCGGCCGCACCCCTCGCAGTAACCCAGCAACTTATACCGGTGTGTTTACCGCAATTCGCGATCTCTTTGCTTCCCAACCAGAAGCCGAAGTTCGTGGCTATAAATCTGGCCGTTTCTCGTTTAACGTTAAGGGTGGCCGCTGTGAAGCTTGTCAGGGTGATGGCGTCAATAAAATCGAAATGCATTTTCTTCCTGATGTTTACGTTACCTGTCCGGCCTGTCATGGTCGTCGTTACAATCGCGAGGCTCTAGAGATTAAATACAAAGGCAAAGACATCTCCGATGTCCTAGAAATGACCATTGACGAAGCAGTAGAATTCTTTAAGAATATCCCTGCTATTCTCAACAAACTCAAGACTCTCCAAGAGGTTGGCCTCGGGTACATTCGTCTTGGCCAACCAGCCACCACCTTCTCTGGTGGCGAAGCTCAGCGCATTAAACTCGCGACCGAACTTTCCAGGCGCAGCACTGGCAAAACACTCTACATTCTCGACGAACCTACCACCGGTCTTCATACCGACGACGTTAAACGGCTACTCGATATCTTAAATAAACTTGTCGCCGGTGGCAACTCTATGATCATCATCGAACATAATCTTCATGTTATTAAATCTGCCGACTGGATCATCGACATGGGTCCCGAAGGTGGCCAAGGCGGAGGCACCGTCATTGCCGAAGGCACACCAGAAGATCTTGCTAAAACCAAAAATACACCAACCGGTAAATATTTAGCCAAATATCTCTAGCAGGGGTACCGCCCCAATAGATTTCGCAATTTCGGTACGCGCTAGATAAAGCATGTTATAATATAAGCATGAGCAAGATTCTCATTGTTGGCAATGTCCTCAAAGATACCTATCTTCGTCTAAACGAACACCACGAAGACCTCGAGGCCGACACTAACGGCACTAAATGGCTTAACTGGGGGTTTAACGACAGCTCGCATGAGTTTTTTAGCCGCGAAAGTATCTTTTCTGGCGCCGTTGTCACGCTTGAAGTCCTAGAAAGATTTGGCATCCATGCCGATATCTATCATGAAACTAACACGGATAAAACCAGCCGCACGCTTCGCGCCGTCAATTATCGTTACATTCTATGCGCTGGCGACCAGATTTCTTACCTCGTTCCTAGCGAAAAACGCGCAACCGAATTTACTGCCACCGAAATTAGCGAAGAATATGATTGGGTCTACGTAGATCGTTCGGCTATTATTTCAAGAGAACTCGTCACTAACCTTCTTCAAGCTCTAAAATCTAATAACAAAGTCAAGCTCGCCGTTTATGCGCCAAAACGCATCAATAAAGCCATGGAGCCATTGTTCAGGCGAGCCGATTTAATCTTTTCTGACCATCCAATCGATATATCGCAGACCAAAGCTGAATTCTGCGCAATCTCCGAAACCGGCGCCAAAATCGGAGACGCGTCTGTCAGATTCCGTAGACTTAGAAAAACCGCACTCTTCACTCATCTCACAACTTATTCCATTATCTCCGCAACTATCCTAGGCGGCAAAATCATAAATAAATCAAAGGAGGATCAACTTCTAATGGCTAAAATGAACATAGAGAATACCAAACTAGACCAGTCTCTGACTGTTGATGAACTCGAAGAACTAGCCAGCGAGGAAAAAGCTAGCGCTGTCAACCTCCGTCAAATGGCCAAACAACTCGTAGGCAATAATAAAGGTATCCTTGCCGCTGATGAGTCCGGAGGTTCTATTCATAAAAAATTCGAAAGCATGGGTATCCCGGACGATTTCGAGCATCGTCGCAATTATCGTAATCTTTTCTTCACCACTAAAGACTTGGAAAAATACATCAATGGCGTCATCCTCTTCGACGAAACCGCTCGTCAACTTTCTGATGACGGGCGTGATTTTACTACTTATCTCACTAGCAAAGGTATCATTCCTGGCATTAAGGTTGACAAGGGCCTGGCTAATATGCCCGGCAGCACCGAAAAATACACGCTAGGCCTCAGCGGTCTCGACGAACGCCTCGAAGAATACTACGACATGGGCCTTCGCTTCGCCAAATGGCGCGCTGCCTTTGAAATTACCCAAACTACTCCTACCAAAAACGCCGTCTACAAAAATGTTGAGATACTGGCCGATTATGCACTCAAATGCCAAAAAGCTCGCATCGTTCCTATCGTCGAACCAGAAGTCGTTTTCGACGGTGACTATCCAATCGAACATTGCGCCAGTATCACTGGCATCATTCTGAAAGAATTGTTCGCCGAGCTCAAACGCAAAAACGTAGATCTAGGTGCCACCATCCTCAAAGTCAACATGATCCTCGCCGGCAAGCAATACGCTACGCAGTCTACTCCTAAAGAAGTTGCTGAATGGACCGCCAAAACTCTTAAACGCTTTGTTCCGGAAGAACTGGCCGGCGTAGTCTTCCTTTCGGGCGGCCAGACTCCAGAGCAAGCAACAGAGAATCTTCAAGAAATTACCAACCTTGGCCCATACCCTTGGCCAGTCACCTTCTCTTATGCTAGAGCACTTCAAGGCCCAGCCTTGGAGGCCTGGAAAGGCGATAACGCTAATTATCCAGAATCACAGAAGGCCTTCCTAGAGAGACTCCAGGCTAACTGTACCGCACTCAGAAAAATAAGTTAAACTCTTGCATTTATCTCTATAATAGTCTATAATAGTTACCAAATTTTAAGGAGCAAAAATGTCCGATTATAATTTAAGTTTGAGCGTCCGCACTGAGACAGGCAAGAAAGCCCTCGCCCTACGCGAAGAAGGCCTTGTCCCCTCTGTTATTTATGGCGGAAAGTCCGAGATTCTCGCCAAATCTCCATACAACGAGACTGAGAAGGTCCTGAAACTTGCTGGTTACCACAGCCCTATCGACCTCACAGTCGATAACAAGAAGACCATGGCCATTGTTAAAAGCGTCCAACTCGACCCAGTTTCTCGTCGCATAATCAACGTTTCCTTCCAGGCAGTATCTGCTAACAAGCTTGTCGAAGCCACTACACCAATTATTCTCGAAAACTTTGAGGCTTCCGATGCTAACAAAGCTCACCTTACCCTCGACCAAGTTATGGAAGAAATCGATGTTAAGGCCAAGCCAGCTGATCTCCCGAAGGAGCTCGTCATCGATGCCTCCAAACTTGCAACCGTCGAAGACAAGATCTTTGTCAAAGATATCGTCCTACCAGCAGGTGTCGAGTATGCTGATAAAGAACTCGATCTCGAGACGGTTATCGCCAATGTTTACGATGCTGTCGCTGAAGCCGCTGCTCGCGAAGAAGCTGAAAAAGCCGCCGCAGAAGCAGCCCAAGTCGAAGCCGCAGATGTCCCATCCGACAATGGCGCTAAACCCGAAGAGGCCCCAGCCGAAGAGGCGCCAGCCGAATAACCAATATTTGCTTCAAAATACCCCCTATACTAAAAACTTAGGGGGTATTTTCTATAACCAAATATATATAATCGACTTTTTATAATATTTATGCTATAATATATAACAGATATAAGGCAAGAGCCTTGCACATATAAAATTCGGAAATGGGTCAAGTACACAAATCAAGAGACGACAGGAGGAAAGTATGAAAAATCAGCTGAAAAAGATGGCCATTATCTTTATGACCATCGCCATGGCGATCGTGCCCATAGTATCCAACGGTGAATCAGCGGCAATTACTACCAACTGGTACACTCCTGGCATCAGTCAGGAGACTAACGTCATGATGAGTCCCGGCAGTACAATAATTCCACTCGAACTAATCTTCGGGCCACAAGACCAAGATCGAGCTACCTACACTATTGAGCCAGATTCAATTATCAGCACAACAGAAGATCCGGACACTGCCGATATTAACGATGATTGGGCCTTCCTTTACGGAGCCCAAGAGTACGAGATTTTCACACTTGAAAAAGGCGAAAAGCGAAGTATAGTATTCGAGCTTTCGCCACCTGAAGATGTTCCGCTGGGTGAGTACGAATTCGTTTACCGGATTTATCCGGATTCCGATTCGGAGCAATATGATACCCTGATCATTAAGGTGAACATTTCTTGACCCACCCCCCACCTCCATACCCTGCTTTAAAAGGCAGGGTATTTTAATTGCATGAACGGATTATAAATGTCATAATACACAAATTACTCTGTAAGTACATTAAGGGAGGCGGAACATGATTAGAAATCTCTCTAATATTTTTGGCTGGATTAAGAAAAAAATTGAGCTCAGACGAAGACTCAACAAGAACAACTTCCTATTCAAAAAAACGAACTAGTCAAATTGACGAATAATACTCCAACAAATTAGCCGAGATACTTAACGATTATTGTAGCAGACTCAAAGAAATTGGAAGCACAACCAGTTCGTCAGCTGAAAAAATCAAGCAAGAATGTAATCTCAAGGCCAACCTGGCTTTGATTATCTGCGGACAAAAGAAAGAAGAAGAACGAAAAAAATACGAACAGAGATCTAATTGAATCCGGCAAGAATATCAACAAGGATAAGGCCAGACTGCGCCATCATTGCTCCGCCCTCAAGCGGAGCATTTTCCTATTGCAAATATAAGCATTTTGTGATATAATATAACAACGAAATCATATGAAGGGGGTGATAATATGAAGCACGTTAAGACACATTACTACACTGTTGTTTCTATCGACGCCGGCCCTCAAGACAAAGCCGACTATAGTGATCCTGCGCATATTATTGCCTTATCGGAAAGTCGCGACCTAGTCTGTAGAGTTGCAACGGCCCTGAATGAGGACATCCATGGCGAGGGGTACGCAGTAAGAACAACAAACCAGATTTTGAATGACTATGGAGATAAAGACGCCTCTCGGCAATATGCTATCGGCGAAATAATCCTGAAGAAAAAATCCGAGTTTGAGAAGTTCGATCATAAATTCATCGGACAACCCGGATTTCATCTATCAGTATAAATTAGCCATTCAAACACCCACTCATCCCCGTAAACTTACGGGGATTTTTTCCTTTCTTGAAAAATAAGCATTTTATGGTATAATGAAAAAATCTAGTGTTTCACGCTAGCGAAGTTTAAAGTGGGAGGGGTAAAATTGTATCGTTCGGTTACTCTTACGCTCATGGGATTATTTACTGGCGTTCTATTTGGTTTAGCTATCACTGGTCATCCTGGCTATTGGGTACCATTTTCTGTGTTTTTAATCACGGTAGCATATTTCACAGCCACTTATAGTAAACAAGAAAAGAACGAGGGAAAAAGGCTTAGCAAGCTGGAAGAGGACCTAGGAAACGCCATTCGCGTTATCTTTGATCTGGTTAAAGAAGAACCTGAAACGGTCACAAACGATAGTTCGAAAGCCGAAGGAGAAAAAGATACCTAAAAAGCATCGACTCTGTCACTTTTCGAATAGAATTCAGTGTCTTCATCGTGATATTTAAGCAACGACAAAAACACACGGAAGGAAGGAACGATTAATGGCGCATTTATTACGGAAGCTCTTCATGTCCAGCCAGCAAAGAAAGCAGATCAATAGCCTGCTTTCAGAGAACGCCAGGGAATTTGAAAGAATTATAGAGGATATCAAAGAAACCGAGAGAGAACAAAAAGCAATTGTCATGGGACAATATGCTCAGGATCTGCTAAAGCAAGAAGATATTGAAGCCAAAGAAGTGGATATTATCGAACGAGAAGCTCAGAGAAAATGCGACAGGATAGCCGACGAAGCAAAACAAAAGATTTGCGAAGCCAGGTTGAATTTCGAACAAAGAAACAGCCAAATCTGGTCGCTCCTATAACACCCCCCCCCAAAAAAAAACCATTTATCACCCCGCCGCCAAGGTGGGGTTTCTCTTGTTATATATTGACGAAACATAAGAAATATGCTATTATAATAGTATATTGAACGATTGAATTCTATCATTGCACTTTATCATTGCAGAGGGAGGTTGTGCTGACATGAAATGGTTCGAAAATCTTTCTAGAAATGTTATTCTCGCCCTTGGAGGAGAACCAGGACTACTCATCATCATAGCAGTCATTCTAATTTTTTTCTGCGCATTCCTGGCCTTCAGCTATTTTAACCCGCTGAGTTCCCGTAGAGGCCGAAGGCGCGGATTAAAACTCGTTCTGTGCGTTATCGTATTTATCACTTTGCTTGTTACAATCGTTTTTTCATGTGCAGTCCTTATCACATATCTCGCCCACATCACGACAGAAGAATCAATCAAAACCGAAACATTCTTCAGTCGGGATCTTTATTCACTAAACAGTGGCATCAATGTAAGTGGAGCGGGTGATTTCACCCTTGGATCTGGAAGCTTTGTTATTAGTACCACAGGCTGCTACTATTACTACTACCAAACCAAAAACGGTGACATCAAACAGGGGAACATATCCGCAGACGAGGCGTCTATTAGATATATTACAGACGACAGCAAGCCTCGACTCGTCGGCTACAGAGAGATTCCCGTCGTGACCGAAAAATATGAAGGCAAAGTCACAAGAACGTACGAGGATAAAGACAAAGCAAAGAAATATTATATTATCTTCGTACCGGAAGGATCAATCACTGAATCGTTCAATTTAAACTAATCTAGCCCCGCCCCAAGCGGGGCTTTTTCGTATTCCTAACACATCAAAAAACTTCCCTCACGGGAAGTTTTAAACTTATCTTACCTCGACGCGAACACGCGGAACAGATTTGCCGGAGAAATGGCTCTTCTTCGTCTTCACAAAGGTAACAACACCATCTTTCTTAGCATGAATCGTAAAGTTACGAGACATATAAGTACCTTCACCAGCTAACTTAGTAGAGCCAGTTTGGCGAACGATAACTTCACCAGCCTTAACTTTTTGGCCACCAAAGCGCTTGACACCAAGACGTTGGCCGGCATTGTTGTGGACGTTCTTAGCGGTTCCACCCGCTTTGACATGTGACATTTTATTTCTTCCTTAATATAATTATCTCTCGAGCCACGACTTGACCTTCCCGATAATAAAGTAGGTCCTTCTGGCCCAAGTTAATAAACTTTTTCACATTATACCCCATATCCTCCACCTCGTCAAGGATATTCAGTCTGGAATAGCCCCCACTAACTCTTAACCATGCCGGGATCGCTAAAACGACCGGCGTATCGGAGCCGACCTGCCCAGCTAAGTTCTTCAAAAAGCCCAAGATAATCTCTTTGCAACGCATTTTCTCCTGTTTGAGCTTAATGTCTGCCGGCGGTTGACTCATTGGCTGACCGAGAAATGCCTCCGCTACCACTGCAGAGATTTCTTTATTCCATTTAAATACTGTCGCGTCACCAACTTCCACTTCGAAATCTTCACAACCAATCCATTCAAGGTTCCGCTTGGTATAGTCGACCATACGTTCTGACAAATCCGTCCCATAAGGTCGATAACCCATCAGATGCGCTTCTTGCAACACCACACCAGTACCACAAAACGGATCTAGTACTAGTGATTTCTCCGGAAGAGCCCCGGCAAGGTTAATCAAGATCTGTGCCAATTTCGGCGGCAGCATGCCAACCTTAGCATCACGAGCTGGTCGAGCCTGGTCGCGTTTTGCATATTCGGAAATATTCTGCACGCCAATCAAGTTGAAATTCCCAAAGTCTGTCATTATAATTTCAACATGATTTTTCTTTTCCGCAATCTGATTATGGTGCGACGTCGCCGTTGACAAAACCGCTGTTTTGTTCTGAAGTACCCGAACAGAACGTCCGCGCCTTTGTAAAATTTTCTTCAGTTTCAGCGCTTCACCCTGCGCCCTACGCGCTGAGGTCTTACGTCGATAATCTGAAACTCCGAGCGTAATCTTGCCTTCTGGCAAATCGGCCAGCGCATCAATCAAGTAATTAAATCCTTCTGGCAACTCTTCAGCAAGCTTCAATGTGCCGCCCAACCGTTTAAGATCTGGAGCCACTGCGCATTCAAAAGTCGCTAGATCAGCCCCATGCATCTCAACATTTCCATACAGACTTGTTAATTCCGCAAGCGACAACTTCGGAAGTCTCCCTAGTACTGCCAAATATTTCATAACCAAATTATACCACATATGCTATTATAATTACATGGATCTTATCCCCCGTTTCTCTGTTTCCGAATTCATAGAAGTCGTCAATCAGACCTTAGACTACGCCTTTCCAGCCGTCGAGATTGAAGGAGAAGTTTCTAGTTTTAAAATCAGTAAAGACCGCTGGGTCTTCTTCGACCTCAAAGATGGAGAGAGCACTATTGGTTGTTTTATGCCCATCTTCCAACTACATGTACCATTAGAGGATGGTATGAAAGTTATTATCCGAGGCACACCTAAGCTCGCTAAATTTGGTAAGTTTTCTATTACTGTCCAAAAGATCATGCCAATCGGCGAGGGTGGTATCAAAAAAGCTTTTGAACTGCTTAAAGAAAAACTTGCCAAAGAAGGTCTCTTTGATGCTGCCAAAAAGCGTTCTATTCCAGAGGACCTACAGAATATTGGCGTCATTTCTTCCATACAAGCCGCAGGGTACGCCGACTTTTGTAAAATATTGGATAATCGCTGGGGCGGACTCAATGTCCGAGTTGCCAATTGCGGCGTGCAGGGACTCGGAGTCGTTGATGATTTATGTCGTGCTATCGATTATTTCAATGAAGAGGGAACCGTCCAAATCATCGCCATCATTCGTGGTGGTGGTTCCAAGGACGATCTTGCTGTTTTTAACGATGAGGCTCTGGCTCGCAAAATCGCAGCCTCACGCATACCCATCATTACCGGCATCGGCCACGAGATCGATGAATCATTAGCTGATCTCGCCGCTGATATCCGCGCTAGCACCCCCACCAACGTTGCTGAGATGCTTACACGCGATAAAGCTGACGAAATAGCCCGCATCTATAATAATCTTGCCCACGCCGCCAAACATATTATAGATTTTATTGACACCACAAAAACCACCAATCTATCCACCATCACCTCTGTTAATGACGTCATCAAAGCGCGGCTCGAAAATGCGACAAATCAACTCCAAAATCAGCTAAAAATCCTCGAGTCTTTCAACCCCGAAACCGTCTTAAGACAAGGCTACGCCATTCTTTCTGGCAACCTCTCTCCTGGAAACATTATAAATATTACTACACACGATAAACTAATTACCGCAAGGATCGAAAATGTCAATAAACGATAAAATCACCAAACTCAACGAACTCACCCAGTGGTTCTACACCGATGAATTCAATCTCGACGAAGCCAAGCAAAAATACGAAGAAGCCGCAAATCTAGCCAAAGAAATCGAGGCCGATCTCGGCGCACTCAAAAACCACATCGAAGTCATTAGCAAAGATTTTAGCAAACCCTAAAACTTTACTTTTTTTACTGCTAATGCTAATATAAAAATATGTTTAACCAACCGGCTCCGGCTATGCCGCCTATCACGCCACAAATGCCAGTCCAGGGTGTTTCAACACATCCAACAATGGCCTCATCAGGCGTCGATAAGCTCAATAAAAGTGTCAAAAACTCTCTAATCAAGACTATTGCTATCATTCTTCTGTCCCTCCTTCTTATCGGAGCACTGCTTTTATCTGTCTACTTTTACAATGAGTACCAATCGGCTCAGAGCGATGTCGATAGTAAAATCGCAAACGCCATAGTCGATGCGAAGAAAGAAGTTACTGACGCGCTAGAAGAAGAATTCGCCGAACGCGAGAAAATTCCATATTCTAATTTTACCGGTCCTGAAGATTACGGACGGGTCGGTTTCAAATACCCCAAAACTTGGAGTGTATACATCGCTAAAGATGCCTCCAAAGGCGGTGATTTCGAAGCTTATCTCCATCCATCTGAAGTTCCAGCTGTTTCTAATAACACTATCTTTGCTCTTCGCGTCATCATCCGCTCCGAATCATTTGAAACCGCTGCTAATCGTTATCAAAGTCTCGTTAATTCCAAAGAGAAAAAACTCGAATCCTCAGTTATCAATGTCTCTACTACCACCGCCAACCGCTACGATGGTACTCTTCCCAATAACCTCATAGGTTCCATAGTTATCTTTAAACTTCGCGACAAAGTTGTGACGCTAGAGACCGACGCCGAAATCTATCGCGACGATTTCAATAAAATACTCGAGTCTATTACATTTAACGAATAAGGAGTTTATATGGCACATATCAACCGTAAATATATCGACAGCCACTGGATGTTGTTTATTGCAAGAGGACTTATTGCTCTCGCCTTTGGCGCAGTCTCGCTCTTCAATATGAAGCGAGATGTCCCTTATATGATTACGGTAGTCGGTATTTTCTTACTCACCTTCTCAATCGTCGAATTTGTCAATGCTCTTTATCGCGCACGCCAGAAAACCGGCTGGGCGATCTCAGTGTCCCTCGCTATCATTGACGCCGTAGTCGCACTTGCACTTCTCTTCACTATTACTCAAGATTCTACCTGGCATCTCTATATTATTTCCATTTATACTTTTCTTCGTGGTTTCTTCGAAATCATCGCTGGGTTTCGTGCCACCGTTGATCCAACCGACCGCTTCACCTGGGTTTTCAGCGGTATGTTCGGCGCTATCTCTGGCGTTACAATCTTCAGCAGTGCCGTATTAAATCAAAACGATTACTTTGTTCGCTTCTTTGGCGTCTATCTCTTAATCATTGGCACCTGTAGCCTCTTCTACGGCGTACATAACCGCGCTCAAAAAATCGAAGATCGCGTTGCTCGACGCGAATCTGCCGCCAAGGCAGCTAAGACCCGTAAGCATAACGGCAGAGCTGGTAAGAAAATTGTCAAACGCTCTAAATAATGCTAGAATAGAAGCTCAAGGAGTTACCAAAATATGAACTACAAACGCCCCACCAAGGCTATTATCACCGACGCCGGCTTCGCCAGCCGCTTTCTACCTATTACCAAAACTATTCCAAAAGGCATGCTTCCTATTGGCAACCGACCAGTCATTCAGCTCGTCATTGAAGAGTGTTTGTCAGCCGGCATCAAAGAAATCATCTTAGTTGTCACTCCAGAAGGGAAAGCTATCTACGAAGACTACTTTAATAATCCAGCCGAGAAAGCCAAAGCTCAGCTCTATTCTCAAGGCAAACAAGACCGTTTTGCTAGCGTCGAAGAAGTTCTCGCTTTCCCGAAAATTACCATCATTACACAAGACCCAAGCCTACCATATGGCAATGGTTCGCCAATCGCAAGCGCTCGTGGATTAATAGATAAAGATGAGGCTTTCATCGCCATCTATTCCGACGACGTTGTCTACGGCCCATCTGCTGTCAACGACCTCATAGACGCCTTCGACAAGCATCCTGACGCTCTAGCTATCATCGGCTGCCAGCTCGTTCCACATGAAGAGATCAAAAAATACGCTTCTGTAGACTATGATGAAAACACCGAAATACTTCACGGCCTAGTCGAGAAACCAGCCCCAGAAGACGCCGCATCCGATCTTGCCTCATATGGCCGCTATCTCCTCACCCCAGAAATATTTACCCACCTCGTGCCAGAAAATACCGGCAAAGACAACGAACTCTGGCTGGCCGAGGCTATAGCCAAACTAATTCCAACCAACCACGTCTATGCCAAGCAAACCAACGGTCTTTGGATGACTACCGGCGACCCACAAAACTACGCCTTCGCTCAGCTTAAATATATCTTGGATAATGAACCATACGCGGGAGAATTACGCGAGTTCATCAATAACAACTAATTAAAAGGAGCAATATACATGGATACAGCAGAATGGATTATCGTTTCAATCCTATCATTAACACTTTTTGTATTTTTATTCTTAGGGATCTTACTCCTTACCAAGCTCCTTGACCTCTCGCGTGATGCTAAGCACCTCATGAAACAACTCAATCGCATTGCCGCCAAAGGCAACAATATCATCGACGACGCTCGTGATACAGTTTCTAACGTCAAATCTGCTACTTCTACCACAGCCAAAGCAGTCAAAAAAGACGTTACCGCCACCACTGGAGCTATTAAAGATGCCGTTGTCTCTGCCGTAGAAAAGAAATTCAAAAAGAATGAAGAAGCTAAATCTAAAGACTAAATTCGGTCATTTCTTCGGTACTATCTGTGGTTTTTTTGCCGGTGTTTTCCGCGTTCCACGCTAGCTTCCTATATTGACTTTTTATAGAGTTTATGCTATAATTAAGGTGTATCTTTGGCGCATTTGCCAAATACGGACCTTTAATCGTTAAGTGTTGAGACTATATTTTTTAAGGGAGGGCATAAAAAATGAACAGAATCAACGAAGGGTATGAAGTTCCGAAACTCGCGACCCCTTTCCCGGTCATCACAGAAAAGAGACGTCAGGACAGATATTGGTTTTACAGCGACGGCAATAATCCTGTCGCTGCCTTCAATATCTCAGAACCATCAGCCGAACATATTCCCTATGAATGGGGCTGTGCCGGCTTGTCTCCCGAAGAAATCAGACGAGATTCTCGTCGCCGCCATACCATAGGTTTACTACAGGTCATCGCGGTCATCATCAGCCTCATTTTACTGTCTGTCGTAGGCAGCGCTTTCTTCTCTCAGGCTCACGCCGAAAGCGAAAGCTGTTTCCCGCGCTACTGGGAAATGGACTCCTACTGGACCAAACAAGTTCAGAGCCGCCTCGTCGATCTGGGATACGATATCTCTATCGACGGCCAGTTTGGACCAAAAACTGCTGAAGCGGTCAAAAATTTCCAATACGACCACGGACTCACCGTCACCGGTGTAGTTGACCAGGCAGCCGCAGAAGAACTTGGTTTTGAACTTGAATCCGGCCGCACACTATACTATATGGCCGACCTGGCAAAAATAGCGAATGAGAGCAAAGACTACCTCATATATGTTGCTCTCGGTGGCCGAAGTGGTATCAGTCACATCGGAGTCTTCCATAAGCAAGAAGGCAATTGGGAACTCATTAAGAGCGAAGATTGTCTTCTTGGCGAACAGACTAAGGTGTTCCTTGGAAAAACCTCAGTCACCAAGAAAACAGGGTTACGGACCAAGATCAGTGAGGAAGGGTATGTCTATGCATACCGTAACGTCTTAGACCTCAAGAATGCGAGTTCGTCCGCCATCTGCTCTTTCCCGCAATTAGGGAAGGAATGGGACAAAACCCAAGCTTACCCCGGGTATATTCATGTCAGCCCCGAGCTTTCCAGCTGGCTAAATGAAAACATTCCAATAGGCTCTATAGTCGTCATCGACGACCGTGCCTGGCAGCCCAGCAACCTCTAACTTAACGACCAACTCTCACCCCGAATCAAATCGGGGTGATTTTTATCTAATTTTTACACAATCTTCACCCGCAACCGCTTTCATGTCAGCGATAAAGGCATCGTTCGAATCGACCTTAAATGGCATTTTGAGAGCTTTCTTTTCATCGCCATCCTGTAAGACTAATATAATGTCCTGCATTCCAAGATTTCTATCACAAACCCTTTTAATCTCCGACAACAGTTCTACGTTATTTGGTTCTTTGACCAAAACATAGACTCGTTCTTTCCGAACATCCGTCGGAGCAACGACTGCGCGTTTAGGCTCGACATAAGAAGACGTTTCTTTAGGCTTTTTTGCTGATACATATTCCGCTGTTGTTTGAGATTTACGCCGACCAAATCCTTTCGTTTCCGCCGGAGGCGGAAGTGTCGTACCGGTTTCTTGATAACTCGCCAACACGTCGTCCGAAATCAATTCACACGCATCCATCAACACTTTGACATCCGGCACAGTGTTGCCATTCTTATCTTTGGCATTAACACGACCAGTAATTTTTACAACATTATCCTGCACTAATTTACCACCATATTCTTCAAACACACTCGGGAACACAATAACTTCCTGTTCACCGGTCTTATTCTCGATTTTAACAAAGGCCATTTTACTATTACTCTTTGTCAAAATAGTTCGTACGTTCGTTATAATCCCACCGACAGTCACACTTTTACCATCATTTTCCTGATTCACCAAAGAATAAGGGTGCGTCTGTTCGTCAAAATATTTGTCGTACTTATCTAGTGGATGGGCAGAGATATAAAGCCCCATCAGATCACGCTCCCACAATAATTGTTCTTTTTCCGTGAACTGAGTCGGCGCCGGCTTTATCTCAACTTCTGGGATTGCCGTGGCAGAACCAAAAGCGCCAAATAAATCCGTCTGTCCAGAACTGGCGTCTTTTTGCATTTTTGCGCCATAGGCCTGAATATTTTCAAGATTAAATAACAAATCGCTTCGTGTACCAAATCTGTCAAATCCACCAGTCTTAATAGTTGATTCCCAAGCTTTTTTATTAAACTTTGTCGAGTCAACTCGCTTTGCAAAATCACAAACGCTCTTGAACGGGCCGTTTTGTTTTCTTTCCGGGATCACCTTTTCTTCTACCAATGATTTTCCAACACCCTTAATGCCAGCCAGTCCAAAACGAATAGTTTTTTCACCTTTTACAATACCAAAATCGGCAAAACTTTCGTTGATGTCCGGGCCAAGGACTTTTAACCCCATTTTCTTACATTCGGCAATTTCAATCGCTAATCGATCGGTCCACCGCATATCGGCAGTCATCAAAGCCGCCATATATGCATCTGGATAGTGCGCCTTAAGATACGCCGTCCAATAGCTAACCAAGGCATAACACGCTGCGTGGCTCTTGTTAAAGCAATAATTCGCAAAGTCTAGAAGCTCACGCCAGAACTCTTCGGCAATCTCTTCCGTTGCTCCGCCGACTTTAATGGCGCCTTCGATGAACTGTGGCTTAACCTTCTTCATGAGATCAATTTTTTTCTTACCTACTGCCTTACGCAAAGTATCCGCCTGTCCCCCAGTGAATCCACACCACTCCCTAGAAATCTGCATGAATTGTTCCTGGTAAATCATTATGCCATAGGTATTTTTAAGTGCGTTCTCAAGCCCAGGATGCAAATACGTAATTGCCTCCTTACCATGCTTACGACGAATGAACGAATCAATAAACTGCATTGGGCCCGGGCGATACAGGGCTACCATAGCGATAATATCTTCAAATTTATCCGCCTTCAGATCTTTTAGATAGCGCTTCATGCCTGCCGATTCCAGCTGGAAGACACCAGTCGTATCAGCTCTTTGGAAGAGATCAAAAGTCAATTTGTCATCTAACGGCACCGAATACATGTCAATATCGTCACCATAGACTTTTCGAATCATCCTTAATGCATTATTTATCACCGAAAGGTTCGAAAGACCAAGAAAATCCATCTTAAGAAGACCCAGCTCTTCAATTGTTCCCATTGGGAATTGAGCGGCAATCGGTCCCTTGGCCGATACTTCGAGCGGTACAAACTTTACTAGATCATCCGGCGCGATAACTACGCCACAAGCGTGCACACCGTGCCCGCGAATAGTTCCTTCCAGTCTACTGGCAAAATCCAAAACTTCTTTCGACGTCGGATTAGTCTCATATTCTGTTTTAAGATCCGGCACATCCCGAATGGCATCGGGCAAGTGTACATGATGACCCATCACCGGGTCTGGCACTAGCTTTGCTAGCCTGTCCGCTTCAGCATATGGCACCTCGAGCACACGTGCCACATCACGTACGGCGTTTTTCGCCATCATTTTACCAAACGTCGCAATATTGGATACCCGCCCCTTTCCATATTTCTCCGTACAATACTCAATTACTTCGTCACGCCTAGTATCCTGGATATCAGTATCGATATCCGGCATCGAAATACGGTCAGGATTCAAAAATCTTTCAAATAGCAAATCATATTTCATTGGATCGAGCTCAGTAATACGTAGCGCATAAGCAAGCAATGCTCCAGCCGCCGAACCGCGCCCCGGTCCATATACAATCCCACGTTTCTTGCCCCAGTTAATGAAGTCCCAAACGATCAAGAAATAGCCATTGTAATTCATTTTATCTACAACTGAAAGCTCGTAATCGATCCTGGGGAGCAATTTATGAAGCTCATCGCGCTGCTCATCAATCTTCTCCAAAATCTTTCGACATTCCGCAACGCTAAGCTTTTGTGCCTCCTCTTCTGTCTTCCCACCATACCTAAACACTAATCCAGAAAAAACCAGTTTATCAAGATAACTCTTTTCATCTTCACCCTCAGGAACAGGGAATTTCGGGATCAAAATCCGCCCTAGCTGTAACTCAACATTACACCTATCGGCAATCCGTTTTGTATTTAGTACCGCTTCCGGACAAGTTTTTCCCCAACGCTCAATGATATCTTCTGGTGGAATAACGTGAAGTTCAAACTCTTTCAAACTCATCCTATTTGCATCGGACAAGTTCGAACCAGTCCCCACACATAATAATACTTCGTGGGCTTCCTGATCTTCATGTTTCAGATAATGCGCATCACACGTTACGACTAGTGGCACACCCAGTTCTTTTGCGTGTTTCATGTGCCAATTGTTAATGTTTTCTTGTTCTTTCCAGTGAGTAGGGGAATCTGGATGTCCATGATCTTGCATTTCAAGATAGAACCTATCGCCATAAACCTTCTTATGCCACTCTATGAGTTCGATTGCTCGCTTTTCGTCTCCAGCCCTAAGCGCCTCACTAATTTCCGACCCAGCACAACCAGAAAGACAAATCACCCCTTCACTATATTTCTCCATATCCTTATGGTCAGTGCGGGGCTTATAGTATTTACCATTAATTTCGGCATTGCTCATCAGTCTACAAAGATTTTCAAAACCCTTGTCGTTCATCGCAAGCAACGTAATATGGAAGCGCTGCTTGTCATAGGCGGGGTCACGATCTTCAAGATTACGTGCAGCCACATACGCTTCGAGCCCTAAGATAGGCTTAATCCCATTGTCCTTACAAGTCTTATATAGCTCAACCAGCCCAGACATTGTTCCATGGTCAGTTACGGCTACAGCTTCCATGCCATGCTCTTTCACAAAATCAACCAGCTCGGGAATCTTCGTCAGACCATCAAGCAAACTATAGTGCGTATGATTATGTAAATGCACAAAGTCACTAGTCTTTAAAACAGTTTTTCCGTCCTCCGTTTTTTCCATAAAAACATTATATCATTTTCAAACCGTTTATGTTAAAATTAATATAACCATGGAAGAAAAATTACGTAATTTATCTCAAAATATCGCTAATAATACTGGCCCTCGCGAGGCCAATGAACCTCAAGAACGCGACGAAGATCGGATCTCCGATGAGGAGCTTCGTGACACGCCAAACGACGAAGGTAATGAACGCATCGACGCTGACTTTGTAGAAGAAGACGCAGAAGAAACGCCAATAGAACCAAATGAGGGAGACGAAGAATATCATGAGAACGAAGAGCGTCATGAAGAAAATGATGCTCACGAAGACGAAACACCTGCCGACGAAGAGAGCGAGCCAGTAGCAATCAATTTTAATCCCGTCGAAGAACAAGAAGAAGTCGATGATTATACCCCCGATCCAACGCCTGAGGATACGTCGGAACAACACGATGATGAATATGAACAGGCCGAAGCAGAAGAAGAGTACGAAGAAGAGCCTGAAGAGCAACCAAAAGAAACCGAGCCAGCCAAGGCCGCGATTCTCACCATGAACGAAGATAATCCTAAGTTGCATGAATCCTCGAATCGCACCAAGAAATACTCTCCAGAAGTCGAAGCTGCACTGAGTCGTATTAGCAATGAAGAACCTTCCACTGATTTATCTGAGCCACTATCTACTGAGCCACACAAAAAACATCACGATATAGGTCGTATTCTCCTCTTCATCTTATTTGTGCTCGCGCTAGCGGTTGGTAGTATCTGCATTTTAGTAGAGCAAAAAATAATCGACAATCCTTTCCCGAATTTATTTAAGAAAGAATCTTCCGAAGTCCAGCCAGCAGACGACACTAAACCTACCGAAAAATATCTCCCGATAGATGAATGGGGCATAAAAATTCTCAAACCAGCGGGTATTGGTGGATTCTGGTATGAGACGATCAATGACAAGCCTAACGAAGTTCGTATCTTTGGCGCCGATAGCAATTATGCCCCCGACGAAACCGCAGAAGATGAAGGGGCTAACGCTGTAATGAGCCTCATTCGCTCAACCAACGATACGCTGCAGTATTCCGATACTCTCACTCTCTCGCCAATTACCAGCATCAGTGGCTACTACTACTATCTAACCTTTATTTCCGGCGAGATGGAAGACGAAATTGTCCAAGTCTTCAATGAAAAGCTCTTAAATAATAATCAATCTATATTAGCACTCTAGAAAGGATCGATTATGGACCCAAATCAACAAACTCCGGCTCCAGAGCCCGTGGCTCCAGCTCCAACACCAGAGCCTGTGGCCCCAACTCCAACTCCGGCTCCAACTCCAACACCAGAGCCTGTGACTCCAACTCCCGCACCGACACCAGAGCCAGCTTCTACTCCTACTCCTGAGCCAATAACGTCGGTTCCAACACCAGAACCAGCGCCAACACCAGAACCAGCTACGCCAAACGCACCAGTTACAGAATTTACATCCTCTACCACACCTGAGGCTCCTTTTACAGTAGACCCTACAATCATTGATACTCCTATTACCAGCAATGCGTCAGAATCAAATCAAAATACTGCTGCTAACACTGACTCAACCGCCCAAATAGCTGTTCAGGCCGAACCCACTCCAGGGAAACAGCCCAGCAAATTGGCCATCATCCTTGCAATAGCCCTGGGCGCGATCGTCGTTCTTGGTATAATCGCCTACTTCGTATTCTTTAATAAACCCATCTCATCACCACTTCCACCAGCAACTCCATCATCAGAAACCACACCCGAAGAACCAGAAACCGACGAAGGCAATACTCCAATTGACAGCGAATTGCCAGAAGGCGCTGTCTCGATAAAAGTCGACGGCGGCCTAAGCTATCCAGATTGGGGCCTTGACCTCAACTTCGCCGAGCACGACCAGTACGTTACCAACATGGACGGATATTTCTACAATGATCTCATCTACATTACCAGTGTCACGGACGGCAACAAAACATACAATGCTAGCGATTTAGGATTCCCACACTTCGTTACTATCTACCAAGTTGCCACCGGCGCTCCAGCTAATGACGCTAGCGACATGAAGGTATTCCTTAACGAATCCAGCGACCAAGACCACGACTATTATCTACATGTAACGCTTACTGATGAAGAAAGATACGGTAGCGACGACACAAGCAACGCAATAATGTATCTAAGAACTTTCTTTAACTAAATTCATAATATAGAATCCAGCAATCCCCATGGCGATGGAAACGTTAAACGATTCCTTCCGACCAACCATGGGGATTTCTAAAAACAAATCCATCATCTCATAGAGTGATTTTTCTATACCTTTTACCTCTTCACCCAGTACCAAAACTGCCTTCGAACGAAGCGCGGAGCGAATTTGCGACAAATTCGCTAGTTTCATCTGTAGAATCGGCTTTTTTGCATCAAGATTATTTTCGAGCCCAGCCACTACATAACCGTCACTTTTTAAACGCAATAGTTCTGCTTTTATATCATCAACCGCATAATTTTCAACATATTTCTCCGCCCCAAGCGCCGTCTTTGCGATTTGTTTATTCAGTTTCTCTCGTAGATATGGCAACACACGCGCATCGTCCACTCTTGGCGTATAACCAGAAAAAATTACTTTCGAAACGCCCAACCCATCCGCCGTTCTCAGGATAGACCCTACATTATGCGCCGAACGTATATTATGCAAAACTAAAATTAATTCCATATTAAATATGATACAATAGTCTCGAATATGATTCAAACTTCACCAGAACATATCTCAGACATCATCAAAAGCCTTAAAAAAGGCCAGGTTGTCGCCCTGCCGACCGAAACCGTCTATGGCCTAGCTATCTCTCTCAACTCTGCCCAGGCCCTCGAAAAACTCATCTACCTCAAACGCCGCGACCTCAACTCTGGTAAAATCTTCACCCTTGTTCCAGAATCAAAAGATACTATCGGTGACTACGTCATTCTCAACAAAACTGCCCGCGAATACATCGGCAAATACGTCCCCGGTGAGCTCACTATCATTCTTAATAAGAATCCAGATTTTTCACACCCCTATTTCAACCACTTTAGTACCATCGGTATTCGTATACCAGCTTCACCACTCTTCGCTCAAATTCTACCAGAAACTGGGCCTCTCCTACTCACCTCTGCCAACCCGCGTGGCGACCAGCCAGCCATCTCTTCCGACGAAATCATAAAGACCTTGCCAAAAGTCGACCTCCTAGTCGAAGGTAGGACCAAAGAAGGCAAACTTCCGTCCACTGTCTTAGATCTAACCGGCAAAAAGCCTCTCGTTATTCGCCAAGGCGACCTCAATGTGCTATAATATAGCGCATGAATCGTTATAATCCTTTAGCAATCGAAGCCAAATGGCAAAAAATTTGGGAAGATTCTGAAGCTTTCAAGGCCGATGATTCCTCTGATAAGCCCAAAAAATTCCTCGCAGAAATGTTCCCATACCCATCTGGCGCCGGCCTTCATGTCGGGCACGTTCGTAACTTCACTATCGTAGACGTACTCGCTAGGTATTATTCGCAAAAAGGTTATAACGTCCTTCGCCCGTTTGGCTATGACACTTTTGGCCTACCCGCCGAGAACTATGCTATCAAGACCGGCGTCTCCCCTCAGTCCGCTACCGCCACCAATGTCGCAAACTTCCGCAATCAGGCCAAGAAACTCGGCTATGCCATAGACTGGAGCCGAGAAATTAACACATCTTCTCCTGAATATTACAAATGGACCCAATGGTGCTTCCTTCAACTCTACAAGAAAGGCCTCGCCTATCAAAAAGAATCATATCAATGGTGGTGCCCAGTCGACCAGACTGTACTTGCTAATGAGCAAGTCGAAAACGGCCACTGCTGGCGCTGCGGCTCTGAAGTAGAGAAAAAGAAGCTCAAACAATGGTTCTTCAAAATCACCGACTACGCCGACGAATTACTCGAAGATATCGACGAACTTGACTGGCCAGACAAAATCAAAATTATGCAGAAAAACTGGATCGGCAAAAGCACCGGTGCTGAAATCGACTTTGAAGTAACTCCTTCTTGCTCTATCCGCGTTTTCACCACCCGCCCCGACACAATTTATGGCGCCACCTTCCTCGTTCTCGCTCCTGAACACCCCATGGTCAAAGACCTCGTAAATGACAATACTAGGGAAGAAGTCGAAGAATATTGTCGTGTCGCCATCAAGAAATCCGAAATCGAGCGCCAAGAAAACAAAGAAAAGACTGGCGTTTTCACAGGTTCTTATGCTATCAACCCAGCCACCAAGGAAAAAATCCCCATTTGGGTTGCTGATTACGTCCTTATCGGCTACGGTACGGGAGCTATCATGGCTGTACCGGCCGGAGACGAACGCGATAAAGAATTTGCGGAAAAGTTCAACCTACCCATCGTAGAGATAACCAAAGTCCCCAAAAAACCATTTGGTACCCCCAAGACCACTTATCGTATGCGCGACTGGCTTATTTCTCGCCAACGCTACTGGGGATGTCCAATCCCTATCGCTTACGACAAAGACGGTAATCCTCATCCCATCCCCGAAGATCAGCTCCCGGTCATGATTCCAGAAGTCGCCGACTTTCGCCCTGATAATTCCGGTCATTCTGCACTTGCCAAAGCTACTGACTGGCTCAAGGTTACTATCGATGGAGAAGAAATGACTCGCGAGACCGATACGCTCGACGGCTACGCCTGCTCGTCTTGGTATCTCTGGCGTTATGCTTCGCCACACGACGCCGCGCACGCTTGGAACCCCGAAGCCATTAAATATTGGGAGCCGCTCGACGTCTACTGCGGCGGCGATCACGCCGTAGCGCACCTACTTTACGTCCGTTTCTGGTGCAAATTCTTTGCCGACGAGGGTAAGCTTCCTTTCCGTGAACCCATCGTAAAACTTCTCTATAATGGCTATATCAACGCTCCCGACGGTAAGAAAATGAGCAAATCCAAGGGTAACGTTATCGATCCGCTTGATGTCATTAATGACGGATACGGCGCAGACACACTCCGCACTTACGAGATGTTCATAGGCCCATATGATCAAGATGCTGCCTGGAATCCACGTAGTGTCGGCGGCGTTTATCGCTTCCTCAACCGTTGCTGGACGCTCGTATTCGAAAAAGAGTTTGATAAGAAATCTAAAAATCTAAATTTACTCAATAAAACCATCAAAAAGGTCACTGAAGACATCGAGCGCGCATCGTTCAATACCGCCATCTCTACACTCATGGAATACGTCAACGAGCTTTATAAAGTCGGCGCTTCGAAGGAAGACCTCATTGTTCTTGCTAAGCTCATCAAGCCGTTCGCCCCACATCTCGGCTCCGAAATCCTCGAGCAGCTAGACAGCGATGATTCTTGGCCAAAATACGATGAAAAATATCTTGTCGCCGACACGGTAGAGATAGTAGTCCAAGTAAACGGCAAACTCCGCGCGAAGCTTCAAGTCCCAGTCGATGATCTCGAGGAACAAGACAAAATCGAAAAGCTCGCTCTATCCGATCCTAACGTCCAAAAATTCGTCTCCGGCAAACCGAAGAAGACCATCTACGTTCAAAAAGCCCACTTGCTTAATATTGTCGCTTAACTTCGTCTAAAGAACAGCAAATCAAACCCTCCGCTTCAAGCGGAGGGTTTTATTAGCGCATGTATATGATTAGAATCTATTTATACTATTTCGTTTTTGCATTCTAACAATAATGCTTACCGCGACGCTGACTATAGCAGCGATTATCCCAAGTATTACAGGAGTTCCAGAACTTTGAGTTGCACTACCTTCTTTAGATAATACACCAGTATCTGGTACTTCAGTGGCAATAATTGGCTTATGTACGGCCGTCAAAGTTATATCTTCTGTAACTACGATATGGCTTATCTGCTCAGGAGTAATTGGATCACCAGCTTTGATTTCTGTACCATCTTCTAGCACTACGTCTTTATCAGCTTCCCAGTGATCAAACTCATACTCATCTTTTGGTTCATCTTCTGTTCCAGTTGGATTACCGTTAGGTACTACTGGCTCTTCATCGATACCAGTAATCTCGCCGCCTTCATCAGATTCATAAGTTACAGTCTTTCTTGTATCCTCATGTATAGCGGTAACTACGATATCTTCAGTAACTACAATCTGAGTCACTTGTTCTGGAGTAATTGGATCACCAGCTTTGATTTCTGTACCATCTTCTAGCACTACGTCCTTGTCAGCTTCCCAGTGATCAAATACGAAGTATTCTTTAGGTTCTTCTTCAGATCCAGTTGGATTACCGTTAGGTACTACTGGCTCTTCATCGATACCAGTAATCTCACCGCCTTCATCGGATTCATAGGTCACTTTCTTTCTAATGTCTTCATGTATGGCGGTAAGCGTAATGTCTTCCGTCACCACAATTTCTTCTACTTGTTCAGGAGTGATTGGATTGCCAGCAGTGATGACAGTGCCATCTTCTAGGGTGACATTCTTATCGGCTACCCAATGATCGAAGGCGTAGCCTGCTTCTGGAGTAGACTCTGAACCTGTTGGATTATCATTCGGCACCACCTTTTCTGAAGTCTTGCCAGTGATCTCTCCATGCTGATCAGAAGTATAAGTTACATTAAGTTTTACATCACGATGGATGGCAGTAAAGACTAAGTTTTCTGTAACAACCACTTGTTCTACCTGTTCAGGAGTGACTGGATTGCCAGCAGTGATGACAGTGCCATCTTCTAGGGTGACATTCTTATCGGCTACCCAATGATCGAAGGCGTAGCCTGCTTCTGGAGTAGATTCGGAACCGGCTGGATTGGAACCGTGTGATACGGTTTCTGCTTCACGGCCAGTAATCTCGCCATTATTATCGGAAACGTAGTTGATAGTATATTGAAGGATATCATGAATAGCGGTAAAAGTAATATCCTCAGTTACTACAACTTGCTCAATTTGTTCACTAGTTAAAGCATTACTAGCTGTAATAACAGTACCATCTTCTAATGTAACGTCTTTATTAGCTATCCAATGGTCGAACCTGTAGCCTTCCTCTGGCGTAGATTCGGAGCCAGATGGGTTAGAGCCGTGCGATAAGGTTTCAGTTTCACGACCAGTAATCTCGCCATTATCATCGGAAACATAGTTGACAGTGTGTTGAAGGATTTCATGAATGGCGGTAAGGGTAAGGTCTTCTGTTACAACAATTTGAGCTACTTGTTCCGAAGTAATTGGATTACCTGCTTCAATTTCCGTATCGTCGGTTAGCTTTACATCTTTGTCTGCTACCCAGCGATCAAACCTGTAGCCGTCGTCTGGAGTAGATGTGGAGCCTAGCGGAGTTCCACCAGGAAGCACCTCTTCGTTCTTTAAGCCCGTTATTGCGCCATTATCGTCAGAAGTATAATTAACCATCAATTGTGGCGAATAGTAAGCGATGGCGCTTGCAGCCGAACCTACGCGGTAACCAAATACTATATTTAGACCTTCATCTTGTATGCTCAGGTCTGCTTTGACGAATATATCATTACCGCCACCAGTTATATCAAAACTGTTCGCCGAATATATATAATTGCCATCAGCTACATACATATTCTTTTTTAAGGGATTGTCACTGGCAGGCTGTAAACCTTCAGCTGATTGGGCAAACATAGTCTGAGGAGACAACGGATTATTGGTATTCAAGACCTTATAAGACTGACGTGCATCGATATCTATTATCCCAAAATATAACGAATTGGATTTAACAATTTCGCTCTTATCAACATTGTACAGTTTAACGATAAGCTCCACAAACATAATCTCATTATTTAGATCGGAAACACCTTCCTCGATTGGCTCTTCACAAACGTCATCATCATACACACGATAACCACCACCAAAAGTCAATCCATCACCGACGAGTATAACAGCATGTTTTTCGCCTTCATCTAATGATTCACTATTTTCTGGCTCCAGATAGACATTCTTTATCTGTAAATTCAATGCATATTTATCAGTCACTAAATCATATGACAAATCATCGCGATTAGAAACCGTGTCAGAATCATCAACTACAAAATAATCGACCTTGGTACAACGACCAGCAACCTTAGAATATCCCTTTTTCCACATAGACGAATCGGACAATACGCGTTCCCTCAGGAGTTCTTCAGTTACAAGTGGAGTTAATTCATTAATCAAATCAGGCTCAATTTGCACATTACCATTCTCACCTAAAGGCTCACCACCAGAGTATACAACCCCATACGGATTGGTAGCAAACACATTAGTAGTGTGAAAAGAGAGAAAAAACGCAAATATAAACGCAACAAACGCTCTAAGAGACTTCTTCATCATAACAATATCCTTTTGTTTATTTGTTTATTTTATGACACTCTACTTACACTTATTTTAACACAAGCTTTCTGAAAAACAAGTACTTTTTTATAAATAACAAAAACTTGAAAGAATACAAAAAACGTGCTATTATAGCCCAAAGTATCTATTATTAAAGGAGCATCATGCCTGAACCTAAAAAACAGAGCAGCCCACGCAAGACTGGATTAAGAAGGAGCCACATCCGCCTCAGTCTCGCAAGAGCTGTTAATAAAGTTTCCCCTGTCAAAGCTTTCGAAACTAAGAAGCAGACTCCACGCGTCAAAGTTAAGACCGTGAAACCAACCAAAACTACTTCCGTCAAAGCCGCCAAAAAAGCTGCGACCAAAGCAAAACTAGCTAAGAAATCCAAGGCAAAGAAATAATATGGCTTCCAATCGGCACCTAGGCAGAATCATATCGCTTCAGAGCTTGTACGAATACGAGTTCAGGAGCAAGGCGGGCGACGCCACAGCCGACATCGACCATATCGTCGCAAAAAACATCATCCCATACGAAAAGGCTCTCGGTGACACTGAGTTCGTCTATGCGCTTTCTCGTGGAGTAGTCGAAAAGACCGAAGAATTAGACAAAGATCTCACTCCTCTAGCGCCAGAATGGCCTATCGCGAGCATTGCCGCCATTGATCGCAATGTTCTACGTATTGGTTTGTATGAACTCAAGTTTTGCCACGAGAACGTTCCCCCGAAAGTAGCCATCAATGAAGCCGTCGAGCTTGCCAAAGCTTTCGGCTCAGAAAACTCATCAAAGTTCATCAACGGAGTCCTCGGAACCGCCTTCAAACAACTTGGGTTAGGCGCTGAAGATTCATCGGATAATAATCATGGAAACAACAAAGAGTCCGCAGAGACCGACAAGCCAACGGCCGAAGAATCAGCCGGTGAAGAGGCAAGTCACGCGGAAGGGAAGTAACCTCAAAATACCAGAGGCACTACCCAAACAATACAAACCCTCCGCCATTGATAAATTCAAAGAGACCGTATTTCGAAAAAAGCCGGTCATTCAAGAAATCGTCCGCGAACCAACCGCCGGAGGTATTGTTTTTCGTTTATCCCACGATCGCAAAGACATCGAGATCCTATTAATTCAGGATTCAAAAAACCGTTGGACCATACCAAAAGGTCACATTGAGCCTGGCGAGACAGCCAAGCAAACTGCTATCCGCGAAATCGGAGAAGAAGCGGGGCTTTTCCATATCAACACTCTCTGCTGGCTTGGAAAAATCCACTTCAAATACCGCCGCCTAGATAAGCTTGTTCTCATGACCACACAAATCTACCTCGTGCACTCATTGGATCCACGCGAAACTCCTACCAAGGAAAAGTGGATGAACGGTATCAAATGGTTCAAGTTTTCCGATGCTCTCGATGCTATCGAGTATGAGGATATCGAAAAATTAATGTTAATAGCAAAGAAAAAAATCCGTTCAGGAGATTACTAAATTGGACACTTCAAAATATCAACAGTTTGCCAAGGAAAAACTTGGCTTTGAATTTCACGACATCAATCTACTAGTAGTCGCGCTTACGCACCGTAGTTACGTCAATGAACATAAAAACTCCACGCATGAGCATAACGAACGTTTAGAGTATCTCGGCGATGCTGTCCTCGAACTAGTTACCTCTGATTTCCTCTATCGCAACTATAATCAGCCCGAAGGCGTTATGACGGCCTGGCGTTCTGCTCTAGTGCGCACAGAGTCCATCGGTGATGCCGGCATGAAGCTTGGGTACGCACCACTCGTCCGCCTCTCTCACGGAGAGAAAATGGGACTAGAGCGCGCTCATGCCGTCATCATGGCTGACTGTTTTGAGGCGGTTATTGGCGCTATATATCTCGACCAAGGCTACGACACTGCCAAAGCTTTTATCGAAAAACACATCCTCGTAAAGATTGACGAAATCATCGAGAGCGATTCCTGGCGCGATGCCAAATCCTACTTCCAGGAGCTTTCTCAAAAAGCCACCAATATGACTCCAACATATCGCACAATTAAAGATGAAGGCCCGGATCACGACAAGACCTTTACCGTCGCTGTATATATCGGCAAAAAAATCTACGGTACAGGTATTGGCCATTCTAAACAAGACGCCCAAACAGCTGCCGCTCGCGAAGGAATTAAGAAGATTAAAACCGAACACGCCAAGCCCAAAAAAGCCTAAAATCCGTCTTGACATCAGGCTCCATTTGGCTTATACTTATTACAGTTCTTTTGAACAAACGGCTAACTGCGAGCCAACTTACACATAAAAGTTGAGAGCTTATATGTTCAAAAATCCACGCCAATAGGGGTGGTTTTTTGGTTCTATCCCTATTATCTATTGACATCATAAGCATTTTGTGGTATAATGAAAGCATACATTTCGACGAAAGACTAGGAAGGGGGATCCAGTATGTCGAAAGCGTCGAATCTTTCCACGCAGGAGAAAAAGCTCACGAAGGAGGAGCGCAGCCAGCGTCTCAAGGAGCGCAACGAGAAAATCGAAGAGCTCATCGGACGCGACCCAGGATGGATTTCAAGTCCTACAGATTACTGGGAAGCATGCTGGGCCCTGACCTACATCATCGGAGATATCGCGACGAACGATAAATTAGTTTCCAACTATCGTAACCCAACAACGCGTCACAGCGTAAAAGCTGTAGTAGAAGACAAAAAGTTCTTCCCCGAAGGCCCCAAAAGCGTCAAGATCGCACGAGTTCACGCCTTTGCAAGGCTATGCAAACTGATCGACGACATCAACTGGTACAGCTGTAAACGCGGATTGGAGCAGCTCACGATAATCCCACTATTGTCGATCTATGAGAACTTGAAAGTGCGGGAAAAAGCCCGCAAATACATCCTACGGCATCAGGAAACAGGGCACCCGCCCTTCGAGCTCGATGAACTCCCCAACCGTGACTTTCCTGCACCCCGCACCTAAGCGGGGTTTTTCTTGCCAAAAATAAAGAAATGGTGTAAAATATAATCCATTAAAAAATTAAGGAGAAAATCCAATGCTAGCGATTCGCATGCAACGTAATGGCCGAGCACACACTCCTGTGTATCGGATAGTCGTCCAAGAATCACAGCGTCACCCTCTCTCTGGGCGCGTTGTGGCCGAGGTCGGCTCCTACAACCCAGAAACCAAGAAACTTGTTCTCGACAAAGAGAAAGTCGAGTTCTATCTCAAAAATGGCGCCCAGCCATCCAGCCGTGTCGCCTTCATCTTGAAGAAAAATGGTGTTAAGCTACCAAAGTGGTTCAAAGCAGCGCCGAAGAAATCTGCCAAGGCTAAACACGCCGACAAACTCCGCAAGAACCAACCAAAAGAGGCTCCAGCGGAAGAAGGTGCACCTGCAGAAGAAGCTCCCGCAGAAGCTCCTGCTGCCGAGTAAAACTCGAAACATAAAAAATAAGCCCACCGGGGCTTATTTTTTATGCTACAATTAAACTAAAGCACTATAAAAAAGGTCATAATTTTCTATGGATGAAGAAAACTTAACTACCTCACTCGCGTCGGGAGCACCGGAACAATCGACCGAAGGGTCGATTCAGCCAACTCCCGGAGAAACGGTTTCGGAAATCGCAACGGAAGGACAGGTAGAAACTCCCATCGAACCACTCAATCAGCCAACAATCGAGGAGCCAATTGCGGAACAGCCAGCGCCCGAAGCGCCACAAACAGAAGCAAAGCCTAGAAAGCCCACCATCTCTGTTCAGGCTGAGCTCGAAACCCCAGTCGAGGCCCCTCGCGCCCGACTAGACCCTCTCAGCGCGAAACAAATCGATCCAATAAAACGCCAGAAAATCGTCCGCATAGCTCTGATTGTTTTGCTCGTCCTTGCCCTTGCCGGCTTCGCCGTCTGGTACTTCTTACTACGCGGCAATGGGACCGCGTCGGACACTTCTATCCAAAATAACGTCGAGCCAGCACCCGACCTAGAACCTATCCCAGTCAGTCAACTCGCCCTCAAAGACAACAGCCTCAGCGACTTTGACCTCGCCTTCCTTCATCTAGAAAACAAGCAGGGAAACGTGATATATAGCCCTCTCTCCATCAAATATGCCCTCGCTATGCTCGCAGATGGCGCAAACGGCCGCTCCAGAGAGCAAATCACCGCCGTCATTGGCGACTATCAACCCAAAGCCTACCTAAACAGCGCTAATCGCTCGCTCGCGAACGCCATGTTCATCCGCACCGACTTCTCTCAGAACGTTAAGCCTACCTATACCGATACCCTAAAGAACAAATATTACGCCGAGGTTATCTACGATCCATTCGCTTCTCCGGATAACGCCAACAAATGGGTTGAAGATAAGACTCTCGGCATCATCAAAAACACTTTCGACGCAGGGACGGTTAACGAAGACCTCGACTATATGCTCGTGAACGCCCTCGCTATCGATATGAAATGGAACAATGCCTTGCAGTGCGACTTTAATGCTACCATTCCATATAAGAAATACGGCGTTTATTACGCCCATGAAAACTACTACGATAGCGTCGCGTGCATGGATTTATCCAAAATGACTTTTAACGGTCGAGAGGATGTAGCCAGCGGTAAAATAGCTACCAGTGCCAATCGATACAACATCATCAAGGAACTAGGAGAAAGTTATATCCGCGAAACCGTTCAAGCGAAATACAACGAATGGCTCGAAGATGTTCAAGACCGATATAAAGAATGTCAACAAGACTGCTACGACTCATCTTTCGACTTAGATGAATATATTAAACAGCTCAGCTCAAATTATAATCGTTTAGATACATCTACAGATTTTTACTTCTTAGACACTGACGAAGAAAAAGTTTTCGCCAAAGATCTCCAAGAATACGATGGCTCTACTTTCCAATACGTCGGCATCATGCCAAAGACTGGTTCTCTTAATGCTTACATCAATAACCTCACTGCGGAAAAAGCTTCCGCCCTTATCTCTTCTTTGAAAAACCCCGAACAATTAGAAACTTTCAAAGAAGGTGTCGTCACCAAGCTCAATGGCTACATTCCTTTCTTCAAATTCAGCTTTACTATGGATAGTTTCATGGATCATCTTCGGAGCCTAGGCGTCACCGATGTCTTCTCAATCGAAGATGCTGACCTCTCTAACATGATTGTCTTCGACCCAACTCTTCCGCATAAACCACATATCAGCGTCGCAATCCATAAGGCCGACATAGACTTTAGCAATGAAGGCATCAAAGCAGCCGCTGTCACTGCCTTTGGCGGCATGGGCGCAGGCGGCATGGAAAGATTTGATTACAGATGGGACGTCCCAGTTGATGAAATCGACCTCACCTTCGACAAACCATTCCTCTTCCTTATCCGTGATAAAGGAACCGGTGAAGTTTGGTTCGTCGGTACCGCCTACGAAGGTACTACTGTCGAGTAGCTTGCCAAAATAAGCAAAATGTTATATAATCCCCCTCATAGGTTATTCAAAATCTAGTTTAAGGGGGATTTTACATGTCAAAAAACTTCACAACGAGCAATAAGCCACCCATCCAGCCCGATGTTTCTTCCAAATCAAAAGGCAAATTCAGCTCCCGCGAAGTCTGCTTCGCTATCGGCCTTTTGCTTGCAATTGTAGCCATATTGGTCCTTTTAGGGTTCGGACTCTCCGACTACCGCGAAGAAAACCTGACGAGAGCTATGGCTGACGCTGAAACTGTCAAGGCCGAATACGACGAAAAGCTTGCCGATTTACTGCGCAAGGCCGAAGATCTCAGAAAGCGTGAAGAAGAGGTCAATCGCAGAGATCTTAGAATCTCGGCTCGCGAAAAAAAGGCCCAGCAGGACGAAGAAGAGATATTGAGGCGTTCTGAGCTTCTCGAAAGTGACCGTGCCGATCTAACCGAAGAAGAAGAGGCTTTCTATACCAGCCAGTCACGAATCAAAGAACTTTGCAAGCAACTGCTCGAAGAATTGACATTAAACCAAGAAGACGAATAACCATATTCAATCACCCCGCTTTTACAAGCGGGGTTTTACAAAAAGCATTATTAATATAATAAATATGTGTTATAATGATCGTATAACCTTAAAATGGAGAAAACAATGGCTACCATTGACCAACAATTTGTCGAATATATCGTCAAAACCCTCGTAAATAGTCCCGAAAAAGTCGAAGTCGAGCGCAAAATCGATGAAAAAGGCGTCCTACTATCCCTCTCTGTAGACCCAGAAGACGTTGGCCGTGTTATCGGTAAGCGTGGCGCTACCGCCCAAAGCATTAGGACACTTCTCCGTGCCCTCGGCACCAAGAACGATGCCCGCTACAATCTCAAAATTGTCAACACAGACGCTCCTGAAGGCGAAGTCCATGAAGCTCCTAAGGCTAAAAATGAAGAGACCCCAGAGCCAGCCGCCACTGACGAAATAGAAGACGCTGAGGAAGAAAAATCCGATTTAGCTGAAAAAACCCGTCAAGAACTCGAAGATCTCGACGACCTAGATATCTAACCTAGAAATACCGAAAGACAGGCCCCGCGCCTGTCTTTTTCGTTTCTAAAGCCGGATCCGTGCTCACCCAATCATCAACTTTCTATCATTTTTCCACTTGTTTTTATCATTCTTCTTTGCTATAATCATCCGTAAGAAGCAGTTTGCTGATTTTTTGCGAGATAGCTAAAGGCTGGCGACCAGAAGCTATGAAAATCGGCAGTAATCTTCGGCGCTAAAGATTACAAAACTTAAATAGAGAAAAGGAATTTTGTGAAAACGAAAACCGATTCTGGTCGTGTCTTCTTTACTGAAGGCGACCAAGCTCTTCCCATTCCTGATTTGATAGCACATCAGAAGGACTCTTGGGAAGATTTCGTAAAATCCGGCCTTCGCGAAGTTTTTACAGAGCTCAATCCTATTGAGGACTACACTCGTCAAAAACTCGCCCTCCGGTTCAAAGATTATTACTTTAAAGAGCCTTCTGAGACCGTCGCTGAAGCCAAGTATAACTTGACCACCTACGACGCTCCTCTCCACATCATCGTCGAGCTAGAAAACAAAGTCACTGGCGAGAAGAAAGAGCAAGATATCTTCTTCGGCGATTATCCGTGGATGACTGACCGCGCTACCTTCATCATCAATGGCACTGAACGCGTCATCGTCTCTCAGCTTATTCGCTCCGCAGGCGTCTTCTTCACAGCCGATCGTATTGGTGAAAGAAATTACTATGGCGCTAAGGTTATTCCAGGCCGTGGCGCTTGGCTCGAATTCGAGACTAGCACTACTGGCGCCGTCTATGTCAAAATCGATCGCCGCCGTAAAATCCCAGTAACCACCTTCCTTCGCGCCCTTGGTATATCCAAGAACAGCGACATCAAAGCTAAATTCGATCATCTCGGTGAGGACGGCATGTCCTACATCGATGCAACGCTCGAGAAGGACACTACTCGTGGCCAATCAGAAGCTTTGATTGAAGTATATCGCCGTCTCCGTCCAGGCGACCTCGCCACTGTCGAGAACGCTAAGGATATGATCGAACGCACATTCTTCGACTACAAACGCTATGATTATTCCCGCGTTGGTCGTTTCAAAATCAACCAACGCCTTGGCTTTGATACGCCAAACGATTCCAAGCATCGCACACTTCAGATGCAAGATCTTATCGCTATTATCTCTGAGATTATTCGTCTAAACGTTACTCAAGAACCAGCTGACGATATTGACTCTCTTGCTAATCGCCGTATTAAGCTCGTTGGAGAGCTCGTTCAACGCCAGTTCCGTCTCGGCATGCTTCGCCTGCAGAGAAATATTCTCGACCGCATGTCTATGGCTAACCCAGAAGAGGTCACCCCGTCTCAGCTCCTCAACTCTCGCCCAGTTGTCGCAGCCGTTAAGGAATTCTTCGCCTCCTCTCAACTTTCTCAGCTCATGGATGAAACCAACCCATTCGCCGAGCTCTCACACAAGCGCCGTCTGAGCTCTATGGGTCCTGGCGGTCTCACCCGTGAACGTGCCGGTTTTGATGTCCGTGACGCCCACCCAACTCACTACGGCCGCATCTGTACCGTTGAAACCCCAGAAGGTGGAAACGTCGGTCTCGTGCTTAACCTCGCAACTTATGCCCGTATCAACGAATACGGCTTCATCGAAGCACCATACCGCGTCGTAAAAGACGGAAAAGTCACTAACAAAGTCGTGTATGTCGATGCTAGCGCCGAAGACAGCATGATTATCGCTGACGCATCCGTCAAAATCGATAAAAACGGCAAGTTCGTAGACACTTATGTCTCCGCTCGTGTACATGGTACACCAGCTCAAGTTGAGTCATCCCGTGTCACTCACGTTGATGCTGCTCACAAAGAAATTCTCGGTGTCTCTGCCAGCCTTATTCCGTTCGTAGAGAAAAACCGTGTCGACCGCTCCCTCATGGCTTGCGCCATGCAGAAACAAGCCGTCCCTCTACTTCGCACCAACGCCCCAGTTGTTGGTACCGGCATCGAAGCAGACGTCGCCAAAAACCTTTCTCAAGTAGTCTTCGCTGAAGGCGACGGGGAAGTCAAAAAAGCCGACGGCGTCTCCGTTATTGTCAAATATGCCGACAAATCCGAAAAAGAATACAAACTTACCCACTTCGAAAAGAACAACGACGATCGCTGCTATAACATGCGTGTCAAAGTTGTCCGTGGTCAAAAAGTCAAGAAAGGCGACATCCTTATGGAAGGCGCCTCCATCGACAATGGCGAACTCGCTCTCGGTAAAGACTTGCTCGTAGCCTTCATGCCATGGCGTGGTTATAACATGGATGACGCTATTGTCATTTCTTCCCGCCTAGTTGAAGATGATGAGCTTACATCTATCAATATTAAAGATTACGATGTCGAAGTCCGCGAAACTAAGCTCGGTCCCGAACAAATTACTCGCGATATTCCAAACGTCAGCGAACATTCACTCCGCCATCTCGGCGAAGACGGTATCGTCACTGTAGGCTCTGAAGTATCTACTGGTGATATTCTCGTCGGTAAGATTACCCCTAAAGGAGAGCAAGAGCTTTCCTCTGAGGAACGCCTACTTCGCGCTATCTTCGGCGAAAAAGCTAAAGACGTCCGCGATACATCCGTCCGTATGAATGGCGGCACCGGCAAAGTTATTGGCGTTCGCATTTACACTCGCGAACAAGGCCATGACCTCAAAGCTGGTGTACTCATGCAAATCAAGATTTATGTTGCCGAAATGCGCAAGATCGACGTAGGTGATAAGCTCGCTGGTCGTCACGGTAACAAAGGTGTCGTCTCCCGTGTTCTTCCTGTCGAAGATATGCCGTTTATGGAAGATGGTACTCCAATCGACATCCTTCTTTCTCCGATGGGCGTTCCTTCACGTATGAACCTCGGCCAGCTCTTCGAGACTCATTTGGGTATGGCCGCTGCTGCACTTGGTTACAAAGTCGCAACTCCATCCTTCAACGGTGTTCCTGGCGATACGATTTCCAAAGAACTCAAGAAAGCCGGATTCAGTGAAGATGGCCGCGTCCAACTTTACGACGGTCTCACCGGTGAACCATTCAACGAACGCACATCCGTCGGCGTCATGCACATGATCAAACTTCACCACATGGTCGAAGATAAGATTCACGCCCGCTCTACTGGTCCATACACCATGGTTACCCAGCAGCCACTTGGCGGTAAAGCCCAAAACGGTGGTCAGCGCTTCGGAGAGATGGAGGTCTGGGCACTCGAAGCTTATGGCGCTGCTACTACCCTTCAGGAAATGCTCACCATCAAATCAGATGATGTTTATGGACGTGCTAAGGCTTATGAAGCCATCATCAAACATGAGCCAATCGAAGGACCAAAACTTCCAGAAGGCTTCAATGTTCTCGTCAAGGAACTCCAAGGTCTTGGCCTTAAGGTCGATCTTCTTGATCATGGCGAAATGAGCGATGCCTCTGACGTTATCGAAGAAACATCTCGTGAAATCGAAAAAGAAAAAGACGATCAACAAATTTACGCTCAACACAAAGAGGAAACCGAACCTTCTATCACCGACCTCGACTCAGAAGAAGGCGAAGAAGCTCTTGATGAAGAGGGTATTCAAATAACAGAGGGCGATGAGTCCATGTCCGACGACAGTGTCATCGAAGACGACACTCCACCAGAAGACGATGGCACAGTTGACCTCGGAGAGGAGTTCTAATATGGCTTGGGCAGATAATTATATTAGCGCTAGCGATTTCGACTCGATTCGCTTAAGCGTCGCCTCCGCCGCTGACATCCTAAACTGGAGCTACGGCGAAGTCACCAAACCAGAAACCATTAACTACCGCACCCAAAAACCAGAACGCGACGGTTTGTTCTGTGAAAGAATTTTCGGTCCGGTAAAAGACATCAACCCGCACGATGCCAAACTCAAAGGCGTTCGCTCTCGCGAAGCTGCCGTTGATAAAGAGGGCAATCTCGTCACTAAGAGTATTACTCGTCGTGAACGTATGGGTCATATTACTCTCGCTGCACCAGTCACTCATATCTGGTTCATGCGTGGCACCCCATCAGCTCTCTCGATTCTTCTCGACCTCACTGTCAAGAACATCGAAAAAGTCATCTACTTTGCTACTTACCTCATCACAAGCGCTAAGGAAGAAGAGATCGAAAAAGTTCTCTCCGACCTTGAAGCTCAGACCGAGGCTGCACGCCAAGCCATCAAGATTCGCTACGAAAAAGAAAGCTCAGCCGAAGGCGCCGACGTCAAAGCTCTCGCCGAAGCACAGACCAAAGAACTCGAAGAGCTCGAATCTGACTATGTCAAACGCAAAACTATTCTTGAAGGCTTCCATAAAGGCGCTGTTATTACCGAAGTCGATTATCGTAATCTTCCAGAAGGCTATGAAGACCTCATCGAAGTCGGCATGGGCGCTACCGCCATCAAGAAACTTCTCGACGAAATCGACCTCGATCTTCTCATTAATACTTTGAAAGAAGAGTCTGAGACCGCTAAGGGTCAGAAAGCTAAACGTATCATCAAACGCCTTAAAACTCTCGAGGGCATGCAATCGGCCGGTATCAAGCCAAACGATCTTGTTCTTACAGTCATTCCAGTCATTCCTCCCGATCTACGCCCAATGATTAGCCTACCAGGCGGCCGCTTTGCTACGTCCGACCTCAACGATCTCTATCGCCGCGTCATCAACCGTAACAACCGCCTAAAGAAACTTCTTGACCTCAACGCTCCAGAAGTTATTTGCCGCAATGAAATGCGCATGCTCCAGGAAGCTGTCGATGCTCTTATTGACAACTCCGCCGCTCACGGCAATCGTACCGCCGCCACTCAAAACGGTCGTCGCAAGCTCAAATCTCTCTCTGATCTCCTCAAGGGTAAACAAGGTCGCTTCCGCCAAAACCTTCTAGGCAAACGCGTTGATTACTCTGGTCGCTCCGTCATTGTCGTCGGTCCAGAACTCAAGCTTAACGAGTGTGGTCTACCAAAGCAAATGGCTCTCGAGCTGTTTAAGCCGTTCGTCATTTCTTGGCTCATTGGTCACGAACACGCTAATAACATTCGTTCAGCCGCTCGTATGATTGAAGCTGGCGAAGCCGTAGTATGGGATGCACTTGATGAAGTTATTCAAGGCCGCTATGTTCTCTTGAACCGCGCTCCATCACTTCACCGTCTTTCCGTCCAGGCTTTCCAACCTAAACTTATCGACGGTAAAGCAATTCAGCTTCACCCACTTGTAGCTTCTGGCTTCAACGCCGACTACGATGGCGACCAAATGGCTGTCCATCTACCACTTTCCGAAGCTGCTCAGACCGAGGCTCGCGAACTTATGTCCGCCACTAAGAACCTCTTAAAGCCAGCCGATGGCGCCCCAGTTCTTGCTATTTATCAGGACGTTGTGCTCGGTATTTACTACCTTACATACAACAAACCTGGTACTGAAGCTCAGAAAGTCCACGCCTTCTCCTCTATTTATGAAGCCGAGATGGCTTACGACAAAGGCCTTATCGCCTTACAAACGCCAATCCGCGTCTTTACTAAGAAAGAGATTCGAGACACCACCCTTGGCCGCGTTATCTTCAACGAAGTCCTTCCGAAGGATTATCCATACGATAACAATGTCCAGACTTCCAAACAGCTCAAGAAGGTCATGGCTGACATCTTCGATATTTATGGTGCAGAGGTCACAGTTAAGACTGCTGACGCCGTGAAGAATCTCGCCTTTGAATATGAAACTATCGCATCTGTTTCCACGGCCAAAGACGATTACCCAACTTATCCAGAAATCGCCGACTTCATCGCTGAAGGCGACGCCACAACTGCTCAGATTCAGGACCAGTTCAACCAAGGTATGCTTACCGAAGAAGAACGCAAGAATCTTACAGTTAAAACATGGAGAAATATCGACGATCGCATTTCTACATTCCTTAAGGAAAAACTTGCCGACCTCGATACCGATATTGCCGTCATGGTCAACTCCGGTGCTCGTGGATCCGTCTCTAACATTAAGCTCGCTTCCGCAGAAATTGGTATCATGGTCGATATCAACAACAATGAGATCGAGCTCCCAGTCAAGAGTTCCTACAAGGAAGGCCTGAATACGCTAGAGTCCTTCATCGCTACTCGAGGCGCCCGCCAAGGTCAGGTTTCTACAGCCCTCCGTACTGCAGACTCTGGTTACCTCACTCGTCGTCTTGTCGACGTCGCTCAAGATGTCTTCACTACCGACGAAGAGGCGTACGACCCTGGTTTCACGGTCTACAAGTCCGAAACAGAACAAACTGGTATTGGCTTCAAATTCCGCATCTCCGGTCGCTATACCGCCGAAGCAATCCCGGGATATCTCGAAGCTGATCAACTTATTACTCCAGAAATTGCCGGTCAAATCGAAGAAGACGACAAGATCGAATCCGTCAAGATTCAATCCGTTCTTACTACTACCGCCGTTAACGGAGTACCGCGCAAGGCCTACGGCGTCGACATGGCTACTCGTGAACTCGTCGAAGCTAACCAGCCGGTCGGCGTTATCGCCGCTCAATCGCTCGGCGAACCTGGTACCCAGCTTACCCTTGATACCAAGCACGGTTCCGGTGTCGCTGGTTCTGGCGCTATCGCCCGCGGTCTTCCACGCGTCGAAGAGCTTCTCGAAGCTCGCACTCCTAAAGGTCAGGCATGGGTTGCTCCTATTGACGGTGTCGTTGAAGCACATGAGGACGGCAATCACTTCATCGTGACTATTACTCCAGACAAAGGCGAAACCGTCCGCCTCGAGCTTGATGGAAGGAAGGCCAAAGTTAAAGACGGTGCCAACGTCAAGGCTGGCGATGTCCTCGCTTCTAAACCTAAGGGCGTCGAACCACTCACCGCTCCATTTGACGGTAATGCGCAACTTGTTGACGGGGCTATCATTCTAGTCGGTGATGCAGGTGCGCCATTCCGCATTGAGATTCCGAACAGTGCTGAACTAGTCGTCAAAACTGACGATATCGTCGCCGCAGGCGATCGCCTTACCACCGGTTCTTTGAACCTCCAAGATCTCCTGCGCTACAAGGGAACTGAAGCCACTCAACGTTACATCATGAACGACGTCATGTCGGTCTACGCGGCTCAAGGACACGAGATTTCTTCAAAGCACTTTGAAGTCATCATCCGTCAAATGTTCAACCGCGTCATGATTACAGACTCTGGTGATTCTACCTTCGTAGTAGGCGACATTGTTGGCCGCTCCGCTCTCGAAAACGAGAACAAAGAACTCGAAGCCCTTGGCAAAAAACCAGCAGCTTGCGAGCATCTACTTCTCGGTATCACCAAGGTTTCTATCTGGTCCGACTCATTCCTCTCCGCTGCATCCTTCCAGGATACAACACGTGTACTTATTAACGCTGCTATCAACGGTCGCGTTGACCATCTACACGGACTCAAGGAAAATGTCATTATTGGCCGTAAGATTCCGGTAGGCACTGGCGTTAAGCCGCTCGACTTCGACGAAGCCGAAGAACTATCTCCGACTGAAGCCGACGTAGAAGGAATGTAAACCTCCTAAAAAAGAAGTCCACATCAAAGGGCTTCTTTTTTTCTTACCATTGCCCGTAGAGGCTTCCTTTTCCATATGAAATGTGCTATAATACCCAAACTGTCGCAAAACCAAGCGACAAGCAAATTACATTTTTGGTTTAGGAGGGGTAAATTTGTTAACCGGCACAATCGTAAAACTAGACAACGTTTCCTACGGTTCATTCCCGACGGCAAAAATGCTCATTCAACTATCGACCAACCTCGTGCTATCGTTCATCGATTTTATTCGCACAATCGGTATTAACGACCGCAAACAGATGGCAAACACGTTTGCGTCGTCGATGGAAGATATCGAACATCTCTGCTCCAAATGCCGTCTGAGCCCGGAAGCAAATAAAAAGGAGTCGATCGATTACAGTGTCGAAAAACGTAAAGAATGGCAGCACAGAGTTCTTAGTAATTCCGACCAGCACTTCGATGTTGACCTTACAGACGTCCTAGAACGCACCCGTAAACGCTCTCCGTTTTACAAAATTGACGCCTTCTCGAACGAAGTTCGCTATTATCTCATCTCACTTCTCAAGCGCGCCATTAATAACACTAAGATTACAGACTCCATTGATCTCAGCCAGGTAGACCAAATCATAGCAAACTGCTGTCTGGAACCAATACGCTCCTGGGGAAAAGCCCGCCAAGATTCAGACTACGTCCGCGAGCTACTAACCGAAAGCTTCCCACATACACCACCGTCGGTCGTAGCGCATTATCTCTTCACCGATGATAATCCTTCGCCTCAAGAGATCACATACTTCTGCGTCAAGCACAATATTCGCCGCCAAACAGCCGCTGACTGTCACGAAGAACAGGTGGCGTTCGCTAAATGGATCGGATACGATGCCGATGAGTTTATCGCCAAACGAGCCGCAACGGACCGCTCTTGGCATCGTTACCTCTAAAACCAATCTTCAAACCCTGCTCCCTAGAGCAGGGTTTTATCATTAGCTTGTTTTCCAGGGAAAATATGGTATAATAAACAAATAGTCGAGCAACTAATCTTGAAGCACTTTACTAGGAGGAATGGAAATTGAAAAAGCATACTGCCATCAAGTTTCTGCTTTGCTGCATTGCCCTACTTTGTTTTGTGTCGACCGCTTCCCCACAAACAATCTGGAAAGACAATAAGCTATACGTAGATTCGAGCAACATCGAAAATGCGACTATCGAAGCTTCTATCCTGAACCCGGATCCGCTTCTCAGATATAAACTCATGGTTGTTCATGAAGAAGAGACTTATTACTATGACTTATATCCAGAAGAAACGGCCGTCATCCCCCTTCAAATGGGGCACGGAGCATACAAGCTCCAACTTTATGAACAGGTGCATGACACTATTTATGACCAAGCCGGAAAAACCAAACTTTATTTATCCACGGAGAACGAGAATAAAGTCTGGTTACAACCAAACGTCAGAGTCAACTACACCGCATACAAAGACCGTCTACTCGAAGAACTAAGAAAAATGGATTTGTCTAATAACTCTGAGAAAGAAAAGTTTGAGAAAATTTCTTTCGTCACCCGCAACCATTACGCATACGACTACATAGCCCCTTATTCTGAAAGACTTCCCACTCACGTAGATTTCGACTTTGTTCTAACCAACCATATCGGGAGTTGTGAAGAAATGGCCGCTTTGACAGTCGCATTCTGTCGACTGGAAGGCATTCCGGCAACACTCGTTATCGGCAAAGCTAACGGCAAAACTCACGCCTGGGTCAAAGCATTCATTGATGAGGCGATGGTAGAAGTTTTCGATCCCAGCACTACTGAATCTAGGCAGGAAAAAACGACATACATTCCAGAACGTTATTACTAATACCCCGCCACGCGCGGGGTTTTTACAGATTCAGCGTTAAACTAGTTATTGACAATTAAAGCAACTTATGGCATTATTGCAGATAAGTCAGTTTATCTGCCTACTATTAAATGGTCTACGGACCATCAAAGGAGGGTGAACCTTAATAATGAAGAGCTTGAGTTTGGACCGCGAAATAGAAATTACACGATTCATCGAGAAACAGTTGGATGGCGCCGACATCACCTCTCTTAGGGACTTAATGTTCTATCTTAACAAGCTCCCTGGAATCTGCAGCCCATTTTACCCTGGAGATTGGCCACTAAAGCGCGACGCGATTCCCGAAGAGGAAGTGGCTAGAATAGAGTCCGGCAAACGCATCCTGGAAGTATTAATCAAAGAAGCACCCGTAATTGGCTTCACTAGAATTGGTGTCGCCTACGACCGCGACGACGAAACGCACCACTATAAGAGCTACTCAGTAATTTTCCATTTATGCGGCTATCATATGAATATGAAGACGATACCCATCGCCTACGGCCACCTATCAGACCTCGACAATTATGCTTAACTCTTCAGCCTCGCCCCGCTTTTAAGCGGGGCTTTTTTATGCTACACTAAGGAAAAGGAGTTTTATGGAACTGAAGAAAAACAGCAAAACTTGGAAAAACCTCGAGACCGCTTTCGCTGGCGAGTCTCAGGCTCATATGAAATATCAGTACTTTGCATCACAAGCCAAAAAAGACGGCTATGAACAGATTTCTGACATCTTTGCCGAAACTGCAGGGAACGAAAAAGAGCACGCTAAGATGTGGTACAAACTGTTAAACGATGGGAAAGTTGCTGACACGAAAACTAACCTTACAAAAGCCGCTCAAGGTGAAAACTACGAATGGACCGACATGTACAAAAAATTTGCCGAAGAAGCCAGGGAAGAAGGCTACGATGAAATTGCCGAAAAGTTCGAGCAAGTTGGCGCCATCGAAAAAGAGCACGAGGCTCGTTATCTTAAGCTCCGCGATAACATCGAGAACGACGTCGTCTTCAAGAGCGACAAGGTTACCGTCTGGAAGTGCCGCAACTGTGGACATATCTTCGTTGGCGAAAAAGCCCCAGAAGTCTGCCCGGTCTGCGCTCATCCACAAAGCTACTTCGAAATCCGCGCTACAAATTATTAATTCAAAAAAACTGACCCCGCTCACAAGCGGGGTTTATGATGGGATTAGGCGGCGATAGCAATAGTTGCACGATCGAACTGTTTCTTGAAGAACTCCATAGAATCAATATTCGTAATGGTTCTTGAATCGAAACAGGTTCCGAACGCCTGTCGTTTGATCAGTACCATAATCAGAGCACATAACATATCGGGGTTTTTCCTGTGCTCCACACAGGTAGCAACCAGGGCGGCCAGGATTTGATTGTCGCGTACACTTTCGAATGTTTCCTCATGGATACGAACTACTGGCATTCCATTCACCTCTTTCCAAAATAAAGTACGCTAGCCTTTTCAGGCTAGTTGCTATGATTTTCGATATAATAGCACATATTCCACAAAAAAACAACTATTATTCAACAACGAATAGTATAATCATGGCGCGAATACCGAAAAATATCATTGACATTTACTAATTTTACGCATATAATCATAAGCAGAGTAAGAGTTATAAAATAAAAAACTAAAAATTTTAACACCTTATTTCATCATAGGAAAGAGTATGGTTCTCCACACAAACACTCAACATAGGCTTTGCTTTAGCAAAGCTGCTATCGCTCTTTTTGGTCTAACCACAGCGATAATAACTTCATCTATATTAGCAAATTCCGACATGGCTCATGCAGCTACAGTCAACTGTAACCCAAATGCAACCTTCATAGAAGAAGCAGTCTGTCTACAAGACATCAACTGGTCCGTTGAGCACACAATGGCTTTTGGAAGAGTTTATAAACTCATCGACTCGAGAGATGGCGAAGAATATTCGGTTGGAAGACTACGCGATGAAAGAGTTTGGCTCCTTGATAACCTTCGTTTGGGTGGCGAAGAAGAAATCACGCTCACTTCAGAAGATAGCAATATCCCAGAAGGTACTAGCTTTATACTTCCTTCATCTGACGCTTGGGAGAATAGCTACGAAGAACCATACATCGGTAGCTCAAATAAATACGATACAACCGCCGCAAACGATGAGTGGGAAATAGGGAATCATTATAACTTTTGTGCCGCTTCAGCCGGAACGGTTTGCGACGAAGACGGCCAAGCTGTTGAAGACGCTCAGTACGACATCTGTCCAGCCGGTTGGCAATTGCCAACAGTCGGTGAATTTAGCAGTGATTTCAACTTTCTCCTTAACCGCCTAAACAACAGTTCGAGCAGAATGATTTCCGGTCTTCATTTAATATTATCTGGGCGCTACTATAACGGAGCGTCTGGATATATCGACGAAGATACCTACATTTGGTCATCCACTCTACGCGATGGTCAGAGGATGCGCTATCTCACCTATGACGGATCGAATGTTAGATTAAATGAGAGCTACAGAAGAGATCGAGGCTATTCGATTCGCTGCGTAGCTAAAAAGTCAGAACGCCCTATTAAGACCTGCAACAAGGACGCAAAAAACATCGACGAAGCTACTTGCTTGCAAGATATCAACCCACTAGTGAAAGCCAGTATGACAGTTGGCGAAACCTATCGATTATTTGATTCGCGCGATAGTGAACAATATCGAGTCGCTAAACTCCCTGACGGTAATGTCTGGTTCCTCGATAATCTCATGTTAGGAAAAGCCGAGGAAATCATATTAACATCTGACGACACCAACATTGCAGAGGGTACCAGTTTTACACTTCCAACAACCAACGCATGGGAAAACGACTACGAAGCTCCTTATCTAGACGCGATGCATAAACACGAGGTGACAGAAAGCAGCGAAGAATGGCACGTCGGCAATTACTACAACTACTGCACCGCCTCTGCTGGAACTGTTTGTGATCCTGAAGGCGAAAACGAGAGAGATGCAGAAGAAGATATCTGTCCATTCAATTGGAGAATGCCAACAGGCGGGATCGATGGCGAATACGGCGCTCTATTATCCGCATTAGGTAATGATTCGGATCTCTTCGTAAACACATTGCACTTACCACTATCTGGACGTTATTATGACGATTCTCAAAGTTACGTCAATCAAGATGGTTACTTCTGGTCATCGACTTACCGTGATGGCAGCAGGATGCGTTATGTCAGCTATGATGGTTACGATGTCAATCCAGCAGGCAGCTACAACAGAGATCGCGGATATTCTATGCGATGCGTAGCAAAAGTCAGCGAATTTGGTAGCGGTGACTACGAATGGGTAGACGATATCAACACACACACTATCGACGAAGATGGCACTTTAACTCTCAGGATAGAACTGGATCCTCAAGCACTCCTGGAGGTTATAGTTGATGGCCAAGTAGTGGATCCAGAATTATATGAATTACTCGACGGAGAAGAAACCCTAATTCAATTCAAAGCCGAATATCTAGATACGCTCGACGAAGGCGAGCATCCCGTAACTGCTGTATATCAAGAAGGTGTCATCGTTGAGACTGAAATGATTATTATGCGAGCGCCCGAAGAGGAACCAGAAGCACCAGAAGTTCCTAACACAGGTATTGATTCAGTCAAAGCAGATCATGTAGTTGCCAGTGAAGAGACAGCCTATATCACCACAAGTATCATAACTGCGATCTGCATCTGTATCTTCATTAGAATCAAACGTACCCGTTAATATACAGCTACCACCTTAGACAATTGCGCACTTTTGTGTTACAATATTTTTAAGTTAGTTATTAATACAAGGAAAGCATATGTCTGGACACTCTAAATGGGCCACAACCAAGCGTCAAAAAGCAGTTGTCGACGCTAAGCGTGGCGCCCTATTCACAAAAATCGGCAACCAAATCGCCATTGCAGCGCGACAAGGCACCGATCCAGCTATGAACCCATCATTAGCAATGGTCCTCGAAAAGGCTAGATTGGCCAACATGCCAAAAGCCAATATCGAGCGCGCTATCGCTCGTGTTGCTGACAAGTCTGCTGCAGCACTCATTGAGGAAGTCTACGAAGCCTATGGGCCAGGCGGTACAGGCATCATCATCGAAGTGGCCACAGATAACAAAAATCGCACTCTTCCAGAAGTCCGGCATACTGTTGAAAAGAATGGCGGTCGCTTCGCAGACTCAGGGTCCGTTATGTTCCAATTCCGCCGTGCTGGCGAGATAGTAATTGCCGAAAAGACCGAAGATGCGCTCATGCAAGCTCTTGACGCTGGAGCTGAAGACGCCGAAGAAGTCGAAGATGGTATCGAGATTATCACTTCCGATAAGGATCTCATGAAGGTTCGTCAGAGCCTCATCGACGCCGGCCTCACCGTTACTTCCGCCGAGCTCAAGTATATCCCAACTACCACCGTACCAGTCGACGGAGACAACGCCGAGAAACTTGAAAAGCTCCTTGACGCCATTGACGATCTAGATGACGTCACCGCCGTGCATACCAACGCAGAGTAATCATTGTATCAGCACACTGGCCTTGCAGACAGCAGTTTGCAAGGCTTTTTCTTGTCATCAACCGCAATCATATTGACTTTACAAAATATTTATGTTATAATTAAAAATAACTGCGCTCGTCGCAGAATTCGTTCTTTAATAGGAGGAAAAGATATGGTCTGGTTCATTCTGGCAATTGTTGCTGTCGTCATCACGGTGATTATCGCAATTTGTCTCGAAGACTATCGACTCAGAACTTGCCTTATTGGCGGCGGTGTAGCAATTGTTCTCTTCGTTATATCGTGTATAGGTATCGTCCCGACCGGTTTCACTGGTATTCTTACCACCTTCGGCAGGGTCGAAGACCGCACGATTTCAGCTGGTTTCAATTTTATCGCCCCATGGCAAAGCGTTGTCACCATGGACAACCGAACTCAGAAAGCGAGCATTGAAGTGCTTGCCTTCTCAAGCGACACCCAGGAAGTCAAACTGCAATTGTCTGTGAACTATAGCATCAACGAACAGGCCGCACGCGACCTTTACGGCACCGTAGGAACAAATTACTACAACACCGTAATGCTTCCTCGAATCACCGAGCACACAAAAGGCGTGATATCAAAGTATTCTGCAGAGACCCTCGTGGCAAACCGCGATGTCTTATCTACCCAAATATTCGGCAAGGTGGTTAAAGAGATTGGCGTGTATAAAATAACGCTTGTTTCGGTTTCTCTTGAAGACATCGATTTCACCGATGCCTACACCAATGCCGTAGAAGAAAAACAGGTCAATACACAGAAGAAGTTATCCGAAGAAATTAAGCAGGCTCAGCTGACCATGGAGGCGAAAGAGCAAAAAGAGAGAACCGTCATCCAAGCGCAGGCTGATGCCGAAAAGGCAAAAATCTCTGCTGCTGCCGATCTTGAAGTCCAGAAGCTGAAAGCCGATGCCGAGCTCTATGCTCGCCAAAAAGAGGCTGAAGGCAATCTTGCGGTTGCGCAATCGCTTTCATCCGAGTTGATAGATTATTATCGAATCAACAAGTGGGACGGTAAGCTCCCTACTACTACTCTCGGAGAGTCTTCCGGCTTCATGATTAGCCTCGGTTCTACCGAGAAATCCCCCGAATAATTCCTCATTCTATACCCCGCTTTAGAAAAGCGGGGTTTTAAAATACCTACATTTCATTTTACGCCTTGCTATTCGTTTGTCCGCCACTTTAATCTAATCGCGTATGCTATACTATTCCTATGGAACGACTTTTAGATTTCTTTACACCCAAATCGTATATTCTCGACTTATATATCGACAAACATGCCAAAACACTACATGGTCTAGTAACCATCTCTGGCAAGACTAAGACCGCAGACTATATCAAGCTCCACGCTGTAGGTTTAACCGTCAACTCACTAGAAATAGACAATCAGCCAGTCACTTTTACTTATGAGAATGGCATCCTAACAGCGCCCGCCACACCAAAGAGTGAAATAAAAATAAAAGTCTCCTTCCACGGACCAATCAAGGAAGATATGCAGGGTGCCTACCTTTCGACCTACGAATTTGAAGGTAAAGAAGAGTGTATAGTCTCCACTCAATTCGAATCCCATTACGCTCGCGAATGTTTCCCATGCATCGATGAGCCAGCCGCCAAGGCCACCTTCGACCTATCCATCACCATCCCTGATGCCGACGATATCGTCCTGTCAAATACACCCCTAGCAACGGAGCCAAGCGCCACTTCCTGGCGGCGTGACGGAGGTTACGATCGGGTTCCGACAAGCGCCTCGACCGTGACGACTGGCCGAAGCGGCTTGCGCCCGACAGGGGCAACATTGGCACAAGCCACAAATTGGCATTTCCAAACAACGCCCAAAATGTCCACTTATCTCCTCGCTTTTGCCATTGGCAAGTTCAATTTCGTAGAAGGGAAAACCAAATCTGGCGTTACCGTCCGCACTTTTGCCCCGTTAAATCAAGAGCAAAATCTCTTAAAGCTTCCCAACGACATCGCTATCAAATCTTTAGATTATTACGACGAACTATTCGGCACACCATATCCTCTGGAGAAGCTCGATCAGGTCGCCATCCCTGACTTTGAGGCTGGCGCTATGGAGAACTGGGGCCTCGTCACTTACCGTGAGTCGCAACTTCTCTGCGACAAAACTTCGTCTATCGCCACCAAAAAGGCCGCCGCACTTACAATCACCCACGAACTATCTCATCAGTGGTTCGGAAATCTTGTGACCATGGAATGGTGGAATGATCTCTGGCTCAACGAATCCTTTGCTACTATTATGGAGTATTATGCCACCGACAAAATCTTCCCTGAGTTCCGTGTCTGGTTCGATTTCTTTACTCAAGATTGTCTCGCCGCTCTTTATCGCGATGCCATCGAAGGAGTTCAAGCCGTCAGAGAAGACGTTAACGATCCCGCCGAGATTGCTACTCTCTTCGACCCGTGCATCGTCTATGCCAAAGGAGCTCGTCTTATGCTTATGTTGATTCGTGAAATGGGCGAAGAAAACTTTTACAAGGGAATCAAATCCTATTTTGAAAAATTTGCCTATAAAAATACTGATGCATCTGACCTCTGGGTTTCCCTAGAACCATACACCAAAGGCTTTTCCGTCCGCGATCTCATGACAGCCTGGATTACTCAGCCGGGCTATCCTGTAATTACCGACGAAGCACAACAACGCTTTCTCTTAGACGGAACTTCAGATAATTCCGTCTACCCCATCCCCGAAATCAAAGACGATATGTCTGGTCACTACCTAATAAACCTCTCTGGGCCAGAGTTCGACGACGCACTCAAAACTTTCGACGCGCTTTCTTCCGAGCAACGTCTTCGCATCCTTATCGATCGCATGCTCCTTGCCGAAACACCCATTGTTGCCTCTAGCTCACTTATCCCGCTCATCAAAAAATTCCAAAACGAGACTTCGGCTCCGATCTGGTCAATCATCGACACGATCATTGGCAAACTTACTCTCTTCATTGACTACGACACCATCGAAGAGACTAAATATAAGGCTTACCTGTATGACACCGTCAAAACACCTCTTAAAAACCTTGGGTTAACCCCTAAAGAAGGGGAGTCTTTAAACGATGTCGAACTTCGGCAGACCTTCCTTGGCGCCGCCCTCTACTCTAAAGACTCAGATTTTATAGATTCGCTCTGCGCTATCTATACACCAGATTTAAACGCCATGTCGGCCGACACCCGGCCATTCATTCTCTCCGCTAAAATGTGGCGCGACGAAAAAGAATTTTATCCATTTGTCCTCGAAGCATACAAAACCACCTCAGATCCAGAACTCAAGGCCGAACTACGCTCCGCCCTTACCAAACCCCGTCTAAAAAAGAATATCGACTTTGCCTTCTCTATGCTCAAAGATTCGCCGCTCCTCAAACCTCAGGATCATCTAGGTTTTCTTCTTCGCCTTCGTCGCTGGCGCTACACTCGTGACCGCGCACTAGATTGGATGTTTGAAAACTGGGATTATATCTACAAAATCAACGGCGAGAAGTCTATCGAAGACTATCCGCGTTACTTTGCTGTCACCATTGACCGCGAAGAAGATGCCAAGAAGTATTTTGACTTTTTCACCCCTCTATCTACGGATCCAATCCTCGCCCGCGCCCTCAAAGTTGCCAAAAGCAACATCGATTCGACTTTAAAACTCATCAGTTCCGATAAAGCATCTGTCTTAAAAGCGATAAATAAGCTTTCCTGACCCCTGTTCGGCCAACCTCCCCTCTTGCAAAAATAAGCATTTTGTGCTATAATAGAAGTATCATTATTTTTTGGGAGGGAAAAATATGAATCGCACTTTAAGTAGAGAACTGGTTATTATCCTGTCAGTATTTTGCATCGCACTCCTGCTGCTCGGCTCCATCGGGTATGCAACTCTCATCAGAGAGATTGCCGACCTGAAGGCAACCAACGATCATCTGGCTAGGGAGCTGGACGATCAGGATTCCAAAATCAATTCGATGAATCTTATCAGCCGCGACGACCTGGACAGCTATAGTTATCCAACCAAAAAACTCTTCGACATGTCTTCCCGGAATGGGAAAAACTACTACGTAATCAAAGGAGGTGAAGATCTCCAATACTGGTACAACGGATATGTCGACGAGAAATACGCCGAAGAACGCTCAGAAGAATGGGTTTCTGCCCTAAAAACAGCAGCTGGTGAAAACACAGAGCTGAAAGAAGATCTTCGGAGCGTCTTAAGTTACATGAAACCATGGTCGGACCTCGCAAGAGACCAAGAAAACCAGCTGACCGACGAAGGCCTTTCTGTTTTCCTCGATCGCCTGAAGGTATTACCTACTGGCGAACTCTATACCTTCAACGAGAAAGGGAGTCTCCGCGAAACAGATATTTACCTTCGTCAAGTCTACTGGGATTCGGATACAGAACTGGGGCCCGGACTCTATATCTTTTTCCCGGCTATCAACTACTAATGTCACCTATCTCACCCCGCCAACTGGCGGGGTTTTCTATTGACATTTTAAAAACAAGAAAAACCCGTCGTATACACGACGGGCGCAGAGTGATAGAAACAGCACATTAGCTGTTCTTCGGGGTTTATTCCCACCTTTCCGAGTTCAACCAGGCATTTATGCGCTTGGCGCGATACCTGCCCACCGCTTTTCCGATAACCGCTTCTAACTTGAAGAAGTATAGGAAAATCAGTATAGCGCCAAACACTGCAGTGGAAACACCGTACACTTTAGAAAATTCGGTTACATGGAATAAATGGACGGACACTAAACTTACTATCAGCGCGAGAAAACTTGCGATTACTATTACCGAAAGAAAGTTAGCAAGTTTCTGCCAGGGAAGCAGATACTGTTGGTCGGCACCGGCCAAATCCATGCAGGTAAAAGTAAAGTCCAGATCCATCATTTCTCTTTCGGCCTCCAGAGTATGCGCAGACTTCATCAGCCTACGATACCTCTTGACACGTTCTTTCATTTCCTTATCCACCATTACTTAACCCCTCCTCTTAAAGATCTTGGAAAGTCTATAGAAGACAAACCACTTAACATATAGGTCAGACTACCTATACACCTTTAATTATACCATAAGAGGCATTAAAAGTCAAGATACCCAGAAAAGCACAAAAAATCTTCAAAAAAGGTGTTGACTTTTGGTCTCAAGTGCGATATACTTGTCTGCAGTTAAACACGTCAGTCCTTCTGACCTCTGTAAATAAAAGTGAAGAAATCCGAACTGCGAGAAAGCTCGAAAAACTTTCGAGAAATGTTTTCTCTCGCGCTCTCAAAAGCGCCAGTCCAAAGAGATTTATATTAACAATTTGAGACAATAACGATATAAGATTTTAATTGACGGTATCTACAATCGAACTTCGATTGCTAGATTAAGTCAATGCATAAAAAGGTAAATAAGGGCACTAATAGTGGATGCCTTGACAATCAATACCGATGAAGGCCGTAGGACTCTGCGATAAGCCTCGGGGATCTGAGTACGAGATTTGATCCGGGGATTG
>JAFWLS010000003.1 GCA_017514045.1 Candidatus Saccharimonadota bacterium | reverse complement strand
GTAAAGGAATTAGTATAAGTACCAGCTGGAGTAGAAGAGATAGCTTTAGCACCAAGTGTTAACGTGAAGGCTCCAGTAGTGGAATCAGTAGCAGTATTAGTAGATTTGATAGTAGCATCAGTTGTAACTGGAAGGTAGTTAGTACCTTCATCAATAGAAAGACCATAAGCTGCAGTAGAAAGATTTGCAAAGTTAGTGGCAGTAGTAGACTCTGAGATAGATGGAATAGTAGCGGTGTTAAGAACAGTATTAACTAGTTCAGTAGATTGACCAGTGGATGGAGCTATAGTCATAGTATAGCCAGTATGGTTAGTGGTTTCTACTACTAGGTTTTGTGAATCACTAGTACCGAATTGACCAGGATTAGTAGTTAGCTCTAATGTATGACTACCACTGATGGCGAGAGTTGGAATAGCTTCTACGCCTGGTGTAGCTGAAGAGTTAGAAGGAAGGGCTTCTGGGACGAGGAGGATGCTTAATGCCATCAGTGCACTGCAAAAGAGCAATGCAAAAACAGCATTGCGTCTGAAGACAGCTTTACTGAAATTAATAAACATTTGCTTTAAACATCCTCCACGATGTCCGTCTTTGGCACAGGGTAACCACAACGGAATTACTCTATGTCAAAAACATTTTAGCGTTAATATTTGTTTATTAACTCCAAAAACTCTACATGATACATTATAGTATAAGCGGAATGCAAATGTCAATGATTAATCAAGGACTATTTGATCCTGACCATAGGTAATGGCGTGGGTGTGATTGTCGGCAAGGATTTGTTGATATTTATCCGCAAGGTCCGGACGACCAAGGCGACTCGCGACAGCGCTGGCTAGATCGAAGCGAGAGTTGTGGTTGAGCTGAAGCATCTCGAGCGGAGTAGTCGTAGTACCCTCTTCGATGAAGCCATGAACATCGAGACGGTCTGGGCTAGCATATGTCGAAAGAATGTTCTTTAGTGTCTCCGGATAGCCATGGAAGCTGGCGACGATTGGAAGATGCTGCGTGAAGTAATCGCCAAATTGATTGTTGGTGAACTGTCGGTCGGTCGTGCCAATGCGGCTGTAAGTAAGCGAGTTAATGCCCACGAAGCGAAGGCGAGCCTTGGGAAGATCGTTTTTGACTATTTCCCTAGCGCGAAGCATTTCGCGTGTAGCAATATCACCGGCAGCGGTTAGAATAATCTCTGGATCTGGGTCGGAAGCAAATTGATAGATACTGGCACCGCCATTGTCAAAAAGAAACTTCGCATGGGAAGAATCAATCCAACGTGGGTTCTCGTTCTTGTCAAATGTCGCGAGATTAACGACGTTTTCCTGGGCGAGCATATATTTGAATGTGGCTTCGGCAGAAGAATCATCGACCGGAAAAAGACAGTTGACGCGGCCACTCGGCACATCAAGCAGGGCGGAAATAGCTGCTGGTGACTGGTGCGAAAAACCATTGTGATCCTGGCGCCAACACACGGAGGTTGAAAGTAGATTAACTGCTGGCCAGGGTTTGCGCCAAGAAACAGCATCCATTTGTTTGAAAAATTTAATTTGTTGAAGAACCTGCGAAAAAATAATTGAGAAAAATGATTCATAGCTAGTCATCATGGCTTGTTCGCCATTAGACAAATGCCCGACCATACAAGCGAACAGCGCATTCTCGGAGAGCAGTTCGACAATTCGTCCTTGCTCGGATTCTGGCAAATCAAAATCTTCCATCGGCAAATTCCAGGCGCGTGATTCCATGTCATAGACTTCCGTGAGGCGGTTGGAAGTGGTTTCATCGGGAGAAAAAAGATAGAAGTGCGGGTCTTTTTCGAAACGGTCTTTAAGCAAGCGGCCAAAGGTTTTGGCTATATTTATCATCTCTTCACCTGGATGTTCAACGCGTTCTATCATAAGCAGAACCCCTTTCCATCGATAAATAATTCTTCGAAATGGTAACCTTTCAACCATTCTTCGAGCTGAGCGAGCTGAGACGCATCGGTCTTGGCAAGCGGCAGGGGGATTTGATGTGAGAGATAGTTGCCAGCAACTTTTTGACCAGCGACTTCTCTAGGGCCAGTCTTCCCCTTCTCGACTCTAAAAATAATAAATGGCGATCTTACTGACTCAGCAGTATGTAATGCAAACTGAAATTGTTCTGGATCATCACTGTTTACAACAATAGGCGTAAAGCCAAAACCGCGAATTGTCTCTAGCTGTTCTCTATCAGACTTGCGAGCGAAGACGGTGGGGCCTGAGATTTTATATCCATTAAGAGCCAGGATTGGCAAAACCCGTCCGTTGCCTTCACCAGAGACGAGCTTTTCGAAGTTCAAAGATGCTAAGGCAGTACCGGTTTCGAACTCACCATCGCCAATAAGTACTGCGGCTATCTTCTCCGGATGACCGAGCACAACACCATAAGCAGCCCCAAGGGCGTAACCTAGTTCGCCGCCTTCGGTAACAACGCTCGGCGTGAGTGGCGAAGAGTGACTAGGAAATCCGCCCGGAAAAGAAAAGTTCTTACAAATATATTCGATGCCAGCAAGATCCCGAGTGGCTTTGGGATCGATTTTTTCCAGTTCGCCATCGATAAAAAGATTAGCCTGCAAGGCCGGGAAACCGTGGCCTGGACCAAGGATGAACTGAAACTCGTTTTGACGAGAGGCGTAATAATATTCTAGATTAGCATAGACTACATTAATGCCATGACAAGTACCCCAATGCCCAAGCAAGCGTGGTTTGATGTCGTCTGGAGAAAGCGGATGGCTTAATAAAAAATTCTGCAGAAGAAAAAGCTCAGCGACAGTCAAATAATCAGTCGCACGAATGCGGCGGCGAATACGTTCGGTGTCTTTATAAGAGATGCCCACTCCAGGATTCATGCATATATTTTAACATAAAAAATTTGCCTCGAGAAGGCGATTTGATATAATCTGGATATGGACTTATTTATTTTATTATTAGTGCTTGGCATTTTTTCTGAAACTACTTTTCTGACAATCAGAAAATTCGCCGAGAAAACGAATCGTCCAAAAGGACGCAGGAAAGTCTATGTAGACACATCGGCCTTGATTGACGGACGGATATTAGAAGTGGCGAGAACAGGGTTTCTTTATGACGAATTCGTAATACCAAAATCCGTAACGCGCGAGCTACAATTGCTTGCGGACGGTAAAGATTTGGAAAAACGGAATCGCGCGCGTGATGGATTGAATACCGTTAATGAATTGGAGCGCGTGGAGTATATCGACACGACCATACTCGATGATTCGCAGCTGGGCCGAATGTTGGTAGATGAACGATTGATCGTGCTTGCACGGGAAAACCGCGGCGTAATCTTGACTTGCGACTATAATCTCGAGAAGGTCGCGAAGACAGAAGGGATACAAGTTTTGAACATTAATGATTTGTCGATGACGCTTGAGAATAAGTACCATAAAGGTGATAAGTTACGAATAAGAATCGTTGAAAAAGGCCACAATCCTGGGCAAGGAGTCGGCCACTTGGACGATGGCACTATGGTAGTAGTGGATGGCGCTGATGACAAAATCGGCAAAGAACTAGATGTGATTATTGCAAAGTTCCATCAAACATCCTCCGGAAGGATGATCTTCGCGGAGGTGTCTGGATTCAAGAAAAGTCGAGCTACTCGCCGCCGGAAGAATGAGCGGGAATCGTCACCATCGACGAATCGGTAGAGCCCCATTTGTCTTTGACTGTAACCGTGATTGTACCTTCGTTGCCCTTGACCGTGTAACTCGGAGTGAAGTTGGTGTTGCTACCTATAGTGCCACTAGCAACCACGGAGCCGGAAGCGGTAGTAAGTGTGTAGGTACCGCCGTTTAGAACTTCACTACCAGTTGCCGTTACAGAAATAGTTTTAGTAGTCGTGCTATAGGAAGCCCCGACGTGTGGAGCAACATAGCTACAATCGTCTGAGTTGTCTTTGTCGTATCCGTCTGGTATGTTGTAGACTTCCTTCTTAGTCATCGGATCGATAACTTTGGTAATCTCAATGGACTCGATGTAGTCGGCATTGGTACAGGAAGCGGCGCGTTTGTGATTGAAGCGGTTAAACTGGAGGGTTTCTTTGCTGACGCCAGAAGTCTTTTCGTTATACCAGGACGGCCAAATGTCCGTAATGCCATTCACGGTCATAGTGTGGATACCGGCCGGTTGTGCCGGTTGATCGCCAGGATTCCATTTGCCTTCAGGGCCATAAACGTTCTTATGAACGGATTCCATATAATCATTTACAACGCGACGGACAATGCTGTTGTCGGAACTCCAGAGGCCGGAACCGTCGTGTTTACCGTTCCAGACAGCCGTAGCGATTCTCGAGCTATAGGAAACCATGAGCGAATCCTTAGTGATAGCGGAATTAGCGGTGGTTGTGGTGCCGGTCTTGGATGCGGTCTCAACTCCTGGGACAATGAAGCCGTAAGAGTAAGATTGAGCACCAAAGGCAAGCTGAGAGCGAGCTACAGCATCATGGAGAATACTCCAAATCATATAGGCAACTTGCTCGTCGACAACGCGTTCGCCAGCAGAATCCTTCCAGGATTCGAGCACATCTCCAGCGCTGTTCTTGACTTCCAGGATGTATGACAAATCTTTAAATGAACCACCGCGGGCGAGGGTAGCGTAGGTGTTTGCGTGCTCAATGAGACGGACACGACAACCAGAACCAATAGCAACAGAAAGACCGGCGGAGGCAGGATCCTCAGCGCAGTATGACACATCGCCGAGTTTGTGAAGAGTGTCAAGAGATTCTTGAATACCATTGATATAAAGGGCTTTGACGGCCGGAATGTTTAGAGAGTTCGAGAGCTCCTGGCGGATGGTCTTGTTGCCGTAGAAAATTCCGGTATAGTTGCGAAGCATACAGGCGCCGCCGGTATAGCCAGCACAATAGATTCTATCGATATTTTCGTCGCGAAGGATGGTGCCAGGGCCATAGTTCATTCCTTCGCGTTGGACGAAGAGCGGTGTGTAGTCGAGCACTGGCTTAATAGATGAACCTGGCTCAACGAGCGAGGTAGCGGCGTTGAACGATCCATACTCGGCATTGTTGAAATCAACTGAACCGACCATAGCAATAACCTGGGAAGTCTCAGCGTCCACAGAAGCAAGGGCGATATTGTCGGAGCCGTTCCAGCTAAACATAGAGGCACCAGTAGCAACCGCCGCTTCGGCAATCTCTTGGGCGCGATAATCAAGTGTTGTCTTGATAGTAAAGCCACCTGAACGGAGGGTAGAATAGCCGTACTTCTCTTCTAGCAATTCTTTTACTTCTAGAACGAAGTGCGGAGCTAGCATGTTCTCATACTGAGAAGCTTCTGGCTTGATAGTGTCGAGAACGGCAACCTTCTTGGCTTCTTCGGCCTGCTCTTCGGTTATATAGTTCATTTCTTTCATGACCTCGATTGCATATTGTTGTCGTTCAATCAAGGCCTCATTGCCTGCTGCATTATAAGGGTTGTAGATGGCTGGGTTATTTGGGATAGCAGCGAGGAGGGCAGATTCAGCAATGGTGAGATCCTTAGCAGATTTGCCAAAATAAGTCTGAGAAGCAGATTCGACGCCATTACGACGACCGCCATAAGGACTCTCGTTGAGGTACATGGTGAGAATTTGCTCTTTGTCGTACATTTTTTCTAGTTCGACTGCGAGGATAAGCTCCTTAATCTTACGAGAGAGACCACCACGGTTTTCGCTCTGTGCTTCATCGGCGAAATAAACTTGTTTGATGAGCTGCTGAGTAAGAGTAGAGCCACCTTGGACCTGCTTGCCAGATGCGGTAGCGATGACGGCGCGCATGAGACCAGAAAAATCAACACCTGGGTGAGTATAAAAGTTGCGGTCCTCTAGGGCAATGGTAGCATAACGAACGTATTTAGACATTTCATCGCCAGAAACTACTAGGCGATAGTTTTCGGTACCGGTATCCTCCCAAAGGACTTTGCCATTACGATCCAAGTACGTGTTTACTGTATCGGAAATAACAATGTCATCAAGTTTAATATCGGCAATATCTTTTTTATAGTAGAGGAAAAGACCGCCAACACCAATAATGGCGATAAGTATACAAGCAAGGGCAAATTTGAGGATTTTCTTTAGCCCACGCCAAGAGAACCAATAACGGAAAACGCGTTTTGGACTAAGATGAGCGAAGAATCGCTTAATCGGCTCTTTGGGAAGAGTTGCGAGATCTTCAGCACGACGACGCGCTTCGCGATCACGGCGAAGCTTGCTCTTGTAGCGGCGACGTTCGAAGAAATTCATGTTCTTGACGTCGCGTTTAACGACCTTCCTACGCTCAGCCTTCAAAGTCTTCTTCTCTGAGCGAGAAAGCTTTGCGTGCTTTTTAGACTTGGTTAATTTCTTGTCCTTGGTAGGTTTAGAAGTCTTAGTCCTGGACTTGGACTTGGACTTTTTCTTATCCTCTTTTGCCATATAGTATATTATAGCACACGTGTGCCAAAAATAGACATAAGTACAATGTCTAAACTAGCTTGATTTTTACCATTGCTGGACGTAAAACTTCGCCTTCATACAGATAGCCGGTGCGAAGAGTTTCGGCAATGGTCTCTTTTTCGCCGTCACCTTCTGACATGACGGCTTCATGAAGCTCAGGGTTGAATTCAGTGCCTGGTTGAGTTTCCATTCTGGTGAGACCAAGATTGTTCAGTGATTTGTCAAAATTCTTAGCAAGTGGGGCGAGCTCTGGATATGTGGCAATAGCGCGCTCTAAATCATCGAGAAGTGGAAGAAATTTTTGCACAGTAGCGTATTTGGAAAGTTTTTTGACACTTTCACGATCTTTTTCGATATTCTTGCGGAAGTTTTCGAAATCAGCACGAGTGCGTTGGAGGTCATTTGTGAGTTCGAGTATCTTGGCATCACGCACGTCTGGTTTAGGAGCTTCCGGTTGAGTAGCTTGCGGTTCGGCTGTTGGTTGTGTCTGCTGGGTTTGTGGATCAGTAGGCTGTGACTGTTTAGTAGTTCTTCGCATTAGAATCCTTTCTCAAGCATCTCGCCGGCTTGGCGGACGAGAGACATGACTTTTTGATAATTTTGGCGCGTAGGGCCAAGAACGCCTATGTAGCTATTGTCAGAAAATGGTGAGCGAAACTTGGAAATAATTAGTGAGGCACCAGAAGATTTACCGATAGGATTCTCTTTGCCTATGAAAATGTTAAGTGGTTCACCAGGCGCGGCTTCGCGAAGCCATGGCTCAAGGTTGTCGAGAAGCTTCGCGACGGCTTGAACACGGCCAAGATCGACGAACTCGGGTTGGGTCAGAAGGCGAGAAATACCAGCAAGATAAAGTTGATTCCCTATCGTGCCGAGACCGAGATTGCCAGTAAGCTCGACGAGAGAATCAACGGCAGATTTGATAGTAGCTTCGGCACTAGCCTGTGATGAAACTCGGACTTCGAGCACATGCGCAGAACGATTAGTACCACGCGGGGCTTCTAGTCTGGGTAGGTCATAAGCTGGACTTTCGGCCCATGGATTGTTTGTTTCGGAATTTTCAACGAGGGAGTTTACATAGTAACGATAACCAGCGTCGGTCGGAATACGTCCAGCTGATGTATGTGGTTGAGCAATAAGTCCAAAACTTTCGAGTTTCGACATTTCTGCGCGAATAGTGGCGGAGGAAACGTCAAAAAGCTTAGCTAGAGTAACGCTACCTACAGGTGTAGCAACTTCGGCGTATTGTTCGATAATAGCAAAGAGAATTTCTTTCTGACGCTCAGTTAAATTCATAATTCAATTATACAAAACTAGCAGTCAAATGTAAAGAGTGCTAAATCGTCTCTTTTAGCCGATGATAATACTGGGGCCTTCGTTCCGTTTTCGCGCAGAACGTTGTCTTATAAGATAGGCTATACCTATAGTAGTGCCTAAAAGTAGAATAATAGCCAGTGTCATAACAAAAGGCGACATGGCTAGGACAATTCTGCTACCGGTCGTATAAATATCGAGGGCGGAGATGGCATATTCTAAGCGATATAAACCAAAAGATGGAGCATTTTCCCAACGTGCAAAAATAGTCTTGGAGTTTTCCGGAAGGAGAGAGACGAGAGTGGTGTTGTTGTATAGCTTTTTGCCAAAAATGGAATAGGCATTGATCTCTACAGATGTTTGAAAGTCGATATTGCCGTCATTCCTGATATGAGTCTGAACGCCTATGTTGCCATCCGCGACAATAGAATTGACATTGGTGTCGCCAACGCTGACAGAACGATTAGGTTCTCCAGGCATAGTGGCATAAATAGTCATGCCAGCCCGGCTAATGATTTGAATTTTATTCTCAAAATTATCTTTAAGCATAGCCTCGACAAACAGAACAGCATATTGCCCGCCACCAGGAACATCTTCGGGAGTACTAATCTTATAATCTATAACTTTATCCTTTTGCGGTTCAAGCTCAAAAGATGCTGTAGCATCGTAGGAGCCGTCATCTTTCTTGACCGTAATCCACCTGGATATCTGTGTGTATGAAGTATCTTTGTCGAAGACCTGAGTGTCTCCATCTTCGCTAAAAGAAAACGGTGCAGCGTAAACGCGAATGGCTATTGCATCAATACCGATATTTCTAACCGTGATGGAAGAATCATATGATCCTCCAGCTTTCAATACGACACGTTTACTAAGTGGCGATATCTCTATAGCCGAGCCTTCTTTTTGCACGGTTTCTTCCACAGGCGTTTCATTTGTGGCATTATTATCATCAGCATAAACTTGAGTAACCCCGGACAAGAATGCGGCACATAGTGCAATTACGATAGTTGCGATGGAGCGTCGATGTAGCATTATCCTCCTTTTCTTTTGTTTTATCATTATATATCAAAACGGGAGACGAGTAAAATAGTGTGCTATGATGGAAGTATGGATGCAGAATTTGGACAAAAAATAGCAGTAATTAAACAATGGCTCGGGACTGGTTCAGTGAATATTTTTGGTTTGCCGATGTCCGGTAAAGATACGGTTGGGGTAAAGCTTGCTGAAACGATAGGGGGAAAATTCTTATCGTCTGGACTGATAATCCGTGCGAATGAAGAGCTCACGCGCCAGCATTATACCGCTGAAGGCGAGTTGACACCTACTAATGTATTTTATGAGTGGGTACTACCATATTTTGAAAAGCCAGAACTTAAGGATTATCCGTTGGTATTGTCATCGATCGGGCGATGGATGGGCGAAGAAGATACGGTGATGGAACGTGCCCAAGCCTCTGGCCATCCGATTAAGGCGGCGGTAATTTTGAATGTATCTGAAGCAGACGTAACAGAACGTTGGCGGGCCGCATCATCACTGAAGGACCGTGGGAATCGTCAGGATGACGAGAAGCCAGAAGTGTTTCAGAAACGTCTTCAAGAATTTCGCGAGAAGACCGCACCAGTGCTATTGCATTATCAGGCGCTTGGGTTGTTGGTAGAAGTAAATGGGGACGCATCTCGAGATGCGGTGTTTGCAGACTTAGTTGAAAAACTTTATCGATATGCAATTAGTCACGCGGCTAATTAAAAATGTCTAGTTGCGCTTTAACATGACAGTAAAAGCATCGGATGGGATGTCTATTTTGCCAAAACGTTTCATGCGAGCTTTGCCACGTTTTTGCTTGTCAAGAAGTTTGGCTTTACGGTCGCGATCACCAGTGTGAATTTTGACGGTGACGTCTTTGCGGTAAGCGCCAATGGTCTCTCTTGCAATGATACGAGCACCAATGGCGGCTTGGAGAGCCACTTCAAAGTTTTGACGTGGAATAATAGTCTTGAGTTTTTTCGTGACGTCACGGCCAATAGCATCAGCTTCTGTACGGTGGCACATGATGGAGAGTGCATCGTTTTTGTGACCCGCGATAAGAAAATCGACGCGGACAAGATCTTCTGCACGATAGTCAGAAAGTTCATAATTGAAACTGGCGTAGCCAGAAGTGATAGATTTGAGCTGGTCATAAAAATCTGTCAGGAGATTAGCCATTGGCGCTTCAAAATCAATGACGGCACGATCTTCAATGTAGCTTAGATTCTTTTGCAAGCCGCGTTTTTCAACGATGAGATTAATAACGGAGCCAATCATTGATTTAGGTAGAATGATTTCGCCTTTAACCCAAGGCTCACGAATTTCGCGAACCTCTGAGACATCAGGAAGATCGGAAGCGGACTTAATATCTATTTCTTCGCCATTGTTCATAATAATCTGATAATTCGTAGACGGGTTAGTAACGACAAGATCAAGACCGAATTCGCGTTCTAGGCGCTCACGAATGATATCCATATGTAGGAGTCCAAGAAAACCAATACGCAAACCAAAGCCGAGAATAGGAGAGTTTTCTGGTTCAAATTGGAGAGCAGAATCGGATAGAGCGAGTTTTTCTAAGGCTTCTTTTAAGGTCTTATAATCTTCGTTTGAGACTGGGAAGAAGCCTGCATAGACAAAAGGAAGGACGTTTTTGTAACCAGGAAGAGGTGTGGCAGCCGGACTCTTTTGCAAAGTAACTGTGTCGCCGACTTTGGCTTCGCGCGTAGTTTTGAGGTTCGTCACAATGTAGCCAATCTCGCCTTCATCTAGAGTATCTTTAGGCTTCATGTCGGGAGTAAGAGTGCCGATTTCTAGAGCAAGGCCATTGGTCTCGGCGGCCATCATGCGAATGGCTGCGTTTTTGTTGAGCTGGCCTTCAAAAATACGGACATAAAGCACGACGCCCCGATAGTCGTCGAAATAAGAGTCGAAGATGAGAGCGCGCAACGGCCTGACTTGCTCGCTGAGGTCTTTTGCCACTTCGAGAGAAGGAGCTGGCGCTCTTTCAACGATTGCATCAAGAACTTGTTCAACATTAAGACCGGTTTTGGCGGAAACACCAATGATCTCATCTTCTTTGCAGCCAAGAAGATTGACAATTTCCTTGGTAACACGAGGAACGTCGGCGGCCGGAAGGTCGATTTTGTTGATAACGGGAATGATATATAAATCTTGCTCCAATGCAAGATAGACGTTTGCTAGAGTCTGGGCTTGGATGCCCTGAGTAGCGTCGACGACAAGGATAGCGGTCTCGACGGCTTGGAGTGAACGGGAGACTTCGTATGAAAAATCCACGTGGCCCGGTGTATCGATGAGGTTGAGCTCGTAGCCTTTATAGTGCATCTGCACTGGCGTGAGCTTGATAGTGATGCCCTTTTCGCGTTCGAGCTCCATGGAGTCGAGAAGCTGGGCTTTCATTTCCCTCTTGGATACCGTGCCGGTAATTTCCATCATGCGATCGGCCAAAGTGGATTTGCCGTGGTCGATGTGCGCGATGATGCAAAAATTGCGGATTTTGTCGGAATTCATGGATAAAATTATACCATAATATCTGTTATCTCGCTAGGGAGGCAGCGTTGAGTACGCCTCTCAGTTCGGTTTTTGTCCTGGTCCGTCGTCGCTACGCTCCTCGCCGCGCCCTATAAGGGGCGGGAACGTCGAACCCTATAAAAATAACAACATATCAGTCTAGTTCGTGCTCGATCGTCGGGTAGTAACGCCTTGACTACTCGTACTCACTAGTGAATGTTAGTTATTTTTATCGGGTCTCCTGCGGATTCGGACAATAAACCGAACAGAGAGTCGCTTGAGACTATGGCTCGCGGGGAGACAGTCTCGTCTCGTCGGATATGCGGAGGTTACGACCGAGCATAAAGGCGCGACACCCGTGACGACGGGATGGCGCGACCTGTGCCGACGAACGAGCTGTCGACCGTAAGCGAGCCGATAAATCTATTTGTGCTTCTTTAGGTGTTCGCGGGCTTTGTGGGTGACGACGCGGCCTTTGGGAGTACGTTCAAGGAAGCCAAGCTGAAGGAGATATGGCTCATAATATTCTTCAATGGTAGTGGCTTCGTCGCCAGTAAGGGCGGCAATGGTTGAAAGGCCCACAGGACGATCACCGTAGTTTTCAACCATGAGTGAGAGCATGTTGCGGTCAGCAGGATCGAGACCATACTCGTCTATTTCCATCATTTCGAGCGCAGAGGTAGTGAGCTCTGTATCGATGATACCGTCACCATTAACATCGGCGTAATCGCGAACGCGTTTGACTAAGCGGTTGGCGATGCGAGGGGTAAGTCGGCAGCGGGTAGAGAGAAGTTTGATAGCGTCCGGGGAAATCTTTTTGCCAAGAATGTCGGCGGTACGAGCAATGATTTGGCCGATTTCGTCTTCTTTATAGTATTCGAGACGGTGAATAATACCGAAGCGATCACGAAGCGGGCCGGCAAGAGCGCCAGTACGAGTGGTAGCACCAATAACTGTGAAGCGTGGAAGATCGAGGCGAACGGAACGCGCAGAGGGGCCTTTGCCAATAACGATGTCGAGCTTGTAATCCTCCATGGCTGAGTACAAAATCTCTTCTACGACACGGCGGAGACGGTGAATTTCATCAATAAATAATACATCACCGTCTTGGAGATTGGTCAGAATACTGGCAAGGTCACCAGCACGCTCGATAGCGGGACCCGAGGTAACACGTAGACTGGCGCCGAGCTCATGCGCGATGACATTTGCCATGGTGGTCTTACCAAGTCCCGGAGGGCCATACAATAATACGTGATCCAAGGTTGAGCCGTCGCTACGCTTTTTGACGGCATCGATAGCTAGTTTAAGATTAGTCTTGAGGCGCTCTTGACCGATGTATTCAGAAAAAGTAGTCGGGCGGAGAGATTTCTCGAGTATTTGTTCCTCAGAGTCTTCATCGTGCGGATTGGTATCTACAATACGCTTAGTACTTCTTTCAATGGCCATATAGGGAGATTATAGCACAGATTCTTTACGACGGAGTACGATTAGATTCTCTATGTGTGGTGTTTTGGGGAAGAAATTAAACGGCGCAATCTGCTCTATGATATATTTTGACTCTAATAGCTTAACATCGCGTGATTGAGTCGATGGATTACAAGATAGATAAATGATTTTTTCTGGCGTTTCATCGAGAAGTTTCAGGATGAGCTTTTTCTCGCAACCGGCGCGTGGAGGGTCGAGAATGACCGTGAGGTCAGGGGCAATATATTCTAGAGCGTCCTCGCTTTTGGCAAAAACTGGCGTCGCAGTGGTTCCTTGGCAGTTGTTTTCAAGCTCTCGATAGGCGGATTTGTCGCTTTCGACGAGAGTAAGATCCTTGTCTCGTGCAACAGAGAGACCGATTGTCCCCACTCCTGAATACAGATCGAGAACTTTGTCCGTTTTGATATGCTGTTTGATTTCCTTTAGCGCGAGCTCATAGACTGGCAAATTAATTTGGAAAAAACCGTTCGGAGAATATGAGTAGGTTTGACCGAGAATCGTGTCTTTGAGATTATTAAAAATCGGGTGGGGTTGACGGTTTTCGAAAAGACCACCAGAAACAGTACCGTCGCTCGAGGCACGTAGCAACATCGATTGGTATTTTCTAGAATCTTCACGATTCCTGTTGAGCTCGTCAACGATTTGCTTCGCGGCGCTAAAGATTTCTGGCTTTTCGATTGAGCTCTTTTCTATAGGGAATTTCTGGTGTGAGCCGCGGGCATGAAAGGCAAGATGAATCATGCTGTCTTCTTTGGCCCAAAACAGCGAGTATTCCATCTTGTTACGATAGAACCATTGCTTGCCGTCGGTCCCGGTCGGCTTAATTTCGACTCCATCGGAAACTGCAACATGCTCTTGGCGTAAGGATTCCGCTACGAGCGCGCGCTTTTGCTCTAGCTCATATGTATAATCTAGGATTTGCCATGGAGAAGTTGAAAGATAGCAGGTGTCTTTTGGTTCGACGCGAAACTTGGATGGGTTCTCAAATTTCGTCGCAATACCTTCGATGTAGTGTGATTTTTTCTTGGTGACTAAAAATTCGGTCACAGTCTCACCCGGAAGCGTATTCCAAAGAAAGGCCTTTTTACCACCTGGGAGAGTGCCAATCCCTTGGCCGCCCGGGACAAGCCTATCAACTGAGATGTTTGTGTCTAATACAGTCTGCTGTTTCACTAGGGTGATTATACCACACTATCTAGCGAGATTGATACACGAACATGGCTGTTGCGTTCTGCGGCGAAGGATTATGTCTTACTGGGCTAAGGTGAAGGATTTGCCACTAGGCGGTTCACTATAGACCGATGTGGTCTTACCATACAGACGGTTGGTGGCGTTACTGATATTGTTGCCGTTTGTTTGCGGGATAATAACGGTCCAATTGGCCGCGTTGGCGCCGGAAACGATGAGCATGCCGTTCATATTCGTAACTTGAGAGGTGTCCCAGCCGGAGAGGTTAAGATAGAAAGTAGTGGCATTGTAACCGACATAGACGAACATTGAGCCCATGTCCGTGGCTTGAGAGGTATCCCAGCCGGAGAGGTCGAGCGAGACAGTGGTGGCGTTCTGGCCGGCAAGGGCGAATATGCCATTCATGTACGTAGTTCCAGACACGTCCCAGCCGGAGAGGTTGAGAGAGAAAGTGGTGGCGTTCTGGCCGGCATAGACGAACATGCCGCCCATGTCTGTAACTTGAGAAGCGTCCCAGCCGGAGAGGTTGAGAGAGAAAGTGGTGGCGTTCTGGCCGGCAGAGTTGAACATGCCGTTCATGCTCGTGACTCGAGAAGTGTCCCATCCGGAGAGGTTGCCAATAGACCAGTTGGTGGCAGATTTGCCGGCTTCGAGGAACATGCTGTCCATGTTCGTGACTCGAGAAGTGTCCCATCCGGAGAGATCGAGAGAGAAAGTGGTGGCGTTGCGGCCGGCAGAGGTAAACATGTTGCTCATGTCTGTAACTTGAGAGGTATCCCATCCGGAGAGGCCACTGACAGACCAAGTGGTGGCGCTGGTGCCGAAATAGGTAAACATGCTTCCCATGGTCGTGACTCGAGAAGTGTCCCATCCGGAGAGATCGAGCGAGACAGAAGCGGCGTCCTGGCCGACACCGACAAACATGGCAAACATGTCTGTGACTTGAGAAGTGTCCCATCCGGAGAGGTCGAGCGAGACAGAAGTAGCGTCGAAGCCAACATTGTTGAACATGGCTTGCATAATCGTGACTTGAGAGGTATCCCAGTCGGAAAGATCGAGAGAGAAGGTGGTAGCGCTGGTGCCGGCATTGGAGAACATGCCGCCCATACTCGTGACTTGAGAGGTATCCCAGTCGGAAAGATCGGAAAAATCGCTGAGTGATGACATGTGCAAAAACATAGCAGATGAGTCCGGCGACAAGACGATTCTGTCGCCTTCAGTATAGAAATGCATGACGCCGGCGCTATTGGTGTTATCGAAGACGATATAAATGGGGTGCTCAGAAGTTGCGGAAGAGACGGTGTTAGCGTCGGAAGGGGTGAAACCGGATGGGGCTGGAGTTTCCAAGTGGACGTTGATGGACTTGATAAGACTATCAGAATCTGTATAAGCTTTAGTTGATCCAGCCGCTAAGGTCTTCATTTTAGCGTTGACGGTCATGCCAGTGTCGAGCGTAGTTGGACGGCTTGCAGGAGCAGTTTTGAGGGATGGGTGCACGAGAGTAAACTTAACCTTCCCATTATAAGTCCCTGCTGCTTGAGTAGGCTTGATGTAGGCATTAAAGTCAGCGGTGAACTTAGCGCCAGTAGCGTTATCACCAATGTCAGTCATGGTGTCACGATAGGCGACTTTGGTATATTCAGTAGGAATGATATGTGCGGCGTTATCAAACTCGGGAACAATAGTAGGGGCATAAGTACCAGCAACGGCATTAATGGTCATGTTCCATTCTGAGTCTAATGGAGCACCGGTAGTAACATTTGATGCTATGTCGATAGTATTTCCGCCGATATCGGCAGATAGATTGTTATTGCCATGAATATTATTGGTATAACCTATAGCGTAGACGGCTAGACCACCCGGGTCATTACAAATAGAAGTAATGGTGCTAGTTCCGATAAAACCACGGTTGCCTGGAGTGATGGTAGTAGAAAGAGTGTCTTCTGGGGAGACAGTCAGAGAACAAGAAGCTGGGACAGTGACAGAAATATCGACAGCAGAAGAACTGTCGGCTGAGGCCTTAGAACTAGATAATAGAATTATAGAAAAGGCGGTGAGAATAGTCAGAGAGGAAGCAAAAAATGTAGCAAAGTTAAACTTATGGTGAATATTACAATTAGACATTAAAAGCCTTTTGGTTAAGGTTTGTGATATTTTTCACTCTGACTCTACAGTTGAATCATAGCATGAGCGGGATAGTAGTGTCAAGAACAAAAATAGTCCACGCAGGGACTATGTGATGGTCGGGGCTACCAGGATCGAACTGGCGACCTCACGCCCCCCAGGCGTGCGCGCTACCTCTGCGCCAAGCCCCGAGATAGAAATTGTTGAAAATTGGCGGAATCTTCGCTGAAGAAGTTATCACAAGTATTCCTGCGGAATACTTTTCATGACTTCCTGGCGGAAGCGAGAGGAAACTCGACAAACGAGAATCCTCAGTGCTTAGAGCCTCCAAATTTCTCGGGCGACAGAAACTTCGTTTCTGCGCAATCTTCATCAATTAAAAATGCGTGAGCAAGCTCTCGATTTTTAATTACTTCAGATTGCTAGAAAAGCTTCTCTTTTCTGTCGTCCGTTGAAATTTGGCGGAAGCGAGAGGATTCGAACCTCCGAGACATTTCTGCCCACACGATTTCGAGTCGTGCGCCTTCAACCACTCGGCCACGCTTCCGCGTCCAATTATATCATACTTCTATTCTGTTTGTGGCGAGTCAGTATTAGGGCCTATATCTTCTGGGTCGCGATACTGAGCGTTGATGAAAGAATCAGTGTATGGATTGTATACTGCATTTGTCGGCTTAAAATTGCGGGCTGAAGCGGGTTTGCGAAGTGCGCTCGCGGCGGGCCGTTCTTGAATATGCATTTTCATCCTGGGCACTATGGTGGGTTGGACAACTGGTTCGGGTGCTGTTTCGGGGACTGGTTCAGTGTCTTGTTTAGATGGCACCTCGCCATTTTCCTCATCGTCAATGCTTAGATTGAGATTGTCAAAATCAAAGTCAACATCTTCTTCGTCATCGGAAGGAGAAGTTTCTGATGATTCTTCGGCCTGCTCCGATGACGCTTCGCCAGTATTCTCGTCATCGAATGGAAGTCTCAGGTCTAGATTGTCAAAATCAAAGTCAACATCTTCTTCATCGTTGGGAGTAGAAGCTTCTGATGATTCTTCGGAGACGGCTTCTTCTGGAGCAGCATTTGCTTTGGAAGATTCTTTGCCAGCGTCACTTTCTGCAGCTCTTTCGATCGGATCGATGGGTAAGACTTCCTCGGTTCCTTCGATTGGGCGTCTGTATGATTCCTCTTGAGGATTGTTTCTTCGCAAATTGCGAAGTACATCTTCGACGCTAGGCGATGATTCTGATCCTGCAGAGCTGCTATTTTGCTCTCGACGAAATGCTCTGGTGGCGTCATAGTCTGGCGCGCGATAGATCTGTTGCCTGCCTTTGTTGCTCTGGAAGAATGCTTCTTCAGGTCTCTGCTGCAATGCATTGCTGCTGGCGCTATCTTCTTCTGGGGGCCTAAGGAAGCTGAGCAATCTACGCCACCATTTCTCTTCGCCGTAGGCGGCAGCTCTTGGAGCTGTTTCTGCGGTTCGAACTTCTCCTTCTCTTCGGCCGACTGGAATCTCTGGGACGTATCTTCGCTCGTTCTCTTCAAGCCTCCTTCTTTTTTCCATACGTGATATTCTCCTGCCGATATCGCCGCTCTCAGTGCGCCCAATAGAATCGAAATCTATAGCTGGGCGCTCTCTACCACCTTGATTGTCATCGTTTTCGCGCGAGACTTCCAGAGTCGGGGCACGCCTACCGATATTCTCGATATGTCCATAGCCATCTTCTATCATGCTACGCCCCATCTCTCCTACTGCGTGACGAATCGCTTCTAGCTCTTTGCTAGAGGGACGTCGTTCTTGGCTCTGTGCTTCTGGGTTATACATTTGAGTCAATTATATCACGCTTATGATCCAATAACCAAAATAATTCTCTAAAATCCCCCTACCATTTCGGATTATTTTATGTTATAATACCGCTGTCACGTATACCGTGATGGACATTAATTTCTAGGTGGATGTCGTAGTAAGGGTATTAAAATCTTTGCGAAAACACCCACATGTGCCCGTAGCTCAGATGGATAGAGCGTCAGCTTGCGGAGCTGAAGGTCGCACGTTCGACTCGTGTCGGGCATACCATTTATACCTAGAAATCCAAATCTAAAAAACTCTCCCTAGAGAGTTTTTTTGTGTTATAATGACCTCATGATGGACAACTCTACACAATCCCCGCAACTGAAAACCGAAACGAAAAAGAAACCCTCTGTAAAGTCTAAGATCCAACGTATCCGGGCAAAAGCGTTGTCGAGCTATTATGGCAATCCAATTCGCGATATGAAGCTCATCTGTGTAACTGGTACTTCTGGTAAGGCCACGGTGGCACATTTTGTTCATGAAATCTTGCGAGCTGCCGGTCAGCATGTAGCGGTACTAGCTTCCGATAATCCAATTAGGACTTCGACGCTTCATAAGTTTCTCTCCGAGGCTTGGAAAGCGGGTTCGTCGTACGTAGTAGTAACAGCCCCAGCGGAATCATTAGAGAACAATGTTTTTTACGGCCTACCTGTCCATACGGCTGTGCTGACAAATTATATGCCGGCTTCCCTTTCGACTCCATCTGCGGAAGATTTTGCTGCATCCGAGTCTACGCTTTTCAAAATGAATCCAGAAGTAGTAGTGCTAAATGAAGATGATGCGAATTTTGGATTCTTCTCCAAGTTTACTGGACGCACTGACACTTTGACTTATGGCACGACACGTTCTTCGACGCTTAGAATCGATGGAGCAAAGCTTTACAAAAAAGGGACCGAGGCGAATCTCTCACTTGGATCTTCCCGCTTTTCTGTAGCTAGTTTCTTGATTGGCGAACCGATTGTTTCCTATATGGCTTGTGCTGCTGCTGTGGCAACTGCGCTACACGTTGCAAATGATGTAATTGCAGAAGGAATTGCGAATTATAACCCTGAGGGCGTGGAATAATTAGGGGATATTTAGCACTCTTGCTTTTTGACTGCTAGTTTTGTATAATTGGCTCATGTCAAAACGCGATTACTATGAAGTGTTGGGCGTTGGGAAGAACGCCTCTGATGATGAGATAAAGAAAGCCTATCGAAAATTGGCTATTAAGTATCATCCCGACAGAAATCCTGGTGATAAAGAAGCCGAGGCTAAGTTTAAGGAAGCGACCGAAGCGTACGAAGTCTTGAATGATAAACAAAAACGTGCGCGTTATGATCAATTTGGTCATGCTGGTGTGGATGGTAATGCCGGGAATCCGTTTGGCGGAGGCAATCCATTCGGTCAAGCTGGTGGGTTTAACTTCAACGGGCAGAATATACGATTTGATTTTGGTGGCGCTGGAAGTGGCTTAGACGATATCCTTGGTGATTTGTTCGGATTTGGTGGGGGCAGACGTCAGCGCGTGATGAGAGGACAGGATTTTGAAACACAAGTAGTGATTGATTTTAAGGAAGCTATTTTTGGAACTACACGTGATGTTACGGCGCCCGAAACTAATCATAAACTCAAGGTGAAAATCCCCGCCGGTATTGATGATGGTATGGCTATAAGGCTGGCTGGCAAAGGCGGCAAAGCGCCTAAGGGCGGCGAACCTGGCGATTTCTATGTCCGCGTACGCGTAAAGCCAGACAAGAATCTCACGCGCGAGGGCAATATTATTTTATCTGAAGCGGTAATCTCGATGGCCGATGCAGCGCTAGGTTGCGAGCTGGACGTTGAGACGGTAGATGGTAAGGTGACGATGAAGATTCCTGCCGGAACACAGAGTGGCACTCCGTTTCGCCTATCTGGACATGGTGTTCCTATGCGCGCCGATGGCGATCGTGGGCCGCATATTGTGACTATTGTCGTAGAGACGCCGAAGAATTTGTCAAAGAGACAGAAAGAATTACTAGAAGAGTTTCGCGATTCTAAGAGTAAAAAACGCGGGTTCTGGGGCTAATTGGCTCTAAAAGCTATAAAAATAGGTATGTTGTAAAAAATACAACATACTTTTTTCTCCTAAGGTGTTATACTAGAGAAAACTGAGAGGAATAATGGAACTAATCCGACAAATGTTACTAAGGAACGGGCTCATCGCAAATGATGGTAGTTATGTGACCGACGCGTTGATCCGTAACGAACTGTGCATTTGCGATCGACATGGGTACGTAACACATCGGATTGAGCGCGCTGCGAATGGCGTGGATCTTGTAGTAAGAAATACAAAAACTAGATTGGTGGATTGCCGACTAAGGCTGAGCTAAAAATAAGGTCGATGACCTTATTTTTTTTAGCACGAGTCTAAGCCTCACGAGGGAACCATTTTTAATAAGAGCCATTCCTCGTATATTTACATTTTGGATAATTGGTGCAACCAATAAATTTCCCGTGTTTTCCAGTTCTTTCGGTTAGTTTTGCCCCGCATTTTGGGCATTTATTAAAATTGTTATCAATTATATTTTTCTTTATATTCTTTATATGCTCTTTTTTGGCATTCTTATCCGTTATGTTGTTTGATTTGATAACATTAACTATCTCATCGACGTTGTATATTACTTCCTTTTTAAAGGACAGTATTCTATTTACAATAGTGCCGTATCTAACTAGTTCACCATCGTGCTCTATTCTTAATTTAGCTTTGCTTGGTACGCATACTATGTTATAAATCTTTGATTCATCTATTTTTAATAGTTCAGATAAAGATTTAACATGACCGTAGTTTTGTCTTATGGGATTAGTGTAATAATATTCTTTGTTGCCAACATGCCTTACCCATTTTTTGTCATATTTGTTTCCTGTGATATACCCACTATATTGCTTAGTTTCTATTGAAAAAATACCGTATTTAGAAACAACTACATGATCTATTTGGTGTGTTCCGCTATTGGTAGATATGAATATGTCATTTATTATTGTATATTCATCTTTTGGCAATTTCTTTAATGCCTGTTTAGTCCAATACTCCCCAAACCAACCTATTATCTGTTTATAAAAAACAACGGATAGTAATCCAGCTACGATAATCGAAATGACAAAAGGATTTGTTAAAAAATGTTTAAGGAGTTCATTTATGAGAATATCCATATTCTCCGTCCATTATTAATATATCACGCGGTAAATACGTAAACAATAACAGTTCGATTCCTCGTTGCATAACACCTCGGAATACTCCAAGCAAGCTTGAGATTTTCTCTCGGCTCCTTGGCGGTTCGAACCGCTGGTTCGCTCCCGCCAGACTAGACCAATTACAAAAAAGACCCTTTGGGTCCTTTTTTGATTGGTAGGGCAGGTTGGAATCGAACCAGCATTGTATCCTTAGAGGGGATATGTCCTATCCGTTGAACGACTGCCCCAGATTGGGCATATATATTATATACTATTCCTCTGCTTTTGAAAAGAAATACTCGACCTCACCACGTTTGTCGTTCGTGTTTAAGATTCCCTTCTCTTCGAGTATAGTCTTTACTTGTTTGGCGACGCCTTCACCGCCATCCATTAATTTTGCATTGGGAAAAAACTTTTGGATCTCCGCGCTGGCTAATGGATAATGAGTGCAACCCAACACTACTGCGTCAATCTTTTCTGGCTCGGGAATGTTTTTAAAATTATCTGCGAGGTTGGCGCGAATCTTGTTTATGTCGCGCGTTTCGATTGCCTCTGCAAGCCCGAGACACGGAAAATTGTCTATTCTCTGGTCGGGCTTGATGTTCTGCTCAATTAATTCCTGAGTGCGAGGACTATGCGCCGTGCCCTCCGTAGACAACAGTAAAATGTTTGAGGCGTCAGAATCACAAGCGAGCTTTATCGCTGGCTCCGTTCCTACGAACGGAATATCTGGGAAAGTTTCGCGTAGATAATCAATCGTCTGGGTGGTCGCAGTATTGCAAGCTACGATAATGAGCTTTACGTGTTTTTCAATAAGAAATTCCGCTGCGTCCTTTACGATTTCTTTTAACTCCGGCAATTCTTTAGTTCCGAACGGGCAGTTTTTTGAATCGCCAAAAAATACAAAATTTTCATTTGGTAATAACTCCCGCACAGCTTGCAGGACTGTCGTCCCACCTATGCCGGAATCAAACACGCCTATGGGTGCGTCAGGCATTTTTAGGAGTCTTCTCCAACTTATAGTAGATTGACGGAGCGAAACGAATCGGTGCCAAGGTAGGTTGAGCTACTTTTTCCATCTTGCCAAGCGCCTTGGTGCCAAAGATCTTCTTGAGCTTCGGCGAGCGGAAGTTCGAAACAGACAAGACTTTCAAAATCTTAAAGCCTTGCTTCTTGAACAAATCCTCCATGTATTTTGGATGATAGTTATACATCTCGAGTTCTTTGAGATACGACGGTTCCCTAGAAAATGGATTAATGTCGGATTTTTTAAACCAATAACGGAACATCTTTGGCAAAGTCTTTTTGCTAGCTATTTCAATAACTGCGACGCCGCCTGGCTTCATAACACGATATAACTCTTCGATAACCTTCGGCATATCCTTGAAATGATGCGTCGCGCGAACCATCATTAGGCCGTCAAACGATTCGTTCTCGAATGGCAGATTGTAAATATCGCCTTCTTTGGTCGTGATCCTGTCGCCGTAGGTCTTTTTCGCGTCAGCGAGTTCAGTCTTAGAATAGTCAAAAATCGTTGAGTGCTTCGCGCGAGAAATATATTCATCGGCGAGACGGCCGTATCCACCGGCGATGTCGACAAAGTCATCCATCGTGTCTGGGAGCAATTTTCTCACGGCTAGACGGTCGCAAAGGTCTTCGTAGTCGCGTTTGCCATCTTCCCAAAAAATCTTCTTGTAATCGTAGCCGTTGTAATCGGCGATTATGGCATGGTCTGGGTCGGACTTTTGCTCGACTGGCTTTGCAGCAGGTTTTTTGGCGGTGGTTTTCTTCACGACAGGCTTTTTTGCGGGTGCCTTACCCGATTTTTTCGCAGTTTTCTTCTTCGTAGTCATGCCACAATTATACCATAAAGGGGTCAGTTTTGTCGCGTTTTCGATGCGCGCTCTGTTAACGAATCCGCCCCTGTTTTTCTTGAATTAGGGCCTCATATTCAGCAACAACTTTTTTCATAATTTTATCCCACGAAATCGGGATGGTTTTTTGGGCGTTCTTGCCAATAGTGTCAAGGTCCGCGAGACTGTTCTGAATCCTTTCGGCGATGGCTGCTGGCGAGTCGTCGCGCGCGATTAAGGCGTTCTCGCCATCGATTAGATTCTCTGCCGAGGTCGACCCGGCGACAAGCAGGCCTGGCGTCTGCATCGATGCCGCCTCGCGAAGTACCATGGGCGCATTATCATACAGGCTCGGAAAGACTAGTAGACTCGCGAGTGAATATAGCGCCATAATTTCTGCGCGCGCGTCTACATATCCCAAAAATTGCACTCTGTCTTCTAGCCCTAGTTTCTGACTGAGCTTTACCAATTTGTCGTAATCTGGGCCGTCGCCTGCCGTTACTAGTTTAAACGCCATGCCTTTATCTTTTAAAATCTTACATGCTTCGATTACGCTTTGGATATTTTTTTGTTTGTTATGCCGTCCGACGAAAATCAAAAGAGGCGTGCGCTCGTCATAATGAATTCGCTGTTTCATTTCTTCTAATACTTCGGGCTGGACCTTTTCGACGTTGGTGCCGTTTTCCATGACAGTAATCTTTCCGCCGAATCCATATTCGCGAAGCACCTCCGCCGTGCCGTCATTAACCGCCCAGACCGCGTCGCATTTGTTGTAGAATTCGATGATATTCTTCGTGAGAATTTGCGACAGTTTTTTCGAATGGGTGCGTTGAAGAAAATCGTCATAATATTTGGAATGGAATGTCGAGACTAGTGGTATATTTAGTCTTTTTGCGATGCGCATGGCTTCGTGCCCGGCGATAAATGGACTCTGAGCATGCACGATATCGAACGGTACTTCTTTCAGATTTTTCTGATATTTGAATCCTAAGGCAGGTAAGCCAACATTCCATTGTTCGATGGGGATTTTTACGCTTGGAGACAGAATCGTATTAAGGAATGGGTAATCTGGCGCGTTTGAATCTTTGGGCGCGACGTAATATGCTGCGTGGCCCATCTTGCTGAGGGTTTCGCAATACGCGAAGGTAACTCTCGCTACGCCATCCGCTGTGGGCGGATAAGTATCACAGAATTGCCCAATAATCATCTACTTCTTTTTCACTTGTTGGATTAGGTGCGCGATCAGCTCAATTTCGTCGGTCGGAGTATCAACGTATGGGAATGTATAGGTCGTCTCGTCGCCCACGGTCGACATCCGTATCGTGCCGAAGGAAAAGATATGGTCGATGATGTTTTTCTGTTTGAATGATACGTCTTCGATGCGGGATAGTTCAATAATATTTAAGGATTTCGTGAATAGTGACTGTACATTATAATGGAATATGCGCTTATTTGTAACAAATAGTTTATTGTCGACATAGACCTTGCTCAGGCCCAATCCGAGCAACATCAAGAAAGTAAATAGCATCCCAAGTAGCAGCCAGAAATATTTCATGGTTTCTTGAGTTAGATTGTTGGAGCGGGATACGCTCCCGATGACGGTGGCGCCAGCAATACCGAGCAATACTATGGCGATTATCACGATTGCCCAGATAATAATCAAGCCGGCTTTCGAGCGGGTGATGGCCAGCTCGACGTATTCGCCCTCTTCTAGCGACAGGAACGGAAAATCGTTTTTGGAGCGTGCATGACGGATACGAACAAGGGATGACTTCATACTTAAATTATACCATAGATTGACAAAAACCCCGAATAAGCGTATATTTTAAGATACGTGTGGTACCGTAGCTCAGATGGTTAGAGCGTGGGACTCATAAGCCCAAGGTCACTGGTTCGATCCCAGTCGGTACTACCATTTTTGTTTGAACATAAAAGCACTCCAGAGGAGTGCTTTGTTGATGTCTGATTATGACTATCTTACTGAGCTAAGGTGAAGGATTTGCCACTATCTGGCGAGGCATAAACTGATGCAGTCTTACCATATATGCGATTGGTGGCATTATTAATGCCGCTGCTATTAGTCTGAGGAATATTGACTGACCAGTTGGCCACGGTTGCGTTGTGGCCGGCTTGATAGAACATGCCGTTCATATTTGTGACCGCAGAAGTATTCCAGCCAGAAATGTTAAGGGAGAATGTGGTGGCGCTGTAGCCGGCTCGATAGAACACACGGCCCATATTTGTGACCGCAGAAGTATTCCAGCCAGATAGGTCACCAACAGACCAGGAGGTGGCGTTGTAGCCGGCTTGATAGAACATGTTGTCCATATCTGTGACCGTAGAAGTATTCCAGCCAGATAGGTCACCAACAGACCAGGATGTGGCGTTGTAGCCGGCTTGGGAGAACATAAAGCTCATATCTGCTACATTGGAAGTGCTCCAGTCAAAGAGGTTGCCGACAGACCAGGTAGTAGCACTGTAGCCGGCGTTGGCGAACATCCATCTCATGTTTTCTACACTAGAAGTATCCCAGCCCGAGAGATCGCCAACAGACCAGGTAGTGGCGTTGGAGCCGGCAGAGGAGAACATGCTGTCCATATTCGTCACACTAGAAGTATCCCAGCCCGAGAGATCGCCAACAGACCAGGTAGTGGCGTTGGAGCCGGCATAGGAGAACATGTTGCTCATGTTCGTCACACTGGAGGTATCCCAGCCGGAAAGATTTATAGAGAGTGCTGCGGCGTTCTGGCAGGAGTAATTAAACATATAGCTCATATCCGTTACATTGGAAGTATCCCAGCCGGAAAGATTTATAGAAGATGAGGCAGTTCTAGAATAGCTGCCTGTTTCGTAAAACATGTGGTTCATGTTCGTTACGCCGGAGGTGTCCCAGCCCGAGAGGTCGATAGAGAATTCCGCAGCATCCCAGCCTGTTTGATTGGAGAACATATTATTCATATCGGTAACATTAGAAGCATCCCAGTCGTTTAGATCAGAGAGATCACTGAGACCATACATGTAATTGAACATATAAGATGAATCTGCCGGGAGAACAATTCTATCGCCTTCGGTATAGAAGTTCATAACGCCAGCATCATTGGTATTATCGAAGACGATGTAAATGGGGCGTTCGGAGGTTGAGGAAGAGATGGTGTTGGCTTCGGAAGGAGTGAAGCTAGAGGGCAAAGAACTGATGTTCGTATGCGATTCTATGATTTTAATATAGCCGTCGGGATTATTGTAATCTAATGTAGAGGCTGCATTATTGACAGTAGATTCTGCTAGCGACTTCATCTTAGCATTAACTGTCCGTCCGGTATCAAGTGTTGCAGGCCTACTCGCCGGAGCAGCATGAAGCGATGGATGAACGAGAGTATATTTGACTTTGCCTTTATAAGTACCAGCAGCTTGAGAGACGGAGATATGAGCGTTATAAGTAACTTTGATGTTAACGCCAGTAGTTTGATCAGTAGTAGAAGGATAGGAAGCAATTTGAGCTTGAGTAGTAGGAACTATG
>JAFWLS010000019.1 GCA_017514045.1 Candidatus Saccharimonadota bacterium | reverse complement strand
GGGAGCCATTTTGGACGAGAGTCCAATTTTTTTATGAAATCGAATGGTTCTAACAGGTTAAAACTGAGCCTTTTCTGCTCAATTTCGCAGTTCGAAAGTAGAAGGCGGAGAATTTGGTTTTTTGTGGCAGGTTTAGAACTTTTAAGTAGGATGTCTGCGTTGCAGGCTAGTTTGAACAGATTAGATATCGTTAATTCCGAGCCTTCATAGCTCTTTTCGAGCGCGACGAGTTCTTCATCGATTTCCAACATGCGCTTTTCGCCTTTTTCGACTAATTCGTCGTATTTTTCTGGAGTAATACGCCCGTCTAGTTTATCTTCATACATTAAGTCCTTGCGTCGCAGGAGCTTTTGATACTCAGCTCGTAATGTTTCTTTGCGACGCTCTTTTAGATCGCGAGCGTCATTAAAGTCTTTGTTCAACTCGTCGCAAATCTGTTCGGCTTCTGCTTGGTTTATCGATAAGCTTGTAATGACCGGCGATAGCTGTTCTAGCACCTCGATTTCGGTCGCGTTATTTGGACATTTGCCTTTAGCATTCGAACACCGCATATACACGCGCCCTTTCTTCGTATATGAGCTCATGCTACATCCGCAAACGCCACATTTTAGTATTCCTTTGAAAGTGAACTCGTAATGCGCGTTTGTATGAAATTGCTTAATATAGTTACCTTCACTAATACTCTGGATCTTGTCGTAGATATTCTTCGTGATATATGTTTCGTATTTATGCGGATAGTCTTTCTTGCGATACGTCATCATACCGTAATAAAACTTGTTCTTGAACATGCTCGCTATCGTTGAATGCCCGACCGGCTTCGGGTTCTTCATATTCGATGTTAAGCCTAGTTTTCGCATCTCCATTGTGATATCTTTTACTGACATTCCTGTAAGCCTTAGCTCAAAGGCCTTACGAATGAGCGGTTCGCGTTGTTTATCGATGATTATGTCGCTTTTGTCGTCTTCGGTTCTAACATTCAGATACCCTAATGGCGCTTTTTCTGGAAATTCGCCGTCGCGTAGCTTCTGGGCGATACGGCGGTTAACGTTATCGCGAATGGCTGACGAATAGTAGCCAGCAGTCGCCATGCCGATATCGAGCCGGAACCAGTCTGTTGCCGGTGACTCTTTATGGACGATTAATCCGTCTGACACGAAGTGTAATTCGATACTACCTTCGGCAACAGCTCGCTTTAACTTGCTCACTATTTCGCTTGAGCAGTCGCGAGTAAAGCGGTCTATCTTGTCGAATACAACCACGCACTCCTTTGGGTATTTGCGTATTTTGTCGACTATCTTCTCGAACTTCTCGCGGTCTTCTTTGAAAGCAGACTCGTCAAACTCGTGATATTCCGCGTTGAAGTTTAATCGCTTCTGATAATCAGTTAACTTATATTTTTGAGCCGGCAACGCTTCGCGTTGGCTCGGATCTGACACTCTGGCTATCATGAATGCTTTGATACCGTCGTATCGCTTGTCGTAATAGCTCATTTTTTACTCCTTTCTTTGGCATTACTATTTTGTTAAACAAAACATTATACCCTAAACCTAATAAAAGTCTTGAGTATACTCCCTAATATCGATAGGTCGCATTTCTTTCAGCGTTTCCTCAATATAGAGTAAGTGTCTTAGGTTTTTCGGCGCTTCAGGTTTTAATAGCAACTTATTGCTTCGCGCCCACGAGCCATTTTTGAACCGGTTGTCGAATACTTCTTTCGCGAACCGAGCGTCAAAGTTCCGATCTTGCATCAAGTACTTCATTCCTAGCGTCGCTAGTACTCTTTGTGGCTTCGCTTCTTCGTTCTTTAATAGTCCGAGAAACATATTCTCGACCGTTTCGTCATCGAGTGGCGCCTTCGGTATTTGGTTAAATATCTCGTGCCACCAATTCAACAGAATTGCTTGCGATATTTTTGATGAGAATAAGTGTCTGAAACTCAAGTCACTTTTATCTTCGCCAATCTTTACAAGGTTGCGTTTTATTTCGTTGACGCCGTTTAGTCTAATTTCGAAGCGCAATACCGATAAGTTATGCCGTTTTGATAGCGCGTCCAGTAATTGTATCTGGATCTTGTTATCTTTTTCGACAGACCGTTTCTCGCTTATCTTTGAGCGTTTTAGATCTGAAATTTTGTCGTAGAACGCTATATCGCGACCACTCGTATGTAGGTGGCATATTTGTCCGCCATTCCTAAATTCGCCAGACGAAACGTCTATCGTCTTTTTAATGTTGGCTAGGTTTAATAGCCGAAGAACTTGTGATATGGTCGTGCCGTCGTTGAATACGATATTCTTTGAATAGTCGATTTTTACCACTCGCGCGTTCGCTATTACGGCACTAAATTGCCATTTGATGTCCATATCGAACAGCGCGTCTTTTAGAACTTTTATGATCGCGTCAAAATCTTCGTCGTTGACTTCGCTGAAGTTATTGCCTTTGACGAGTTTTGGAATTGAAAATTCGATTAAGAATTGCTGGCTAAAACCACCGCGAACTGGTCGTTTTACGAAGGTGACGCGCGGATAGTATCTACCCGACTCTTTCATTTCTTTAGTCGGGTTTATTACTCCGCGAAAGACGCCATTCTTTGACTTCGCTATCTTGAATTCGTCTGGAATGCGCTTAATATCCAACGCTAGCCGAATAGTATCTATCATTTTCACAACCTTTGTTCTTTACGTCTTTAATCTTTTCAAAGATAGCTTCTTCTATCGCTTTGCTCGTACTGCGATTGAGCGGATGAAATACCGTCATCTCGCTACCGCGAACGCACTTAGACGGATACAGCAATCTAAATCCGCCGTCTAACTTTTTATAAACGGCTATCGAACTTAGTAGAATGTCGTCGTCTAGCGTTAGGCTCGCAAAAGCAACTAGTCCGTTATTCTGCGATACCGGAATAATGTTCACGTTCTTGATTTTCATGTTCATGCCTTTCTAATTCTTTTTGCGTTTCCCACAGAAGGCCAAAGAACTTCGCCAGAACTTTGACGTGTTCTGGCGTGAGTCTTGATTTTTCTTGTGGGTTATTTGTCATAACCCGATTATCTTTTGGAACGCAAAAATAGCCCTCGTTCTTGAAGGCTATTTACTTACTTTTAATTATTTTGAAAGCTTTTGAAATTCGGCGTCGATAGTATCTTTGCTAAGCTTGTTTTGTTTTAGGTCTTCGTCCGTTACTTCTGGATGAATACGGAAGCTTCCTTTACTCGTGCGAAACATTAGTCGTTTAAGGCTTTCTGGCGCTCGTATAGCGCTAATAGCCGACGCGAGGTTGCCACTTGTTGTTACGGCTTCATCGGGCGCGTTAAAAGCGCTACTGAGGGCTTTATCTAGTTTACTATCAAGATTGCATTTGTAGACTTCTTTATCGTTGATACTTAAGCGACCAGACATCGCATCGTAAGTTAGGCGATAAACTACTGCCTTATTCGGCTTCGTTTCTGGATCCGTCTTTTGCGGAAAATCGTCCGGCTGATAAATAGACTTTTCGTAGTCTTCTATAATCTTTGGTAATTCGTTTACTTTGCCGACTAGCTTATCATATTTGGCAAGAAAGCCTTCCATGTCCGACGTGAATGTGTAGCTTTTATATATTTCAAGCATTCCGGCTTTATCGGCTTTTGGCTCGTTAAAGCGGATCTGGAAAGATACCTGTGGTATGCCTTCGAGAATTGCGAGAACGTCTGCGTTTAGTTTTTCGAAAGTTTCCGTCAATGTTCTATTCGCTTCGGCAAGCGCATCGCTATTACTGAACGACAGTGGATTATCGTTGACTTGGACTATATTGGCTTTGTAGTGACGACGAGGTGGCTGATAGCAAATATCTTCGCTGTTTACTAAACCTACAACAGTCGGTTCAAAATCGTCCACGAACTTTCGGGCGGTTTCATATATTTTTAGTAGCGGTTTGGAATAAGGGTTTCTCACAGTTTTTAGCTCACAACCTTAAAACAATTCTTGCATTATATTATACCAGATTTAAGGTGTTTTGCCGAGCGATAACACCTTAGCGAGAGCTTGTAAAATCTCCGAAATAAGGTTAAATATGACAAATCTAATTTTGGAGTATTTTTATGACAAAAGACGAGAAACTAATTCCATCGGTTAAGCTCGTGAATGAAGCTATCGCGAATGAGACAGAGCGGTTACGAGCTATCGTTTCTGGTTCAGAGCAGGATCCAGTTTTAGTTGAAGGAGAAACCGAAGCTGATTATTACTGCCAGCTCATGGTGGATCCGAAAGATGTCGCGAGTATTATACTTGATTATAACTACCCCGTCTGGAGAATTCTTGAAGAAGATGCACCTGACGGCATGTGGGAAGAACTTGGTCGAAAGTTCGGGCTTAAAACGGTGTGTTCGGTGGATTTATGATGAAAGACGACAAATTATGCCAACCCAAGCCTAAAGGCTCTCAAAAGCCCAGAAAATGCCCTAAATGTAGCAAAAAATATTATGGTTATCCTGCGCTATCGCGAAAAGATAATAAAACCGAGATTTGCTCAAAGTGTGGAGTTTTGGAAGCCTTACAAGCATTTCGTGACAACATTTGATTATTGGTCGCTCTTGACATGCCTAATGTGCCGACCACTTAAAATTTCTACAAAATATGTTAAAATAGAAGGAGCTATTAAGAAAGTTGTGAAGAATGAATACACTGATTAAATGGCCTGGAGGTAAAGGCAGAGAATTCGCTTACATCAAGGATATAATCCCTGATTTTGACAGATATATAGAGCCATTCTTTGGTGGAGGAGCAGTCTTCTTTAATCTAGAGCCGAAGACTTCGGCTATCAATGACCTATCGGAAGATTTAATTAATTTTTATAAGCAGATTAAAGGCAGGTCTGCCGAGTTTAGAGAAAAGCTAGATCAATATAGCAATGTTTTTGATGGCGCTTTGGCACAAGGCCGAAGTGCGTTCGATAAACTTAAAGTTATCTTCGACAATTATGACGAGGACGCCCTAATGGAGATAGTAAGCGACATTACTGGCGAGCTCATAATAGACAATGACGTTCTCGAAACAAACTTCACTGCTGTTATATTCAAATACGTTAAAGATAAACTCTTGCGTACCAAAAAGAACAATGAAGCACATCCTTTTTCCGAAGACGATTTGAAAGAAAATCTTGCTACCGGCTTCTCTAGTGGCGTTTATATGTATTTCCGTCATAGATACAATTCTATGCGTAGAAATCCATCAAACTTCTCTGATGCAGAACGAGCGGCAAATTTTTACTTTATTCGAGAATACTGTTACGGTTCTATGTTTAGATTTAATAGTCTTGGTAACTTCAATATTCCATATGGCGGAGTGACTTATAATAAAAAGAATTTTAGAGGTAAAGTCCAGCATATTCTTAGCGATGAAGTCGCTAATCTATTTAGTAATTGCACTATTGAAAATCTTGATTTTGAAGAATTCCTCAAAGGCATCGACTTAAACGAGAGAGATTTTATATTTCTGGATCCACCATACGATACAGAATTCTCTGACTATGACGGAAATGATTTTACCAAGAAGGATCAAGAAAGATTGCGCGATACGCTGAAAGGTATACCTGCGAAATTTATTCTCATCATCAAAAACACAGACTTCATTTACTCGCTATACAAGGACGACTTCAACATCGCCACTTTCGATAAGACTTATTCCTACAATGTTAAAAGCCGAAACGACAGAAGCGTTGAGCATCTAATCATCACTAACTTCGAAATTTAGTTTATAATCTTTGTTTTGCGGCATTATAGAAACTGTCGTCTATTTCTGCGCCAATAAAGCTTCGGCCTAGCGTTTTTGCCGCAACACCAGTTGAGCCGACACCCATAAATGGATCCAGAACAATGTCGCCAGGATTGCTAGCGATTTTGATAAAATGCTCCAGCAATTGCACCGGTTTCTGTGCCGGATGCTTTGGGTTCTTCAGCCTTTCTTTCCCGGTGCATATCGAAGTTTCTATGAAGTTATGCATCTCTGCCTGTGTAGTGAAGTTCCATTTATGTCCTTTGTTCCATAGGCATATCACTAGTTCGCAACTATTCAAAAAGCCGTTTTTATAAATCTTTGGCGCAGGGTTCTTTTTGTGCCATACGAAGAATTGAAAGGTATCAAACTCCGGATCGAAAGCTTCATGCCATTTCCCGATTAGATTATAGCTCGTAAATATGAAGGCATTGCCGTTTGGCTTCAGTATTCTTTTAAAGTCGCTTACGAACTCTTTTGGATCTATGTCCGCTAAATCCCATTTACCTAAATCATTATTCAGCGCGCTCCGACCTGGCAAATCAATGTTGCCCGTAGAGTATTGCGCAATATTGTATGGCGGATCCGTCAGTATCAAGTCAATTGAGTTGTCTTTTATTCTCTTTAAAAGTTTCCTGCAATCGCCATGATATAACTTAACGAATTCCCGCTGTTTCATCAATCATCGTCCTCACTCTTTTGTTTAGGTCAATTTCTGCCAACGCTTCCTTATAGAGTTTGGTGAATGTTTCGAAACTAATACCTTCTGGCAAAATCTTCTCCCAAAAGTTTTTTCCAATTAGGAACATTTCTGGATACCTTAGGTGCTTTTTGACTGCGCCTTTCCAAGTGTTGCCTTCGCCATCTTTGTTATAGAGCGTGCCAAAGTAAACCTTCGCATTTTCAACGCCCATAGCCGTATAAATGGTCAGGAGCTTCTCGACGTTTGATGGAGCGTTTGAGCTATCTAAATCTCCACCAGCCTTCAGTTCTAGGATATTCCAATCTTTGCCGTCGAAAAATGCTAAATCAACTGGTTTCGTGTGTACGGTATCGGTCTTATACTTACTTGATAGTGGCAATAGCGTCGCTTTAATAGTTTCTTGACAAACACCACTCTCTTTTTTAGTCCTGCCGGCGCCACTAGCCATATTGTTCGCGCGGAAGCTTGCTATTTCGCCACGTAAATCTCCGCTGTCGGTATCTACATTGGTTACTACTACTTGCCCTTTGACTTTATTTGGATCGATATTATTTGGGATATTGTGTGGATTAACTACTCTTGGAACATTCTCGGAACCAAAGCGCATCATGGCTATACGCTTTGCGCATTCTTCGATGGCGAAACCGCTTTTCGACTCAAAACTACTGACAAACACCATATTCGCCGTCATCGTTTCGTCTAGCTGACTCAACAGAAAATTGTAGCGTTTTCTGACGTAATTGGCCTTAAAATCGTTTTCAATATTATCTACAAGATTTGAGAACTCATTGTAGACTACTTTTTTGATTTCTTCTTCCATCGATACCTCCAAAAGTTAAAGTTAATATTTAGTAAAAAGTTTATTTTTAACCCCACCAACTACTTCAATTTTAACATTTTTGGCTCTTTTCCAAAAGTGGTCGAGCTTACATTGTATGCTTTTCGTGATATAAGAAATCACTACGTTCTAGTTATTCAACAATACCAAGGCTATGCTTTGAAACAAGATCTGAGATAACAGTCCTCAATTTTTTTGTATCAACCTTATCAAATAGATCGTTCTCGCCGGAGAAGTTCTCCGCGGCTCGGATCATTGCCATAAAAGTATCCGGATAGTATTTTACGAATTCTAAGCGATAATCCATGCTACTATTTCTGTCGATTGAAAAATCTATATCTTTTATGACTCCGATGTAGTTTAAGTGTGTATAGCAACAAAGATATTTGTAATATTTAAGCCCTTCACTTCCAAAAGCTATTTTAATTCTATCTGTTGTTGTAGTCTTTTTGTGTCTTTCGTCATCTTTTAAGATTAGTTTATCTGCTACGTCCACGAAATCTTGGTAAGTACTGTCTTTTATTTTTTCTGGATCGTAAACATAATACTCCCTAAAAGTATCCACGTTGCTCTGATTTTGACTCATGAATAATACGTCTGCGGATATCTCCATTAGCATACGCATAGTAAAGGCCGATTGGTTTGAGTATTTATCGATAAGCATCAATTCTAGTAGAATGACTGAGTTTTTGATGTATGTAGCCCACCAATAACCAAATTCGGGGATTAGTTTATCAGCTTTGCCAAGAGGAATTATGACGCCACGTGCTTGTTCAAAAATTGGGAAGATATTGTTTTTATACCAACCTTCCATGGTTTTCTTAAACGTTTCGTCTAGGTCACTGAACATATTTTAATGAATAATTTTTCTTAATTACTATTTTACCACGCCGTCCACGCTTGAATGATAGCTACCCCTGTAACCACCGATTGTGTACAATCGGTGAGACGTTGCTGTTTTTGGCTCGAAAATCGCCGACTTATTTTTAGGTCTTTCTTGGGGTACGTCCACTTGCGTTCAAGTGGATCGCGCATTTGCAGAATAGTCGGTTTTGGGCGGTTTTACCACGTTTCTCGAAAACGATTTTTACAGGGCAGGTTTTGTGAAAAACCGCTTGTGTGCAAGCGGTGAAAATTACCCATTTTTGACCGATTGTAAATAATCGGTGCCACCTCTGTAATGTCCGCTTGTAAACAAGCGGTTGTAGGCCTTACTCTAAAATAGTAGCT
>JAFWLS010000018.1 GCA_017514045.1 Candidatus Saccharimonadota bacterium | reverse complement strand
GCCGGAATACCTCTACTATAATCTCTCGACGACAGTATTAAAGGAGCTGGCGCAGAGGAAGCTGAAGGAGAATGTGAGTGCGGATGAGATCCAGTCACCAACACCCAAAGTCCGTCTAGGCGGCCTAAGGTGGGGGAGATGATTGGGGTTAAGTCGTAACAAGGCATCGGTACGAGAACGTGTCGATGGATTACCTCCTTTCTTGAGAAGGAATTGATGCGCACGAAAGCGAAAGCTCGCGTGTAGCTAGGTCGGTCGCAATTGTGTATGTAAGCTTAATACATAATTATTACCCTTCGGGGTGCGACTTCAAGCTTAAACAACGACGAACAGATGAGAAGATTAATTGCACAACCGAATTGTTAACGATAAAATGGCGCTAAATGCGTCTTTTTTATTAATTAGCAGTTTAAAAAGTATACTGCTAATATATTGTAGGATTTACAAAGACAGATTGATTGCTAAATATGGCATATAATAACTGATATAATAATATTGATATGGAAGACACGAGAAACTTAATTGATGAGTATAAAGGAATGACTAACGAACAAGTTTTTGATGCTTTGAGTAAAAAAAGGAATGAATTGGAAGTGGCAATTGAAAACGTGAGCCATGATTTTAATGTAGGAACAATCGTGAGAAGCGCAAACAGCTTTAATGCTAGTAAGGTGCATATAATTGGAAAGAAGAAATATAACCGTAGAGGGGCGATGTGCACGGATAAGTATCTAGAGATAGTATACTGGGAGAATTGTAGCGATTTTATACATGATCAGAAGGAGCGGGGGAGGGAAGTGGTGGCGATCGAAAATAATACACCTAGAGCAAAAAATTTAACCGTAAAGAATTTTGTCGATAAAACTACATTAGTATTTGGTAGTGAGGGTGATGGGATTACTGCAGAACTACTTGAAGCTGCGGATGACGTAAGATTTATAGAGAGTTTTGGATCGACTAGAAGTGTAAATGTGGGCGTGGCTGCAGGAATAGCAATGTATGAGTGGGCTAGGCAGTGCGCGACAAAACGATGAATGTTAAATGTCTATTTCCCGGCCCCGGGAAAAATAAGACCAATTAACCAGCCTAGAACGACAGAATGAAGGTTAGTCATCACAAGAAAACCGACAGCGATAGTGATGATGCCAAAAAGTTTAACGTGGTCATAGGAGCTAACTCCGTGAGCAATATTGTCGGCTACCTTTTGGTAGAAGAGTACACAAACTCCGCCTACGGCGAGAATAATAAAACCAATAATAAAAGCGCCAAGATTAAATGACATATATATATTATATATAAAAAATGATAGTTGGCCAAGTGAGAAAGTGACAGTCGAACACTAATATGTTATAGTTTAAAATGAAAATTATCATTAGGAGTAAGAAATATGAAGTTATTTCTCGTTAAGCCAGACTTAATGTACTATGAAGAATATAACGATATGATGAAGGAGTGGATAGGTAGCAGTACGCAGATAGCGCCATGGTTCCTGGGTAAACCATTTGATACAATTGAGAAATTTGCCGAATTGATACAGGATTTGGATGAATTAGAAAATGCGAATCAGGACAAGCAGTTTAGCTCAACTACGTCATACTTCGTGATTGATGAAAAAGATAGATTGATTGGCGCAGCGAGTTTGAGGCATTATCTTACAGTTAAAGGTCTAAAAACTTGGGGACATTGTGGATATGGGGTCAGACCTAGCGAAAGAAATAAAGGGTACGGTACGGAAATTCTTAAGTTGTTATTAGCCGAAGCAAAGAATAAGAAAATATATAGGGTTTTAGTTGGCGCCCATAAATCGAATGTAGCTTCTCGTAAAGTAATCGAAAAATGCAAGGGAGTACTAGAAAATACAGTGACCGACCCGGACGATGCCGATGAACAGATAGATAGATTCTGGATTGACAATAAAAAATGAAAATAGTTCAAAAGGAGTTTTAGATATGAGTAAAAAGACTTTAGCTGTTTCTTCTAGCAGTGGGTTGCGTTTTGACTGTGCGGGATGTGCTATTGTTAGGGGCAATACCGGCGTGCCGGGTGGCGTTATTTATGATGGGAATATAGCTATCCTTGCCGCTGATCCGGAAGTGCCTATTCCGGGATTTCTTGTTGTAACTTCAAAACGTCATGTCCGTTCGCTCTCCGAACTAAGCAATGAAGAGTGCCATGAGATTATTGATATCATTTTCCATGCTGAAAAGGCCCTTAAATCTTTAGGGATTACTGAGATTACTTTGGTTCAGGAAGAGCGGTCCTCTCATTTGCATTTTTGGATTTTTCCGAATTATGACTGGATGACAAAAAAATACGGTAAAGGAATTACTTATCTCAGGGATATTTCTGAGTATGCCAAAGAGACGTCTACGGATAAAGATAAGATACTTTCAATTGTCGAGAAGGTTCGAGATTACTTTAATGATTGCGGAATTAAAACTGAGGCTTAGGAACTGTATTTTCTGGAACTTATTACTAAAAAATCGGCTAAAATGCCGAGTCATATAAAATCTGGTGGGGTTATGTGGACTTGAACCACAGACCTCGTCATTATCAGTGACGCGCTCTAACCAGCTGAGCTATAACCCCATATAAATAATAATTGGTGGAGTAACAGGGACTCAAACCCTGGACCTCTGCCTTGCAAAGGCAGCGCTCTAATCAACTGAGCTATTACCCCATAAAAATATAAACGTGCTATAGCATTGCTTATTTTACTCGATTTGGGCAAAAAATGCAATACTATAGAGAAAAAAAGACGGAGCCACTAGTTTGGTGGCTCCGAAGGTCATCAGTTTGGGCAACCTCGCAGTTTAACGGTTTTGTCCAAACATCTCTAGTATATATCATAAGCTGAATAATGTCAAGAAAAAAAATGCTTGACAAAACTGAAGCATTATGATAAAATAAGCATAATCATCCTAAAAGGGTGGGTTAGTTTATAAATATGGTGGGCAGAAGGAGAGATCCAGATGGCTGGAACTAAAGCTGGCGGTCTTAAAGCTGCCGCAACTAACAAAGCTAAATATGGTAAGGAATTTTACGCCAATATTGGTCGTAAAGGTGGCCAAAATGGTCACACTGGTGGTTTTGCTGCTAACCCTGCGTTAGCTAAAATTGCTGGTGCTAAGGGTGGTCGTATTTCTCGTCGTGGACCGGCGAAGAAACACGCCTAATCATAATAGCTGATTATCTTTAATTAGAATCAAAAAACCAGGCTTAGGGCCTGGTTTTTGATTGGCGGTTATGGTTGCATATTAAAGCCGACGGTAGTTATAATGAAAGCAATAAGAGAAAGGAGGTAAGCCTTGAACGAGTACCAAGATAAAATAAAGAAATATGATCTGTTCAACGCAACTGGCAACTATAACACGGTAGCTTTCGTTGAAAAGGTCTTGGGACTTGCTGGAGAGGCTGGGGAAACAGCTGATAAGGTAAAAAAAGTCCTTCGTGATAAGGATGGGATAATAGATGAGCATGATAAGCTTGAGATTGCGAAGGAGCTAGGGGACGTGTTATGGTATGTTGCTAGTATAGCAAGATATCTGAACGTGTCTTTAGATGAAGTTGCAAGACTAAATCTAGAGAAGCTTGAGGGTAGGCGTCAAAGAAATTTACTTCATGGAGAAGGAGATAACAGATGATTTTTAGAATTCCGTTTTGGTCAATTAGGGTGCTTGTAACCCCATTCCGCAGAAAAGACCACTTTATTTGGGCCTAGAATTTCTTGTAATATTTTTGGCAAAAAGGGCAGTAAAGACTCTCTGACGAGACTTCGAGGCAGGAAAGCCCGCAATGCTTGCAGAGAGTTTTTTGATGAACCCAATCTCGATAGGTGTTAAGTTCGTTTTCCGCAAACTCTTCGTCGAAGGGAACAGAGTGAAGCGAGCAAAGCTCACGAGTTTTGGACCAGGCGTCGCGTTCGATTTGAAGGCGTTCCAATGAGCGCTCGTAAGAAAAATGGCCAAGGAGGGCATGCGATAACTCATGAAGAAGTAGTAAGCGAAAATTGTTATCGGATTCGATGTAACGAATGGATTTAGGAGGGCGAAAGAGAAATTTAGCTCCTGGACGGAAGGTGAATTCTGGATAGATGGACTTGATGGTCTCGAGGAATGCGACATTCTTGTCAGATAGAAGTGAGGTGTTATCTGGAAGATGAGGAAGGGTCTTATGAGAGCGGACATTGTCATTATAGATGGAGGCTGGCATAGATTATTTCCGATAGTTCTGTTTAGAGTAAAGATAGGCGCCATAGATAACAGATTCGGTGGGGCGATGAGCCTTTTTAAATATAGGAACGTTTTGCATTTTGGTGCGCAGGTGGCGTTCTAGAGATAAGCTGAATTTGTCATAAATAAAACAGATAGGCCCTCCGATAATAATAGTGTCTGGAGACTCGTTTTTGATGATATCGCATAGTCCAAGAGAAAGACGAGCAATGAGGTCGTTGAGCTCAGTATCATCTCCAGTGATGTCTTGTACGGTCTGTACTTTGTAGGCAGAGATGAGCGCGCTAGCGGCTGCAATATCCTCCCATTCGAGGGAACGACCTTGATATTTATATTTGACGTGTCCTGGCTCAAAGGCGTCAGAATCCTTTTGCATTAATTTGCCATCTACGGCAATGCCGCCGCCGATTCCTGTCGAAAAAGTGAGGTAAATTGATTTGCCCGTATTACAATCGGGACGGTTAGCTTCATAAAGAGTAGCTAAATTTGCGTCGTTGACGAAGAAAATTTTGCAGCTGAACAAATTTTTTATAGGGGTAGTTAGGTCGATGCGTGCCCAGTTGAGGTTACCGAACCGGAATGAACAAGTTTTTGGTCCGGTTGTGACGATGCCGGGAATCGCGACAGTTATGGCGCGAATGCGATGGCGGATGAACCGGCTGGGGATGAACTTTTGGAGATTTTGCTGAAGTGATTCAATATAATCGACAGGTTCAGGATCGGTCAGAAATTTAAAACGTTTCAAGCAATATCCGTGTGGACTAAATAAGGCTAAGAGAGTTTTTGTACCTCCAATGTCTATGCTTAGATACATACTCATTTATTATAGCACATGACCGTTGCTTGGGGACTTAGTGACATAGAGTGCCATCTTTACTTTAAGGGTAAACTTTGGTATAATTTAGGAATATTCGGGCTTACTCAGGAAGGGTTTTAAGATGACGTTTGCTGAGTGAGCCTGAAGGAAGGAATAATATTAAATGGCTAATGCCAAAAAAGTAACTTTTGATGAGCTCTTAGAGAAGAATGGAGAGCTCGCCAAGAAAACCGTGGTTGGCGATACCCTGAAAGGTGTTGTTACCTCGGTAAAAAAACATGAAATCCTAATCGATCTCGGAGTCCAGGGAACTGGTCTAGTATCTAGGAAAGAGGCAGGCTTTGCCCGCAATCTAAAAGCCGGTGATGAAGTGACCGCTTCTGTTGTGGATACAGAAATGCCAGACGGTACCGTTCTGTTATCTCTTCGCAAGGCTGTGAAGGATAAAGGTTGGGACGAAATACAGGTTAAATTCGACAATGCAGAGATTGTAGAGATTCAGCCTTTTGATGCAAACCGTGGTGGTTTGCTCGTAGAATACGAAGGTATTCGAGGGTTCTTACCGGTATCTCAGCTTTCCGCAGAGCACTATCCTCGCGTTGGCTCTGCCGATAAGGATGAAATTCTCCAGAGACTTAATTCGCTTGTTGGGAAAACCATTAAGGTGCGTATCCTTGACGCGAACAAGAAAGAAAATAAGCTTATTTTCTCTGAAAAGGAAGCTATCAAGGACGGTCTTGCAGCGAGATTCGCTGAACTTAAGGTTGGTGATGTCGTGAAAGGCGTCGTAACGGGCGTTGTAGATTTTGGCGTATTTGTAAATGTCGATGGAATTGAGGGGTTGATTCATATTTCCGAGATCTCTTGGGAGAGAGTGAGTAACCCGTCCGATTATGTTAAGGTTGGCGATAGTGTCGAGGCAAAGATTATTGCTATCGATAAAGAGCGCCTCAGCCTTTCAATGAAACAGCTCGTAGAAGATCCATGGCTTAATGAAGTTGAGGGTCTTAAAAAAGGTAGCAAGGTTGAGGGAACCGTAACTCGTATTACCCCATTTGGCGCATTCGTCCAGATTTCTCCAGCTGTAGAAGCGCTCGTGCACGTCTCTGAGCTTGGCGAAGGGTCTGACGTTGATCCTGAAAAGGTTTTCACGCTTAATGAGCGTAAGAGCTTCAAGGTGCTTGATATCGATAAGGAAGGAAGAAAAATCTCTCTTTCGGTCGCTAAATAGCTACTACAAAAACCCCCCAGATAACAAGGGAGGTTTTTTGGTCTTGAACTCGAAGGATACTTGGGGTATAATATTAGAAGTTCTTTCAAGATAAGATATATTCCCGGGTAGCTCAATGGTGGAGCAAGAAGCTGTTAACTTCGAGGTTGCTGGTTCGAGCCCAGTCCCGGGAGCCAAATTTGTTAATGAAAAACGCCATTTTGGTGTTTTTTGTTAATTGGTGAATTGCGGTTGTGTGTTAAAATAAGGGAAAGGAGCGAATGATGTTAGTAAATAATCGAGTCTTAATTGGTAAAACGGAGAAAGGGAAAGAACTGGTAATTTTGCCAAATATGGCGAACCGTCATGGCGTGATTACTGGCGCGAGTGGGTCCGGAAAGACAATAACGCTTAAAGTAATGGCGGAAAGCTTTTCGGACGCTGGCGTGCCAGTCTTTCTTGCGGATGTGAAGGGAGATCTTGCCGGTACGGCAATAATGGGCGATGTCAATGAAAACATTCAAAAACGTTTGGACAAGCTAGGAATAAAAGAATTTGAAGCAAAGTCGTTCCCGGTGAGATTTTGGGATCTTTATGGACAGGCTGGGCACCCGGTTCGAGCGACCGTAGAGGCGATAGGACCGGAGGTTTTATCGATCATGCTTGGTCTTTCTGAAGCTCAGGAGGGAAATTTGGCTATCGCATTCGCGGTTGCTAAAGATGAAAATCTGGCACTTATCGATCTTAAAGATCTCAGAGCGGTTCTGTCATATATAAGCGAGAACAAAGATCGATATACAGTAGAATATGGAAACATCACGACTCAAAGTATTGGGGTAATTCAAAGATCTCTTCTTACTCTAGAAAACCAAGGGGCAAATCAGTTCTTTGGGCAGCCTGCTTTGGCCATAAGTGATTTATTTGCAACAGATATAGATGGTCGTGGCGTAATAAATGTGCTGCATGCAGTTAGGCTATTTGAGAGCCCAGACATGTATGCGGCATTTCTTTTATGGCTGTTGACAACGTTATTTTCTTCTTCGCCAGAGGTTGGCGATTTGGATAAACCAAGATTAGTATTCTTCTTTGATGAGGCCCATCTGTTGTTTAATGGGATGCCAGCATATAGATTGAAGAGAATTGCGCAGATTGTGAAGTTAATTCGTTCAAGAGGGATTGGACTATATTTTATTTCGCAGAGCCCGATGGATATACCAGATGAAATTCTGTCGCAATTAGGTAACAGAGTCCAGCATTCGCTTAGAGCATACACTCCCGCTGAACAAAAGGCTGTTAAAGCAGCTGCGAGTGCTTTTAGAACGAATTCTGCTTTTAATACCGAGAAGGCTATACTAGAACTTGGAACCGGCGAAGCGTTGATTTCTTTTGTGGATGAAAAGGGGGCACCGGAGATAGTGGAGCGCGCAACGATTTTGCCACCCCAGAGTAAAATGGGAGCGATTGATGATATGACGCGAAATAAGATAATAAATATGAGTACGTTAATTGGGAAATATGATGAGCCTGAAGATCCGGAATCCGCGGCTGAGATTATTACACAGAAGGTAGAAACAGCCGCTGCAGAAAAAGAAGCGGCGAAGGAAGCTGAAATTGCCGAAAAACAACGGATTGCGGCAGAGAAGGCAGAAGAAAAAGCGGCGAAAGAGCGTGCTAAATTAGCTGAGAAAGAGCGTGTTGCGGCTGAAAAGGAAAGGATTCGCCGAGAGAAGGAGAATGCTGCTGCTCGTAACAGAACGAAGTCGTCATCAAAAAAATCGGCAACGGATAGATTTATTGGGAATGTGTTGGGATCGGCTGGTAGTGCTATTGGCCGAAAAATTACTAATAAGATTTTAAAGGATATATTCAAATAGGTATTGCTGTAGCTGAAAAGAGGCGAGCGTAAGCTTAGCCTCTTTTTGTAAGGAAAGTAGGAAGGACGAGATTGAAATTAATGGCGTTTTTGACAAAAGTACGGATGGTAATACGAATGGCGAGAAGGCTCAAGATGATGATTTCGCTTATACCAATAAGTAATTGGGTGGTGGTAAGCGTGCCAAAAGCACTACGCAACATGAGGGCTATTGGTGCAGAGAGCGGAAAATAGGTAAGGAATTCGACCATAACATTAGGGTTCGGCACGAGGAATGCCTGAATGAAATAGAGCGGGAAGACAGAGCCGACAATAACTGGGGCGATGAATTGAGATGCCTCACGCGCAGTTGGAGAGATGGCGCCAATGAAGGTACAGAGTCCAATGATAAATAGGATAGAAAAAGAGAATTGTACGATCGTAAGGATGAGGCTCAGTGGTTCTAGGGAGATAATGGAAAGGACTTGGCTGATTATGGCGTTGTCTCGGAAAATAATAATGAGAGTGATAGCGGGGAGAACGAAAGAAGCAATTTGGATGAGCCCGAGAAGGCACATGGCTAGAATTTTGCCAATGATGAGGTGTTTAGCAGAGACGCTGGTAAGAATCATTTCACTGATACGATTCTCCTTTTCTTCGACTACGGTCATGAGCAGGCGATTCCCGAAGAGACAGATGAAGAGGAAGAAGATAACTAGAAAGGCGAGCGGAACGATTGCGCGACCGAGAGCATTAGATGGTTCGCCAGTTTCGGTTAGCGGGTTATTCTGAACAGAGAACTGCCCAGTAATGGCGGTAACGACAGCGGGGTCGATATTTTGGGAGAGATATTGGTTTAAAATAACTTTGATAGCGTTCGACTCGCTCCCGAAAATGTCGATTCCTTCGGAAATGTGGTAGAACTCAATATTCTTTGATTCGTTAAAGTCGGCCGGAATGAAGAAGAATAGGTCAGCCTCGTGGTTTTTGACCATATTGAGGCCAGCTTCACGGCCACCATCGATAAGAAATGGCGCTTCGGCAGGAAGAAGATTCGCTTCGTCAGATACGGCAATGACTGATTCTTCATCATATTGGTTAACTTTGGAAACCGTATCGCTGTTCATGAGAAAAGCGATGAAACCGATTGCCGCTAGCATGACTGGGATTAATATAATTGAGGCCCAGAAAGACGGTTTCTTAACTTGGCGAAGAAACTCAAATCTTGTAACAACAAAAGTAGCACTTGATTTAGATTTATTCATTTTCTCCTCCATATACCTCTACGAATATTTGATCGAGGCTTTTATTACCGAACTGCTTTTTAATTTCAGAAATAGTACCATATGCGTGAGCGACACCGTTTTTTAGAAGAATAGCGCGGTCGCAAAGTCTTTCGACCTCGTCCATATAGTGGGTAATAAGAATAACTGCAGTGCCTTTTTTGTGGAGCTCGCTGATGATATCCATGAGCAAGCGACGATTGATAGGGTCGAAGCCCTTGGTAGGTTCGTCAAGTATGAGAAGCTTGGGGTTGTCCATAATTGTGATACCAAGCTGGATTTTCTGTTGCTGGCCACCAGAAAGCTTTTCGAGTTTTTCTTTGGCTTTGTCGACTAGTCCGACGCGCTTAAGGTATTTCATAGCCCATTCAGCTGGGTCGTCGAGGCCTTTGAGCTTACCGAAATAAATTAAGGTGTCTAGAACTGTCTCTTTGCGATAAAGGCCGCGTTCTTCGGGAAGGTATCCAATAGTAATATTGCTATGTTCTGGATCGTATGGCTTGCCATCGATTAGAAGTTCGCCAGAGGTTGGTGTGTATAGGCCGAGGAGGGCACGTAGCGTGGTGGTTTTGCCGGAACCGTTGCTACCGAGAAAACCAAAGATTTCTCCTGCTTTTACCTCGAAGGATAGATCGCGAATGACGGTTTTGTTACCGAAATTCATTCGAAAATGCTTAATTTCCACAATATTTTTCATAAGTGTTATTATAGCACTGTTTTGGTAGCCTGACGAAGATTGTTAAAAAACAGAGTTTGTGGTAAAATATTAAGATAATATTCAAGAAAGGAGCGTTTTTGATGGCGGATGCAGACACAAAAGTGATTCAGATTGCTGGTTCAATTACTGTTGATGAGCTTGCAAAGGCGCTCGGACTTTCAGTTACATCTCTTATTGGCGAATTATTTAAGGAAGGGATCGTAGCAACGATTAATCAACGTCTCGATTTTGACACGGCATCAATTATTTTGGATGAGTTAAAAATTAAAAATGTAAAACTAGAAAAGAAAAATACTGCAACGAGAACATCGGAGAACAGACATGAACTTTCTGACAAAGCCGTAGGTCGACCACCCGTAGTTGCTGTGATGGGACACGTGGACCACGGTAAAACAACTCTTCTTGATACACTACTTAAAAAGAAGACGGTCGAAGGTGAAGCTGGTGGTATTACGCAACACATTTCTGCTTATCAACTTGAGTACGGCGGAAGGAAGATTACTTTTTTGGATACTCCTGGTCATGAAGCATTTGCGGCAATTCGGCAGCACGGCGCAATGCTTACGGACATAGTAGTAATTGTCGTAGCTGCTGATGATGGCGTAAAGCCTCAGACAATAGAGGCTATTAAATTCGCTCAAAGCGCCAATGCAAAAATAATAGTAGCCATTAACAAGATCGATCGCGAGGGGGCGGATATTCCACGGACAATGGCCGATCTCTCGCAGCATGGGTTACAGCCGGAAGAATGGGGTGGAGACGTGATTATGGTGCCGATCTCTGCAAAGCGGGGAGACAATCTAGAAAAATTACTCGATATGATCCTTCTTACTTCGGATATTGAGGAACTTAAGGCTGATGTTGAAATACCAAGCGAAGGGTTGGTTATTGAAAGCCATATGGAAATGGGAAAAGGTTCAGTTGTGAACCTACTTGTGACCGGTGGAGAATTGAAAACTGGTGAGTTTATTGTGGCGGGGACTACATATGGAAAAATAAGGACAATGGTGGATTTTCGTGGTAAACCAAAAGGCAAGGCTACTCCGTCGACTCCTGTGACCGTGACGGGGTTTAAAGAGTTACCGAACTTTGGAGATTCGTTTGTTGAGGTGTCGGATGAGAAAACGGCGAGGAAAATGGCGCTTCTTAACGCCCAGGCGGCCCAGAATGCTAATGCAAGCGCGAACGTCACTTCTACTGATTTACTTCGCATGATGAATGTGGCGGATAATTCAAAAGTGTTTAACGTGATTATCAAAGGTGATGTGCTCGGTTCGGTGACTTCCGTCGTTGATTCTTTAAAAATGATAGATACGAAAGGCGAGATAACACTAAACATAGTTGCAACGGGTGTTGGTGATGTAACTGAAAACGATGTATATATGGCTGAAGGAGGGGAGACAGTAATCTATGGGTTTAACGTGAGCGTGCCAACCAATATCTCGAAGATGGCGGCGAGAGATAAGGTAAAGATTAAGAATTATCGTGTGATCTATGAACTATTAGATGATGCGAAGAGTGAAATGGAAGAGCTATTGCCATTGGAAATTGTAGAAGATGATAAGGGGGAAATGAAGGTGCTCGGTGTGTTTAGAACGGAGCGCACTTCGATAATTTCTGGAGGTGAAGTGCTTAAGGGTGAGGTGCGACCGAAAATGCTTGCTAGAGTTATGCATGGTAAAGAATTAATAGGCGAAGCGGAAGTCGAAAGTGTCCAGAAGGAAAAGATGGCAGTTGATTCATTGGTGGCTGGCGAGACTGGTGGCATTGCACTTAAATTGACAAAGAGATTAACACTTGAAATTGGGGATAGGCTAAAGTTCTTCACTAGGGAAGCGAAGAAGAGAAAACTATAAAAGTAGGAGGCAAAATGGAGGTTGATGAGAAATTTCTAAGAGAAGTGGGGCTCTCGGTGATGCCGGAAGAACAGAAAAGGGTTTTTTTGGAGTACGCGCAGGAAGAATTGGAAGTCCGCGTCGGCGAAGAAATAGCTAGCGGTATGACGGAGGAGAAGATGCAAGAGTTCGAAAATGCGAAAACGGACGAAGAGACTGAGAAGTGGCTGAACGAGAATAAACCGAACTATAGAGAAATAGTTAATAAAACGATTGAAGATTTTAAGAACGAAATTTCAAGAAATAGAGATAAAATACTTGGCTAACGGATATTGTGGCGCCTACGCGGATTATTTGTTTTTAATGCCGTTTAGAAATGAATTTGCGTCCATCGGTTTACGTGAGAGTGGTTGAAGGTAGTCAACTACAACATATTGATTGTCGGCGCACTTGATAGATAATTTTTTGGAATTGTCAGGATAAGATGACTCGAGATGCGCAGATAGGATGATGACGTCGTAGCCAAAAAAGTTGTATTTTGGTTTGGGATAACCTTGGAAGGCAATGATTTTGCGTAGGGTAGTACTGGCAGAATCGAGCTCTGGTGTGAGTTGGGATTGTGATTTTTCTAGCTTTGCGGTGAAAGTAGCCTTAGAATCATCTTGGATGTGATACTCTGGAAATAGGTTTTGGTTGGCCGTGGTATGGAACTGTTTGAAGTTTGCAAGATTATTTACTAACCAAGTGGAGCCGGCGGTGGCAAGTGCCTTGTATAGCTTATCTTTATCGAGTACGGGGTTTCTAAGAGTTTCTTGATGGTAAATAGGACCGGCATCCATGGCTTTGACGAGTTTCATTATAGATACCGAAAAATCGGTGTCGCCGGCGAGAATAGCAGATTCGATAGGTGAGGCTCCGCGATAGGACGGGAGCAGAGAAGGATGGATGTTTAGAATGCCTTCTGGTTCAAACAAGTCTAGACAGTCGGATTTGATGAGTACGCCGAATGAAGCTAGAATGCCGATGGCATTTGGATGCTCTATTTTTATAGATTTTACGGTTTCTAAATCTTCTTTGTTCTTGGCATGAAAAATGATATTAGCGGACGGAGTAATAACTTCGAGTGTATATTTGGCAAGAGGACCATTCCCGAAGAAGATTACTTCTGGCTTAGTCATCGTCACCCCAGAGATCAGCATTGCCCTTGATGTCGGTTAGATAATCGACCGGTTCAAGGTCGCCTTTGTCGTTCATGCGAAAGAAGGCTTTCTCGTCGTTTTTAATGTGATCTATAAAGAGAATTCCGTCTAAATGGTCGATTTCATGGAGAAGCGTGCGCGCGAGAGAATCTTCGGCTTTGATACGGACAGGGGTACCATCTTCGAGCAGAGCCTTGATTTTGACTTTTGTGGGACGAGGAACGAGCCCATAGATAGAAGGAACAGAGAGGCATCCTTCATAATCTTTCTTAACCACACCTTCGGTTTTGATGACTTCTGGGTCAACAAGAGCAGTGAAATTGAGATTTTTTTTGTCATCGAGGTCGTCACGGATAATAATAATGCGACGATTAAAGCCTAACTGGGGAGCGGCCATAGCAGCAGATAATTCGTATGGGTGAGATTTTTCCCATTCAAGAGAAGCCTCGCGCATTTTATTGATAATATCGGAGATTTCAGGAGTGATTTTATTGACCTTATGGCATTTAGTGCGAAGACGCGGGTCAGGGGTCGTGATTATTTCCATATATTATATATATTATAGCATATTTATAATAATGACGGTGGGTCTAAGGATATTTTAACATTATCGGTGTCATTTAATAATTTGATTAAATTAGCCCTTGATGTAGATTTGAGAATGAGCTGCCAGGAATAACCAGACGGAGTGTGTTCGTGAAAGCATGGCATGGGTTGGGAAATGGTGATAGATGAGAGGTGCATTTGTTTAATTTTATTGGTAAGTTTTGATGAGAGAGCGCGAATTTTATTAATTGTAGTTTGTTCTGTCTTGTAGGTGACTGAGAGTTTGGCAAGATAAGTAAATGGCGGTAGATGGCTGGCGCGGCGCTTTTTAAGTAGGTAGTCGCTGAAATTGAGGTAGTCAGATTTCGTCGCAAGTTGGATAACTGGTGAATCTGGTTGATATGTTTGAATGACGACGGAAGCTGTATCAAGGTGACCACGACCCACGCGGCCAATGACTTGAGTGAGAAGCTCGAACGTTTTTTCCTCAGCGGAATAGTCCGGTAGCGATAGACCAGAGTCGGCCTGGACAATGCCAATAGAGGCTAAATGGGGGAGATCTAAGCCTCGGGAGACGGTTTGTGTGCCGATAATAATCTTGATATTTCCGTTTTTAACTTCGTCGTAGAGGGCGTCTAGAGACTCAGTTTTTTTGTTATCGGCATCAAATCGCGCAATTGAGGCGTCCGGAAAAAGTTTTCTTAACTCTGCTTCGAGTAATTTCGTACCGAAACCTTTATGAAGTATAGAGGGATGGTGGCATTCCGGACACGAGATGGGTGTTTTTTCTGTATGGCCACAGGTATGACAGATAAGCGAAAAAGAGTCTGAGTGAAGTGTGAGCGGGAGAAGGCAATTTGGACAGAGAGCTTGCCAGCCGCATTTCTCGCATATTGTAATAGGTGCAGAGCCGCGGCGATTGTGGTAGATTAATGTTTGCTGATCATTAGCAAGGTTTGAAGTAATGACTTGGATGAGTGGGTCGGAAAAATAACGATTTTTCGTAAAAGACTCGCGTGAAGTAAAATTGATGATTTTGATGTTTGGGATAATAGCTGTTTGTTTAGCCTTTTCGGTGAGGGCGATAAGGGAGTTTTTGGTTTTAGCAATATAGTAGTCGGATACTAGTGGGGTGGCAGAACCAAGGAGACAGGTAATGTTGAGTGTACCAGCAAGAAAAGAGGCAAGACGGAGCGCGGAATATTTAGGAGGATTTTCTTGATAATAGGATGATTCGTGAGCTTCATCGATAATGATGAGGCCGAGATTCCTTAATGGAGCAAGGAGTGCAGATCGAGGGCCAATGACTATTTGTGGTTCGGTGGAATTTAATAATGATTGCCAGATAAGGTGGCGCTCAGATTCGGTCTGTTTAGAATGCATTAGAATAATCTGACGTGAAAAAGTAGATTCGAATATTCGAACGAGTTGAGAAGTGAGGGCTATCTCTGGGACTAAGAGGATGACTGATTTTCCCTGAGATATAGATTCGGCAGCGAGTTTTAAGTAGATATTTGTTTTGCCTGACCCAGTGATGCCAAAGAGGAGTTTGGTATTGTTTGATATGTTTTTTAGTTTGCTGAGAGCTTTTTGTTGAGCGGAATTAAGAGGGGGCTCGATAGGAATACCGTCTTGCGTCCGGAGTAGTTTAGATTGGACTGTGCCGTAGTGTGATCTAGATTTTTGGCGCCGGTTCTTTTCGATTCCAATTGGAAGGAGTAGCGAAACGCAGGAGGGAAGAGGAGAGAGATAATACGAGGAGAGCCAGAGAGCTGATTTGATGAGGTGTAGTGGAAGCGGAGTTTCATATAGGAGTTTAGTGATAGTTTTACAGGTGAAGCTTGGCTTTTTTACTTTCTTGATGACTATTCCTACGCAGGAGCTATGCCCGAGAGGAACAATAACGATGTGGCCGGGTCGTAACTCGGTTTCAGAAAAATAGGTAAGAATACCAGAATTATTGCGGAAGATTTTGCTGGGTATTATTTCGTAATACATCTATGTTATTATAGCACGTGGCCTCTGAGCAAAACGGCGTCTTTACAGAAGTAAGGTATTGTAAAAAAAACTCTTCTAGTCTATAATGGTGTGAGTATGAGAGAGGTAGAAGAGTAATGTTAGATGTGTTTATAACTTCGAGAGTTCGAAGGAAGATTTTGGTGGTATTTGCGAAGTACCCGGATTTTAAGACGCATGTGAGAGGCTTGGCTAAATTGATCAAAGAAGACCCCGGCAATATTCAGCGCGAACTGAATCGGTTAGAAAAAGGGAAGTTTTTGATTGTATCGAAGAAAGGGAATTCCAAGATCTACCAAACTAATAAACAGTTCCCAATTCTTAAAGAACTTCAAAGCATGGTAATCAAAAGCCAACAGATGTCGGCAAGTAATAAACCTAATAAAACTATAGGATAGTTGTGTCTAGATTGTTTGATGAGCTCGTGAAAAAACGAGGTTTTTCAGAGAGCTTTTTGAGACCTAAATACGAGAATCTCCCGAGTCCATGGTTGCTTCCAGATGCGAAAAAAGCAATAGAGAGGATCAAGAAGGCTATAAAAAACAAAGAAGTGATAATACTATACGGTGATTATGATGCAGATGGTGTGACTGCGAGCACGGTAATGAAAAGAGCATTAGAGATGGCCGGGTTGAATGACGTAGAGATAATGCTCCCCGACAGATTCAAAGATGGATACGGAATGAGCGAAAAGATTGTTGAACGAGCTAAAGAAATAGGCGCAAAATTAGTGATAACTGTTGACTGCGGAAGCGGGAATAAAGAGATTGTCCAGGAATTAAAAGATAACGATATAGATACGATCGTGACAGATCATCACGAATGTGCGGCAGAATTGCCTAAAGCGGTCGCAGTGGTGAATCCGAAGCGACGGGATATACAGAAATTGATAAAAGATTTTGATAAATATGTTGATGAATTGATGGATCTTAGAGAATTGGCGGGAGTAGGCGTAGCATTTATGCTGGTTAGGGGTATGGTAGAGGATGGTATGGTGAAGGCGGGGCAGGAGAAATGGTTGTTAGATTTAGTATTGATTGGGACTATATGTGATAGTATGCGAATGAATATTGTCAATAGAATATTGTGTTTTTATGGTATGAGAGTGCTTAAAAAGACGCGTAGTGCGGGATTGAAGGAGCTGATAAGAGTGTCAAAAACGACTAGGATAAATGCTGAAACAATAGGGTTTCAAATAGGTCCGAGGTTGAATGCTGCGGGACGGATGGCTAGCGCAAATATTGCATTGAATCTGCTCCAAACTACAAGTAGAACTGAGGCTGCTAGACTGGCGGAAGAGTTAGAGAGGTTGAATACAGAACGCAAGAATCAGCAAATGGCGGCTATGCGCGAATTTGAAGAACGAGGTGTTTCTGAAGACCCTGTTTTGGTGACTGTCGGCAAATGGCACGAAGGAATATTGGGAATTATCGCCGGTAAGCTAGTGGAGGAATATAGACGCCCGGCGTTCGTTTTCTCGAAAACAGAGAGCGGAATCCTCAAAGGCTCAGGGCGTAGTTTTGGAGATTTTAGCTTGGCGGATGCGCTAAAGGCTTGCGAAGGGACTATTGTCGGTGGCGGTGGTCACGCAGGGGCGGCTGGAGTAAAGGTGTCGGAGGAGAAACTGGATGATTTTCAAAAGGAAATGAATGAGTACTATCGTTCGCTCAATCTGGATGATCAAGAACATTATCTAGCGACGCAGGCTGATTTAGAGACGAGTGAGTTAGGAGGATTTACACTAGACTTCCTAGAGGAGCTAAGTAACTTAGAACCTTTTGGTGTTGGGAATGAGGTTCCGGTGTTTGGATTGACTCACGTTTTGGTGTTAGATAAGAGGTTATTGGGTGCAGAGGCTCAACATTTAAGATTGCTAATTATGGGTAAGGATGGAAAAATGATGAAACTGATGGCTTTTTATGCTCCTGAGAACTGGCGAAAGATAGAGAACGGGGAAAGGTTGGATATCTTGATGCGCGTGGAAGAAAATGAATGGAATGGGCTTAGAAGTGTCGAAGGCAGGATAGTAGATTTAAGGGGTTGTTAAACTGGAGGAAATTTGGTATAATATAGGGCAATATGGCAATTAAAGTTACTAGAAAAGATCAGTCTGAGGCGAACGAAAACATCATTCGTCGGTTTAATCGTAAGGTTCTTCAAAGTGGTGTGATGCCACAGGCGAAAGCGCAGCTTCGTTTTTCTAAGCCAATTTCAAAACGCGAGCGCAGAATTAAGGCTATCCTTCGTGAGGCACGTAAAGCGGAAAAGACCGAGAAGATTAAACTTGGTCTCCGCTAAATAAAGAAATCGCCTGAGGGCGATTTTTTGTTTCTTTATTATGATATAATGAGCTTATGGTTATATTATTTGGATTAGCGGGGAGTGGAAAAAGTACGCAAGGCCAGATTTTGGCAAAGAAATATGGGATGGTATGGCTTTCGGTAGGTCAGGTGCTTAGAGACACTGGTAAGTTCGATAAAATTCTTGAGAAGGGCGAGCTAGTTGATGACAAGGTGGTGGTTGATATTATGAATGAAAAAATACAAGAGATAAGGGCGGGGGGAAAAGATGTAATTTTGGACGGATTCCCTAGAGATATAGCTCAAGCTAAAATGATATCCGATGATTTGGCAGACAGCATAAAGAAGGTGGCCATCTTAGATGTTCCTAAGGATGAACTGCTAATCAGGATTATGGCGCGTGGAAGAGAGGACGACACAAGAGAGGCGGTAGAAAGAAGGTTTGAGGTGGTTGAGAAGAATCTTAAAGGTATTGTGCGCGAACTTGAGAAGAAAGGCGTGAAGGTCAAACGTGTTTCTGGTGTCGGGAGTGTTGAAGCGGTGACTAAGCGGTTGGAACGCGAGCTGTTTCGTGGACGAATACCAGCACGTAGAATTCAGCGACAACGCACGTTGCGACACGCAAAGCGTGTATAAAAAAATGTTAGATTGAATACAAAACATATTTAGTATATAATATAGGTTTGTTATGGATGAACAAAAAATTAGAGCAATGCGTGAAGGCGGGAAGATTTTAGGTAATCTTCTTCGAGATCTCAAGGAATATGTAAAACCTGGGATGACTGGTAAAGAGGTAGATGCTTGGGTCAGAGCGGAGATTGTGAAACGAGGAGCTGGGGTGGCATATGATATGCTACCAAAAGGCGAGAAATTTCCCGGCGCTATATGCATTTCAGTGAATGATGCTTTGGTGCATGGCGCTCCAAATGATGAGCCCTTCGAAGAGGGTGATAAGGTCTCGTTCGATCTTGATATTTACTATAAGGGATACTTTACAGACTCTGCTTTTACAATGATTGTGGGCGATAAAGGCAATCCAGCCGTAAAAAAGATGATTTCTGTGACAGAATCTGCTATGTGGGAAGGTATAGAACAAGTTAAATCTGGGGCGCACCTTGGTGATGTCGGTTTTGCTGTAGAAAAAGTGCTTCGTGCTGGTAAATTAGGTGTTATAGAAAATTATGTTGGGCATGGAATAGGGAAGGAAATGCACGAAGATCCGGAGGTGCCTAACTTCGGGAAAAAGGGACATGGTTATAGATTGAAAGCTGGAGACACAATTTGCATTGAGCCGATGAGCTGTCTTGGTAAGCCAAAGAACTATGTGGATAAAACAGATGGATGGACAGCCAAATTAAAAGATGGTAGTATTGGGTGCCACTGCGAACACACTGTTTTGGTGACGGAAGACGGTTACGAAGTACTAACTCTTCCAGATTAAACTTAAAATTTGAATTTTTTGAATAATTTTTTTAAGAATCCGCCCGAAGTTTGGGATTTTTTGGACGTTTGCGTGGACGGACGGCCTTCGTTTTCGACGGCGAGAAGCATGAGACCCACGGCAGCAGAGTATTCTGGTTTTTCGATAGAGGTACCAACGCCGCCGAGGTTTTTAGGAGAACCAATGCGAACGCTCATTTCGAGAGCTTCTTTGGCGAACAGTTCAAGATCGCGCATTTTGGCTCCGCCGCCTACGAGGACGGCTCCTTCAGGCAGGCGTTTTTCGTAACCAGCGGTGCGAAGTTCTTTTTTGACTTTATCAAAGATTTCGGCGAGACGGGCTTTAACGACTTCGTTGACGCGTTCGCGTTTAAAAGTGAATTCTTCGCGATTGACTTTTAGGGTAATATCTTTTTCGTTTGAGAAAGCGCCGGTGATATGACGTTTTTTGATTTCGTCTGCAACTTCGGTATTTATTTCTAGGCAAATAGCTAGATCATTAGTAATATTATTTGACCCAGCTGGCACAACGCCGACATATTGTAGGTCGCCTTCTTCGTATACGGCAACGGATGTCGTGGCGGCGCCTAAGTCGATAACGGCTACGCCGTTTTCTTTTTGGCGTTCATTAAGAACGGCGTGAGCGGAAGCTACAACAGAGGGAATTAAGCGTTCGGCGGAGACTTTTGCTCCTTCTAGAGAACGACGAAGATTGTCGCAATTTGGCTGCAAGGCAGAGACCACACTGGCTTTCATTTCTAGACGAGCTCCAGTCATGCCAAGAGGATCACGAACGGCTTCTCCGCCATCGATAGAATATCCGAATGGGATTACATCGAGTATTTCACGGTTGGCTGGGACGCGACCGGTAACGGCGACGTCTTCAACTCGGTAAAGGTCTTCTTCATTGATCTCATGATCACCTGTGCCGACGGCTATCATGCCTTCAGTTTTGGTAGTTAAGATTTGAGAACCATTAATAGAGACGACAGCGGAATGGATTTCGTAACCCGACATGCGTTCTACTTCACCGAGCATACGATCGACAGCATCTGCTGGACCGGCTAGATTAGCAAGAATGCCTTTACGCATGCCAGAGTTCTTCGCCTCGTTGTAGCCTACTACTGACGCCTTACCATCTTTGGAGACGCTGGCGACTACAGCTCTTACGTTTTCTGTTCCTATATCAAGCCCTACGGCGTATCTAACGGTTTCGTCCATATCTAAATCTTAGCATAATAGGAATTAGAAGTAAAGCGAGATGATATATCTAGAGAGGGGGAATTATATTTGACATTTTTGAAAAATAAAGCATAAGTAGTATTGACAAAAATCAGAAAGTGTGCTACACTAAAAATAAGTTAGGAAATAAAATAAAAAACCTAGCAAATAAAGACAAAAATAAACAAAAAGGCAAAACATGAGCGAAAAAATCATCAATATCAACGAAAGGAGAGTAGGGGAGAATGAAGTCCCTGAAGAGGAGCTTAGTTTGCCGACGGATGTTTATGAGGCGAATTGGCGCGATGATATAGTCGACGAAGCTGAAGATGAAACAGAGGAAGAAACCAGCTTTATAGAACAATTGGAGCCGTATGAAAACGAGCGCGAGTATAAGTCGAAGGAAATCATCAGCCGAGAAGCGGAAAATGAAATAGCAGCTTTTAATAGAGAAGCTAAAAGAAAGTTTGGTAGCAAAGTCTTGGATCTCTATTTTGAAGGTGCTAAACATGAAAGGGCAGCGTAATCCTATGTAAAATATGTGAATTATATGCAATAGACTATCAAGAAAGAAGGTAAGATATAAGGTGAAAGATGGCCCCCTAACGGGGGCCATTTTAGTGTTGATTCTCCATTCCTGTTATGGTAAAATAGGGCAAAGTAGGGAGAATAATGATGAAAATAAACAATAGAATAGAGGTTGGAAGAGAAAAGCTCGCAAAGTTTGTACAAAGCTTGCTTGAGCGTAATAAGGTTCCTGACGATCAGCGAGAGAATGAGCAAAAACGACTCGAGGAGATGATTATAGATAGAATTAATAAAGAAACACTGGAAGCTCTATCGGACGAAGCTATAGAGGAACTGGATGAAGCGACAAAGGATGGCGAAGAGTTCCCGATTGATAAGTGGAACTCTGTGTTGTTTATGGAAGGGATTAGACCAGAAAGCATTGTCGGGAAGGTCTTTCGAGAAGTAGAGCGAGAGTATCTTGGAACAGAAAATGTTGAGACTGAGGAAACGTTAATGAAAGAAGCAGAAGAAGGAGAATAAGATGGGAGAATATACACGCGGAAAACACGAACGCAGACAAGGAGATGAGTTTTCGCCCGGAGATTACGAGAACCCAATTGATTGGGAAAGTAGCGGTATGGCGATGACGTCGGAACGCGCAAGTGAAATTGGCCAGAGAATAGGGAGTTATTTTGCCGGTAGGACTGAAGATTCATCTCGTCGGATGGGGGAAAGAATAGACCTCAGCATGGACGGGGGCGAATGGTCAAGACCATGGGAGTCGGCTTTTATGCGATCGGAGACTCCGAGTGGATCTGAAAACGAGAATGGCGGTCATGAATCGATAGATCGTAAACGTGATAGAAGAGGGAATTTGGGCGAAAAGCTTCGAAAGTTTACAGCTCTTGCGCTCGTAATAGCAGGTACAGCGATGCCGTCGTGGGGTGGTGGCGGTGAGGATGATGGTTCTGGAGCCAACGGAGAGGTGGCGAATCCTGTGCCGGTGGCGACTGAGACGTATGGAGCACCGATAATCGAAATGCCGGATGGGCGTTTAGTACAAAACGGAATGCTAATAAAAGGTAGTGAGCCTGGAAAAGAGACTATTGCAGTAGAAGCGTCGGAAACTAATGGGAGTGCAGAACAGATGGTCGGGTCAATAGACGCAGTTGGAAATGCCGAATCTGAAGCCATTATTAATAGCAACGAGGGCGCTGGAACAGGAATTGTGATTGAGGAAGTTAAGATGCCAGAAGTAGAAAATGAGCGGATGGCAAAATTCGATGTGATTGGGCAAAAGGATATCGATGGACTAGGCGTGATCGATAAATATAAGTATAGCGGTGGATATATACGTGAAAACGATCCATATTATGTAAATTTTGAGAATAAATCCACGGAAGATTCTTTCGGCGCGCCACTCGAAGGTGCATCTCCTGCTGAGAGAGTGCAGGATTTAACAAAACGTTGGGCCACTTCACCTAAAGAATTGGTGGCGATGATTTCACATATGAACCTAGAATCAGAGATGGGCATAGCAGAGTTCAAGAGTATGGATGAAGAGAATGCGTTCGCGGACGCACTTGCTGGTTATGATGATGAAAAGTACGATGATTTTGTAAATAGATTCTACGCGTTGTTTTACGGAAAAGTTGCAAAGGCCAAGTTGTCGAAGAATAGTATTATGGCGCGAGATATGAAGGACCAGACTGGCGATCCGTCGGATGGCGAACAGAGTGAAATTAAAATGTTTGCGCAGCTTCGTGGAAATGAGGGGGCCGTACAGGTGACATTCTTTGGTAAGGATGGAAAAAATGTCATTTCCGATAAAGAAGCGTTCAATCATGAATTCGAAACAATGAGTAAGGCTGAGCAAGATAAGGCAAATGGAGCAAAATTAGTAGTAGAGCTTGGATTAATATTGGTGAGAAAGGTGGAGAAGAAGGCCGTGCAGGGAACATCGAATATAAAGCAGGCCAGGAGACCGAAAAGCCAACTCCGGAACCAGAAAAGCCAACTCCGGAACCAGAAAAGCCAACTCCGGAACCAGAAAAGCCAACTCCGGAACCGACTCCTGTCGTTACGGAAAAACCGACCCCTGTCGTTACGGAAAAACCAACTCCTGTCGTTACTGAGAAACCGACCCCTGTCGTTACGGAAAAACCGACCCCTGTCGTTACGGAAAAACCAACTCCTGTCGTTACGGAAAAACCAACTCCTGTTATTACCGAAGAACCAACTCCTAAACCGACTCCAGTTATTACAGAGAAACCAACTAAGAATCCGGAGGCAGTAAAGAAGCCGATCGAGGAAGTAAAAAAGAATGAAAATGTCGTAATAAATAATAATTCAGGAGCTGATATGGAGAACGGAAGAACAGAGCGTCCGGAAAATATTGGTCAGAGGACAGTAAATGAGCAGCCAGCTTCGCAAGAAGATTTGGCCGCAGATTTAGCAGATTTAGGACTTTAAAAATGGAGATTAATATGGGAGATAAGAAGAACAACAAAAAGAAGATATATGTCAGCGCGCTTTTAGCATTGGTGTTAGGCGGGTTGAACGTCGCTCAAGCAAATGCTTGGGGGCCAGAGCGACAGACCTGGACGATGGAGGATCCGGCGGACTACGCTACATTTAATTCGATTACGGATAATACATCGGTGGGAGATGAGCGCGATTTCGTGCGTGTGGCGGAGGCGGTGACTGAAGGAACGAGTACGGCCGTTAATGAGTTGCACATTAAAGGCGGTAAAGATTATGTTGTAACTATTTATTACCACAACGATGCGGCTTCGATTTACAATAAAGTGGAATATAACTACAAGGGCGTTGCGCAGAAGACAAGACTTATGGCGGCTTTTCCCGAAGCATTGAATGAGGGCGAAAAGGGCGAGATTGATGGATTAATTTACTCGGTGACCGCGAATCCAGAAGAAGTCTGGGATGAAGCGTACATAATTGCAGATGAGAAAGTAAAGTTAAGCTACATTTCTGGTAGTGCAAAGATTTATAACGATTGGGATCTTTCTGGTAGCGAGGTGAATAGTGCAGAATTGTTTTCTGCAGACGGAACATATTTGGGCGTGAAGGTATTTAACGGTTTAATCCCTGGTTGTGCTGAATATTCCGGAACAGTCGTGTTTAGAATCCATGCGGAGAAGGTGGTGGAGCCTAGCTCGACGTTTGAAATGGACAAGAAAATTAGTAAAGACGGTGGAACGACTTGGTCTAAAGATGCCGAAATGAAACCTGGCGAAGAAGCTGAATTCAAAATTACATATAAGAATACCGGGACGTTAACACAAAAGGTAACCGTTGTTGACACACTTGAGGATGGAGAGGGAATGGAATATATCGTTGATAGTACACGAATAGTGGCTAATGGTACTGAACGGATAATAAAAGACGAGGAGGGAAGTGGATTATTCGATGGCGGTATTGAGGTTGGAGAGATTAAATCTGGTGAAACGGCGGAAATTTATTATAAAGTTAAGCTTGGTGAAGCAGAAACATTTGAATGCGGCAAGACGGTGCTTTATAATTTGGCCGGAGTAAGTGCTCAGACTGTAGGAAATGACGAAATGGGAATCGCTACACTGCACGACAAAGTGCGTATAGAGGTTAAACGAGACGGGGATGGTTGTTTGCCGTCAGAATTACCTAGCACTGGTCCGGCTGAAATAGTGCTCGCTGGAGTGATTGTGGCCGGTTTGGTTGTGGGTATATTCTATTATGTGAATAGTAGAAGAACTTTGAAGAGGCTAGAGAATGAGGCTAAGGGTGATGGTCTTGATAAACCAGAGCAGATGTGATAAAATAATTGGGATATAAACAAAGGAAATTATGAAACAGGCAGTCATTTTAGTAGGTGGCAAGCAATATATTGCCACTGAAGGTGAGACCCTACGGGTGGACCTCCTCCCGGAAGGAACCAAAGAGCTCGAGACTGATGCTTTGCTCGTAATTGACGCTGATAAGACTACTGTTGGGACACCAACCGTTAAAGGCGTGAAAGTGAAGGCAAAGGTTGTTGAGCCAGAAATCAAGGGCGACAAAGTTCGCGTCATTCGCTATCATTCCAAGAAGCGCGTGCATAAAGAGAACGGCCACCGCCAGCGCTATTCTGAAATCAAAATCGAAAGCATAAAATAAAATAAAGCCCCGGAAGGGGCTTTATTTATTGTAGCTTATCCAGCAGCTTTTCTAATTCTTTGCTATTTTTGAAAGTTATAGTGATAGATTTGTTCGTGATTTTGACCTTGTGAGCATGAAACTTCTTGGCGAAGTTTTGCTCACGGTCGTAATTGAGACTAGCTTTGATGGCAGCAGCAGATGAGATCGGCTTTTTAGCTTTGAGAAAATTTTCTACTTGTTTAACAGTCCAGGATCCTTGGATGATGCGCGGAAGGATTTCGGCGATCTTATCGTCGGATAGGACAAGTAATGGTCGCATAACGGCCTCGCTGAGATTGTTCTCTATCATGGCTTTTTTGGCGAAATCTGGAAGGTTGAGAAGGCGCATGGTATTGGTAATTGAGGACTCAGATTTGCCGATGCGCTCACCAATTTCCTTGGCGGTGAGATTGAATTGGTTTTTGAGCTTAGCGTAAGCGGTAGCTAGCTCGATAGCATTCAGGTCTTCACGCTGCGCGTTTTCAATCACTGAGAGTTCAAGGCGGTTTTGAGCATCTAGCGTTCTGACGATAGCGGGAATAGTAGTAAGTCCAGCTAGCTTAGTGGCGCGATAGCGTCGTTCACCAGCAACGATTTGGTACTTGTCTTCCTGGCGGACGACGACAATTGGTTGTAAAACTCCGTTAGCTTTGATAGAGTCGGCAAGCGATTGAAGTGCGTCTGGATCGAAATCTTTGCGTGGTTGGTCTTCGTCGCGGATGATTTTATCTAGAGATATTTCTAGAAGCTTAGATACTTTTTCGTCTTCTAGTGAAGTTGGATCAAATTCTTCATCAACGAGGTCAGTAGGGATTAAACTTTCAAAAGTACGTCCTAAACCTTTCATTTTTTGCCTCCTCTTCTTGTTCTTAGCTCGACCTCATGAGCGAGCTCCTTATATGCGCGTGCTCCTTTACTAAATTTGTCGTATTCGCCAACTGGAGCACCATGGCTAGGAGCCTCAGCGATACGAACGTTCCTTGGGATTGTTGTTTCAAAAGTGCGGTCTTTGAAATACTTACGAATCTCAGCGAGAACTTGAGCAGAGAGGGAAGTACGCTTGTCGTACATCGTGGCGAGCACACCGAGAAGCTGGAGATTGGGGTTCATGGCTTTACGTACTAGCTTCATGCTCTCAAGAAGTTGCGCGACGCCTTCTAGCGCATAGAACTCGGTTTGGACCGGAAGGAGGAGATAATTGGACGCGATCATGCCGTTGACCGTAAGAAGAGAGAGGGATGGTGGTGAGTCGATAATAATAAAATCGTAATGTTTTGAAATACGGGCAAGAGCGTTTTTTAAAATACTAAACTTGCCTTTTTTGGAAACGAGTTCAACTTCGGCGTTAGCTAGTTCGGCTGTAGTTGGCAGAATACTGAGATTTTTGTATTTAGTCGGCAAAATAGCATTTTCGACGGGTGCAGTGCTTAGCATAACTTCGACCATGCCATTGGCTAGATTGGATTTATCAATTCCTAGACCTGATGTAGCATTGCCTTGAGGGTCAGTATCAACGATTAGAGTGCGATATCGATCTTTGGCAAGGTAATATCCGAGGTTAACCGCCGTAGTGGTTTTACCGACACCTCCTTTCTGATTCGTGATACATATCACAATAGCCATATACGTTATTATAACACAAGTTTATTCTTTTGGGAGCATTTGGCGAAGCTTTTGCTTGGCGTGTGAGGTAAAAACTTTATCAAACCAAGAAGTCTTAGGAGTTTGATTTTTACTGGTGAGAATTTCAATGATATCACCTTGTTCGAGTTTGCGATTAAGGTTACTCATCTTACCATTAATTTTGACGCCAACAACGTGACCGCCGATTTCACTGTGGAGACGGAAAGCAAAATCAAGCGGAAGGGAACCTTTTGGAAGATCAATGATGTCTCCCTTTGGTGTATAAACAAAGATCTTGTCGGCGAAGAGATTAAGGCGAAGTTTTTTAAGATCAACTTTCTTACCTTCTTTGAGCTTAGCGGCAGCGTCTTGAAGTTCGGTAATCCAGAGAAGATTAGTGGGTAGGTGTTGAATTTTGCCTTGCTTATAGCTTTCGGTAAGTTTTTGTTCATTATAATAGAAACTAGCGGCAAGGCCACGTTCGGCGTATTCATGCATCTCGCGAGTGCGGATTTGAAATTCGACGATTTTTTTATTCTTGGTAATAACGGTAGTATGAAGAGACTGATAACCGTTTTGCTTTGGCTTTGCGATATAGTCTTTGATACGACCATTCATGGGCGTGTAAAGGGAATGAATGAGCCCGAGCGCAAGGTAGCAACTGGTGATATCGGGAACGATGATGCGGAGCGCGGTGAGATCATAAATCTCGCCTAAGTTTTGATTATGTTTGGCAAGCTTTTTGTGGAGGGAATAGACTGACTTAATACGACCAGAAATCTCGAATTCCATTTTTTCTTTAGTGAGGAGATCGGAGACTTCTTGTTCGATTTGTTTTAAGGCTTTAGCTGCTTGTTTATTGTTTTCCTCAATGAGTTTTTTGAGATAATCATAGCGTTTGGGGTCAACGTAGGAAAAGGCAATGTCAGCGAGCTCAACGCGAAGGCGACCCATGTTGAGACGGTCAGCGAGTGGAGCAAAGATTTCAAGAGTTTCGAGAGCGATTTTTTTCTGTTTGTCTGGTGGAAGGGCTGAGAGGGTGCGAGCATTGTGCAGACGATCGGCGAGCTTGATGATAAGTACGCGGATGTCGTTGCCAGTAGCAATCATAAGGCGGAGGAAATTATCCCTAGTTTCGGGAAGATAGGTATCGAGATCGTTCATATTCTTGCGAACTTGGCCGAGCTTAGTGACGCCGTCGACGAGAAAAGCGACCGATTCGCCGAATTCTCGTTTGATGTCTTCTAAGGTCAAGCTAGTGTCTTCGACGGTGTCGTGAAGTATGCCGGCGATGATGGTATCCTCGTCCATTTGCCATTCTTCGAGTATTTTCTTAACGGCTAGCGGATGAATGATATATGGTTCACCGGTCTTGCGGAGTTGAGCCTTGTGAGCTTCGGTAGCAATCTCGACTGCACGTTTAATGCGCTCAGATTCAACTGGCCTTTCGGGGTGCTTCTTGTTGGACGGTTTCTTATTCTCGGGCATTATGTTATTATAATAGCATATGAAAAAAGTTTTGTGGACAGATGGGAGCGCGAGTCCCAACCCCGGTCCGGGTGGTTATGCGGTGCTGGAAAATGGTGAACCGGTATGTCTTGGAAGAGATAAGAATACGTCAAATATTCGTATGGAAGGACGCGCTTTTATAGAAGCAATGAAGTATGCGGGAAGTGAAGGATGTGAAATTTGGACTGATTCAGAGTTTTGGATCAATGTGTTAACAAAATGGGCACAAGGATGGGAGAGAAATGGATGGAAGAAAAAAAATGGTCCAATAAAAAATTTGGACTTAGTGCAAGAGGCTTGGGAATTATATAATAAATATCCTGTAGAACTGCATTTTACGATGGGGCATGTGGGAACAGAAATGAATGAATTGGCAGATGAATGGGCAAATAAAGCTCGAAAGGGAGCAGAAGTTCCTGCCAAATAAATAGACTACATAAGAGGAGAGAAAATGAAAAAGATTGTAGTGAAAATGAAATTAAAAAGCCGTGAGGAATTTGAAAATCGATTGACGGCGCTTGGTATGGATTTCGGAGCGATCTATTGGCAACACGATCGTGTGTATGTGCCGAGGAGCTTTAGGAGGGGCGGTGGCTACCCAAGGTTAATTATGCGAACAGAAATGAAAGCAGTTGATAGGCCGGCTAAGTACAGCATTGTTTTAAAGCGGCACATCGAGGATTCAAATATAGAAATTGTGGACGAAACGAAGGTTTTGGATTATACGGAAGCAGTGAATATTATTTTGCAACTAGGTTTTAAACAGATTGCAGAAATATCGCGTCGGAGACAAGATATAAAAATGGGTGATGGGACAACTATGTATTTGGATAAGATTGAGGGCGTACAAAATTATTATGCAAAAATTGAAGCGGAGATGGGAGAGAAAGATTCTGCGGAAATGCTCCGGAATGAAGTGATGAAGACGTTTGAGAGTCTTGACGAAAAGAATGAAGCGCAGGAAACATATTCCGAAATATTATACGGTCGATTAGATGGGTAAAGTTTAGAATATAAACTATTATGGGGTTGAACGGCAGTTTGGCTGTTGTCTTTTATATTCGCGTTGTGATATAATGAAAGAATGAAAAAGAGTTTTAGTGGAGTAAATACTACTGGCGGTTATCAGGCAAGGATTGGTCGTGCTGTTGAGCGTGCTCGTTTGGAACGAGGATGGACACAATCGGAATTAGCCGAAAAGGCCGGTACTAGTCAATCAGCAATACATAGGATAGAGAAGGGACAGCAAAATGTTTCGCTCGACATGATTGGAAGGCTATCTTCGGTGCTTGAACGGCAAATTCTCTCTGTTGCTGATGAAGTGAGCCAGAGTTATGTTATCCATGGCGGTAAAGTTTTACACGGAAAGATAGAAGTCAATACGAGTAAAAATGCGGCAGTAGGACTGTTGTGTGCTTCGCTGCTGAATGCTGGTAAGACTGTTTTGCGCGGTCTAGCGAAGATCGAAGAAGTGCAGAGAATCGTTGAGGTGTTGGAATCTATAGGGATGAGAATCACCTGGATTAACAACGGAAGAGATTTGGAAATTATATCACCAGATGAATTGGAGCTTGACAAGATGAATGTAGAAGCGGCGCGCAAAACACGATCAATTTTGATGTTCATGGGGCCTTTGTTGCACAAATATAACGAGTTTATGTTACCGTACGCTGGTGGATGTTCTTTGGGAACACGTACAATTACTCCACATCTCAGAGCGCTTTCTGAATTTGGCGTAGAAGTCGATGCGAGAGGGCGAAGCGGATTCTACAAGATTTCGGTAGAGAAGAACGCTAATGCCTGGCGTAATGAGAAGATGGGATGGCCGACTAAAAGAATTGTTCTGATAGAAAGGGGGGACACGGTAACGGAAAACGTCTTGATGGCTGCAGCAAAGTATCCCGGAAAAACACATATTGTCGGAGCTTCGTCGAATTATATGGTGCAAGATTTGTGTTTCTTCCTGCAAAAACTAGGTGTAAGAATTGACGGGATTGGATCTACAAATCTGACGGTAACGGGTGTGAGTAAGATCGACAAAAATGTTGAATATTATCCGTCGGAGGATCCGATTGAAGCAATGAGTTTGATCGCGGCGGGGATAGTAACTAAGTCTGAAATTGACGTGTTAAGAGCTCCGATAGAATTCTTGGAAGTGGAATTAGAAGTTTTGAGGAGTATGGGGGCGAGAATAGAACGGGGAGAGGAATATTTATCGAGAAATGGAAAGACAAGATTGGTGGATTTATCTATCAAGAAAGCTAAATTGCATGCACCGGTAGATAAGATTCACCCAATGCCATTTCCTGGTTTAAATATTGATAACTTGCCTTTCTTCTCAGTTATAGCGGCGACAGCTAAGGGAAGAACATTGATACATGACTGGGTTTTTGAGAATAGAGCAATATACACAACAGAACTATCTAATTTGAATGTGAAAGTAGAGCTCCTAGACGCGCATAGAGTGTATGTGGAAGGTGAGACTAATTTTCGACCAGCGGAAATGATGGCTCCGCCGGCACTTAGGCCAGCGGTAGTGATACTGCTTGCAATGCTAGCGGCGCCTGGAGTATCAATTCTCAGGAATGTGTACATGATTAAGCGTGGGTATCAGGACTTTTCTGAGCGTCTTAAGACATTAGGTGCCGATATAGAAGCGTTATGAGGCTAAAATTGTGGAAGGTAGCAGAAATATATTCAAGGGCCTGAATCCGCAACAGCTCGATGCCGTGCAGAGTTTGAATGGCCCTTTGCTGATTTTGGCTGGCGCGGGAAGTGGTAAAACCAGAACGCTTACATACAGAATAGCGAATCTACTAAAAAATGGGGTGCGCGAGAACAATATTCTTGCAGTGACTTTTACTAATAAAGCGGCGCGCGAGATGCGAGAGAGGCTATGGAGGATACTGGCTCCAACAAGAGATCTAAATGGCGACGGAGTGTTTGCAGAGGCAGATATACCACGTGGATTTATGCCTTATATGGGGACATTTCATGGGATATGTGTGAAAATACTGCATTTAGAATATGAACACGCTGGATTGAATAAAAATTTTATTATTTACGACGCTGAAGACCAAGTAGCAGTAGTGAGACGCGCTATGAAGGCGCTCGAGATAGACAACAAGACTTTAAAGCCAAAAGCGGCACTTGCGATTATCTCTAAGGCAAAAAACGAAGGAGTGGGGCCGGTTGAATATGCAGAAACTGCGGTTTATCCTAACCAAAAAGCGGTTGCCAGAATATATGCTAGGTATGAAAGAGATAAAGATGAGGCGGATGCGTTAGATTTTGACGATTTACTGCTTAGGGCCCTGAAATTATTTAGCGAGAATGTTGAGGTTAGAAAGAAGTGGCGAGAGAGATTTCAGCACATTTTAATTGATGAGTATCAGGATACAAATAACGTTCAGTACAGGTTGATAAAACTGCTCGTAAATGAACAACGAAATATATGCGTGGTAGGCGACGATTGGCAGAGTATATATAGTTGGAGAGGTGCGGATTTTACGAATATCTTGAATTTTACAAAAGATTTTCCGGAAGCGAAGGTAATAAAACTGGAACAAAACTATCGTTCTACTGGAAATATTCTAGATGCAAGTCAGAAAATTATTAATCAAAACAAGCAACGTTCAGAGAAGGTTTTATATACAAAAGCAGGGAAGGGCGATCCGGTAGAAATTAAAACGACACGTGATGAGTCTGATGAAGCAGAATATGTAGCGCGACAGATTATGCGGATGTCGAATAAACGATCGTTTTCAGATTTTGCAGTGTTATATCGGACGAATGCGCAAAGTTATGCTTTTGAGAAAGCTTTTATTAATAATAGAATCCCATATAAGATTGTAGGTGGTGTGAGGTTTTATGATCGAAGAGAAGTAAAAGACATACTGGCGATTATGCATCTTCTGGTAACGCCGCGCGATAAAGTTTCCCTAGAGAGAGTGACGAAAAATGTGGTTGCTGGGATAGGAGAAAAAAGTTTGAACAAAATATTTGTTCATCTCGATGAGGGTGGCAGTCTGGGCGATAACGAGTTGATGTCGACTTTACCGTCAAAAGCCAGGATTGGTATGAGCAAATTAGCGGGTTTCTTCAGTAAGGTTGATCGAGAGAGCGATACTCCAACAGAGATTGTGGAACTTGCGGTGCAATATTTTGATTTTGCAAGTTTACTCGATGATGGAACGCCAACAGGGAAAGACAGGATAAATAACCTGGCAGTATTAGCCGATAATGCCTCGAAATACGATACGTTAGAAGAATTCTTGGAAGATGCCGCATTGATGTCGAGTGCTGACGAAACTTCGGGAAAGAATACGGTCACGTTGATGACGTTACATGCTGCGAAGGGACTAGAGTTTCCAGTGGTGTTTGTAGTGGGGCTTGAAGAAGGTTTATTCCCGAGTAGTAGGGCCGAGCAAGAGGCAGATCTAGAAGAAGAGAGGCGGTTGGCATATGTAGGGATGACGCGGGCTATGGAAGATTTGTTTTTGACTTGGGCGCAGTCTAGATTCTCTTTTGGCGGGCGTAATTACACTATGCCATCGAGATTCTTAACTGAACTTGGATTTGATCCGTATGGTGGCCCTGGTGAATATGATGAGCTCGCTGATGCGGATGATTTCGATCCGTTTCCGGACGATGATCTACCAGTGTGGGAATAATAAAAATGAGAGGTCGGCAGGGAATACTGCCGGCCCTTGTTTCTTATTATTTAAAGTCCTCTGTACTTCTTTTGATGGCTTATTATCCTCTTGGAGGCTCACCACCGTCAGGTTCGCCCATAAGCTTTTTGGATTTGATTTCATAGCGAAGGCCAGTAATAGGGGAAACATAGTAGTCTTCATTTAGGAGATTGACAAACATAGTTAGATCTTTGTCGTCCATGATAATGATTGATTTGTCGTCGTCGGTCATGAGGTCAAGCTGCATATCATCAGAGTAGTCGATCATTTGTTCCTGAGTCATGGCTTCGGCTATATTGACGTTTTGGATTTTTTTAAGTAGAGGTTTGCGGTCCTGGAGAAGAGCATTTAGAGTTAATCCTTCGGCAAAGGAGAGTTTATATTTTTCTTGGAGTTCTTTGGCTTTGGCATCAGCAATAACTTGAGATTTGTAGTCATACTGAAAGAGAGCTTCAAATTTAGTTTGATTAAAGACTATGATAGTACCGTCGATTATGGCAACTTGATTATCTTCTGGCATTTTGATGGCGACCTCGGCAGAGAATGGTTCGAAACTTTCTCCATTCAATTCCCACGAAGTTGCTCCTTTGAGTGCAGAGGAAGCAGAGAGGGCTTTGGCGATATAGAATGTTTTAGTCCCGTCGTCTCCACCTGGATAGGTAAATTTCGCAATGATACCTTTGATTTTTTTGAATTCATATTCGTTGTCGGTGAAGAAGTCTATGTCTTTATATTCGTTTTCAATGAGGTGGATGAGGGTTTCGGCGCGGCCAACATTTTCTAGCTTTGTACGATAGACGACTTTGTCTTCGCCGTCGGATTTTTCGTATTCGCGACACTCTAAGCCATTGTCGGCTTCTTTGATGATGTAAGAAACAGCTTCTTGCATAAACATTGCCTTGACGGAGCTGGTAAGTTTGTCAGAATAACGCACTTTGTATGGAGTATAGTTTTTGTTGAACAAAAATAGCTCAACCGAAACGTTGTTTTTGACTTCATCTATTTCGTTAGCCCACTGAAAAACATCAAATGATTCCATAATATACCTCTCTTAGTTTTCCATAATTATAGCACATAATGGTTTCTTATGGTCGTTATAAGGGATTCTGAATAGACAGGGAAGGAACTTTTCCACATCTTGTGGATAACTTTTTAAAAATATGTTGCAAAAAAGTCAAAAAAGTACTTGATTTTTGTTTGCAAAGTGGTTATACTAATGTCAAGTAGATGTCATAAATAAAAACGAAACACAAAAATCTACGAAAGTACATTAAAATCGGTTTGAGGACGATTAACAGGGAGTTTTGGCGCGCGGTTAAATTTAGCGATACGCGTCAACAAAATCGTGAGTACATTCTGAAAACTAACACCTCCCAATTAAAACTCTGTTGGTAACACGATATATGGTGTTACCTTGCAACCAGTTACACAATAATCTCTCAACGGCCGCAATATGAGTCGGAGCTTGCTCCAACAGATTGCGGTAGATCTAGTGTAAGGGAAAACAAAAATCGAACAAACACAAAAACGCTGAAATTTCTTGTTAAGCGTTCTCAAACTAAAGAAGAAGCATATGATATAATATGATATATCATATGGAAGAGCTTCATAAACCCGTATTATTATCGGAAGTACTCGAAGTCCTGAATCCTAAGCTCGATGAGACATACTTGGATCTCACAGCTGGATATGGAGGGCATGCGAGTGAAGTTTTGGATTTGACACGGAATTATAAAGGCTCGGTTTTGATAGATCGAGATTCGTTTGCAGTGGAGTTTCTAAAAGGGAAGTACTTAGGTGAACCTATAGAAATTGTAAACGGCGACTTTTACAGTTCAGTGTTGAAGATTGTAGAGTGTGGTAAAACTTTGATATGGTACTGGCTGATTTTGGAGTTTCTTCTCCGCAATTAGACAAGCGTGAGAGAGGTTTTTCTTTTCGTGCGGATGGACCGCTGGATATGCGGATGGATAGGACGCAGGAGTTGACGGCAGAGAAAATAGTGAATCGTTATCCAGAAGGAAAATTGGCAGAAATATTTGAAAAATATGGCGAAGAGAGACCTGGCAATGCAAGACGATTGGCACGAGAGATTGTGCATGCTCGACCATTTGAGACTACGCTAGAGTTGGCTGACTTTATAAAGGCTAAGTCTAGGTATTCGAAGATGCATCCAGCAACGAGAATCTTTCAGGCATTAAGAATTGAAGTGAACGATGAGTTGGGTTTAATAGAAAAAACATTGCCGATGATCCCTAAGGTATTGAACCCCGGCGGAAGAGTGGCGATCATTACGTTTCATAGTCTAGAAGATAGGTTAGTAAAGAATTTCTTTAAAGAAGCGTCGAGCTTCGGCGAAGAATCGGAACTGACGATCATCAATAAGAGTCCAATAGTTGCGGGCGAGAATGAATTAGTTAGCAACCCCAGGGCTAGAAGTGCAAAACTCAGAGCTGCGAGAAAGCCGCTGAACTAGGATTAAACAAGAGTGTGGATCTTGTTAAAAGAGGGAAGCATTTCTTTAACCTTGGATTGTTAAAAAATAAAAATAACAAAAATAAAAAAGGAGCAAACCATGCCAAAGCAAATTGTTGTTTCCAACAAGAGTCGTGCGCAAAAAGTTAAAGTAAACTTTTGCTAATGTTTAACCCACTGGGGGACGGGGGAGACATGGCCCGAAAGGGCTGCCACAACTATGATGGTTGCGGAGTCAAAAAAAGAGTGTGTTAAATATTTATGACCTTCCCGAGCCGGACCCGGAGCACTTATTGCTCTGTCCCGGATAACCCGGCTCGGACTAAGTTACATATATCAAATAAGACAAAAATAAAAGGAAAATTGCGAGAAAAATATGCGAGAATCTAGTTCGACTTGGGTCCGAAATCGGAACATTGTCCGTCATACGCCAAAGACACTTGGAAGCGTGTCGCAGGGCGTGATATTAGGCATATTAGTGCTCGTGATTGGTTTGATTTATGTAACTCAGGGGACAAAAGCAACAAGCTATGACTACGAATTAAGTGAAGTTGATGGAAGAATTGCGGAATTAGAAGCCGAGATAGAGGATTTACAATTGGAGCGAGCTAGACTTACTAGCATCGCGTCGATGGAAACGAACGAAGTGGCTGCGACGATGGTGGACGGAGTTGTTAGCGGATACGCGGAGTAGAAAACAAAGAATTTAAAAACCCTCGCAAAAGCGAGGGTTTGTTTTTCTGGGTTAGAGTCCCAGGAATTGGAAGAGGTTATACTGAGCAAAGATAGGCGCGAGCATAATGCCGAGAATACCGACGATTTTCATGAAGATGTCGATACAGACCGCTACGACGTCTTTCATCCAGTCGCCGATGGTATCGCCAATTGTAGCAGCATCATGCGCATCGTTGTAAAATTCGGTTCCTGGCTCATAGCCTTTGACTAAGGCAGCTTCAAAACGCTTCTTGCCATTGTCGGCCAAACCACCAGCATTGCTGAAGTAAACTGCGCCAACCAGACCGACTGGTACTAACCCGCTCATGAATCCACCTAAGGTCTTTATCCCAAAGGTAAAGCCAAGAAGAACAGTTGCTCCGACAGCGATTGCCACAGGGGCAATCATCTTTCTGAGACCACTTTCAGTTGCGATTCTGATACAGGCTTTATAATCGGGGGCTTTTTTACCTGCTTTGACATCTTTGTCGTTAAGTTGTTTGCGGCATTCTGCTGCCATTTCGTCCGCAGCATCGAGCGTGTATTTTGCGAGTAGGCCACAGAATGTCCCCATAAGGCCAGCACCAAGTAGAAGTCCCAACATAACATGGCCATTTAGGAGGTCTAGAATGGTTTCGCCACCAGCGTGCATAAATGTGGATATCTGAGAGAGCACAACGGCTCCACATGAGCCAATAGCGAAGCCTTTGCCGACAGCGGCGGTTTCGTTACCAGTAGCATCGTTCTTATCGGTAATGATTCGAACTTTTTCGGGTAGATGACACCCTTCAGCAATACCACCGGCGTTGTCGGAGATAGGCCCAAAGGCGTCGGCGCTGATAGGTTGTGCTACGAAGCATAGCATACCAAGCGCCATGACGGCTTGCCCATAAGGGCCACCAAGCAACCAGGCGACCCAAGAAAGCACTGCAACTACGGAAATTTCTGGGAAGCAGGATATCCAACCCGCTGCTTGTGCGAACGAAGCATAGAGCGCCGAGCCTTGTTTAGCTTTTTCGGTGGCCCAGATGCACCACTTGCTCTCTAAGTCGGTAAAGTGCTGCGCAATGAAGCCAATAGCGACTCCGGCGACAATTCCGCAAACCGTGCTAACGAAAGGTGATCCCCAGCCGAGCTTGAATTCAGCTGGCAGAGAGCTAGCGTTACCGAACAGAAGTAGGGAAGCAATAAAACTGGCGACTACGGCTCCGCCGGCAGCGATTAGCATAGAAGTGTTCAACTGACTCTTAGGGCTCTTGCTATTTTTTACGTTGGAGGCATAAACTAAGCCGATAAGACTACTGATTAGCCCGGCGACAGCCATAATGAGCGGGAAAGCAATTGTGACGGTTAACAGGTTTCGGTTGCCAATGAGACCATAGGCATTAATAGCCGTAACAATGGCGGTGACTGGAGTTGCCGTGAAGCTTTCTCCTAAGTCTGCTTCATTAGCAGCGATATCGTTGACGTTGTCTCCAACCTGGTCGGCAATAACGGCGGGATTTTTTGGGTCATCTTCTTTGAAGTGGTTAACAACTTTGCCGATAAGGTCTGCACCAATATCTGCAGCTTTAGTAAAGATCCCTCCTGGTACGCGACAGAACATTGCAACGATTGACCAACCTAAAGAATAGGCAGTTATTCGCGTTGCGACGGGTATCACGAAAGCAGTGGAGACAATACCGCGTCCGGACGCTATGGTTTCAGTACCGGTTAGCATCATGATGATGATGAGCGCGAAGACGGAAGATGCGTGGACGATGAGACCACAGATTTTACCACCTTTTATCGTAGTGTTGACGGTGTTGGTCGTGGCGACATTCTCTTCTTCATCGATATTAGCGAGAGCCGTAGCGGCTGCGCGAACATTGGTATATGTCCCGACGCTCATACCGACGATGACAGAGATTGAAGTGCAGACGAGACCAGCAAGAAATGCTAGGCCGCCGAATGATTCCACGAACAGACTAAGCAAGATCGCAATACCAATGGCGACCGGGATGATTACTTTGAAGATTGACTTGATAAAAACTTGAGAGCCTTTGCGTATGCGTCCGGCGAGCTCTGACATGCCCCACTCAGGCGGTCCCTCGCTCAAGGCTTTGACGCCTTTGTACTCACGGATGATGTAGACCGCTACGAATGCAATTGTGATTAATGACACGTAGTAGATTGGGCTTAACAAGGACATAAGGCTTTTCTCTCCCTTCCAAAGATATTAATGATCGCTCTGATTGCTAGTCAGAGATAATGAGCTTTTTGTTGCCCACGTTTTTTTGCACATCCTCCCCGTTGCGCATTGTAAGAGATTATAACACTTTTAGGCGAATATTAAAAACTTAAACATTATTCAAGAACGTATTTGGGGGCGATGGAAGTAGCGACGAATGGAAAAACCTGGACGCTCTTCGTAAGGGTTTACGAGAACTCTTGGAAACCAAAGATTAATCCGGCAGCTCTGTAGATAATAAAAGGGTCTCCGCAAGGAGGCTCTTTTTCTATCTTTCAAAATGGTGCGAATGAAGAGACTCTAACTCTCGACCTCTTCCTTGGCAAGGAAGCGCTCTAAACAACTGAGCTACATTCGCACGTTATTTGTGCGTCCATTATAACAAACCGGGAGAGCTTTTACAAGCTTTACTTTTTTGCTCGTTCATATATAATTATTCTTATAAAAGGAGAAAAAAATGAACACAGGCACTGTTGTCCTAATTGTTATATTAATTGTTATATTAATGCTTATTGCGGCTTTGTGGTCGACATATAACGGATTGGTTAAGCTCGATGAGCGCGTAAACGAGGCTTGGTCGGACATTACTGTCCAATTAAAGTATCGTGCCGACCTCATCCCTAATGTCGTAGAGACCGTTAAGGGGTATGCAAAACATGAGAAGGAAGTCTTTGAGGGTGTGACTGAAGCTCGGTCTGCTGTGATGGGAGCAAAGACGGTTAAGTCAGCAGCTAAAGCTGAAGCTGATATGACAAATGCACTCTCGAAAGTATTTGCCATTGCTGAGGCTTATCCAGAGTTAAAGTCTAATACTAACTTCCAAAAACTCCAAGAGCAATTGCAAGATGTCGAGGATAAGATTCAAGCTTCTCGCCGTTTTTACAATGCTGGCGCTAAGGAGCTTAACACGAAGATTAAGACTTTCCCAACTAATATCATCAACAAGTTTGTAGGACATTTCAAGATTCGCGATTACTTTGAAGTAGCCGAATCTGAACGCGCGAAGATTGAATCTGCTCCAGACGTCAAGTTTTAAGTTAGAGTAAGAAATGTACAAGAACATCGCGGCTAACAAGCGTAATACGGTCTTTATTATGATGGGGTTCGTGTTGCTTGTGGCCGCGATTGGCGCTCTTTTTGCCTACGCTTACCAAGATTGGTGGATTGTAGCATGGGTAATGGGAGCAGCGGCGGTTTATGCGTTGTTCCAATATTTTGCAGCAAGTAAATTGACCGTAGCGATGACGGGAGCAAAGAAAATTGAAAAAAAGGATAATCCTAGACTGTATAACATCGTAGAAAATTTAACATTGACTGCGGGATTGCCGATGCCGGAAGTGTATATCATTAATGATTGTGCTCCGAATGCTTTTGCGTCTGGACGCGATCCTAATCACGCATTGGTCTGCGCGACGACTGGATTATTAGACGTAATGGACGATAAAGAATTGACTGCGGTAATGGCGCATGAGGTGTCGCACGTAAAGAATTACGATATTCGGGTTTCGACTATTGTGTTCGGTTTGGTGTGTATGATTGGGTTTATTGCGGACATTGGTTGGCGAATTGCATGGCGAAGTAATCGACGAAATAGCGAAGATGGAAGTCCTGTAGGAATGATAATTTTGCTCGTAACGATGGTAATAGCGCCGATTGCGGCGGGGCTGGCACAAATGGCGGTTTCTAGACAGAGGGAATATCTTGCGGATTCATCGGCCGTAATGCTGACGAGATATCCAGAAGGAATGATAAACGCGCTAAAAAAACTGGAGACTCATTCTCAGCCAATGCAACAGCAGAATCCGGCGACAGAAGCAATGTTTATTGCTAATCCCCTGAAAAAGAAGGGCGTTAATGGGCTATTTTCTACGCATCCTCCGATTGAAAAGCGAATAGAAAGGCTAGAAAATGCCAAATTCAAGTTCTAAGAAAAAAAAATCGATTGAAAAAAAATTAATGAAAAAAGAGTGTGGGCCATTTAAGGCCGCATTTCTTGATAGCTATAAAAAAGCTCGTGAGAGAATGTGGAAGCAGAAACGCGCACGGGTGAGGCTGCATCAGAGCTTTAAGCGCAGTTACCGTGAGGACTACGCGCGAAAGTTATCTGTGCCAGGGTTACTGCACCATGCCGGTGATACATTCGTGGCAATTTTTAAGAACTGGAAATTATTTTTACCGTTAATAGTTTTTGCAGTCGTTTTTAATGTTGTACTAGTAGGGCTGATGAGCGAAGATACTTATGTGAAATTTCAGGAGGTGCTTGAAGATACTAATGCAAGTATTGCTGGCGGAGAAATTGGTAACTTTGCTAAAGCTGGATTACTTTTGGTATCTACCGTAACGACCGGTGGACTCACCGGCGGCATGGGCGAGGCGCAGACAATCTTCGCGGTAATAATATTCCTTTTGATTTGGTTGGTGACAATATACTTATTAAGGTTTAGATTGGCTGGGAAGAAGGTCAAACTACGAGATGGCTTGTATAATGCGTTCAGTCCATTAGTTTCGACTTTTATTGTGCTCTTCGTGGCTACACTGCAGGCAATCCCGATTTTTCTAACAGTGTTTTTGTATTCGACGGCAGTTCAGACTGATTTCTTATCCACGCCTTTCTATGCACTAATATTCTTTGTGTTCGCTGGTGCTATGGTGACTCTTTCTGCGTATTTGTTATCGAGTACGCTTATAGCGTTGGTGGCAGTAACAGCACCGGGTTTATATCCGATGACGGCACTCAAAACGGCATCTGACTTAATGGCTGGAAGGAGGATAAGATTTATAATACGACTGGTATTTTTAATTTTTGTGCTTGCTATAGTCTGGGTGGTAGTAATGCTCCCACTGATGACGATTGATTTATGGCTTAAAGGACTGATAGATTGGCTTAATGGCGTGCCATTTGTGCCAATATTGTTGCTCGTGATGACTTGTTTTACGTTTATCTATATTTCTGCGTATTTATATTTGTATTATAGGAGGTTGCTAGCATATGAAGACGATAAGTAGGGAAGAAGCAGAAAAAAGAGTCGTTAAACTTCGTGAAGTAATTAATGACTACAGATATCATTATCACGTGCTGGATGAGAGCATAATGAGCGAGGCTGCTGGTGATTCGTTGAAACACGAACTTGCACAGCTAGAAGAAATGTATCCGGATTTGATCACGCCGGATTCGCCGACGCAGAGAGTGGCGGGAAAACCATTAGACAAGTTTGTAAAGGTGCGGCATGAAAAACGAATGATTAGTTTGGCGGATGTTTTTTCCGAAGAAGAAATAAGGGATTGGATTACGCGTAACGAGAAGTTGATACCCGGCGGGAAGATACAGGAATTCTTTACGGATATTAAGATGGATGGATTAGCATGTGCGCTAAAATATAAAGACGGATTGTTTGTACAGGCTGTGACACGAGGGGATGGTATGGTGGGCGAGGACGTTACGATGAATGTGCGAACAATTCAAAATGTACCGCTCAGGATTCGAGAGCCGGGCGATGTCGAAGTGCGTGGCGAGATTATTCTGTTTAAGAAAGATTTTGAAGAAATTCAAGAAAAACAGAGAAAAATGGGCGAGAAAGAATTTGCAAACCCACGGAATTTAGCAGCAGGGACCATTAGACAGCTGGATCCAAAAATAGCAGAAAGCCGAAATTTGAAATTTATGGCGTATGATTTGGTGAAACCAAATTTGCCGACGCATGCACAAGCGTATAAAAAACTGCGCGAGATGGGTTTTCGTACATCTAATGAAGATAGGATATTTAAGAGGGAAGAACTTGATCGGATGTTCGAATACATTCGTGATCTAGATGAATACCGTAAAAGCTTGAAGTTTAATACGGATGGCATGGTAATAAAAATTAATGATAGATCGATTTACGACGAGCTTGGAATTATTGGGAAGACGCCGCGAGGGGCAGTTGCTTTTAAATTCCCAGCAGAGGAATCGACAACTAAAGTGCGAGATATTGTGATATCGATAGGTCGAACTGGCGCTGCAACACCGGTGGCGATTTTGGATCCAGTGGAAGTGGCTGGCTCAATAGTCCGACATGCATCGTTGCATAACGCAGATGAGATTGCAAGGCTGGACGTAAGAATCGGCGATACAGTAATTGTTTATAAAGCAGGTGATATTATCCCGCAGGTTAAGGAAGTGCTGGTTGGATTGAGGCCGGATGAAGCAGTGCCGTTTGATTACGAAAAAGCACTAAGCGAACAGTATCCGGAATTAGAGTTTGAAAGACCAACTGGGGAGGTGGTATATAGAGTAAAAGGGGAGACGACAGATTTTATTCTAAAAAGAGCGATAGAATATTATGCGGGGAAGTCTGCGTTGGATATTGAGGGTTTGGGTGAGAAAAACGTGGCATTGATTGTCGATGCTGCTCTTGTAAAAAACCTACCTGATTTGTACAGATTGACGCCAGAAAAAATAATGCAATTGGAGCGTTTCGCAGAAGTATCAGCACAGAAACTAGTAAATAATTTAGAGAAGTCAAAACACCCCGCACTTGCTAAATTTATTACAGCACTCGGGATACGCCATGTTGGCTCGCAGACAGCTGTGGTATTAGCAAATAACTTTAGATCGATAGAAAGATTGGCCGAGGCTGAAAAAGAAGATTTGACGGCTATTCCAGATATTGGTGAAGTAGTGGCAGAATCGATTTTGGCTTATTTTGCTGATGAAGATAATTTAAAGATGCTTCATGAGTTGAGAATGTTAGGCGTAGAGCCTGTTTTTGAAGATTTATCTAAAGCAAAATTGGCAGGGAAGAGCTATATTATTTCTGGAACATTGGATAGTTTTGGGCGCGAAGAGGCAGAGAATAGGCTAAGAGATCTTGGCGCAACAGTAACAGGTTCGGTAACGAAGACTACCACCGCGCTTATTGTGGGCGAAAAACCTGGTGCGAGTAAATTGGAAAAGGCGCGAAAGTTTGGTATTCCGACGATTGATGAAAAGCAATTTTTAGAGTTGATTCGATAGATGCCTCTCTCTACTCCATAGGGGAAATTGTGGTATAATAAGCATAAGATGAATGATAAACGTCTGAAGTTTTTGAAGATAATGCTTTATGCGGCGGTGGGCGTGATTTTAATACGTTTATTTGTGATACAAATCATTCAGAAGAACGATTGGGTGGCAAAAGCTGAGGCGCAACATACAATGCAAAACACGATAAAAGCAAAGCGTGGTGAAATATATATGATGGATGGGAGTGAACCGGTGGCGATAGTGATGAACGAGCAGGTTTATACTATTGTAGTGGACCCAATGACTGTGGATGAAGAAGAATTGAAGAGAGTAATATTTACCGATGATCTAAAAGATAATCTGATAGTCGAGATGAGCGATGTGACTGAGGACAGATCACGACGCTATATGATAGTAGCAAAGAATGTGAGCAGGGAACAAGCAAAAAAAATTGAAGAAGCGGATCCGACGGGCGTATGGCTAAAGGGAATGACAAAGAGAGTGTACCCGGAGGGATCACTCGGCGCAAGATTGCTTGGGTTCGTAAATGAAGATGGAGAAGGACAGTATGGCGTAGAAGGCTCATTGGATAAAGAATTATCCGGAAAAGACGGAATGTTAAAAACTGTGGCCGATGTGAACCATGTGGCCCTTTCGATTGGTAACGACAATGTAAAAATACCCGCCGAGGATGGTAAAAACGTGGTGCTAAATGTTGATCGAAATATCCAGTCTAATGTAGAGAAGATTCTGGCACGAAAAATGGAGGAATTTGGTAAGGACCAGGCAAGTGCGCTTGTCATGGATCCGAGAAATGGAAAGGTGCTCGCAATGGTTAATCTGCCTGGATACAATCCAGCCGATTACGGGAAGGTTGACGGAGCGGAAGTGTATGTAAACCGAGTGACGAGTGATCCGTATGAGCCTGCGAGTGTATGCAAAGGATTCACGTTTGCGACCGGTATAGATTTGGGTGTACTAAATGCGCAAACCACTTTCTATAATAATGGGTATGAAATAGTCGACGGATGGCAGATCAGAAACTCGACTTATGGCAGGTCGGATTTGCTTGGCACTAGAACGATTCAAGATGCATTTAATTGGAGTCTTAATACTGGTAGTATGTTCGCATTAAGAGCGATTGGCGGCGACCCGACGCAGATTAATGAAAAGGGAAGAAAAACATTATACGATTACTTTGTAAACCATTTTGGATTAGGCCAGGAGACAGGAATAGAATTATTTGAAGCGAGAGGTTTGATTAATGATCCGGTGGAAGGTGACGGACGTGATTCGATGTACGCAAATATGACGTTTGGACAAAACTTAATGGTGACGATGATACAGGTAGCTAGTGGCTATGCGTCACTTATAAATGGTGGCGAGTATTACACGCCGACTATTGTAAAGGGGTATATGGATGAAGGTGTGTTGATAGAGAAAGAAGCAGCAGGTCCAGTGCGACGAGCGGTCAAGGAAGAAACGAGCGCGCAGATGCGAGAAATGTTGTGGGGAACACGAGCGTCACAACGATTGTATGGCATAGACAGAGATGGATATTATATCGGTGGAAAGACGGGGACAGCTCAAGTGATTCGGGATGGGGCATATTCGATGGATGAATGGGTTGCAACCTATGTCGGATTCGGCGGAAGAGCGGGAGAAATGCCGCAGTATTTAGTCATGGTGAGGATATGGAAAGATGGAGAAACAACTGGTGCGGAACAATATGCCATGCCTGTGTTTAATGATATATCGAACTATTTGATTGACTATCTTAAAATTAAGCCCGGAGCGTAGACTTAGAACGGGCTATGGAGTAAAATATAGGATATGTGGAAAACAGAAATTAATAATGAAATGTTCTTTGGGCTGATACTAACGCTTGGGGCTTTCCTTTTGGCAATGTTTTTAACGCCAGTATATACATATTTTGCGTATAAATATAAGTTCTGGAAAAAGCAAAAGAAAGTGACTGCCGACGGGAATGCACTTCCAATTATGACGAAATTGCATGCGCATAAATTCAAGCGTAAATTCCCAACCATGGCTGGAATTATTGGTGTGGTAGTAGTGACTGCCGTAACACTAATATGTAATTTAGACAGAGGCCAGACATGGTTGCCAATTGCCGGGTTCTTGGGAGGAGCTGGCGTGGGGTTCATTGACGATTTAATAAATGTGTTTGGAAGCGGAGAAGGAGCAGCTGGTTTGCGTGCACCAACTAAGATGGTTCTGATTTCACTAGTCGGGTTGACACTCGGTTGGTTCTTTGCTGTAAAACTTGGATGGACTGCTGTGATGGTGCCGTTTGTTGGTAGCATAGAGCTTGGTGTGGCAGGTATGATAATCCTGTTTGCTTTTGCCGTGGTTGCGACTGGAAATGCAGTAAATATATCTGATGGATTGGACGGACTTGCGGGAGGGCTAATGATGATGGCGTATGGCGCATATGGCGTGATTGCTTTGTTCCAGGGGCAGTGGATGCTCTTTGGGTTTTGTTTTACAGTGGTTGGTTGGCTACTATCGTATGTGTGGTTCAATGTACCACCGGCACGTTTTATGATGGGAGATACAGGATCCTTTGCTCTAGGCGCTGGCCTTGGGGTGGTCGCAATGATGACCAACGCTTTCTTACTTTTGCCGATTATAGGTGTGATGTTGGTAGTGGAGGCGGGTTCGTCGTTAATACAAATGACTTCTAAAAAGTTTTTCCATCGAAAGATTTTCATTTCTGCGCCAATACATCATCATTATGAGGCTAAGGGGTGGGGTGAAGCAAAGATAGTAATGAGATTTTGGGTAATTGCCGGTATTGCAGCCGTGCTGGGTTTGTTTATCGCAAGTGCGTCGGGGATAGCATAATGCGTATTTTGGGTGGAGACTAGGATGCGAAGACATCGAGGAGACCGAATAATTGTCGCTATGACATTACTCTTACTTTTTGCTGGATTGATTATTATTTACGCAATTGGTCCGATGAGAGCGAATTTTTTGAATGCGACATATGGTGGCGATATTTCCGAGAATCATTTTTTCATTAGACAACTTATTAATGTTATTTTGTCTATTGTGGCTTTTGTTATAGCCTATAAAATACCGTATGAGAAAATGAGAAAATGGGGGAAATGGGTTTTAATACTTGGAATCGTATTGTCGGCGGGGCTATGGGTCTTGGCTAAGGTTGGCTCTGGATTAGCTAAATGTGAATTAGGCGCATGTAGATGGATAAATATAGGAAGCTTTGGAAGCTTGCAGCCGGCGGAGTTCTTAAAACTAGGACTTCTTATGTATCTCGCTCAGTTGGCTGCAAGTAGAAAGGCCGAAGGTTCAATTAACAAAAGCGATTTTTGGTTGCCGGCTGGTGTTGCTTCTATAGTATCGCTGTTTTTTGTGATTGTGGTGCAAAAGGATTTAGGAACTGGAGTGGTGTTGATTGCGATTATACTTGGCACGATTTTTGCAAGCGGCGTAGAGCTGAAGAGATTTGCTTTGGTACTTGGTGCGATATTGATTGCTGGAGTAGGTGTAATTGTGACGAGTCCACATCGCGTAGAGCGCGTAAAAACATTTTTCAATGGCGATGGTGCTGATACCTATCATATCGAAAATGCGATGATTGCAATTGGTACGGGTGGACTAACTGGAGTTGGAGTAGGGAATAGCGTGCAGGCAACTGGCTATTTACCGGAAAGTATTAATGATTCGGTTTTTGCTGTGATGGGCGAAACGTTCGGATTCTTAGGATTGGGATTGGTAGTAATGATATTCGTAATACTATTGACCAGAGTTATGCGTGTAGCAGAATTGGCAGACGGGATGGAGCAGAGACTGATGGCTGTCGGAGTTTTTTCTTGGATAATGGTTCAAATGTCGGTGAACGTAATGGCAATGACTGGATTAATCCCCTTGACTGGGATAACGTTGCCGTTGCTTAGTTATGGCGGAACAAGCATGATGTTTGTAACTGTTGCGCTAGGGATTACTTTTCAGCTTTCGTGTTATACTAAGAGAGAAAAAGAAATGAAACAAGCGAAATTCAGCAATTCGCATTTGAAAAAGAGGAGGTTGAATGAAGATTCTCGTAGTAGGAGGAGGTAGCGGTGGTCATATTACGCCGGCGATTGCGGTAGTGCGAGAAATATTGTCTGAACGCCCACGAACGCGCGTAGAGTTTTGGACGGATAGAAAGTATTATAAGAATGTTTTGAAGCTGACTGTACTCGGAAAAGCTGGCGGTGATTTGAATATGAAGGTGAGGAAAATCTGCTCTGGAAAATTTCGGAGATATGCTGGTTGGAAACTGAAAGATTATTTTGCGGCTTGGAGAGTGACGCTGGTTGATTTAGTTTGTAAAAATATTTTGGGTTTTTTTGGGTTTATAGCCGGTGTGATACAGAGTTTTTTTAGGCTTGTGCTTAAGAAAAATCGTCCCGATGTGGTGTTTTTGAAAGGTGGATTTGTCGGCTTGCCAGTAGGTATTGTGGCATGGTGGTTCAGAATACCATACGTGATTCATGAAAGCGATGTTGCGCCGGGATTGGCAAACCGTATTTTAATGAAGAGAGCGGAGAAAGTAGCGATGGGGGCGAGATTTGAAACAACGCATGATGTGGAAGTCGAGAAAGAGGATGGATCAAAAGAGATGAAGAAGGAAATGATACCTGGACGCGAAAAATGGGTGTGGACTGGTACGCCGATTGCGGAAGAATTTAGGAAAGTAAGTATGTCGCGAGAAGGGAATTTGAAGAAATCGTTCGGTTTTTGTTCGGATAAGCCTTTGGTTATAATAACTGGAGGAAGCCAAGGGGCGCGCCATATCAATGAAGTAATGAAGGAAATATTGCCCGAAGTGCTAAAATTTGCCGAGGTAGGACTGGTCGCTGGTAGAAAGCACTATGAGGAAATGACGGAATTGAAGAAGTATGAAGATTGGGAAGACGGGAAGCTCAAGAGCGGGTTCAGAATGTGGGAGTTTAATGCAAATATGGCGGAGCTTCTTGGTGCAGCGGACGTAGTGGTCTCGAGGGCAGGAGCGACGACTATTGCAGAGTTGGCGGGATTGGGTAAGGCTGTCATCTTGGTACCATTCTCAGAGTTGCCCGGTGCCCATCAGACTAAGAATGCAGAGAGACTTGCAGAGATTGGTGCGGCCAAGTGTATTGACGATGCGGAAATGGTAGCTCATCCGAAAAAACTGCTAGAGTTAATAAGAGAGCTTGCAAGGAGGCCAGCCGAAAGAACAAAATTGGCTGCTATTTTGCATGAGGAAGCTAAATTAGACTCTGCGAAAAAATTAGCTGAAATTGTAGTTGAGGTTGCAATGAAAGACTTGAAGAGCGCATCTGTGAAGGTGGAGACGGAGCATGCAGGCAGGTAAAACGATTGCGGCAAAAAGGGAACGTCTGGAGACGGATTCGGAACGAGAGAGAGTTCGAAGAGTACTTCGAAAAAGAAAGATAGTAGCAATACTTGTCGTAATTTTATTGGCTGGAGCCTTACTTTATTTAGCATTTAGAGTGTTTCAAGAGTGGGTAAAATGGGTTTCGACACGAGAGGAGACGATAATCGTTGAGAGGGAACCAAATATAGAAGTAATTGATGAGACGACCGGAAAAAAGGCGGAATTAAGTTCGCGAGTAAAGGAATATATCGCTAATCTCGAAGAAGAATTTGTTGTTCTGGGCCACAAAATAAAAAAGGCGCACATTCCAGCAGGAAAGATTAGAGAGATAGATGTAGAGGTTGATGATTTTTCCGGAGTAATTAAGGTGTCTTTAGACCGAAATCCTGCAGTCTCGGCGGAAGATGCGGTAAGGATGCTGAATTATCTGGTAGGACAGGGGATCGAAGGCTGTGGATATATTGATGTTCGAATAGAGAGAAAAGCCTATTGGAAATAGTGCCTTAGATATATTATACTTATATCGGTGTTTTGTTCTTTAACATTGGCTAGTTAAGAGGAGGTGAGAATAGAATGTCGGTGACTCTCAAGATTGTAGTTGCGGGTCTAAGTTGTGGAGTCAGTACTTGGGTGTTGTTAATGTTAGTGACACTGGGGCTAAGGAAAGAGCTGAAAGCAAGATCTAAAGTTGAGCTTAACGAAGCGCGTTCCCGTGAGGGATACAATGCTACATCTTTCTTGGGACGAAAAAGAGACAGTATAACTTCAGACGACGATGTAGAGAGAAGAGAATTGAAAGCGACTGCGTCTGGTATAGAATTAGGCGAGATTAATCGCGCTATTCGAACGGCGTCGTTTATTGTGTTTGTTATGGTAATAATAATAGCAATCGTATTGCGGTTTGCCTGTTGATGAGTTGTGATGCTAGCCGATGTGATGATAGCCGGGCCAGATGGCCCGGTCTTTAATTCCATTTGTTTCCCTACTTTGTTCGGTTTTTGTTCGGTACATAAATGGATTTTGAGTAGTTGTGTAATCTATAAGAATGGTTTTGTGGGGAAAAATACTAAAAAAGGGCAGGGAAATGGGGAAAAACGAAAAGCCCATTTTTTGGAGGGCAATTCGAGAATAGACCATAAATTTACGAAAAATGCAAATGTAGCTTCGTGGGAGGCTGTGATTCGAGCGAGTATTTAAGATGCATGGAGAAATGACTATAACGTTATTGTGATATATAAATTTATAATTATATCTTTGTAATAATTCATTTTATTGTAATTTACGGCAAGAATGATCTCGCGGAATTGTTGTTAGAAAATTAGATAAAATATGCACATTGGCATGCGAACAATAGTGCGCAAATTAGCAAAACAATTAGTTGGAATATGTACACTTCCCCCCGTAGACGATTAAGTTATCGTCTATATCGGCTATATTTAATGTCTTAAAATAGTTATTGTGCGACATTCGACATGTTGAGAAATGTGGATGGAGCTTCGGATTTTTGTTTGTGACGGATTTCTCTGCGTGGTTGTTTTTTTATGTTTAGTTCTCTGCTCGAGCATGTTTTTTAATTCTTGGTTGTGATTACTGGCTGATTTTTAAACTTTTCTGATTTTTTTAAAAAAAATAATTTACAGGGGTGCAACAGAGGTAGGGTCGACAGGCTTTAATCTTATAACAGATAGATGATAGAGGTGGAACAGATGAGTGAGCCGATAGTCTATATAGAATTAACAGGGGTAGAGAATTGCTTTAACAGGGGTGAGGGAATTAATGTTTCCCTTTTCGTTTTAGGTTTGCATGGTATAGAAATAGAGCGCAAGGTTCGCGCTCTAGACATAAGGGAGTGTTAACTATTTGGGGGTAAACAGATTTGCTATTGCTATAACTTCCATACACTTTACGACATCTGCATCGCAAGACACTATAATACCTGTCCTTTTTTTATTAATAGTGATGACGCATTCTGCGTGGCGTGCAAGTTCATGTTTCATATGCTCGAGAGAGTCCATAGGAAATCGTTCGAGAATGAGTTTCATTTTCACGTAAACACCTCCCCTTTGAAAGTGCTCCCCCCATTTCTAATAATCATATCACAGAAGATAGATTCTATAAATTATTCTTCTTTAATTCCCTTTTGTTGTTCTTCGACAAGGCGGCTTAGGTCTTTCAGCCCCGGGCGATCCGTTTTTTCTTCAGCTGTATTTGGCGATACTTTCAGGTCCCGAAAAGCTTGCTGGGGTGTTTGCTTATTGGGGCTGCTTTTGGCATGCTTTTTGTTTCTTTTCTTTCTGTTCGGTTTTTGTTCGGGTCTAGAATTATTTTGACTGCTTTCTTTTTGTTCGCCAATATTGGTAAGATTGTTTTCATATGACGTTTTGTGAATGGTCTGTGCAGATTTCTCCTTAGCTTGAGCTGGGTTGAATGATTTCGATTCGTGGATTTTGGCGGAGTCGTATTCGTAGTTTTGTTTTACGGGTTTTTCAGAGTCGCTAGATGCAGGGCGTTCAAATTGCTCTTTTTTAGCTGGTTTTTGGAACATGAACTGTGCATGCGAATAGTCGTCTAGCGTTCGATGCTCTCCGGTGTTACGTCCAGAATCGGATAGTTCTTTTTTGTATTTTTCGGAAGCTTCGATGGTCTCGCGGATTTCTTCTTCGACATCGGCGCGCGGGCGAGAGTATTGCTCGCGAGATGACTCAATAATAGCGTCTAGGTTATTGGTAGGGGGCTCTGGGATAGATAGGGTAGTGGCGGAGAAGGCTGGCACTTTTTCGCCATTAATAATCATAGAGATAATAAAGTGACGGTTGTTCATTTGAATAAGATCTGAGGCGTCAAAGGTAGGCTCAAATTGTTTAACTAGGAGTGGGGCGTCATCGGCGGAGACGCGGAAGCTAATTGTGGTACCGACGTTGCCGAAGACCGCATCTCGGACAGAATCGGTCATTTGGGCTATGTACTGATTTGCTACGGTGAGATTTAGGCCATACTTGCGGGCTTCGGAGAGAATAACGGCGAACGAATCTGTTGCAAAGTTTTGGAACTCGTCGACATATAAATAGAACGGACGGCGATCTTTCACGTCTGGAATATCAGAGCGGGACATTGCGGCAAGTTGAACTTTCGTAACAAGGAAGGCGCCCAGAATACCAGCATTATCTTCGCCAATAAGGCCTTTGGATAAGTTGACGACAAGGATTTTACCCTCATCCATTATTTTGCGTACATCAAACGATGATTTAGGTTGGCCAATGATGTTGCGAATGATAGGATTGGCGGTGAAGGCGCCTACCTTGTTAAGAACTGGAGCGATAGATTCGGTAACTTGCTTATCGCCCCAAGTCCCAAATTCCTGTTTCCAGAATTGAAGAACAGTAACATCTTTACAATAATCAAGAGTTTCTTTGCGGAAATCTTTGTCGGTTAGCATACGAGAGATATCGAGAAGGGTAGTTTCTGGTCGATCGAGAAGAGCAAGGAGGGTATAGCGAAGAATATGTTCAAGGCGGGGGCCCCAAGACTCACCAAACATGCGTTTTAGTACGCCAATGACTTCAGAGGAAACGTTTGGTTTGCGGGCTGGGTCGGATAGTTCTAGTGGGTTAAAGGCAACCGGATGGGCCGTATCGGCTGGATTGAAGTAGACAACGTCTTTAATGCGAGACTCTGGAATAAAACGAAGGTTGTTGACAGCGAAGTCGCCGTGCGGATCAATGATACAATAGCCCTGATTGTAGAAAATATCCGAGAGAGCAAACAACTCAAGTAGTCCTGATTTACCTGCTCCGGTTTGTCCTATGATATAGACGTGGCGTGAACGGTCGCGACGGAGTAATCCAAATTGATGATTGATACCGCGGAAATTAGTGAGACCGAAGGCAGAAATATTTTCGTCTTCAGCCAGGTTGCCGGTAAGGACTGGCAGTTTAGCGGGTGGTTCTGCGGTCTTGGAGGCCGCCCAGACGATATTCGGCGTTTCGACTGATGTGTGCGGAAGGTGATATACAGAGGCAAGTTCGCTAATGTTAAGAATGAAGCCATCGTCGGTAAATTGGCGGAGCTTGTAAGCGTCAAGTGCTTCTGGCTCAAATGTGGAGCCTAAAACCTTAAAACCGTTGAGGTTAGTGGAATTAAATTGCTTGAAGGTACCGACGAGGGCTTGCATATTTAACTTGGCGTTAATGTCGTCTGAACCTAGGTAGGCTAGGCGAATCTTTACTTGATATCCGAGCTTAGTTGCTTTTTCTTCGGCTTTTGAAATGCGGGTTTTATCGCGTTCGGATATTTCTATGGTTTTGACGTCGCCACCGATGCCGCCTTCGGGTGGCTTCCATAATGCACCGAAGACTTGAGCTATCCAACGTAGATCAAAATTTGTTCCAAAAAAGCCTACGTGTCCACCATTTTTGACCGTAGTAATCCATTTGTCGGTGGTGCTTTTATGCCAATCGTCGGCGATTGGGCGAGTGAGAATTTGAATCCAGAGCTCTTCTCCGCGGTCGACGTCGAGTTTAGCTAGAGTACCAGTGATACCGGCAAGTGGATCGACCTCGAACGAGTCGAAAGTTTTGATAGGTAAGGCGCTGTTTTCGGTGAGGGTAAGCTCACTGGAATAGACGACGGTGTGTTTGTGACGATTATCGACATAGTCTTCGTCCATTTTGTAGATTTGAACAGTAGGATATTGAGAATAGATTTGTCCTTCGACAAAGCTTTGTAAAATACGGGGGACCCAAACGTAAAAACGAATTTGGCCTTTAGCTGATACAATCTCGAAACTGAGGTGTTCTTGAACTCCGCCTGAAGTTTTGAGTTCATTTTTGTCACGGAGAATGCCATGTAGAGAGGCGAATAGTTGTTCGGCCGCAAGCTCCTTTTTGTCGTTAGTGCGTGGTATTTCGAGCATTAAAAGGACAGAGTCGATATTGAGGACTTTGAGACGATTAGATTGTTTATAATTGCGATAAGTAAGGTAGGCGAACAAGCCAACGAGTGGAATCCAAACGATAGGGGACAAAATAATGTGAATAATCGACGACAACATTTATAACTATTTTACCATATTTTCGTCGAAAAGGCCAAAGATTATGCTTTGTCTTCGTGGACAACGAAAGCGTTTTTGTCGACTTTGTCGAACAATTTCTTGTTTTGAAGATTGAGAAGAATGGTCGTTTCTTTGACTTTGCGAGACTTCATCACTTCGGCAACGATTTCCTCTCGGGAGAGCGGACGGCCTGCTTTCTTTAGAGCTTCGGCGATGATTTCTGATACGGTTCCCTTCTTGTAGCCCCAGCTATCTAGCGCGTAAATACCGCGACCGATAAGAACAAAACGTTGATCTTTAATTAGCTCGTTATGAATAGCCTGGGTAGTGACATTTTTACGTTTGAAATTACTGCTAGCTATGGCAGCAGCAATGTCGTTAAAATGCATAGGTTCTTTGTTCGTTTCTAAGATAACATAGATTTTGTCGCGGATGTTTTTTGGATTGACAGAAGGCCATTTAGTCAGACCCCAGAGCCCATTAAGAGTAGCTAATTGTTTGGATACCGAAGCGACGGCGGCAATTTGAGAAGGGTGTTCGTAAGAGAGTTTGCTGTCGAGGTCGTCAAGAGTAAGAGGGGATTTATTATCTTTAATGATTTTGACGATGGCGTCAACTTTGGTGCGGATAGTTTTTTCGTCACCAGCATCAGCTATAGCTATGGCGTTGAAGTAATGATCGTTTTCATTGACTACCGTTAGATTCGCAGAAATATCGGCAAGAAAACAAAGGGCGGCTCGATTGGCGTTAGTAGCGGTAGTGCCAAAAATTTTAGTGGCTAGTTTAGTTACTCTGGCAACGCGTCCAACTTCGGCAAGATTTCTGATGATGATTTTCTCTGCACCAGCTAGCTCTGGTATTTTGCCCTGACTGGCAGCGATGCGGAGACGTACAAGAATGACTTTTTCCAACTGACGAACGCGTTCCCTGGTGACGGAGAGTGTTTCCCCAATCTGTTCGAGCGTCTCCTTTTGACCGTCGAGTCCAAAACGTTTCTCGACGATTTTGCGCTCGCGATCTTGGTCAATAATGCTGAGACTGCCCTTGATCGCCTTTGCGACCAGGTCGGCGTTTTGTTCCATTGGTTATTTCCTTATTTCCACCCTGTTAATAATATTGAAACTTAAAATATAATATAGCATAAAATGGCTATTACGTCAAATACTTTTATGCTGTTATTTAAGGTGCGTTGTAATCTTTTGAATATTGTAGCACAAATTTTACAAAATGTGCAAGAAAATTGTAAAAAAGTTTACTTTTTATGCTTATTATGCTTTTCTGCTTGTGGTTTTGCGAGTAGATTTTATGGATTTCTTGGTGACTTTTTTGATGGCTTCTTTCCCTGGTAGAGCCTTGGTTCCATACTTTTTGAGAAGCATTTCCTCTGCTTGTCTCTTGGTGATTTTTTTGGCATCTAAATCTTTCGGGATTTTAAGATTATTTCGTCTGCCACATCCCTTGATATATGGCCCGTAGGCGCCATTTAAAATCATGATGCCGTTTTCAAAATCTTTTATAATACTTTTCAATTTTTCTTCATAGAATGCAAGTGCTTCGTCGAGAGTGATTTTGTACGGGTCTTTGCCTTTGATTGTGATGTTATATTTGCCTGCTTTGAGGTATGGGCCAAATGGTCCAGAGGCAGATATAATTTCGGTGCCGTCTTTAGCTTTGCCGAGTGTTCTTGGTAGAGTAGGCAAAGCTAGTTGTTTAATAGCCTCTTCTAAAGTCACAGTTTTGATAGTCTTGCCTTTTGGTAATGGCGCGAAACGTGGTTTTTCGCCTGTTTCTTTTTCGTTTTCGCCTAGTTGAATAAAGCCACCGTTCTTGCCAATTTTGGCGTAGACTTTTTTGCCGGTTTTTGGATCGACGCCCAACTCTGTGGCAGAATTGTAGCGTTCGAGGAAAGATGAGTTGTCTATTAGTTTGGAGAATGGAGTGTAAAAATCGCGAAGCATCTTGACGCGTTCGAGTTTTTCCTCTGCGATAAGGTCTAGTTTTTGTTCGACGTCAGCGGTAAAACCATAATCGACTATCTGGTCGAAGTTGTCAGTTAGAAAATCAGAGACGAGTTCACCGATTGGGGTAGGGACAAGTTTGCCTTTAGTAGCTCCGGTCTTTTCAGAGACGGTGGTTTTGCTAATATTGGAGTTTTCTAAAACTAGCTCGATTACCTTACGGTCTTTGCCGTCAGAGTCGCCTTTTTTAACATACCCGCGAGTCTGGATTGCTGTCATTATAGATGCATAGGTAGACGGACGACCGATGCCGAGCTCCTCGAGTTTTTTAACGAGTGATCCTTCGGTATATCTGGCTGGTGGTTTCGTGAAGGTTTGACGAGCGGAAACCTTAACAGCAGTGACTGAATCTCCCTTCCTTAGATCTGGCAACTCGAGATCTTTAGATTTGCCGTAGACTTTGAGAAAACCGTCGAAGATAACAACTTCGCCATTTGCAACGAAAATTTTGGTAGGAGCGCGATCTGGTTTAAGTGAGATGGTGGTCTTTGCGACTTTGGCATTTGCCATCTGAGTCGCAAGAGTACGGGCGCGTATGAGCTTGTAGAGCTTGCGTTCATATTCATTGGACCCAATAGATTCTATTTCGATATGTGTCGGGCGGATGGCTTCGTGAGCCTCCTGAGCACCGGCAGATTTTGTTTTAAAGTGACGAATGTGGAGATACTCTTTGCCGTAATTGGTCTCAATGTAGTGTGCTATAGAACCGATAGCTTGCTTGGAGAGATTGAGAGAATCGGTACGGTGGTAAGTGATGTGTCCAGATTGATAAAGCCCTTGCGCGGCGCGCATTGTGGTACTAGATGAAAAGCCGAGCCTACTGTTTGCTTCTATTTGGAGGGCAGCAGTAGCAAAAGGGACTGGATTGGGCTTGGTCCCCTCAGTTTTGTTTATACTAGAGACAGTATAGCTCGCTCCAGCGAGTGATTCCAGCAGCTTTTCGGCATTTTCTTCGGTGGTTGGTGCGTCTTTTTCGAGAGTTCCAGTAAAGGGCTGTTTGTTTTTACTAATAAAGCTGCCAGTTACTTTGAAAGAGTATTTTTCTTTAGCGTGCTCGATTTCGCGTTCTTTTTCGACGACTAATCTAAGTGCTGGCGATTGCACACGCCCGGCAGAGATTGCACCCGGTACTTTTTTACGAACGACGCCAGAAAGATCGAAGCCGACTAGCATGTCGAGAGTTTGACGTGCTTGCTGAGAGGATACCATGGCCATATCGACAGTCCTAGGAGATTTGATGGCGGCTTCTAGGGCTGGCCTAGTTATTTCATGAAAGGTGATGCGATGGGTGTTTCTCGGCAGTTTAAGGACTTCGAGAAGATGCCAAGAGATAGATTCGCCTTCGCGGTCTTCATCGGTCGCTAGCCAGATAGTGTCGGCGGCTTTAACGGCTTTTTTGAGTTCGGAGACGACTTTGGCATGTCCTGGATCTATTTCGTAGGTAACAGCAAAATCGTTCTTTACATCGACTTTAGTATCTTTGCGAATATGGCCAACGCTTGATAATACACGAAAATCACGACCGAGATATTTCTCGATAGTTTTGGCTTTGGCCGGAGACTCAACAATTACTAAGTTCTTTGACATACCTACTATATTAGCATACTTGTCAAGCTAAAGTCCAATAATTGGCACCTAGAGAGCGGACAGCGCCTTTGATTTCTAGCATAGTGATCGTCTGGTTGAAAACCATGGCGTCCATACCTAACTTTTCCATTATAATATCTCCGTCGCGTATGTCTTCGGCGAGAAGTTTCATGATGGCACGCTCTTCGTTATTACTAGCAAATAGCGAGATTTGATCTTCTTTGGCTTTCTTGGAACGCGTCTTGTTGCTAGGAAATAGATACTTTATAAAATCATCTACGCTAAGGAGAGGGTTGGCTCCACTCATAATAAGGCGATTGCATCCCTGGCTTGTCTGTCTATTGATGTCGCCAGGAACTGCAAAGAGGTCCTTTCCTTGAGCGATCGCATGAGATGCAGTATTGAGGGATCCGGATTTTTCTCTAGCTTCTACTACTACGACAATGTCAGCAAGGGCGGATATGATGCGGTTTCGAAAAAGGAAGCTGGCGCGATGATTGCCTAGATCGTCGCCTAGACGATATTCACTAGCTACGGCGCCTCCTGCATTGACTATTTTTTCGGCAAGAGCAATATGCTCGGTGGGATAGATGCGTTCGATTTCAGTACCTAAGATAGCAATGGTCTTGCCTCCTCCATCGAGGCAGCCTTTAGCCGCAATAGAATCGATGCCATAGGCAAGCCCAGAAATTACAATAATTCCCCGCTCCCCTAGGGCATGGGCGAGCTTGTAAGCGATTTCTTCCCCGTATTTGGTGTTCTTGCGGGCTCCGACGATGGCGACGGTTTTTATGCGTTTCTCAGGCCATTCTCCATAGTAATACAATAAATTATGCTTAAGCGCAATAGAATCCAATCCCTGAAGATATTTGCTGTCTTGGGGCCGGATTTCGTTGATTTTCATAAAAAATGTGAAAAAGGTGTTGACATTTATATACTAGTGTGGTATAATGGTCGTAAGTTAGAGCTTATACTAAGCCCTAAACTGTACCTAAATAAACTATAACAGATGTTACGCTCTAAGTGTAACAGATGTTGCATGCTTTTGAAACCCCTCGGACTTTTAATTTCTTCTTCAATGGTTTTAAGTCTTATAAGTATTACCTCCACTTTGAGAGGATTTTCGAAGGCATAGCAACCCCCATAACCGGCGGGCCCCAATTTTGTGTGAGGTGGGTCGCGCTTCCGGGGCTTCCCCGGTATCAAATCGAAGCGTTGTGGGGTGCCAAAAAAGGCTCTACAGTGTAGGATAGGTGATGCCCACCCTTACCTATCCTACACCGTGGAGCTTTTTTGTTTTTCAGTCAAATAATCGATTCGAGACGCGCAGAGATATTCTTGAGAAGACTAGGAAGCTGCGTTTTCTCACTTTCAGTAAATTTAGAGAGGACAAAATCGACATCGCCGAGTTTCTCTCGAAGAGCGTCGTTCCCTGTCCCAAGACGAAGTCTTGGGAAATTCTCAGTGCCTAAGTGTTGAATGACGGATTTGAGCCCATTGTTTCCACCGGCGGAGCCGTGGGTGCGCTCGCGTATTTCGCCAAACTTTAGATTGAAATCATCGCAAACAACAAAAATATTCTCTGGTGGGATTTTATAAAAATCGGCGAATGCTCGGACAGATATACCGATATCGTTGTAGAAAGTCTGGGGCTTGATGATAATAGAGTCTCCTTGTTTTTTCCAGATAGCATTAAACTTCTCGTGTGGTTCCCACTCAAGGTTATTAACTTTAAGATAAAAATCAAGCGCCAAAAAGCCATAATTATGCCGAGTAAAGTTATATTCGGATCCCGGATTGCCAAAGGCGACGATAAGTTTCATAAGAAGATTATATCACAGAGGCTATGATATAATAAGAGTATGAATAGAGTGCCATTGGCTGAGAGGATGAGGCCACAAAAATTGAGTGATGTGGTAGGACAGGATGATATTATTGGGCCCGGGAAGATTTTGACCGAGATTGTAAAAAAAGGTGAGCCGGTAAATCTGATTTTTTGGGGGCCACCAGGTACAGGTAAAACGACGATGGCAAAAATTTTGGCGAAGGAATACAATGCTGATTTTGTTGAAATATCGGCTGTGACGAGTGGGAAAAAGGATATAGAGCAAGTCGTAGAGCGAGCTAAGGTGAATTGGAATCTAAAGATCCGGACTGTCCTATTCGTGGACGAAATACATCGTTTCAATAAAGCGCAGCAGGACGCGTTCTTGCCGCACGTGGAGTCTGGTCTAATAATCTTAATCGGCGCTACGACAGAGAATCCAAGTTTCGAAGTAATATCGCCGCTTTTGTCGAGGAGTAGAGTTGTAGTAGTTTCCCCTCTCGATAAAGAAGCAATAAAAAAGGTCATTAAGCGGGCCGTTAAAGAAGAAGGCGTGGAAAAGAAAATAACTAAAGAGGCCATCGATTATTTGGCGGAACTATCTGGAGGCGATGCCAGGTCTGCGCTTGGAGATTTGGAACTTGCAATTAGTTTGGCTCGTGGAAAAATAGACATCGAGACTGTTAAAACGGCGGCCGGCAAGAAAGTCCCTGGTTATGACAAGAAGGGCGATGCTCATTATGATAATATCTCGGCATTTATTAAGTCGATGCGCGGTAGTGACGTAGATGCGGCGTTGTATTATTTAGCTAGGATGGTGGAAGCGGGCGAAGACCCAAAGTTTATTGCGAGAAGAATGGTAATATTTGCTTCTGAAGATATTGGACTAGCCGGAAACGGAGCCTTAGGCCTCGCCACGGCTTGTTTCCAGGCTGTAGAACGAGTTGGAATGCCAGAGAGTGGGCTAATTTTGGCACATACGACTGTAGCCTTGGCTAAGTCGAAGAAGAACCGCGATTGTGCAGATGCGTGGTATGCGGCACAGGATTTAGCGAGGAAATCTATGGGGCTCCCGGTCCCGATTTGGCTACGTAATGCTCCGACGAAACTAATGAAGGAACTGGAGTTTGGGAAGGGGCAAAAATGGGAGTCTGGTTTTCATCTGGATAAGAATTATTTGCCCGACGAGATCATGAACGAAAAAATCTTTAAGAACACGATGTAAAAAATAGACCTGTTTTTGCAGGTCTATTTTTTAGTTGTGTTTATTTAGTGGCGTTCTTCCAAGCTCTTTTAGCTTCTTTGGCTAGATTTTTAGCAGCGGCTTTGGCATCGGAAGCGATATCTTTAAGCTCTTCTTTGGCTTTTAGTTCGGGATGAGCGTCTATATAGCGATCAATAGAATCAGCGATTACTTTTTTGGCTACATCGATGCCTGCGAATTCTCTAACCTCAGTTGAGCCTGGCTTCTTTAGGTCTTTGTAATGATTGAAGTGGAAGCGAATTTGCTCGATGAGCTGTTTTGGAAGATCTTCGAGAGTTTGGTATTTATCACCGTTATTGCGATCGTCTTCCGGAACAACAATGATTTTATCATCAACTTCGCCACCATCTACGAACTTCATAACACCAAGAACGCGGGTTTTTAGCCAGATGCCGGTAGTTAACGGTTGGTCAGTAATAACAAGTGCGTCTAGCTCATCCCCATCTTCGTCGATGGTCTGTGGAATAAAACCATAGTTACAAGGCTTCGCGAAGGCTATAGGTTCAACGCGGTCAAGCATAAAACAAGCGTGCTCGCGATCCCATTCGATTTTGTGGTTAGATCCTGTAGGGATTTCGATTACGACATTGAGTTCGCCTTTTTCGTAGTCGCCAGGCGTAAGCACTTTATTAAAATCTGCCATAATAACTCCTTTTAATTATCTATATATTATATCACATTGTACTATTAAAATTTTTTTATCTTTGGCTCACTAGAGATACCGGTTTTATCTGGATGGGAGGGCAATGAGTTCGCGGGTAAGATTGCCGGACCAGAGCCCATCGATGCGACGGGATGGCGCTCCTGCTTTACGGAGGCTTTCGGCAAGACCTTCGACATGACCAATGACGCGGGTTGAGAGCTTTTGGTAGCGTTCTGTAACGTCGGCGTCTTCGTCCCAATCTTTGCCAAATTCTCGAGTAAACGAGCTCCAGAATTGCTCAAATTCAGCGGCATCGAAAGGTCTGTCGGAGCAAGTGAGTTCGTTGAATTTAACGAGCTCTTTTAGTCCCGGATCAAAACCGAGTTCTTGGTAGTCTTTTTTATCGATACTGCGGATTGCGAATGTTGCCATACGCTCCGCGTAGTTTAGAGCGGAGATAAGGGATGGCTCTAGACCGTATTTCCCTTGCTTTGATTCTAGAATAAAGTTTAGGTAGTCGATAAGTTCGGTGACTTTTTTGAAATCGACATTAACTTCTCCGGTGGTTTCGTTTTGGGCGGGAGCGATTAAATCTAGGAGTTTTTGGAGCTTAGCATCTTCAACTTTTAGGGGAGTTAAAAGGACTGGTTCGGTGTTTTCTTTCATGCGACGGAGAATGTCAATTGCGGGTTCGGAGACGTTGCTGTAGTGAGCAGTGGCTATTTTGTCATAGTTTTCTAAGGATAGCGCCATTTGTCCATCGAAACCATCGTACTCATAGCCGTTTTCGGGATTCTCTCGTTCTTCAATGATTGCACGGAGTCGTGATTCGGCAGATTCGTGCATCTCTGGATTGTCTTTTGTATCGTAATAATCGACCATTGCGGAGAAGAGCTCGTGGAGGCCTGGACGTTCGTTATGAACGAAGTCGCGACTTCGCCAAAGCGTATGACTGAGCGAGAGAGCATCTTGACGATTCTCAGAGAGGCGATGAATATCGGTGGTCGGAAGTTCTCTCGATATGGCGATGAGCTCGGAAGTCATGCGAGGAGAGACTTTTTGCACTAGGGCGTGGACGATGAAGTCAGTGGAGCCAAAATCCTGTTCGGACGAACCATAATTCGTGTCAACATTGAGAGCTGGACGGATTGGACTGTTTATGTCTTCTAGCTGCGGAAAAAGACTCTCACGGAAACCCTTGAGTCGTTCTTCATCTAGGCCATGAATCTCGCAGTAGTTTTGAAACATAGTCATTTTTTCTACGGCGGTTTTTCTTTCATGAGAGCCCCACATTTCCCTGACGCCGAAGAACTCGGTGTGAAGAGCGACACTTTCTTCTATGTAGGTTGGAATGAGATCGGGGTTGGTGCTTTTTTGCGAAGCAACCTTGATGGCGCTTCGTAAGGAAGTTTCGATTGCATGGTCCTCTCCGTTTTTTGGCTCTTTCTTTTCTAGAGCATAGTCGCAATATTCTTGAAGTCCGTCCCTGAGAGCTTTGGCAAACTTCTCGTCGAAATGGTCTGGATTGTAGTATGTGATTGAATCTCTAACGATGCGGTCTATTAGGAAGTATAAATAACTATTGTCCGGATAATTTGCTGGAACGTCGGCAGCAGCAAGTAGAAGTTCGTCAAGAAGATGGTTTTCTACAAAATCATAAATCTGGGATTCTCTTTCGTCGCTCATTTCCATAAGCGAGAGCGGGGTGATTGACTGGCCGGAGTAATCCCAGAGAAGAGCAGATTGGCGTTTTCGCTCTTCGGAGAGTTCGGGGAATTCTATTGGTCTCGACGAGTATTTTTTTTGTCTTTCGATTACCTCGTCCCATTCCTTAAGAACTTCCGCCTCGTACCTAGCTCGTTTTTCCTCGGGTTTTTCAATATGTGGTTCTTTAGAAATAGGCTCTTCATCTGAAAATCGTTCGTCAAAAGATGGTTCTTCTGCTAAATCTTCCCAAGAATTGTGGCCTTCAGCACTTTTTTCAAGGTTTTCCCCAGCCATTGTTTCCTCCTTTTAGAGTTCTTCGGGTTTGATGCGGATTTGCTCGGAAGTGTCGCGGTTGCGTACGGTGACAGTGTCGTCTTCTAGAGTATCAAAGTCTATAACGACACATTTAGGAGTGCCGATCTCGTCCTGTTTTTTATAGCGTTTTCCGATATTACCGGAATCGTCCCACGTGACGAAAGTGTATTTGTCTTTCAGAAGCTTGTAAACTTCGCGAGCTTTGTCAACAAGTTCTGGCTTGTTTTTAAGTAGTGGAGAGACGCAGAATTTGTATGGTGCGAGATTATCTGGTAATCTTAGAATGCCTTTTTCTTCATCCCAAGAATTTGATAAAACAGCCAAGAACAGACGCTCGACGCCAATGGACGGCTCGATAACATGTGGAACAAATGTTTCTCCGGTAACTTTGTCGCGATAAGCCATAGATTTACCAGATTCACGCTCGATGTTCTTTAGATCAAAATCAGTACGGTAAGCTAGCCCCATGAGCTCCTCTTCGCCGTTCGGGTAATTGAACATGAAATCCACTGTGCGCTTGGAATAGTGTGCGCGGTCTTCGGCGGCGACTTCAATGTGGTTTATTTTTTCGACAGGAAGCCCCATTTCTTTTTCCAGGAAGATATCGGTTTCTTTGAGCAGTTGATCGAATTCAGTCTCCCATGTATCTGGGTGAACGAAATATTCGATTTCCATTTGGTTGCATTCGCGATCGCGGAGGATGAAATCTCGTGGAGAAATTTCGTTTCTGAAGGCTTTCCCCTGTTGAGCTATTCCGAAAGGGATATCCGGATAACACGAGTCGACGATGTTTTTATAATTTACAAAGATACCTTGTGCGGTCTCTGGCCTAAGATAAGCTAGAGATTCGTCGCCATCAACCGGACCGACATGAGTTTTAAACATCATATTGAACATGCGGATATCGCCCCAAGCATTTGAGCCGCAGGTTGGGCACTTAATATTTAGCCTGCTAAATTCATCATTGGTCACGTGTTCATTTAGGCCGCTGGCGAGTTTGTCAGCACGAAAACGACCGTGGCAAGCTTTGCACTCGACAAGAGGATCGGCAAAAGTTGCGGTATGGCCGGAAGCGAGCCAGGTGCGTGGGTTCATGATGATGTCGGCGTCGACGCCATAAATATCATCGCGCTTCTCAACCCAGTAGTTCCACCAGGTATCAATGATGTTTTTCTTGAGCATAACGCCGAGTGGACCAAAGTCCCAAGTGCCGGCGAAACCACCATAAACGTCGCTACCTGGAAAAATAAATCCGCGACGCTTACATAAACTAACAATAGAATCGAGATTTGTCATATCGCTATTATAACACGACTATTGCTTGTTGATAATCTTGGCGATGTAGAGGATGGTTGGAAGTTTAGGGGTGATGTCTTTGACGCGTGATGTGGTCTTGAGGTTATTTGAGAGCATGAGGCGCATGAGCTTGATTTCTTCGGCGCCGACGTTGCCGCCGAGCTGTTCTTTGAGCGCTGATTCGGTGGAGTCCCAAACATATGCTTTGAAAGCGTCGAGCTTGTGACCGTCGACGTCTTTGACTAAATTGATTTGTTCCCCGTTTATTTTAGCAAGATTGAACCAGAACCAGGTTTCTACGAGCTCTGGGTTGACACCAGCATTAAGGGCAGAGAGAATCTGTTTTAGAAGATCGAAGTATTCTGGGCCGGTGGAGTTTTCGGCGTATTTGGCAATTTGCTTCATAATAAGGCCGGCCAGTTCGAGTTCAGCTAGCTTGTAAGGGATTTGGTCGTAATGCTCAAGAGTCTTGGCAGAGGTCAGGACGCAAAGCTTGTTGTTAAGACCTTTGTGGAGGGTGATGTCGGAAACAGTAAAGAGTTCTACTGAGCCGGCGAGCTTAGATTTTTCCTTTCGCACGCCTTTGGCGATGGCAGAGATAATTCCCTGCTCAGTGAGAAAATTGATAATTCGATCGGCTTCGCCGAAATTAGTGCGACGCAGGACGAGCGCTTTAGTTCGTATATCGTTTGACATAGTCAGTAACCTCCGAAGGTTTCATCCTTTCTTTATTCAGTATACCCTGGATGTTATAAATTGACAAATCAGTTTCTGGTAATTCGAGCGAAGTAACAAGGACGATAGGAATCTTTGCAGTGTCGATATAGGAAGTAATCTCGTTTAAAAAAGTGAAGCCGTCGGGGCCGGGTAAAAGGATATCTAGAAAGATGAGGCTCGGCAATGGGTCCCCCATGGCGTTCATAGCGTCGATGGCGTTTTTGAAGGTTTCGATTTTGACGGATTTGTTTCCCTTCTTGATGGCAGAAACAAGACAGTCGGCGAAGAGCTCGTCGTCGTCGATGACGAAAATAAGGGGGGATCTATGGCTCATGCGAAAAGAGTGCCTTGATTAGATACCGGGAGTTCAACGAAGAAGGATGTGCCGTCGCGATGGCGGATAGCTCCGACGTTGGCATTCATGAAGCGAGAGAATTTGGTCGCGATGTAGAGGCCGAGACCAGAAGAGTCGGGGCGGAAGGAGATGCCGGTGGGGGCGTCGAGTTGGTTCTTGGCGAGTTTTTGATAGATGTCCATTGGCAGACTTGGGCCGAAATCGCGGATGACGATACGGACGGACTGAATATTGTCTGATTTGTGATCGGAAACAGTTAATGTCGAGGCGGTAGAGGAATTGGAATATTTGATAGCATTAACGCAGAAATTATAGACTACTGAATGGAGAAGATCGCGGTTGGCGATGACGAGTTTGTGACGGTTAGAGTATTTGACATGAAGCTTCTTGCTGTTGAAGCGAAAGAGATATTGCAACTCGGAAGCGACTTCGTCGCAAACGCCGCGCACGGCGACTGGTTCCATGGTGAATAAACCTTCTTCGAGCCTAGCTACTTTGGAGAGGTCAGAAACTTGCCGAAGTGCACGTTCGGAGACAGAGACCATTCTAGCCTGGTATTCCCTAGTCTCGGCTGGGTCGTTTGGGTCGAGAGAAAGGGCGAGTTGGCGCATGAGAGATAGTGGCGCCTTGAGTTCGTGCGCCGTGACAAAAATACCGTTTACCTCCGATTGCATGGGTATATTATAGCACAGGTTGTTGCGTGAGGTACAGTTTAGGAGTAGTAACTACATTTGAGAGATGTTGAATAATTCTTTGAGCAGTTTTTTGGCTTCTTCAAATTTTGTGGAGTTGAATCCTAAACAGGTACGATAACCGTCAGGTCCAATCTCGGCATAATAGTCGTAAATGTCGTCTTCCGAGATTAAGTAATACTCTGTTCCGTCTGCGCTCTCTCTAGCTTCACCGTGAGGAACACGATAGACGCCAGCGAATATACCTAGAGCATCGGTCGAATCACAGAGTGTTTTGTAGTTATATGTTTCAGTCTCGGTAACTAAAGAAATAATTTCGTGGCCATAGTACGGATATAGTTGTTTATTGATAGTTGATTGAATATCGGTTATTTCGGAGGGTAGAGTAAATTCGAAGGTTTTTGCTTCGTTCGATTGCTCGGACGGAAAAGATATTTTCCACTTACCATCAGGCATTAAGGATGGAAGATTATCATCATTGGTTTGTTCGGAAGGTTCATCTTGAGCTACGCCTGAATCATCCTGCGTGGAGCTATCTTGTGTTGGTTTTGGAGCAAGAAAGACAAAATAGCAAGTAATGGCTAGAGCGATGATTCCTGTAACTATGAGAGCTATAGCAATGAGCAAACTAGGCTTTTTCTCTGGCTGCGGCTGTACTTGCGGTTCTGATTGAAGAGATTCAGTTGGTGATGAGACTGGTTCGTTTGTTGGCATTGTTGGTTCTATGTTTTGCTGAGGGAGCGATTGATCATCCATAAAAATATCCTTAAGATTACGCTTAAGGATATTTTAGCATACTTATGATAAAATGAAGACATGGTAAAGAAGCAAGACAAAACTAGTAGGAATCTTTTAATATGGACTGGTGTTTCGGCGGTTTTAACAATTATTTCGTATGCGTGGCTTCGGTATGATTTTCATCGGCAAGAATGTGCATTAAGAGAAATGGATTGTTTGCCGACAGTGAATCCAATATTATTCATGTTAACTAGGATAGCACTAACGACGACATTGGTATTGGCGTTTGCTCTATTAGAACATAGATATGAAATTTCTAAGGGCGCGAGAATTAGCGCAGCGAGAAAAGTTGTCAGCTACATTATATTCGCTGTATTTTTGGTTATTGGTTGGTTTGTAGTATTGTAGATAGGCTATTTGATGATTTTGTCGATGATGCCGTAGGAGAGAGCTTCTTCGGCGGACATCCAATGGTCGCGGTCCATGTCTTTCTCGACTTGTTCGAGCTTCTTGCCGGTGTTCTTGGCGAAGATTTCGGCGAGGCGTTTCTTCAGGAAGACGCCTTCACGGAGCATGATTTCCTGGTCGGTGATCTTCCCTTCTGTGCCAGAAGATGGTTGATGGATCATGATGCGCGAATTTGGTAGGCAATAACGATGGCCTTTGGCGCCGGAGCTTAGGAGCATAGCGCCCATGGAAGCCTGCAAACCAATGCCAATAGTTTCGACGTCTGGCTCGATGTAATTGATGGTATCGATGATGGCGAGGCCATCATAGACGGAGCCGCCAGGAGAGTTGATATAGAGCTTGATCGGCTTCTTAGGATCTTCATGTGCTAGGAAGAGGAGCTGGGCGACGACGAGATTGGCGGTGTGGGAATTGATTTCCTCGCCGATAAAGATAATGCGGTCGGTGAGTAAACGAGAATAGATATCGTAGGCGCGTTCGCCACGATTAGTCTCTTCAACGACGGTTGGTACGAGGTAGTCTATGTTCTTGGAAGTTGGCTGTATAAATTTTTTGTTCATTTTGTAATTCCTTTCTTTAAGGGTTATTCTTCTTCGATTTCGGTGGTTGGCGAATTAGAATTGATGATGCTCTGGAGCTCGGAAGAGCGAAGAACGGAAGAGTTGTAGGTTTCGGCCTTGGTGTTGTACTTGTTGATAAGGTCGTTTATCGCGTTGTTTTCGGCATTGATAGCTTGCTGTTCCGCAACGAGCTCGGCGCGTCGGGTGTAGAAAATGTAAGATGAAGTGAAACAACCTTGCTTATTGGCACAGGCATTGAATTCGGCGACGGCGGCATCGAACTTAGAGGCGCGCTCGTCGAGGGCGGCAGTCCTACTGTTAATCTCTTTTTCGATGGTTTCTAGTTCAGTTTGGAGCTTCGCGATCTGCTTTTTGAGCTCATTAAAGGGGGCGATATAAGAGGCGTAAAAGGAAGCGATGGAATCTTGGTCGGTGAAATATTTAGCGTAGTGCGCCTCTAAGAGCTCGGGAAGGTCGGCGATCTGAGTGGCGGAACGGACGTAGATTTCGCCGATTTTCTCTTCGGTCGGATAGGATTCAATGGTTTCTTTGAGCTCGTCGGAATGCTTGGAGTAAACTTCTTCTAGAGCGGGGACGAGATCGGCTTTTTCGGCGCCAGTGAGGCGAGTCCAGACAGCGTGGAGGAACTCGTGGGCAGCAGTGGACTCACGGATGCCGGGGAGAGATGGGTCGTCAACGTTGTAGATGTAGACGCGGTCATTGGTGTAGCAACCGAGGACCGAAACGGCTTCGTCGTGTGATTCGCAGGACATATTGAAGTCGTCGCGGGAGGCGAGAAGGGGGCGGGTGGCGTTAAAGATGCGTGCGCCATCAGTTGTTAAATGGAGAGAATCGCGTACTGCTAACATGTCTGGCGTAGGGTTGTAACCGATACCCTTGAAGGCATCAATAATTGGTGTGCGGAAGACCAGAAAAGTAATGAGCAGAAGGAGGAGAACTACAGGAGTAATAATCCGATAATAGTGTTTTTTTGTCGCATTTTCCGACCGCGCTTCGTTCATTGGTTCTGGAGGAAGATTTTGGGGAATAATTTGAGGAGATTCTTGCAGTCCATTCGACTGTTTATTATTGTTGATGTCTGGAACTACATCAATCATGTTCTACTCCTAATTTTAGTTGGTTTTTGTTTACTGTGACGACTGCGACATCACCTTTTTTAAGCTGCCCTTTAATAATTGCTTCAGAGATGAGCGACTCGAGGTTATCCTCGATGGCACGGCGAAGTGGACGGGCGCCATTTTTGGGGTCAAAACCGCGATTGATGAGGTATTTTTTGACTTTGTCATCGATACGAAGGCCGAGGTTCTTGGTGGCGAGGCGTTTCTTGAGGTCAGAAATAAGGTTATCGAAGATGCGTTCGACGTTAGCCTCGGTAAGTGGGCGGAAAACGAGTATAGAGTCGAGGCGATTGATGAGCTCTGGGCGCATAGCCTTCTTGAGTGCTTTTAGAGCGTACTCTTTTGACTCTTCGTATTCGCGGTCGAGCTCTTTTTTAGTCTTTTTGCCGTTGGTTTTTTCGGCGAAACCGAAAGAATCGTCGCTGTAAGCTTCGTTGGCGCCGAGATTTGACGTTAAGATGACGATGGTATTGTTGAACTTGATTTTATTGCCCTGACCATCAGTCAGAATACCATCTTCAAGTATCTGAAGAAGCATATTAAAGACATCTGGGTGGGCTTTTTCGATTTCGTCAAAAAGTACAACAGAATATGGGTGACGGCGGACGGCTTCGGTAAGCTTGCCACCATCGTCGTAACCGACGTAGCCTGCAGGTGCGCCGACAAGACGCGAAACATTGTGTTTTTCGCCGAATTCAGACATGTCTATTTTGATAAGCGCGTTATCGCCGCCGAATACTTCACGAGCAATAACACGCGCTAGCTCGGTTTTGCCAACACCGGTCGGGCCCATAAATAGGAAGGAGCCAATAGGACGAGAGGCATTAGTGATCCCTGAACGACCACGGCGAATAGCCTTGGAGACAGAGCTTACGGCTTCGTCTTGGCCGATAATAGATTTCTTAAGATGAGTTTCAAGATTTGCGAGAAGCTCCATTTCGTCACCGTGCACTTTGGAGACAGGGATGCCTGTTTTGAGGGATATTGCAGTAGCAAGGTTTTCTTCGGTAAGAACGGGTATGTCTTCTTCTTTGACGCCTTTCTTTTCGAGTTCTTTGATTTTGGCTTTGGTCTGTTCGACTTTGGTTTTGAATTCGGCGGCAGACTGATAATCGTCTTTTTCTGCCGAGGCTTCCATTTTGTCTTCTAAGGTCCCGAGTTCGATTTTGAGTTTCTTTAGTTCACCACCGCCTTTTTTGTCGGCCTCGACCTTAGCGATAGCGGATGCTTCATCGATCACGTCGATAGCTTTATCTGGCATGAAGCGATCGTTGATGTAGCGACTAGACATGTTGATGACGGTCTCTAGGATTTCGTCAGGGATGGTGACGCCATGGTGTTTCTCATAATGAGATTTAATCCCTTTCAAGATACGTAGCGTGACGCCTGGTGCAGGCTCTTCGACAAGGACGGTTTGAAAGCGACGAGAGAGAGCCTTGTCCTTTTCGATGGACTTGCGGTATTCGTCGAGGGTAGTAGCGCCAATTAGACGGATTTTACCGCGAGCTAGGGCAGGTTTTAAGATGTTGGCAGCATCCATAGTGCCTTCAGATGATCCAGCTCCAGATAGTAGGTGTAGCTCATCGATAAAGAGAAGAATTGAGTCGTCTGAAGACGCTTCGTCTATGATGCCCTTGATGCGCTCTTCGAACTCGCCACGGTATTTAGTGCCGGCAAGGAGAGAGCTGAGGTCTACTTGATAGATATGTTTACCAATAAGAAGACTAGGGACTTCGTTTTTGACAATTTTTTGGGCCAAACCTTCGACAATAGCGGTTTTGCCTACACCCGCTTCGCCAATTAAGACGGGATTAGATTTGGTGCGGCGGCAAAGGACAGTAACGGTGCGCTCAATTTCCTGATCGCGACCAATGACGTTATCTAGCTTGCCGGTGCGGGCCATTTCAGTAAGGTCTGTGCCGAAGCGCGAGAGCCAACGAAGGGGGGTTTTACGAGCGTATTTTTGCTTTTCTTTAGAGAATTTGGCGGCCTCAGCTTGGCGATCGACGAGTTTTTCGATTTCATCAGCTAGTTCGTCGAGGTTGACGCTGAGTTTCTTGAGAAGCGAGGCGGCGTTAGAATTTCCCTGATTGATGAGTGCGTAGAGAAGATGTTCAGTGCCGATAGTTTCGAGCCCTTGGTCGCGGACAAAATTACGAGCCATCTGCAAGGTTAAAATTGTGGATTCAGACAAAGACATCATGGCCATTTGGCTCTCTTGGGTGTTATCAATGGCCGGTTTGCCGAGGGCTTTTTCGGCGTCTTCTAGAGTCACATGCCAATTAAATAGGAGCTTAGCACCTTCGCTGGCGTCCATAGCAAGAATGCCTAGAAGTAAATATTCGGTGCCCATGTAGCCTTTGTTGTATTTTTTAGAATAAAAATCGGCTTTCTGGAGCGAGAAACGAGCGTTCTCGGACAAATGATTCATGATTTCGGAGAATTCGTCTTGCATATGGTATGTATTATATATAATTAGCAGTCACAAGTCAAGAGTGCTAAAATACTAGTTTAAGCATAAAAAATGCCCCGTTCTCCGGTGAGAGCGGGGCGGGGGAGGGGTGGTTATGCGGCGGGGCCATAACAAATGGCTTTGTATAACCATTCATATACGCCGCCGCGGGTAGCGTCGCCGAAAGCGGCTTTCAGGAAAGCAACCATGAATGCTACGTAACGCACATGGTCGCCGTAGCTACTGGCAATGACGTCACCGGAGCCGTCTGTTTCAGAGCGGAAGCTCCAGGTTTTTTCTGATCCATCTCCGAAGATATACACAGCTTTGATGGTTTCGCGGCAGCGACTCCTCTGAATCAGCTGTGTGTCTTCAATTGACTCACGACAGAAATCACTGATATCTCTGCTGATTGTCCTGACGACCGCAGGCATATTATACCTACCGTATATAGGGTGTGCGTAGAAGAACCCACTAATGGCTTCACCAGTTACGATGAAACTATGCGTAGATCCATTCTCGGTCATGACGACTTCGATGTCGCCGTTTTTGTCGGGCTCTTTTGCGATGAAGACCCGTTTCCTTCCGGGTATCTTTTTTTCCAGTTCTTGTGTGGCATTAAGGGGCATATTGCTCTCCTCCTCTTCCGTTTGATCGGTGATGAGGAATCCGTTCAGGATTTCCCGGTTGTTAGTTCGTACCATGGAGTTGCCGTTTGTCGGCGCAAAAGTGTGAAAAATGCGGTAGAGATCAACGATCTCTTCTGGCATTTCCTCGATTGCAAGGAGTTGATATATAGTCTCTTCGCGCGATGGGCTTTCTTCTTCAGGGAAAGCGTCTGCCATACGGCAGATGATCTCGTCCTGCTCATTCGTGCGTAAGACTGGATTATCCTGTTCTCGAAAATTCTTCTTTGCCATGGTGGGACCTCCTTTTAGTTTTTTTAGTCTCTCCATATCGGGAAGCTGAGCTTTCGATTTGGATTGGAGGCCTTGACGGTTTTCTCTACGGTTTCACAGTAGAGGGAGTAGTATTTCTTCCCTCTCTGATAGTACGCAGAGCCAGGATTTGCATTTCCTGATTCCAGAATGTTTCTCATCGGCGCCGTAGCGGTGTAGGTAGACGTGCCTTCCAGGATACGTGCGGCGTCCTTTTCAGCGTGGTCAATAACCACATCATCGGCCGTAAGTGGTACGGCCTGTATGTGCTTATCGAGACGCCTGAACGCCTTTTCCATTTCATCTTCAAGCATTTCTGCGTCGCTCACGGGTTTAATAATTGCAGCGATACTCATACCATAATCCTCCCATATTCTAAATGTTCTGTAGCTGATTCCCCTCCCAGAGACCAGATACTGCGTCTATTATAGCACAAACGGGATAAAATGTCAAGAATATGGTGTAAAAATGCCTCCCATTAAAGAGAGAGGCATTTTTGCTTTTTCGAATTTTACTTCGAGTTTCGTTTTTCGATGATCTCTGCAGCGACGTTAGGTGGAACTTCTTCGTAAGCAAAGAGTTCCATCGTGGAGGCAGCGCGACCTTGGCTCATAGAACGAAGATCGCTAGTGTAACCGAAGAGGTTAGCAAGTGGACAGAAGGCACGTATGACCTTAGTGCCACCAGGAAGATCTTCCATTTCATCAATGCGACCACGGCGAGAGTTAATATCGCCAATGACGTCGCCCATGAAGTCTTCAGGGGTGGTAATCTCCATCTTCATGACTGGCTCGAGAAGCACTGGATTGGCTTTCTTAATGCCTTCGCGAGTAGCGAGAGCGCCGGCAAGGGTGAAGGCTAGTTCTGAAGAGTCGACATCGTGATAAGAACCGTCATAGAGGGTGGCTTTGACGTCTACAACTGGATAACCAGCGATAACACCGCCGTTCAATGTATCTTCGATACCTTTTTGGACCGGCTTGCGATACTCTTGAGGGACGACACCACCTTTAATTTGATCGATAAACTCGAAACCTTTGCCTGGTTCGTTTGGCTCAAATTTAACCCAAACGTCACCGTATTGGCCGCGACCACCAGATTGCTTAATATGCTTACCTTGCGCCTCGGCAGTGCCACGGATAGTTTCACGATAGGCAACTTGTGGAGCACCAGTGTTGGCTTCTACACCATGTTCGCGCTTCAAGCGGTCAATGATAATTTCGAGGTGAAGCTCACCCATACCAGAGATGATTGTCTGGCCGGTTTCTTCATCAGTATGGACGCGGAAGGTTGGATCTTCTTCGGCCATTTTTGCGAGACCGATACCCATTTTTTCTTGATCAGCTTTAGTCTTTGGCTCGACGGCAATGGAAACAGGTGGATCTGGGAATTCAATAGATTCGAGACGGATTGGATGAGCTGGATCACAGATGGTTGTACCAGTAGTACAATCTTTGAGGCCAACAACAGCCGCGATATCGCCAGCACCAACAGAGGTGATTTCCTCACGCTTGTCAGCGAACATACGGACAATACGTCCTACGCGCTCTTTGTTTCCGGTGGAGGCGTTGAGAATGAACGCACCAGTTTCAAGCTTGCCTGAGTAGACGCGGATGAAAATAAGTTTTCCGACAAATGGGTCTGTAGCAATCTTAAATGCGAGAGCACAGAGTGGTTCCTTGTCATCGGCTTTACGGACCTCTTCGTCACCTGTCTTTGGCGAATGACCGACGGTTTGGCCCTGGTCACGATCAAGAGGAGAAGGTAGATAGTCAGCAACGAGGTCAAGAACTTTCTCGACAATTACACCACGACCATCGCCGCCTGTAACTAGATAAAAGTCGCCATCAAGGACGCGCTTTCTGAGAGCGCTCTTAAGTTCGTCGACGGTAATTGCTTCTTCTCCGCCCTCGAAGAACTTTTCCATGAGTTTTTCATCTGAAGAAACAGCTTCTTCAACGAGTACGGCACGAGCGTTCTTAGCTTTTTCAAGCATATCGGCAGGGATATCGCCTACAGTGAGCTCATGATCAGCATAATCTTTATAGGTGTATGCTTTCATGTCGACTAGATCGACTACGCCGCAGATGTCTTTTTCGAAACCAATTGGTAGATGAATTGCAACGGCATTTTTGGAGAGGCGTTTATGAATAGAATCAAGGGATTTGTAGAAATCGCCACCGATTTGGTTGATTTTGTTGACGAAACAAATGCGGGGAACGCCATATTTAGTAGCTTGACGCCAAACGGTTTCGGATTGAGCTTCGACACCCATCTTGCCATCGAACACGACGACGGCACCATCTAGAACGCGAAGAGAGCGTTCAACTTCGGCAGTAAAGTCGATGTGACCTGGAGTATCGATAATGTTGATTTTGTGGCCCTTCCAGTAGGCGGTAACGGCAGCGGAGGTAATAGTAATACCACGTTCCTTTTCCTGTTCCATCCAGTCGGTGGTTGCACCGCCGGTGTCGCCCTTAACTAGATCGATTTTGTGTTTTAGGCCAGTACGGTAGAGGATAGCCTCACTGGTTGTGGTCTTTCCGGCGTCGATATGGGCGATGATACCGATGTTGCGGAACTTTGATAGGTCTTTGACTTCTTGAGCCATATGCTTCCTTGATTAATTTTATAGACGTTAAAAAATAAAGTTCAAGAACTATCATAGCATAAATCGATAAAATAATAAAGAGGAAAATAGAGATAAGTTAAGACTACGAAATTTATTATTTGTTTTCAATGGCTTCTAGACCAGGAAGGCTATTGCCGCCTAGAAATTCGAGAGCAGCGCCACCGCCAGTAGAGAGAAGCGTAAAATGAAGTTTGTCGTCTTCTTCCATTAATTCTTCGGCGAAGGCAGTAGTGTCACCTCCAAGAATGATGGACTCAATTTCTGGCGACTCTCCGAGAGTTTTCAGAAAGATGGTTGAACTGGTTGCAAACGCGACATCTTCGGCCTTGCCTAGAAGGCCGTTCCAGACAACAGTTTTACTTTTCTTGGCGGTCTCTACGAAATGCGCAGTAGAAACTGGTCCACAATCGAGTTTGTTCCCTTCTGCGTCCTCGTCGAAGTCTTCGGCGATATAAATCTTATCGGCGGGGGAAACAGCTCCATCGGCTGCGATCTTGCCGCCGATGCAAATAGAGTCGGCTTTGTCTTTAAAGGCTTCAATTAGCGGAGCTTTATCATCAACTTTAGAACCGCCAAGCATTAACATGAGGGGCCTATCAGGGGACTTTGTGATCTTTTCGAGCGAGGATATTTCTTTTTCTAGGAGTAGACCGGCATAGACTGGTAAGTTCTTAGTGACGGCGGAGGTGGAAGCATGCGCGCGGTGAATCACGGCGAAACCATCTTGAACATAGATATTTGCGCCAGTAGAATCGATGATTTCGCGGATGAAATCTTCACTGTTCTTCTCTTCTCCTGGGTAGAAACGAAGGTTTTCTAGTAGTAGAACGCCGCCATTCCCTAGGTGCGACACCGCATCTTCGACATCTGGTCCGGAAACGTCATCGACGAAGTTTACTGGTACGCCTGGCAAAAGTTCAGCGAGTTTTAGCGCAACTGGTTTTAGGGATAATTCTTTTACCTTCTTCCCATCTGGACGACCGAGGTGAGAAATGAGGATGATTTTTTTGGCTCCGTGTTCTCGAAGGTAATTAATGGTCGGAAGTGATGCACGGATACGAAAATCACTTGCGACAGAGCCGTCTTTTAGTGGTACATTGTAGTCTGTGCGGACTAAGACGATCTGATTTTTGACTTTAATGTCTTTGATGGTTAATTTGTTCTGCATAAACTGTACCTTTCTGATTAAATGTAGCGGATTTTGATTGTATCGGTGCCATGATCGACGCCATGAGCGCCAGAAATAATGACGGCGAGAAGCTCGTTCTTTCCATCGTCTGGTTTGAGGTAGCCGGAGTTTTTGAGCTCACGGGCGAGGTCAATGCCATAATCGTCAGAGTATGGGCGTACAAACGATGCATTAGCGTAGGTCAATGCGAGCTGTGAAGCCACGCGCGAGTTTGATGTTACAGATATAATTGGAACGTTAGGGCGTTCTGCGGCGAGGGCTTCAGCTGTGGCACCGCTATGAGTTTGGCAAATGATGACGTCCGCTTCGATTCTTTCGGCGAGGCGGGCAACCGCGCTGGAGATGGCGTCGTAAATTTTGACGTCGGTCGTGGGCTCTTCTTCTGCGGGAGCAATACGAGTATGATTCTGGGTATAGAGGATAACTTTTTTCATTGCCCTGACGGCTTCTAATGGGTATTTGCCATTGGCGGTTTCATCAGAAAGCATAACTGCGTCGGCGCCTTGGATAACCGCATTCGCAACATCGGATACCTCGGCGCGGGTCGGTTCGGGGTTTTCTACCATGGAGCCCATCATCTGTGTTGCGACTATACAAAGTTTGCTATGTTTACGACAGAGGCTAACTAGCTTGCGTTGGACAATCGGGACGACCTCGGCGCCGGCTTCAACGGCCATGTCGCCACGGGCCACCATGATTCCATCAGATGCTTCGACTATGGCTTCGAGATTCTCGTCGGTTTCGATGGCTTTCTTGGTTTCAATTTTGGCGATGATTCGAGCGGATGAACCATGAGAAAGTAAAACCTGGCGAAGTTTATCGATGTCGGCAGCGGTTTGGACAAAGGACAGCGCAACATAGTCAAAGTCACGCGAGGCGCCAAATTCGATATCTGCCATGTCCTTATCTGTGATGATATCGCCACCAAAATCGGTATCCGGTAAGTTAAGGCCTTTTTTGCTCATGATATAGCCATCATTTTGAACGCGAATTTTAATGGCAGTTTTGCTAGGTATATCTATAATTTCGGTTTTGATTTTACCGTCGAAAATGAAGAGTGGCTCACCGATTTTGACTTTGTCGGCAAGATTATATTGAACAGGAAGCGTCTTGCCGCCGTCGTGGGTTTCACAAGCGTAATCAAGGGTAAGCTCATCTCCGGTATGAACGTCAAGATGATTATTCTTCAGCTCGCCAAGACGGATTTTTGGCCCTTGAAGGTCTTGTACGATGGCGACCGAGCGGCCCTTCTTTAGGGCGGCATTACGGATCCATGAGATTTGTTCATCACGTTCCATGTAATTACCGTGAGAAAAGTTCAAGCGACAACCGTTTACGCCGGCCATGATAAGGTCTGTAATGGCTTCTTCGGACATGACGGCGGGGCCGATGGTAGCCAAGATTTTGGTACGTTTAAATAGCTTACTCATATTTTAAGTTTAGCACGTAACTTGTAAAAATTATAGCTGTTATGTTAAAATTACGATATGAAAAAACGAAAGGTGGGGGTAAAAAATAAAAACAAACTAATTACCTCGCTAGATTCAACTATTCGCAAAGGCAATGATCCCGTGTTTGCTCGCAAATTTGTGACTTGGGGCGTAATTATCTCCGCTTTGATGGTCGGAGTGTCATTGTTCGTATCGCTTTACTTCAATCCTGAGCGGATGGGTAAACGCAAGTTTGAAGAGTTGGCGAAAAACTATTACGAAACGTATTATTATGATAAGTTCATGAATTCTATTGATTCTAAGGTCTACGAAGAAAAGATGAAGGCTTATGAAAAATCTGGGTTCCAGCCCGTATTGCTAAGGCAACTGCTGTTGTATCAAAATGGTAAATACTCGGACTATAGGGGTTATTTTGAAAAGGACGGGTTTAACTGCGACAAGAATGCGACAAGCGCCAAATTCTATCCGGTGGAACCATATGGGCGAACAGATTATACTGTGACCTACGAATATAAATGCGAAGCCGAGGGATAGGAGTTGTGATCCAGGGGTGATAGTTGTTTTTTTGATAAATATGTTATAGTATGTAAAGTTTTTTAAAAATGTTCTTTTAAAAACGAGATATTTTAACGGAAGGTTGGTGAGTTTCATGGGTATTATTCTGATTGGTATTATTTTGATTGTGGTTATCTTGATTCTTAGCTCTCGTTTTGAGTGGGACGGGAGCATTATAGCCCCGCTATGTTTAATAATTTTCCTGACGAGTCTCCTAATGGGCATACTCATGAATACCGGCGGGTATCGGCCGATCCAAGAGGTTAAGACGTATGAGTTACAAAATCTTGCCGACCGGATTACATCCTCAGGCGGCGGCAGTGTGTTCTATGTAAGCATTGGCGCGGAGAATACCTATACATTTTATACTGAGGTGGATTCTGAGTTTAAGACCGATGAGTCTAGGGCATATGTTTCTAAAACCGTTTCCGGGAAAGGTGATGTGACGATTATCGAAGAGAAGATGTGCGAGAATCCACGCATGACCGTGTATTATCGAGAACCAATTGCTACCTTTTGGTCTTTTGGGGAAGAAGGAGGCATAACCTTCTATGTCTTCTATGTCCCTGAGGGCACAATTGTCCATGAATATGCGCTGGGGCAGAAATGATGGTTGGAAAATACGAATCATTTTGTATTGGGGAGGAGAAAGCAAATTATGAACAGTAAAGAAGAGAAGGTTTTTGTTCATCATTGCCCTGTGTGTCAGTACCACACCGAGGAAGTCTACTTGTTGGAACATAACTACCTCCAGACATATAGCACGTGGAAGACACACTATTATTTTCGGTATGAAAGACAGAATCAGAAGCCGTTTGAGCGTTACGCAGAAGATAATGGGAGCAGAGCTTTCTTGATTTGTCCTAAATGCGGCGTAGTTTTGTCTGCTAACTATGCGGAGACCGAGATTCAGCCTGATGAGGAGACGTCTGCCGGCACATGATTCTGCTAAGTGGAATATCTTGTTTATTCAAAAGCGCCCCAGGGGGCGCTTTTCTATGCTTAGAAATATGTTATATTATTAATGGTTCGAGGAGAGTTCTTTAAAGATTGGCGTGAGGAAGGTGAGACTAGATGAATTATTGCGCAGAAGAATGCGAATATGTTGGCTGTCCGTATAACAAGATTCACGCGGACGACGAGAGCGAAGCGTTATTCCTCGGTTCGGACGTGTTCCCACAATGTGCGAGAAGATCAAAGAAGGAGGAGGACGATCATTTTACGTACTATGAGCTATTTCTCGATCCGAATAGGTATGGACGAAAGGAGTGAGCTACGTGACTATAGCCGAAATAAATGCGAAAAAATGGCCTGAGGAACTTGGTGATACCCATGAAAACGAAGAAGCGATCTCGGATTGGGCACGGACATGCGTGCGTACTGTGGAGGTAGGATACACTGACTATCATCTTCCGTGTGAGCGTGGGGTTTGGGATATTAGTGATGAGAGAGGGAGCCTTCTCCCTTCAGAATCTTCCTATAGCCCTTTGTTAGAACGCCAATAAGAGAATTAACGCCCTGTTTAGGGCGTTTTTATTTAAAAAGCCACCCGTTTTGGGTGGCGGAGAAGTATAAGTGGAGATTATGCTGGGCAACCATGGATTGATTTATCGATAGTACCAGGATTATTGAGTTTAGCTTCGCCATAGATGTGTATTGGCCCGATAAGTTTGGTATCGCCGGAAATATCGGCGTATTCGTAGACGGCTACATTTTTGTAGAGTTTTGCGTTGCCATGAACCCTGGCTTGTCCGGAGACGGCACCTTCGTAAATGCTGGCATCTTCGTATACGCGAGCATCTTCATAAACTTCTGCGTTTGGGAAGACCCAGCAATCGCCGCTATGCGAAAGGTTGTCTTCGTTTTCGATCCAACCTCCAAGGTCGCCCGCTTTGACAAGAATGGATGGGATGTCGTGAACGGCCCGGATTTGGTGTAAGAGACCGCCGGAAGCGGATGGCCTGGTTTTGCCAGTAAAAACATACTTTTTCATATCAATGTGCGCCCCCTTAATTTGATTATCGAGGCACCTACTGGATGCCGCGAATAGTTAAATTAAAGATATTTTATTATACCATGATGTTTGATGCAAGTCAATTTGGCGGGTAGCCGTCTTTCCTAGTGGTTTTCTGAGTTAGAACAGAAGCTTTTATTCTATAGGATTTTAATAAAAAAAAGACCCTAAGATCTCTTTGGTTTTTGGTGATTCCGGCGGGAGTCGAACCCGCGATTTTCTGGATGAGAACCAGACGTCCTAGACCACTAGACGACGGAACCGTACGGATATTTTATCATATAACTAGGATAAAGTCTAGAACGGTTGACCTAGCTAATGGTTTCTAGATTGCCGAATCGTTTCTTATTAAACTCGGTTTGTATTTTAAAGAAACCTTCTGGAGTGGAGGTGATTTCCTCGACCTTCTTTAAGAATACATCGTACTCTGGTGTTCGAAAGTACATTTTCTTATCACCATATGCGCCGGGAATGTATTTCCCGCGAAGCACGGTACGGATATTTTCGATTATTTCTGGCTCGGAAAACTCGGGATGGAGCGTTTTGTTGTAATCGTAGGCGCGGGCAAGGATCTCCGTAATGTCGCAAGAACGATCAGCGGATGAAACTATCTTGCCGTAAAGATTGCGCGGGTCGCCTTTTAGACTGGCACGGTGATCTTCGACGGCCTCGGCCATTGTCTCTATCTCTTCGTCGGAAAAGAGTGTTTTGAGAAACACATCATTGCGAAGCATTTTACCCGATTCTAAATGATGGGTTTCGTTATCTATGAGACGGCCGAGATCATGGTAGGCGGCTATGATATATACCATGTCTAAGTTGACGCCGTCTATTTCTTTGGCGATTTTGAGACTGCGATAAATAACATCGGTAATATGAGAGCTGGTGTGTCCTTTGAGCTGGCGATACTTAGGGAGAATTTCTGTTTTGACGTATCGTCGAATTTTAGGGTTGATTTTGGCTAGCTCCGATTCCATGGATATATAATAGCACGTTTCGGAAATTAATGTGTGGAACGGACGATTTAAGTCCGCTCTTCTCCGTTATTAACAACAAAAAAGAGTCCGATTCAGACTCTAATTCCCAAATGGTGATCTCTGCGGGAGTCGAACCCGCGTTGACGGGATGAAAACCCGTTGTACTAACCGTTATACTAAGAGACCGGCTTTAGTTATTATACCAAGTATTATAAAAAAAGACAAGTGAAAAGCCCCCAATTGGGGGCAGGGTAGTGGCAAGATTAGATGTAATACACATCGCCTTTTGGCATATCCCGCGCTTTGATGGTAGCGATAGCGTTATCGCGTATTCGCATGAGTCGATATACGGTGTCGCCATTGCGTCCCGTGCCGTTCACTAAGGCAATGAAAGCATTGTCTTCCGGTATGTTATTTGCAGTGGCGTCAGACTTGTCATTAACTATTACAGCTGTATCTGGATTTAAATGATTGGATAGTAGATCTGAATGACATTTTGGACTGCATATAGCTATGTTACCGTTTGAATCATAGAAGTTGATGCGATTGTTGGTCAGATTAATTATCTGTTCAAAATAGACATAATGGATTTTTCTGCTGCGGTTCATCTAGCTACCTCTTTTCTAAAGAACTTTGCTCTGCGATTTATGTGAGCATAATTGTTTTAGTATAACACATTTTAGTATCTATGTCAATAGAAGACAAAGTCGTTAAAGAATTAAAAGTGGCTGAGACGTTTGTTCTCAAATAATTCAATACAAAATAGATCTGCCTGAGTAATATGGCGGTTTTTAAAGAAAAACATTTTGTTTTTATTGATAGTTAACTGATCCTCCGTAGGATTGAGGGATGGCGGAGATCCAGGTTTTGCCCGGTACTAGTTTGATATCCTTCCCTTCTCCATTACGAAAAACAATCTGAGATTCTTTAGAGGGTTTTTCCCACGTGCCTTTGATGACGTTACCGTTTTGGAAAATGTAGACATCGCCGGCTCCGATGACGGAGATGTCTTCATGGTAATTATCATAAGAGGCCTTGCGCTCCTGAACCAGCATACCAATGACTACGTTAGCGGTTATCTGAACCTCTTCGCAGACTAATTCTGGTGTGACCTCTTCGGTCTTACCGGTACAATCGTAACTCGTGTGCGGTTGACCGGTTTCGTATGAGCGCTTATAAGTATTCGTTGCTGCGTCGTAATCGTAAACTGGATTGAAATTGGGCATCGCCCCGATACGCATAGTTATATGTGTGGCAGATGGAGTAAGTGTCTCGGCGTCACTAGCTGATGGTTGATCGATTTTAAGTTTTTCTTTGACTTGAACGTCAATTTTATTTCGCGCCGCTTCTGGTGGTGTAAGTCTGGCAAACGATTTAATGTCGGACGAGAGATAACCATTGAGTTTGTTGTAGCCATTCAGATACTCATTCGAGGTAAAGAGATTGTTCCATAAACGTTGAACAGTATAATTGGTGGATGAACGCCACATGTGGTGATAATCTTCTGATAAGTCGCGGACGCCATAGCTCTTAACGGCATTTAATGCTTCGACGGAGCCGCCAGCATGTACAACCGTACAATCAAAAGGAAGATCCCATTGAAGATAATAGAGTCTGAGTGAGCGAATAGGACCAATTACGGCGGGTGGATCTTGATAAATGGCTGCAAAGCGCGTAATGCCAGATTCGGCAATGGCTTCGAATACGACTTGTGCGTCTTGAAGACCGGCTTGAGGACGAGCACCATCGACTCCATTAGGAATCTGAACGCAGAACGTTGGGTGGGAATTGATTTCTTCAGAATCTATTTCTAGACCGGAAAGACGTGAATAATAATGTGGTACATCTGGTTCCTCTTCGGTCTTTTCTGGAACAGTGACTACTTCTTCTTCTGTTTTGTTTTCTTCAACTGGGGCTTTACCAGTAAGCTCGTCAATGCTACCGTGAAAGACTACGAAAAATACGACGATTAGCCCAATGATAATGAGAGCACTAGCGGAAGACAGTACAATGGCTAGAGTTTTTTTGGATTTTTTTTCTTCTGGCGATTCTTTTGGTAGCTTGAGATTCTTGACGCGTTCTTTTGCAAGTTTCCTGGCCAGGTTAGTTGTTTCGTCGTCTTCTGCGCCTTCTTCGGTGGCGGTTTTGCTTTCGTTGGATTCTGGAGTTAGCGTTGGGGTGGACTCGACTGGGATTGGAGGATTTTCTGAAGTTTCCGGCGCAATGTCGGGAGCAGAATTAGGCAAAGGATAAGCATCTTGCATACGCTTATTATAGCACAATGGTTGCTTGCGGTCGACAGCTTGTCTAAGCTTAGCATGTTCTATGGACTATTGTTGATCGAGGACGAGGGCTGTTTTGACTTTATTTAGTCTCGATAGGGTTGTTTCCTTGCCCAGAACATTCAATGTGAGATCGAGGGCTGGTGAGAAGGGGGCAAAAGAAACAGAGATGCGGATGAGGCTGAATAGCTCGGCCGGTTTCTTGCCTGTAGTTTCAAGCAACTCGTTTAGGGCGATTTTGAGATTCTCTTCGTTCCAATTGTTTATGCTAGATAGCTTTACAATTGTGGCTTCCAGCATCGAGAAGAGTTCCTGCTCGGAGAATTTTTTGACGAATTTGTTAGCGAGGAGTTGTTCTATATCGAATTTTGGATCTTCGAAGAAATAAGTAGTCATTTCGCGGAGATCGGAGAGCGTCTTGAGACGATCATAAATAATAGAGAGCACACGTTTTTTGTAATTATCGTCAAAGTTTTCAGCGGAGTTGGGCCAAAAATCTACTGTCCTGACGTAGAATTTGTCGATCCCCTGTTCGCTGACGAGTTTTCTAATCCATTGTCCGTTCATCCAAAGTAGTTTTACTTCATCGTAGCGCGCACCGGAGTTCTGAATATGATCAAGTGAGAAGTTTTTTATTAGCTCTTCTTTTGTATAAATTTCTTGTTCAGTGCCATCATTCCACCCGAGACAAGCAAGATAGTTAAGCATAGCTTCGGGAAGAATACCATCATCGCGATATTCGGTGGCTGACTTAGCACCATCGCGTTTGCCTAATTTTTTGTTGCCCTGTGGAGCAAGGATGTGCGGAAGCGAAACAAGAAGTGGTTGATCGATACCGAATGCTTCGTAAAGAGCAAGATAATTTGGCGTGCTAGATAAATACTCTACACCACGAGCAACCATGTTGACATTCATTAAAAAGTCGTCGACGATGTGAGCGAAATTATAAGTCGGAAGCCCATCTTTTTTGATGAGTATTATATCGTCTTGGACCTCTGGGCCAGCAGAAAGATCACCCATAACTTCATCGTGCCATTTCCTTGGTTTTGGGTCGGCCTTGAAGCGGATTGGCATGCCCGGTTGCCACTCGGGAGTGATTTCTGGACGATGATTGCGATATAAATAAGGTATTTTCTTGGCATTGTCGGAATCACGATAACCCTGAATGGTGTTTGAATCTGTAGGGTCGGCATAGGCACGACCATTAGCGATTAGCTTCTTAGCCCACTGTAGATAAAGGTTTTTGCGTTGAGTTTGGAAATAAGGAGCATTCGGACCACCGACTTCTGGTCCTTCGTCCCAGTCGAGTCCGAGCCATTTAAGGGTATCCATGATAAGATCGGTTGCCCCTTCGACATAGCGAGCCTGGTCGGTATCTTCGATGCGAAGGATAAAGGTTCCACCAGATTGACGTGCGGCTAGATAAGGATAAATAGCGCTTCTAACGTTACCGATATGTATGTAGCCTGTCGGCGATGGCGCAAAACGAGTGACGATCTTTTTCATGAAATTAATTATACAATAAAAAAGACCAGTAGTAAACTGGTCTTATGGTTTTTATAATGAAGTGACAATAGATTTGATTTGTTTTTTGGTGAGGTTATTGCTGGAGGCATTAATTTTGTAAAGAATGTTCCCGTTAATCCAAGTGGCATTGCTGCCTGCGATGAAGATGGTGATCCCTTGCTCACGGACGGAAGTATAATTATTGCCCCAAGATGTTTTGACGTAAGAAGCTTCTAGGGTCTCATTGTCCCATGAAGTCTTTTCTTCAGATATAGTAAATGCGCTGCTTTCTGCATCGGTGAAAGTCATAGATATCTTTTTGTCTTCAGAAACAATGTCGGAAAGAGAGTAGCCTCGAGGAATGTAAGTGGGGTAGGTAGCATCGATGCCGGTCTGCATAGCCGCAACACGAACAGAAATATCGGGAGTATTTCTAGAAACAAAGTAGCCAATTATACCAACTGCTAGTGCGGCACAACCAAAGGCGAGGAGCAGTTTCTTGGTGCCGATGGAACGTTTGCTGGTGATTGTTTGCACGGGCTTATCATCTTCCATGGTAGCAACAGATTTGAGTGCTGACTTGACGGCGTTGTCTTTGACGGCCTTAGCTTTTTCAGTTTTTGGCGAAGCGATTAGTGTCTTTTCGATGTCGACTGGTAAAGTTTGAGTTTTAGGCGATGTAGCAGGTGGGGTGGCGTTAGCCTCACGGATGGTTTTTCCAGCTTTGAGTGCTGCCAGACGTTCACGGTTAATTCTGTCGGCTAGTGCCTGACGACGTTTAAGATCGTCGGCGTGACGCTTAGCCACAGAATCAATGGCGGCGACTTTTTCTGGTCTCTTGACGTATTTTCTATTCAAGGTCGTTGAACGTTGAGTGCGACGATGAGACGCGGAACTTGAGATACTGGTGCGGTTGACGCTTTGATCTTTGTCCATAATATGAATATATAACCTCGCTTGATGATAGTTCTTATATCTATAATAAGTTAAGCGGTTTGGAAAAGCAAGAGCTATTTTTCTAAATTATTTATGTTATAATTGCTAAGGTATATTAATACGTTCTAAATATGGACGAGCAAGAAAAAATCGAAAGACGTGCACACATTCGCCTAATCATAACAGAAGCTTTGATGTTTTTGGCGGTGCTTTTCTTGGTGGGCTTTTTGACACTCATAGTGATGGGGTATTCTTTTAATCTTAGAGAACTTGGTGGTTCTGGTGAGGTGCTTGAGCGTTCCGGATTGGTGCAAATCTCTTCGTTGCCGACAGGAGCAACAATATATATTGATGGCGAGGCTCCACTTTTGTTGTCGACGAATGCAAGCCGGACGATGCTCGCGGGCGAGCACGAAATCAGTCTCGCGAAGGGTGGCTTTGATGGTTGGAAGAAGACGATCAGAGTAACTGAAGGGATGATGTATCGGCTCAATTACCCGAGGCTTTTCAAAGAAGAGCGCGAAACGGAAGAGGTGATGCGTTTTTATAAACCGGCTAAAGCAGAAGACAGAATAGACAAGACGGACGAGGAAGATGCGGTGAAGACGTATGCTGGCAAGATAAGCTTCGTACGTGTGTCACCCAACAACGAACGTATGCTCATAATGCTGGATGGAATGCTTTATTTGATGAACTTGAATGACAACAAGCCGGCGCTTAAGACTTTGGAAATCCCAAATATGGATAGCGTTGATATCGTGAAGGTTGCGACGATAGAATCAGCAGAGTGGAGCGGCAATAGTGAACGAATGTTGGCTTTAATAAATGGCGAATGGGCGGTTTTGAACGTGCGCGACTCGAAGGATACTTTTTGGGTCAATAAAGTGATTAAGAAAAACGATATACGCGATATTAAATTCGAAAGCGAGATTGGCGATAGGCTACTAATACTTAATACGGCCGGAGAGTTAGTGGAGCTAAATATTAAGGACGGCAAGTTAAGTGAGGTATTGGTGGACGGTGTTGATAAGTTTGATAATGATGGAGATAGAGTAGTATATCTGACGAAATTTAACTCTGAAACGAGGGAGAATGTCTTAGCGGGTGAGTCGACCCCTAGAGACTCGGAGTGGCAAGTGCGCGCGTACCGTGTTGGTGATAGCGAGAGTTACGTGATAAGGCGTTTTGAATTGGAGCAAGGTGAAGAGCTTGGCAGCGTGAGAGTAGCTACTATGCGGTATTTTCAGGAAGGATATGTTGGTATAGCGCACGGTGTTGATTTTGAAGTGTATAGCAAGACAGGCTGGATGACTAGTGATGATGAAATGGAAAAAGTTTTTAGCGAAAAAGAAAGTTTTGATATAGCTAAAATTAGAAAACGTGGTAAAGGTATGGTATTTGAAATGGTGGGGAGTGACGGAGATACTGTGGTGTTTGATATTGAGGCCATGGCTACTGCGAGAGTTGACACAAAAGACACTGGATGGATTGATGAATTTATGCGTTTTCGGTTGATTGATGGAAAGTTAAGCGTATTAGACTATGATGGCTTAAACGAGCGAGTGCTAGTGAAATCGAAGGTAATGAGTGGTCGTGTAGTAGCTATCTCCGGAAATGGTCGCTATTTGTATTACTTTAGCGATGCGACGAAAAATACGGAAGATGGTATGAGAGAAGTATTAGTGCGAGAACGAATTAATTAGATGTGATATAATTTGGAGAGATTTGGTACTTTTTTGTAAAGGGGTGAGAAGGATGTCCAGAGTAACAGTTTATTTCCTGTCCTGGATCCAGTTGTCGATATTGGTAGTAAGCTCGGTGATGACTGGGCTGAATGCGGCGCTCGGCAATATCGATAACAGCATCGTCTGGGGACTGGTAGCTATTGGTGTTTTGGTCTGTGCTTTCTTAACATTTAGAGAAATGTTGAATAAGATCAGTCCACGGGAGAAACATAAGCCCAAGGCGCCGGGCGATCCAGATTCATACGGCCCATCCGCTTAATTTTTAAAAAGCCCCATCGAAATGGGGCTTATTTTTTTGGAGGTGGCTTATGGGGATGCAGTTAGCAAAGGACAAAACGGTCCTGTTTTAGCAGTTGTTCATTATGCTGCTCGTTCAACTTGTCCTTAATATCTACGAAACCCGTGCGGCGCATACGCCACTGTCTGGAGACGCCGTCATGGTTAAGCTTTGGTAAGCCGCAATTGTGAGCTAGTTGTTGGTACCTGTGGCCATAATCGGAATCATTTCTGAGATAATACCGTGAGAGTGATGGGTGGTTCCCTTGAAGGTCCAGTACATAAAGTATTGTGCGAGTGGCGCAACTGATGAGCTGGTACCTGGACTTTGACTTGCTGAAGTCAATAATGACATGCTTATCGCTGAAAGTGGGCAGTATCGAGAAGCCATCATCATCCATTTTGAATACACAGAGATCTGGCTCCAAAGCTACAACGAACTGTCTGCTCGGATTAGCCCCTTCTGTGCGTTTACATACGATCGGGTAAAGTGATTCTGGCGTTCGGAAAACCGCTACGGCCGTTTCGGTCTTACCAACGTTGGAATAGCAGAGTTCGATATCGCGGTTAATAAAGAGGCTGAGTTGTTTCTTATCTTTTTGTCTCTTGCTCTGGCCAATCGAAATTGTTTCATGGCCTATTGCTTTGAACGCGTGCAATGATTTGCACCTCCTTATAAATGTTCTTCTCTAAGTCTCATTTAAACGAGTTTGATAAAGATTAATATATTATAGCATAAGTTCTCTCAGAAGTCAAAACGGGTAAGACTCTAAGGCTATTTTTTGGGATAAAAAGGCCCCGCTTGTAAAGCGGGGCTGGGGGTAAACAGATTAACCTGGTTGAATGCTTAAACTCGTGGTGGTATTTACGGCCGGATCGATCGCGATGACAGGTTGTATTGGTTCACTCGGCTTGGAGCCACCGGGCTTCTTGCCTTTGAACTCGGGCGCTCTCTGGATCCAGGAGTCGAGCCTCTTAATCCGGTAAGGTAAAATCACCTTATCGGCGAGCAGGTCCAGTAACTTTGTGCCGAGGGATAATGCCAGGACAAAAGCCACGATTGCCGTTCCGATAAGGCCAGCTTCTGCAGGGGTGTAGACGACGTTGAGACCAGCAATGTAGATACCGTAGGCGATAGCCGCCCAGAGGACAAAGAAGAGAAAGACATACGCGCAAAGGTGTGTCATGAAGCAGAATACATCGTGGCCGCAGACGTCATCGTAATATCTGCGCAAGGACCTTGCTCGGCGAACATCACGTTCCGTTGTCTCGTCGGGGAGACTCAGGACGATTTCCCGATAGGCATGCCATCTGGAAGACAGATGATGCCATTGGGCTCTGATTTCGTGGTGCTTGATGCTATACACTGCTTCTTCCAGGCCTCCCTGGATGAGTTTAAAGATTTTAACCATTTTACCCTCCCATTCTACTAGTTTGGCTTGGATTTTACGGTTGATACCGTAGCCAAACTCTGTCTTAATTATATCATAAGCGCGATAAAAAGTCAATATTCTAGTGCAAAAAGTCACCCCTGTTTAACAGAGGTGACTTCTATCAGATTGGTACAGATTACCAGACTCTTACGAGAATCTCACCACCAAGGCGTGACTTAACCGCATCACGACCGGTCATAACACCTTTCGATGTAGAGATAAGGACGAGCCCGCGACCGGATTTGACTTTTGGAATCTCATCAGCGGATACGTAGACGCGACGACCAGGCTTGGAAACCTTCTCGATTTCATGAATGGCAGGAACTTTGCCGGATTCAGTGATTGTAATATGGAGAATGTTTCTTGGCTCGTTATCGACGAGTTCGTAGTCGGCGATGTAGCCAGAATTCTTGAGCGCTTCGACAACAGCGACTTTGAGCTTGCTAGTTGGTAGATAAACCTCGTTCTTCCCTACCATTAGACAGTTGCGAATACGGGTTAAGAGATCTGCAATTTGATCGGTTGATTGAATAGACATATCTTTTCCTTTCTCCTACCAGCTACTCTTTGTTACGCCTGGGATTTCTCCCTTAGAGGCTTTTTCACGGAAGGTAATACGGCTCATACCGAAACGGCGCATGTATCCGCGAGGACGACCATCTAGCATATCGCGGTTTTTGAGGCGAGTGACAGAGGCGTTCCTTGGGAGCTTCTGAAGACCTTCAAGATCGCCAGCAGCTTTGAGAGCGTCGTGTTTCGCTTTATATTTTTCATACATTCGTGCGCGTTTTTGATCGCGGAGCACAGCAGATTTTTTAGCCATTACTTTGCTCCTTTCTCAAACGGCATACCGAGCATTTCTAACAACTTTTTGCTTCCTTCTTTAGAACCGTTTTTAATGATAAAGGTGATTTCTAGACCATGGAGAACAGCAGAGTCCTCGAAAGTGATTTCTGGGAAGACAGTCTGCTCGCGAAGGCCAAGAGAGTAGTTACCTTGTTTGTCAAATGAAGTGGTTGGAACGCCGTGGAAGTCGCGGACGTGTGGAAGCGCGATATTCAATAGGCGATCAACGAATTCGTACATTTTATCGTTTCTGAGGGTGACGAGGTAACCAACTGGAGCGCCCATGCCTTTGCGGATTTTGAAGGTCGCGATGGATTTCTTCGCCAGACGGGAAGTTGGGGCTTGACCAGTAATTTTTTCGAGGGTTAGCTCGACAGTTTCAGTGAAGCGTTTATCTTCGCGTTTCTTGCCGACACCGGCAGAAACGATGACTTTGCTTAGACTTGGGACTTCATTAATATTCCCGAGGCCTAACTCTTTCTGGAGCTTCTTCTTGAGCTCTGTATTGTAGAGTTCTTTGAGGCGTGGAATATATTTAGTATCAGTAGTTTTCTTGGTAGCCATATTATAGTACCTCCGGTGCTAAGCTGATAATTTTATTGAAGCCAAGATCGCGTAACTCACGTGGGACTGGGCCAAATACGCGAGTACCACGTGGGGTCTTGTCATCATTGACGAGTACAGCAGCGTTGTCGTCGAAGCGAATGGTCGAACCATCTGGACGACGAATCTGTTGGCGAGTGCGAACAATCACGGCGCGAACGACTGCCTTTTTCTTGACAGCGCCGGTCGGAGAAGCGTCCTTGACCGAGCAGGTGACAATATCACCGACACGGGCATAGCGGGCGCGAGTGCCACCGAGAACACGAATAACTCCGAGCTCTTTGGCGCCACTATTGTCGGCAACCTTTAGTCTTGTTTCTTGTTGAATCATTATTTATCTCCTTCACTGTCTTCTGCGGGTTTGTTTTCTCCGAGAACATCAGTGACGTCTTCTTTGAGCTCGACTGAGCCGTGGGAGCGTTCTAGGACCTTGACTAGTTTGAAAGACTTAGTCTTAGAAAGCGGGCGGCATGGGGCGATTTCGACCTTATCACCAAGATGAGCTTCATTTTTCTCGTCGTGGGCAGTATATTTACGAGTTTTAGTGTACTGCTTGCGATAGAGTGGGTGGGTTTCGCGATTTTCGATGGAGACGGTAATGGTCTTGTCACGTTTATCGGAGGAAACGATCCCGACTAATGTGTGTGCCATAATTAGAACTCCTCTTTCTTAATAATTTTTGTACGAACCGGAAGTTTGTGGCCAGCCAGGCGAAGAGCTTCTTTTGCTTGCTCATCGGTGACGTCAGCGATCTCAAACATAATGGTGCCAGCTTTGACCTTGGCTACGAAATATTGAGGTTCGCCCTTACCACTACCCATTTTCACATCGAGCGGTTTCTTTGTAACCGGAGTGTGTGGGAAAATGCGAATCCAGATTTTACCACCACGCTTGATGTAGCGAGTGATAGCTTGACGCGCGGCCTCGATTTGACGGGAGGTAACACGTTCGTTTTGGAGAGCCATCAAACCGTAATCGCCGAAGGCTACGGTGTTACAACGAGTGGCAACACCCTCGTTTTTGCCCTTGCGAACTTTGCGGTGAGCGGTTTTCTTAGGTAAAAGTATTGCCATGACTATTTCTCCCCTTTGTAAATCCAAACCTTAACACCAACGATGCCGGCGATGGTCTGGGCGTGATGGCAATAGAAATCGATGTCAGCACGGAGAGTATGAAGAGGCACGGAGCCTTCAATAAACTTCTCGCGGCGAGACATTTCTGCGCCATTGAGACGGCCAGAAACTTCGATACGAACACCTTGTGCACCGGCAGACATAGTAGATTGGCAAGCCATTTTGACGGCACGGCGGAAATTCATGCGTTTGCCGAGTTGGAAGCCAATGTTTTCCGCAACGAGCTTGGCGTTGAGTTCTGGTTTCTTAACTTCTTCTACGTTAATGCGAATTGGACCAGAGATGAGTTTCTCGAGATCTTTCTTCATCTCGTTAATCCCAGCACCTTGCTTACCGATAACGGCGCCAGCTTTGGCGGTGAGAATCGTGATGGTAGTGAGATTCGCAGAACGTTCAATGTTGACTTTGGCGATAGTCGGACGGGTCTTAAAGCGATCCTCGACATATTCGCGAATCTTGATGTCTTCAATCAGCCAATTCTTAAAGTCGGTCTTGCGTGAATACCATTTGGACGACCAATCCTTGCTGACTTGGAGACGATAGGAAATTGGGTTAACTTTTTGTCCCATTACTTTTTCTCCTTATCTTCTTTTTTATTGTCAGCTTTTTTGTCTGACTCTGCTTTCGCTTTCTTCTCTTTTTCTTCACCAGCAACTTCGACAAAGATGTTGGAAGAGATCTTTTCAAACGGAAGAGCGCGACCACGAGAGGCTGGGACGTAGCGACGGATGCGAGTACCGGCAGTGACCGAAATGCGTGCAATGCGAACAGTTTTAGTATCGATAGATGGATACTTATTTAATAAGTTGGCATTAGCAGACTCGACGGCCTTTAGAACGGCACGAGCTGCACGGCGTGGAGTGTGTTCAAGAATTACGACAGCGTCGGAAACATAGCGATCGCGGACGAGCGATGCGACGACGCCTGTTTTTCTTGGCATAGAATCTACGCCTTTAATATATGCGTGAGCGAACTGGGTAGACATTATGCAGCTCCTTTCCCAGAATCGGCAGCAGCAGCGGCAGCCTCAGCGGCTTTCTTGCCACCATGGCGTTTGAACTTGCGAGTAGGCGCAAACTCTCCGAGTTTATGACCAACCATGTTCTCACTAACGAGAACTGGGACATGGGTCTTGCCGTTATGAACGGCAATGGTGCGACCAACCATCTCTGGGGAGATAGTAGATTGACGAGCCCAAGTCTTGATAACGGTACGGTCTTCAAGGGAGAGGGCCTTAATCTTCTTTTCTAGCTTGTAGTCCACGAAAGGACCTTTTTTCAAACTACGAGACATTATTTCCTCTTTCCTTCGTGACGACTACGCACGATCATTTTATTAGTTTTCTTATTATGACGAGTACGGTAACCTAGGGTTAGCTGACCCCACGGGCTGCGTGGAGCTTTGCCAGAACCGTGACGGCCGCCATCACCACCACCGTGTGGGTGGTCGGTAGCGTTCATGACGACACCACGAACGGTTGGACGAATGCCTTTGCGACGATTGCGTCCAGCGGAACCTTTCTTGACGTTCTGATGCTGGATATTTCCGACTGTGCCGATGCTTGCTTCGCAGGTCTCGAGGACTTTGCGAACTTCTCCAGAAGGCATGCGAAGAGTGGCGTAGCCATCTTCACGAGCCATAAGCTGAGCGGAAGAACCAGCGGAGCGAACCATTTGGGCGCCTTTGCCGGGAGTAATTTCGATACCGTAGACGAAAGTACCAACTGGAATCTTGGCGAGTGGTAGGCGGTTAGATGTTTCTACCGGTGCGTTTTCGCCAGTTTCGAAGGTAGTGCCTTTGGTCATTTCGGTATTAGCGATTACATAATAGTAATTACCGTCTTGATCTTTGACGCGAGCGATGCGCGCTGAGCGGTTTGGATCGTACTCAATTTCTTCGACGGTAAGTTTAAGACCATCTGGGAGATTATGAGTGAGTAAACGGTAGTGGCGCTTGACCCCGCCGCCACGATGGCGAACGGTGATACGGCCTTGGTTGTTTTTGCCGGCCTGTTGCTTCTTAGCGAGCGTTAGAGACTTCATCGGCTTCTTTGTAGTGATTTGATCGAAGTCTTGAGTCGTCTTTTGGCGCTGCGCCGGAGTGGTCGGGCGATAAGCTTTAATAGACATTATTTATTCTCCTTGTCTGCTTTCTTGTCAGCCTTTTTGGCTTCCTTTGCGCTGACTTTTGCTTTCTTTGTCTCCGCTTTTTTATCTTCCGGAGTCTCGAAAACCTTGATTGAATTCCCCTCAGCGAGTGTGACGTAGGCTAGCTTGCGATCGCGGCGGAAGGCGGTGCCAGGATAGGCATGCTTGCCACGAGAGAAGCGACATTTCTTGCCCTTTCGGGTAAGAATACGGACGTCAGTGACTTTAACGTTATAATCTTTTTCAACGCGCGCCTTGACGGCTTGCTTAGAGGTCTCTTCGGTCACGAAGAAGGCATAAGTGCGCTTGGCTTGTTCGAGATAGGTTTTCTCGGTAGCACGAGGTTGGAGGAGATTAAGGACGATTTTGCTGCCCTTAGACTCTTTCTTGGCTTTCTTATCAGCTTTGTCTGTCTTGACGGTAGTTTTAATGGTTGTGTCTTTGGCCATGATTATTTCTCCTTCCCTTCTTCGGTTTTGTCGAGGAGCCAGGCTTCCATCATCGGTAGAGATTTCTCGGTGATAATGATTTGATCGGCGCTTAAGATGTCAAAGACATTTAAGTAGGTTGGGCGAACGACCTTAAGATTGTTGAGGTTGCTCGTGGCGCGGATAACAAGCTCATCTTTTTCAGAGACGACTAGAAGAATACAACCTTCGTTCTTGATTTTGTTCTTGGCGAACATTTCAAGCGTTTCTTTGGTCTTGCCCTTCGGGCAGGAGAAAGTATCGATGATGGTGATCTTCTTATCCTTGTTTTGTAGGCTTAGAGCTTGACGAACAGCAAGCTTCTTGGAGCTTTTGGCGAGCTTCTTTGTGAAGTTTTCTTCACCAGTGCGACCGAAGGCTACACCACCGTGACGCCAGATTGGGTTACGAGTGGAGCCAAAGCGAGCACGACCAGTGCCTTTTTGCTTCCAAGGTTTTTTGCCACCACCACTAACCTCACCGCGTTTCAAAGTCTTGGCGTGTGAAGAACGAGAGTTGGCAAGATAGGAATCGTAGGCGAGCTTTAAAAGTTCGTGATTTTCAACATCTAATTTGAAGATTTCTTTGTTGAGTTTAACTGTTTCGGCCATATTATTCCTTTCCCTCGATGGTGAGATTACCCTTCTTTGGACCAGGGACTGCGCCCTTGAGGCCTAGAAGGTTGTTTTCTTTGTCGATATAGGCGACAACGAGGTTCTTAACGGTCACTTGATCATGACCCATGCGACCTGGCATGCGTTTACCCTTGAAGACTTTTTGTGGGTACATAGAGCCGATAGAACCGACCTTTCTAATGTCCCCCTTGAAGCCGTGGGTATTACGGGATTCCTGGAAGTTCCAGCGCTTTACTGTACCAGCAAAGCCTTTACCCTTAGAGATGCCAGTGACGGCAACTTTGTCGCCGAGTTCGAACGCTTCGACGGTGATAGTGTCACCGAGTTTTACGTCGGCGATATCGTCGCGGCGGAACTCTTTAAGAACTTTAGGGTTGATGTTTTCTCCAGCCTTCTTAACGTGGCCGGAAACCGACTTGCTCAGATTCTTACCCTTACCAAACCCAAGCTGGACAGCGTTATAACCATCTGTTTCGACGGTTTTAATCTGAGTCACTGTCGCCGGGCCGGCTTCGATGATAGTAACAGGTGTTACCACGCCATCGGAACCGATGATTTGGGTCATACCAATTTTGGTGCCGAGAATGACTTTCATTCTTTCCTTTCCCTTAAATTTAACATTATTAAATCTAGACTTTTAGGCGGTATCCCTATTACAGGACCTACCTTTTCGTCTAGGTATAGAAATACGTATATCATTATAGCAAACTTTTCAAGAGATTGCAAGAGAGAAAAAGCCCCGTCTTGAAAGACGGGGCGGAGGATAATGTTACGATTCTTCTTTCACCATATAAGGTATTAGGAATCCCATTTCACGGATAAGGTCTTGTATTGCTTTCTGGTATTCTTCGATTATGGCCAATTTATCCATGATGCTTTTAAGCTCGCGCTTTTCCTCTATATCAGAAGAATTGTTGACGAATTGTGGTAGGAAGTCACGCATTGCGGCCAAGATGCCGAAGTCTGTAGCGGCTGGACCAGATTTAAGCTCTTCTTTGAGATCATTATATGCGTCCTGAATGTATTTAAGAACTGTTCTACGGTCCTCGTAATCGTGCCCGAAGAGAAAGACGAAACCTTCGTTTTTTAAAAGCTTTTCAAGCGTTTTTGCAATCCCTCTAGGGATATTGACGTGATGACTGTCCATATAAGTCTTGTCGGCGACCTTTAAAAACGGGCATTTACCATCAAGATGATCAGTAAGGCGATAATATTTGTCGAGACTGGTAGCTTCGTGTTTATAGATGATTGCCTCACCGTTACGCGGGAAAAGATGGCTAAACGTACACTGGTCGATGTATTCTTTTCTGGGTTTTTCTTCTCTGATGCCTAGGATCGCAATAATAAAATGCTTGTCTTTGATTTGGAACGTTCTCTCGCCTTCTTTATAAGAGACACCGAAAAGGTCGCTCGCGAAACGAATAAACGGATCCAGTTTATGTAACATGTTCCCCCTCCTTAATGTTCGATATATGATTTAAATAGAGTATATATTCTTTGATTATACCATAAAATGCTTATTTTTGCAATGGGTATGGAAAAGCCCCGTTCTGGGAACGGGGCTGGGGTGTACTTTCTGGCCTACGGTAGAGTGGCCAAGGATGAAGCGTAGCTTCTGGATAAGCACGGGGTGGCGTTGAACGCTCCCCTAATCGGCTTCCTGTACAGATCCTTTACGGTAGTGCAGATTGTGGTTTGACGGCCATTATAGGCTTGACCGCACAACCAGTTCTCGTCGTTATGCGGCCGATGCCGGGGTGACAGTAAACGCTGTCGTGGCAACATCAACAGCGTTTACTGTTCTGTGCCTATGCCACCGGCGTCAGCTCCCAGAGAGCTTCCAGTTCTGACTACCATACTAGAGGTCCCGAGGGGTACGCTAAGTGAATCCACTATAGTATTCTTTCACAGGATCCTCACCTTCTGGCCAGTGTTGGCCGCGCATGCAGTTACTGTGGCGGCTAGTGGCCCTCACGCGATCATATTTGAGTGTGAGAGGCGAGATTGTCTAAGCATACCCAGATATTTCAATCCATTTAGCGGACATCTGGGGCGGGCCCTCCTTCTGTTAATGTATTTAGTCGCAGCCGGTTTCGCGGGCTTTGGCGACTATCCTTTGATTATATCACATAAGCATTATAAAGTCAATAGGTTTATTTAAAAATAATTTGTGAATTGAGTAAGAAGAAGCCCCGCGAGAGCGGGGCGAGAAAACGATCCGAAGATGTTAAATATGCCTTCAGCAGAGATTAAGGCAGACATTAATGGTTTCTACGTGGACGTCGATCTGGTCGACAATGGCCCGTAGAACGTGGATTTCTTTATTCAATTGTCTCTGCTCCTTGCCTTTTGGCGCGTTCTATGAACCTTGTTTGATAGTCGTTAAGGCGGTCTGCCTGTGCGTCGACAGCGTCTGCATAAATAGAAAGAGCTTGGATAATTTCGGTGGAACGAGAAGATTCGTGCTTAGCGTTGGGTTGAGAACGTCTTCCAATGTAGAGTTCTGCTGCTACGTTTTTTATGTAGCCTGCGACGGAGTTAGCCGCATCTATAATATCTTGCTGTAGAGTGTTGATTCGTCCGGCTGTCGTCGGAACAATAGCGTTCCAGGTTGATATATCGTATGATATATAAGGACCAGTCTTGTTAACGATTGAGGCAATACTTTGTAGACTATCATCAATGAGGTCAAGTTCGGATTTGATTTCTTCTAATGTGCGCATATGATCCCTCCCCGATTATGATATTTATATTATATAATTATTCACTAATTTTGACAAGAAAAAGCCCCGCGAAAGCGGGGTAGGTTACGGCATCGATTTCGGTATTTTGAGCTTAAAATTGGGTTTGCCGAGAATGCGGTGTTGTTTTGCGTAATTTTCGACTACCGTTGGATCGAGGTTAAACATGTCAGTAGCGAGGACCATGCGACCGGCATAATCATGAGGGTCGTCAATAAGGTCCTTGATACTGGCTGCCCAGTAAGGAAAACCGTAGTCTTCGCTTAATTGACAGGCATACTCTTTGGCAATCATTTCGTCACTGTGAATGGCAAGGGTCTTGGTATGTGTTAGATAACGGTTTTCTGGTGGCTCCGAAGGATTTTCGGTGGTAGTTACAAGGATGACGGCATACCACTCAGTGCTAGCCATATTTTACCTCCTTTTATAGCACTTTCTGCTAGGAAATAAATGTGCATAGACGAATCTATTGTTCTAGTATAACATATTTTTAATATTTTGGCAAGAAAAAGCCCCGCGAAAGCGGGGCGATGGCTTGGCGGGCTAGAAGTGCTATACGAAAAGGGGTAAATCCCTAAGAATTAGGTATAGCAACAATGTATAGAGCTTTTTGGCGCTAGCGGAAGGGTGCTTGTGGTAAAAACTGATATACCCTTTGTCAATATACTCTAGACTACATTCTGATTCGCACCATTGAACACTCTCTTCGAAAAACAGTTTCGCGTTGTCGTGGTTCCGATCGAAGATGTCTTTCAATTCGGGAAGATCTTCATAGATTTTGAGAAGATGGCCGAAGCGGGCTCGATTAATTATATATCTCACGCTACGAGTGAGAAAGAGGGAGAAGCGATTGTACTTGATAGCATACGAGAGACTTTCCCATATTTCATGAGGCGAAGTGATGACTATTTTAATGGGATCGTCGACAGTGTCGCCGAAGAGGGCGGGTTCTTTTGCTTTTTTCATAGAACAAGCTCCTTTTTGTTGTTTTTTGAGAGTAATGCGTAAAGGTGCGAGTGAGGCAATCTTTTGCTATTATAACATATTTTCGTGATTAATACAAGAAAAGACCCCGTCCTTGTTGAACGGGGTGAGAATGTAAAAAAGGAATGACTTAGTTGGTTGATGTTTTAGAAAAGTGTTCTTCGAGCAGTTTTTTGAGCTGCGGCCAGGTTCTGGGGGCGTGCTGGTTTATTAAATCAGCAGCGGCTTTCTTGATTTCGGCTATGGCTTCAACTCTAGTATAGGGGTTGGAAGCTATTACGTTGGTTAAATCACAGGTTCCCTTCTTGCGATGTTTGTCGCTGTGGTCGCCTTTCCATGCGTATTCTATGGTTGTGTCAAGGTCGAGCAGATAATAAATGTAATGCGTGCGACTGGTTGTTAAGCTACAGAGGCCCCCTGCTTTAACATTTTCGGTGGACATGTAGATAAGAATCGGGAATTTGCCATTATTTTCCATGGTTTTAATGTCGGATTCGGCTTGCGCTAACTCGGATTCGGCGTCTTTAAGCTGTTTTTGAAGATCAGCGATCTTTTCCTTAATGGCCCTACGCGACTCTACCTTACCTTTGTATCTTTTGGCTTTCATGCCCTCTACCCTGGGGACGCTACTCATTCAAAATCACTCCTTTTAAGATACTTAGCGGAAAGCTATTCTTATATTATAACATAAATATTATGGTGATGCAAGAAAAAGCCCCGCGTGGGGGCTATAAAATGAAGGGAGTTAACCATCTCTTTGGCTCTTATAATGACTTCCAATTTTACTTCTGACTTCCTTCCAGGCTTTTGGTCTATGCCATAGATCGATGATATCGAAGATCACACTGATTTCTTTTGCTATCTGGCGATTTGTGAGGGTTTCGAAGGAGGAAACATTTGTTAGGTCAAGGGCATTTCTGTAGGGTGCGACATTACTCTTATCAACCGGGACTGTCGCTATTACGTCTAGATCGAGTAAATAGTATATCTTGGACTGAGCGTCTTTACGAATAAGGATGGCACACTTGCTGTTCTTTATTATGCTGTTGAGTCTGTCTTCGGCTTTGGCGAGGGAGCCGTTTATTGATGTTGGCTGGCCCTGAAGCTCTTTGTTGCCGTTTTTAAATCTCAAGATGTCGGCTTCCGTACGTTCATATCCTGTGCTTTTAAATTCGCGTATTTCAGACAGGGACTGAAATGTCATATAGGTCACTCCTTTTAAAGTACATAGTCAAAAGCTATTCATATATTATACAATAAGAACTATGCATCGTCAATATCGGTAGATAGAAAACCCCAGCGTTGTGTTTACGCTGGGGTAGGAGTTACGCGGCAATATTGATTATTCCGGCAGGACCGATGAGCTTGTGTTTGAATTCTCCGTCCACTATGTAGATTGTGTATACTCTGCCTTGGATTTTGACTTCGGGTATTTCGATACAATCCTCGGATTCTTGTGCGTTTTTGACGTTTGACTCAGTTATAAGTCCAGACAAGCAGAGGGCTACTGCGAGGTTTGGTGGTACCTGAATATGAGTGACCGTGCCGGTTTCGATGCTAGCCAACTGCTTCAGAATTGCGTCGACAAGATCGCATTTTGACTCGACTGCAGACATTGTCGGAATCTGACCGTTGCTGTCCACATAATTCAGTGGTTGAGTGAGAAATCCTAATCTGGCTCCACACAAACTTAGCATATCATCTGTGACGGCCCAACCTCCACGATAAAGGGGGGATCCGAAACTTCCGTAGAATCCGAATTTACCGGGCAGTTCGAAATAAATATTCCCTCTTTTCACGACAATACTCCTTTCAAAGTGCTACCATATTATGGCTAGATAATGATTATTTATCATTATACAATAATTCTTATGTATTGTCAATAAAATGCCCCGCTTTTTAGCGGGGCGGCAGATTGGTGAGGATAAGCTCTACGAGCAATGAGGCGAGAGCGAGAATTGCTATTATCAAGTAGAGAATGCTCCATTTTTTCGATTTGTCGATGACGCAGAGATTCAGTGAAGCGAGGAATACGATGGCTATAATGACGCAGTGTAGTGGCGTAAGAGGCTTGGCGACCCAACTTAAGATTGCTCCAGGGACCAAGGAATAGGTATTGATTGCGCGGCAGATGCGTATTCTACGATGCTTCTCGAACATAGTGCTTCCCCTTTCTTAATGTGCAACATACACTTTGTATATATACTTTGTTTATTATAGCATAAGTAGTATAAAAAGTCAAGAAAAAGCTCTCCGTGAAGGAGAGCTTTCCCATAAATTGGCATCTTGCTAGTTTCCCGCTATCGCAGTATAATCGCCCCTACCAGGCTTGACTTCTGTGTTCGGAATGAGAACAGGTATTTCCCTGGCGGTATGGACGCCAAGGCAAGCGACGCTTTACGTCGTTTGCCTTGACATCTATTAGATGCAGATTTTAATTGACTTCGGCGTATCGAGCGCCGATTGCTAGACTAAGTGCAGGACATAAAAAGGCGATGGACCGATTAGTACGCTTCGACTCCACACGTTGCCGTGCTTCCATCTTGCGCCTATCAACCAGATCTTCTTTCTGGGGTCTCATGGGGAATCCTTATCTTGGAGTGGGCTTCGCGCTTAATATGCTTTCAGCGCTTATCCCTTCCGAACATAGCTACTCGGCAATGCAGCAGGTGGCTACAACCGATACACTAGAGATTCGTCCACCCTGGTCCTCTCGTACTAGGGGCAGATCTCCTCAAGATTCCTAACGATCATGCCGGATATAAACCGAACTG
>JAFWLS010000017.1 GCA_017514045.1 Candidatus Saccharimonadota bacterium | reverse complement strand
TTCCGCCTGGCAGTAGAACTTATTTCTAATTGCATGTTTAACTAACTGATGACCTTCCAATAGTATGCATTGGTATAAAGACATAATGGTAAATACTATTGGCTTACAAAATGCTTTATACCAAATACACACAATTTTAGCTTTATAGATGTTTGTTTATAACTCTGACTCTACTATTTTTAGTATAACATAAGCAAAATGTGAATGTCAAGTACAAAAATACCTCACTCTGTGAGGCTGGTAAATGGTCAGGGTGATCGGACTCGAACCGACGACCTCAGCGTCCCGAACGCTGCGCGCTACCAACTGCGCCACACCCTGAATCTCCTAAGATTTTAACATATTCTGTCGTAAAAGTCGACAAGGGGCTCATGAAGCGTTACAATAGCATTATGAAAAAGTTTTTGCCTTTTATATTATCAATTGCAATAGTTTTGCTCGCCCTTCCCTACCTTTCGATGGGCGCTTCGGCTTTTATGGCCAAGTGGGCCTATGACTGGGGACTACCAGTGCCAGTCGTAAAGTTAATTCTGATCTTGGTGGCGGCTTTGATTCTTCTAGCTTTGTTTAGATTAGTTAAAAAAGTGGTAGTAATATTAGTAATCGCTGTGCTGGTATTAGTAGGATTGAATGCACTAGGGTTATACAATATGCGCACCGACCCAAAAGATATTGTGGCACAGGTGTCTAAGGTTGCAGCGGAAAATAGTGAAACTATCGTGACCTCGACGAAGGATTTGTTTTACCAAGCTTCCGTATATGTCTCGGAAATTAATCCTGTACAGTCCATAGTAGACTTTGCTTCTGGCGACGACTCTTATTGGTATATGGCGAACAAAGACGAAGAGCTAGATCTCTCCCAGGAAGTTTTCCAAGGCTATAAGATAATAGAAGAAAAAGAAGTTGGTGAATTTAAGGCTTATCATTTGGCCCGTGAATAGTATTATATATGCTATAATAAGCTTATGCTTGTTATAAGTTTTTTTGGATGGTGGTACGGAAGAGGGTTCAAGAATTACTTAGCTGGGTTCGTGGATAATCTTAGAGACTTATTAGATTTTTTCTCTATACGGTTACTAGTACGAAGCTTATTCGCGCCATTTAGGCAAATCTTGGCACAAAGAAGTGCTAATATACCGCTCAATGCGCGCATTCATGAATGGCTAGACTTGCAAATATCTAGAATGATTGGCGCGACGGTAAGATTCGCAATTCTTATTATTGGAACAATTGCATTGATTGTCCGGTTAGTTATTGGATTAATAATTACAATTCTTTGGCCTCTTATGCCACTTCTGATCGTCTATTCTATAATGCTATTTGTGAGAGGGGTAGTATTCTAATGGACACCTATAAATATAATAGTATACGCGCTAAGAAATCGAGGCTGGGCAAAATACTAAAAGCGCCAGCGGTGCATTTCTTGCTTGTCGCGCTGGCTATTGTCGGTATAGCTGGGTTTGGCTATCTTGTTTTTGTCGCTAAAGACCCTGCCGGCTGGCTTGGCATTACACTATTTATTATTTGCACCGTATTGATTTTATGGGAAAAAAACGATTTGCATCGAGTGCCTATCGGTAAAACAGACGACATTAATGATATTTTATCGGCAAATGTGATTTGTGCGTTAGGCAGGAATCCAACGCCTTTGAAGTTCATTCATAATTACTATACGACGCGAAGTGGTAGATTCTTGTCGGCGAGATTTGGCATTACTAAAGATTTCTTGGAGATGGTAGCTCAACAAGTGCCGGAGAATATGGAACCAATCTTTGCGGAAGCGAGAAAAATGCGGAAGGAAATAAATGCAGAAGTAATTGGCGGTGGATTGATGGCGGTTGCCATTATCGCGCAACATCCAGAGCATGAAAGATTGTTGAATGAGAGAAGGCTGGAGCTACATGATTTGGTGGAGGGCGTGAACTGGTATAATCACCTATTTGGTCTTGTCCATACTATCAAGAAACGACGTCGTGATGGCGGAATAGCACGAGATTTCTCGTTTGGTTATACGCCAACGCTTTCTAAATATAGCTCAAACATTTCCGAAACTCGCAAACACCAGTTACGAACACAAATACACCTGACAAGTCATCGTGAGATTGTAGACAAAATGATTGAAGCATTCTCAAAGGGGGGACGCCAAAACATAGCTTTGGTAGGACCAGAAGGTGCAGGCAGAATGACTATCGTGAATGCGTTCGCAGAAACATTGATGGATGCTGATGCAAAAATCCCAAATAGTCTTAAATACCGCCAAGTGATGGCACTCGATGCAAGCTCGCTAATTGCAGCAGCTGGCGAAAGGGGCGAACTAGAAGGTCTGGTACAGTTAGTAATGGCTGAAGCCTATCATGCTAAGAATATTATCATTTGTTTGAATAATGCTCAGCTGTTCTTTGAGGAAGGCGTTGGATCGGTAGACATTGCGAATGTGTTAATGCCGTTTATTGACGCTGGACGACTAAGGATTATTCTAACAATGGACGAACAGAAATACCTAGAAATCTCGGCGAAGAATAGCACATTAGCAAACAAACTGAATAAAGTCATGGTAGAGCCAGCAAGCGAGCAAGGTACGATGCTGATTATGGAAGACGAGATACTGACATTGGAACGAAAATACAATGTGCTGTATGAATACCTAGCTCTGAAAGAAGCTTATCGATTGAGCGAGCGCTACTTACATGATATCGAAATGCCTGGAAAGGCGTTGAGCCTTCTAGAAAGCGCGGCTAATTATGCCAACGGTGGAGTTGTAACTGCGGAATCGGTGCAGGAAGCAATAGAAAAAACAAAAGGCGTAAAGCTATCGAGCGCGAACGACAAAGACGATCGCGACAAGTTGCTCAATCTCGAAGAGTTAATTCGCAAGCGTATGGTTGGGCAAGAATATGCGGTAAGAACAGTATCAGATGCAATGCGTCGAGCGGCGGCGGGTGTGCGGAATCAGAAAAAACCAATCGGAACTTTCCTGTTCCTTGGGCCAACCGGCGTAGGCAAGACTGAGCTTTCGAAGTCGTTAGCCGAAGTGTATTTTAACGGAGAAGATAACCTGATTCGCGTAGATATGAACGAATTTGTTACTGAGGCGGATGTAAGACGGTTAATCGAAGAGGGTAAGGATAATGCAGAGAGTTTGACTGCGCAAGTGATGACGCACCCATTTTCGGTAGTACTACTAGATGAAATCGAAAAGGCACATCCGGCTGTACTGACGACTTTATTGCAGCTGCTCGATGAGGGCGTGCTACGCGATGCGAAGAACCGCGAAGTTAGTTTCCGTGACGCAATCGTAATCGCCACAAGTAACGCTGGCGCAGATAAAATACGTGATTATGTCGAAGAGGGCAAAGACCTGGCACAAGCAAAGGAAGAGATAATCGAAGGGTTGATCGACAGCGGAGAATTCAAACCAGAATTCGTAAACCGTTTTGATGAAATCTGTATATTTACGCCATTAACCAAGGAAAACTTGGTAGAGATTGTAAAGCTTAATATGAAATCAATAAATAAGACTCTCGAGCCAAGAAAGATAAAGGTCACGCTGGACGATGGCGCAGCAGAAGAGTTGGCCGAGCAAGGATATGATCCGAAAATGGGCGCAAGGCCACTCAAGCGCACAATGCAGAAGACAGTAGAAAATATTGTAGCTAGAAAAGTACTAGAAGGCGAAGCCGAGAGTGGGGCGGAAATCCTCATTACGAAAGAAATGCTGACAAGATAGTTATCTCGTGAGGATGGCGAGGGTGTGTTTTTGTGTTAGCTTGAATTCTGGGTGAGCACGCAAGAATTCGTCTACAGCACGAGACGAACCAGGGAGTTCAGGATTATTGTAATCGTGAATGATGATGATTCCCTCTTTGGCTAGTTTAGGTAATACTAAGCGAAGTGAAGTCTTAATGGAGGCATAGAGATCGCCATCACAGAAGGCAAAAGCAACAGCTTCTGGCAAATCAGCCTCGGGACTAAGTGCTTCAAAGAATGCTTTTTTGATAATAGGGATCCTCAAGCCAGCACGTTTGAATTTTTCGACAACCTCGCGTTTGGATACGAACAGCTCGCCAGCTTTAAACTGGTCACCGGCGACAGAAACATCTTCTTTGGTCTTTGGCGGAAGACCAGCGAATGAATCATAGAGCCAGAGTTTTTTCTCAGATCCATGATTCTTTAGGAGTTTGGCAAGAAGAAGCGAGGTATCGCCTTTATAACAACCTAACTCCACAAAATCCCCCGTGACGCCGAGCGCTTGCTCGGCGAGACGAAGGATTTCTGTAGTTTCTTGGCTAGATACTTGTTCCATTATTTGGTTTTGCAATTGCAACCATCGCAATTACATTCATCTTTGGTGCAGCCACAACCGCACTCGCATTTGTCGCCATCGAGAACAACTTTGGCGCGACGAATCATTTCTTCGAACTCATCGGTACGAATGACATAGATAGGCTTAGAAGTGTCGGTCGCGATATTCTCATGGCGGTTTGGAAGGTCGCCTTCATTCTTAGCATTATCAAGCTCGAAGCCGAGATAGCCAAGCTTTTGTGAGACACAGCGACGAATCTCATCGGAGCGTTCGCCAATAGTAGCAGTAAAGACGATAGCGTCAACACCACCGAGCGAAGCTGCCATGCGACCAATTTCTGACTGAATGCGGTAAACGAACATAGCGTGGGCAAAGGTAGCACGATCGTCACCTTCGTCGCGCAATCGGATAATCTCACGCATGTCATCAGTCTGTCCAGAAACGCCAAGAAGACCACATTTCTTGTTGAGATATTGTTCAAGATCTTCGTCATCGGTGAATTTCATGGCGCGCTTAATGGCAAGTGCCGCAGCTGGGTCGATAGAGCCAGAGCGGGTGGACATCATGAGCCCTTCTAGCGGAGTATAGCCCATGGTTGTATCGAGAGATTGGCCTTTATAGACGGCAGTGATGGAAGAGCCGGAGCCTAAGTGACAAACAATGAGTTTTTCTGGCAAAATGTTTTCTTTGGTCATATAGCCAACGATGGAGCCAACGGAAAGGCCGTGGGCGCCATAGCGTTTGATCTCGTATTTGTCGGCAAGATCTTTGTCGATAGCATAGTATTCAGTGAGATCTGGGCGAGCAGCATGGAAAGACGAATCAGAGATAGCGATAACTGGGGTACCTTTGAATTCTTTAACGAAAGCCTCGATCTCGTTTGCGACAACTGGGACATGGAGCGGAGTACGCTTCTTGGCAATCTCGAGCATCTTCAAGCATTCTTTGTCGACAAGATGGTCTTCGGTAAAGTACTCGCCAGTCGCAACGATACGAGCAAGGATAGCGTCAATTTTGGAAACTCCACCAAGATAGCCTTCGCTAGTTAGAATCTCGTTGAGAGCACCAACGGTCGAGTTAAGATCTTGGTAAGTCTTGTCGAGTTTTTTCTTGGAACCATCCGCCTTCTTCAAAGTGCAGACAACTTTGCGGCCTTCAAATTCAAAGTGAAGGGAGCAAAGTAGCTCGTCTTCTCGATAGAGGGCATATTTGCGAGAGCTGGATCCCGGGTTAGTAATCAAAATGAGACGTGGATTTTTCATATTTCTCCTTATAATCTATATATATTATATACTATTTCTTGGATTTTTTCGAGTGTTTGTGCGGCCTAGAATTCTTTGGCTTAACTATTTCAGCTTCTTTAGCCTCTCTAACTATGTTGGCTTCTTTTATCTGGGCATGTTCCTGGCGAGAAGTTGATTTCTTGACTTCCTTCTTAAAAACAGCAAAGCCTGCAAGATAAACAACTGCGTATACTATCAGGGCTATGCCGGTGAGACGAGCAAGTTCGTTAGGAACGATGAACTGTCCGGAGATACAGAGAAGACCGATAATAATCCCGATAGCCGGCCAAAGATATGAGCCAATGGCAAGGCCGGTTTTGCGACGCATGGTAGAAATACTAAGAAGCTGAACGGAGCAGGTCAGAATGATATATATGCCAATAATAAATGAGATGGCCTCTTTAATAAAATCTGCACGAGAAACTAATAAAATACCAGCGCAAGCGGCGAGAATAATATAGAAAAGTGACAAAGTGGTGCGTTTTTCTGGCGTGATTTTAATAAATGTAATGAATTTGATTATGGCATGGACGAGCAAAATAGTACCGAATAGAATAGAAATCCAATCGGTGACTTTATCTGCCCAAACTACAAGACAAATACCAACGCAAAGGAGTGCGATGGAGCTAACAGTTTTGTCGATAGATGTTTCTTTATTCATGTCATAATTATAACATTATCGGAATGTAAATTTGAAAAGGAGCCTCAAAAAATAGCCCTGTGGGGGGTTATTTTTTGGTCAAGCTTTTATTTGTCGACTACTTCGCCTTCGACAGGCTCATCATCATCAGCTTTCTTATCGTCAGAAGATGATCCAGAGCCGCCTTCGGAGCTGGCCGATTGATAGAGCTTAGCGCCGATTGGCATAATACGATTATCGAGATCCTTCGTGGCCTCTTCAAGCTTGTCTTTGTCAGCAGTCTCATCATTTAAGACTTCTTTGGCAGCATCGCAAGCCTTTTTGATGGTCTCCTTGTCTTCGTCGGAGATTTTGTCTTTGTATTCATCAGGCATTTTCTCAAACTGATAGACTTTGTTCTCAAGAATGTTGCGAGCGTCGGTGGCTTCGCGTTTCTTCTTGTCTTCATCGGCGTGGAGCTCAGCCTCTTTTTGGGCCTTCTCAATATCTTCTTTGCTCATATTGCCAGAGTTGGTAATAGTAATGGACTGTTCCTTGCCAGTTCCCTTGTCTTTGGCGGTAACATTTAGAATGCCGTTGGCGTCAAGGTTGAAGGTGACTTCGATCTGTGGGATGCCGCGTGGAGCTGGGGCAATACCGTCGAGAATGAAGCGACCGAGAGATTTGTTGTCCTGAGCAAACTCGCGTTCGCCTTGGAGGACGTGAATCTCAACTTGTGGCTGGTTATCGGAAGCCGTGGAGAAGACTTGAGACTTAGAAGTCGGGATGGTAGTGTTGCGTTCAATAAGTTTAGTGCAGACACCGCCCATGGTTTCGATACCAAGGGAAAGTGGGGTGACATCGAGAAGAAGCACGTCTTTGACGTCGCCCTGGAGAACACCGCCTTCAATGGCAGCGCCCACAGCAACAACCTCATCTGGGTTAACGCCCTGCATCGGATCTTTACCGAAAATTTTCTTAACTTTTTCGACGACGGCCGGCATGCGGGTCATACCACCGACCATAACGATTTCGTCAATATCGGTAGTCTTGAGTTTGGCATCCTTCAAAGCATTCTTGACTGGTCCTTCGAGACGATCGAGGAGGTCAGCTACAAGCTCTTCGAGCTTTGCACGGGTCAAAGTATATTCGAAGTGCTTTGGACCATCGGCGTCGGCAGTAAGGAATGGTAGGTTGATTTCGACGGATGTCGTTGAAGATAGTTCCTTCTTGGCTTTTTCGGCTTCGTCTTTGATACGCTGCATGGCAGACGGCTCGTTCTTGATGTCGATACCAGACTCTTTCTTGAATTCGTCGCAAAGGAAGTTGACGATAATATTATCGAAGTCTTCACCACCGAGATGAGTATCACCATTAGTGGCTTTTACTTCGAATACGCCATCGCCAAGTTCAAGAATAGAAATATCGAAAGTACCGCCGCCGAGATCGAAGACAGCAATTTTTTCGTTGTCCTTCTTGTTAAGACCATAGGCAAGAGCAGCTGCGGTCGGCTCCGGGATAATGCGCTTAACTTCAAGACCGGCAATCTTACCAGCATCCTTGGTAGCCTGACGTTGAGAATCGTCAAAGTAGGCTGGGACAGTGATAATAGCTTCGGTTACTTTTTCGCCAAGGAAAGCCTCAGCATCGGCCTTAATCTTGGAAAGAACCATAGCAGAAATCTGCTCTGGAGTGTAGGTCTTGTCGTCCATTTCAACAGCGACACCGTGGCCTTTTTCGACAATCTTGTACGGCATAATGTCGAGGTCTTTTTGAACTTCTTTATCGTTGTATTTGCGACCAATGAGACGCTTAATACCATAGATTGTATTCTTTGGGTTAGTGACACGCTGACGTTGGGCAATTTTGCCAACGAGACGGTCGCCCTTTTTTGTAACGGCGACTACGGACGGGGTGGTGCGATCACCTTCGGCGTTTGTGATGACTTCTGGCTGACCGGCTACCATGTATGCAAAGGCACTGTTGGTAGTGCCAAGGTCAATACCTATAATTTTTGACATAGAGATATTCCTCCTTTATGTTACTTGTGTACTTTTCCATGTTCTTAGCAGTCATTCATTTGGAGTGCTAATTTATACCCTTATAGTAACAAACTAGCACTCGCTTGTCAAGAGTGCTAAATGCTCATTTTTACAGAGGTAGCATAAAAAAGAGCCCCGAATTCGGGGCTCAATTTTATCATCTACCTTATTTAGAAGATGGAAGCTGTTTGTACTTTGCATCGCCGAAGCCGAGAATCATCTCGAAGATTGGGGCGAGAAGGATAAGGCCGATTGCGAAGCCAGTACCTTTACCAAAGGATTTAGCTAGTTTGACGTCCATAACAATGCCAAGCATAAAGTTGGAAACTGGAATGAGCGTAAGGAGACAGAGTAGTGGCTCCATGTTGAGGATTTGGAGAAGCGTGTAGGTGTTGTAGATAGGGATAAGAGCCTTCCAACCTTCTTTACCAGCTTTTGTGAAGATCTTCCACTGAGCGACCATAGTCAATACGACGCAAGCAAGGATGATAAGAATCATGAAGAATAGGAAGAATCCTCCAATGAATCCTGCACCCGTAGCGGCAGCCGCTTTTGGATAGTCATAAGTGTAAGTATAGTTATACATTTTTAATCCTTTGATTAATGTAATATTAACTTAATTGTAGCATAAAAAATGGCGAATTCAATATCTACTTCGCCAGTTTACTAGAGGCGAGACGGACAACTTCAGACCATGAAGACGAGACGTGAGGGATAGAGGCAAGCTCGGTAGCAGTAAGCTTGTGACGAATAGCCATGGCTAATTCCTGAACGACTAACGCAGCTTCGGGACAGACGATGGTTCCTCCTAGAATTCTATCCTTAGAATCGACAAGTACTTTAGCAAGTCCTAAAGTAAAGTCGCTTGTGTTGGATGCTGATACGGTGGAAAGCGGAAGGAGGGATCTCTTATATGAGATGCGTTTCGCGATACATTCTTCTTCGGTGAGACCAACAGTGGCAACAGACGGATACGTGTCGGTAATGCGAATAAAGCCATTGTAATTTCTCGGTGTTTTAGATTTACCAATCAGGTTCATAGCGGCAAGCGTACCCTCGTAGGCAGATCGTTCGGCGGATGATTCTCCACCTAGACAATCGCCTGCGGCGTAGATGTGTTTAATCTTAGTCCTAAGATTATCATCAACGTGTATGCCATCGGTATCATAAGAGACACCTGCATTTTCCAAACCGAGATTAGTGGCTGGGCGGCTTCCAGTAGCGAGAATAATGGCGGCTACTTCAGTTGTTTTCTCTTGGCCGCCACGGCGGAAAACAACTTTTTGAAGGCCGGGTTTAGAACTTCTTTCTACGGCAACCACGCGAGAGCTTGTCAGAATCTTCATATGAAGGCGGTTCTCAAAATAACGCGTGAGGATTTCGCTAACTTCCTTGTCCTCTTTTGGAAGAATGCGATTAGCCAATTCCCCTAGAGTAACTTGCGACCCTAATTCGGCGAAATAATTAGCAAGTTCTACGCCAGTACTTCCTCCGCCGACGACAAAAACGGATTTGGGAGGCCTGGTAAGGCTAAAAGCATCTGATGGAGTAAGACAAACAACAGATTCGATGCCTGAAATGTCGCCGGAGTTTAGTTTGCCACCGGTTGCAATAACGAATTTAGGTGCTGATATAACTTGATCCTTGACGGCGAGTTCATATGGTGAAAGAAATGAGGCAAAGCCAGAGAAGCATGCGATTTTGGCAGATTCAAAGATTTTTTTGGAGCCGGCACCAGCTCGGCGCATGACGAGAGATTTCCAGCTCTGAGCGGTAGGATAATTGTAACGAAGTGTGGCACTAGAAATACCGAGACGGGCACCGTCAAGAGCCTTGCGATAAAGGTGCGAAAATTCAAAGAGAGCCTTAGATGGAATGTCGGAATGATTGAGGCTAGATCCTCCCCATTTGTCCTTTTCGACAATGGCCGTTTTGAGTCCGGCGTTCGCAGAAGCTAATGCGGCTGAGGCTCCGGCGGGCCCAGAACCAATGACGATTACATCGTAGTCAAACTTTTTACTCATTTCTATATTACCTTGTCACGGTTTCGATAAACTAAAGCAAGGTCTGGAGAGTATTTATCGAGCTCGGAGCTAACGACCCTTTCTAAGTCGCCCTTTGTTATTATGTTTCGCTCTTCTAGCCATACTAATACGGCATGGAGGACACGTTCGATAATAGGCTCCGTTGATCCCTCTGGGAGACCCAAAGCCCTTGATTCTGTTTGGAGCTCAGCTACGAGTTCTTCTGGAGAGAAAAGTTGGTCTGACATTTATTCTACTCCTTTCAGAATTATAAATGCGAGAATAAAAACCGCTAAAATGATGAAACCTGCGCCGGTGAAGAAACGGAAGAATCCTTTATTCTTGATGCGCCAGCGTTGTACTTCTGCGACGTTGCGCCCTCTGCGGATAAAAATACGCAGAATAAGAAGCGGAAGTGTACCGGAAATAGTGAAAATGACAAGACCAAATGCTTGGTTAATGGCGTCAAGATGAAGAACGGCATCAGCAGATAAAACAAGAAGCGGAAGAGTGAAGAGAATTTCGGAAAGTGGGACAAGCAATCCTAGAGAAAATGCTTCGGAGGCGTCGTTCGTAGATTTAGCACGAGAGTCAATATACCGAGCGAGGTGTCGCGGAAGCCACAGCTCGGTTGAGCCTTTGCGACGATAATAAAAAAACCAAGCGATGAGGCCAAGAGCGACAAGTAGACCACATAGTATAATGTAGGCGATATCTGGAAGCTTGCCAATCGGTGACAAAGCATAGACTAAGAAAATCGTGGTGCCGAGAAGTAGGAAGTTCATAAGGGTGGATCCGCAGATAAAAGAAGAGGCTAGCTTCTTAGTCTTGGCGCGAATATTCTTGCCTAGCGAAGCATGATAGAGCAAAAGGAGCGTGCCAAGCGGAAGCTGAAGCGATGCGGTTACAAGACCGCCTAAGATGATAATGCCGAGCGAGATATAGACCTCCATATACCATATATTATAGCACAAGCGGGAAAAAATGGTATTATGGACATGCTTGTATTCAAAAAGCTTCGCATGGTAGAGTGAGGACATGAAGAGAAAGAGGTATACTTGTTTAGAGATTTGTGCGCTATTGATAGTATCGATATTCGCACCTGCCACAAAAGTATTTGCAGAACCAATGGCGAAAACGACAGATGATTTCGTCGCCGAAGAACAAGCTAAGTCTAGTGTAATAGAAGAGGTAGACGAATTAGCCAAGGAAGAACAAGAAGATGCAGAAGAAGCCTCCGTTGAAGAAAGCGAAAAAGATATTGATGGCGTCCACGCGATTCTGATTAAGAGTTATAACCCTGGGTTTTCTGACCCATATGTGGGAGAGTATTTTGAACTAATTAAACTCTCCAAATCTTCAATTTTGCTCGCCGGTCTTTCGGTTCTTTACGAAACGTCTACGGGAAGTGAGTACACCGTGTATGAATTTTCCGAAGGTCATGAAATGGTCGGCGAGTCTCTCCTTATGAGGCTAGCAAGTTCAAGGGAAGTTACGGATGCCGGGGATGCAATGTCGGTTGCTGATGCAACCTATACGCGTAATATGTCACAAAGTGGAGGAAGAATAAAATTAAAATACGACGATGAAGTGATTGATTCCCTGTGCTGGGGATTAAAGGAGACCGGTTGCTACGAAGCGTTCAGTTCTAAAAAGCCAACAACGCTAGTGCGCGAAATAGACGAAGAGGAGATAGGAGATTTTGTGCATCGAACGGATTATATTTTGTCGTTTGACGCTGATGTTCCTGGCCTAAAATATAACGAACCAATGGAAGAGTTAGCCGAACCAAAATGCAGAGAGATAGAATTCTCAGAGATACTTACTTATTATGAAAATGCAAGCACGGAACAGTTTATTGAATTATATAATCATGGAGAAGAAACCGCCGATCTAGGCGGTTGTTTTATAAAATACAAGAATAATAATTATGCGTTAACTGGATCAGTCGAGGCGCATGGATTTGCTATATTCTATCCAACTAACGCCTGGCATATGACGCTAACTAAAAATCCTACTTCGTTTAATCGATTGGACATTATCGATACAGATGGAGAGATCGTAGATGAATTAATGTATTATAGTGGACAAAAACGTGGTCTAAGCTTGGCTAAACTCGGATATAAATCTGATGGCAGCGAGAAATGGGAACAAACGTATAATCCGACTCCCGGAATAGATAATATTTATCAACAGTTTAAAACTTGCCCCATTGGCAAAGCACTTAACCTAGATACTGGCAACTGCGTGAACGAAACTCCAATAGTGGCAACTTTAGCAGCGTGCCCGGAAGGTAAGTATCGGAATCCTTTAACTGGTCGCTGTAAAAGCTATACGGCCACAACGGCGAGCACGCAGTTGAAACCGTGCACAGATGGGTACGAACGTAATCCCGAAACGAATCGTTGTCGCAAGATTAGGGTAAACAATGGCACAGACTATCCAGTAGCAACAGGTGTTTATGAAGATAAAAAGGAGTTTGTGTCTGTATGGGCTATTGCAACAGTAATCGTAGCTGGACTTGGTTATATTGTTTTTCAGTACAAAGATGAACTCAAACTAAAGTTTGCTCGGCAATAAAAAAGCCTTAGGGTGACGGTAAATTGGGGGGGCAATTTACCGTCGCCCTAAGGCTCAATGAACATAATAGAACATGGTGGCGGGGGTTAGATTTGAACTAACGACCTTTTGGTTATGAGCCAAACGAGCTACCAGGCTGCTCTACCCCGCGATATGTAAAAGAACTAAGTTATTATATATCACGGGGCTGTTTTTGTCAATAGCTAGTCTTTGACGTCGTCGGTATCCTTACAGCTTATAGGGTTATTTGGATCGTTCGTGTTGACACAGTCGCTGGTGACGTAGAAGTTTTTCTTGATAGCTTCTTCACCAGTGTCGGTAGCCTGGAGTGCATATTCAGCGAAAGGAAAATTATCTCTAAGCTCGACTCTAGCCTCAACACGCGTGTACATATCATTAGCGCGACCCGTGGAATCCACTGCGATCTGTGCATCTTTGAATAGAGCAATAGAAAGATTATTGTTCTCTATACAGTCTCCACGACTACTCGCATCTTTGTCTGTACAAAGTTGGACCGAGAACGAAGTGGTAGGTGTGGCATAAGGCAGTGTTAAGACCAGGAAGAAAGTATTGTTGTTTCGCTCTGTAGCATGCCCTTCAGCATCTGAACCGCCAATTGGTCCAGGAATTTCCATGGAGGCGACGCAAGCGAACTCGTCAGATAGCCTAGTACGACATTTGATTTTTTGGACTTGGTTTGAAGTACTACGTGAATAGGAGTGGTTATTTGAATCTGCAATGATGGTGGTTCCGTCCGATAAACGTCCGATATGGGTAACGGAATCAGCTGGAGCTGGATGGCTCGTTCCCTGGATGACGGTTTGGTCTTCGCCAGACGGGACTAAAATAACGCCGCCGCGATTGGTGGATTTACCGGCAGAAGAGCTAAATTGATCAAGACTAAATGAATTTGCGGTTTGGATAATTTGAGCAGAGATGGTTGGTGGGACTGCGACTCCTTCGCCGGTTGGATAAAAACTGTCTTTGTTGCGATAGCTCAGACTATCAAATGAAGTCCCGTCATCCTCGGAGGTCCATAGGATACGAACACCTGTGACGGTTTCCGGATGATCAGTTTTGAGCGGAACGACGTAAACTGGGTTGTCAGGATACAGGACTCCGCGATAATCTTCAAGTGCGTTGTCTATAATAACGCAGGTGTATGCCTGGACAACTTTGTTGTTGCTACTAGATGATTGTTCCTGGACTAGGACTTCTCCTCCTTCCGTCCCATTGCGACTGAGTGCTTTTGTTATCGCGTCGCAATAACCGTAGTCCGCGTCGCTTGGCGCGAGATTTGCCTTGGCAAAACCGTTTTCGACATTGCTTACGATATTATCGCAGTCCTCAGGGCGGTCCTCTGTTTTGGTTATTATTTTGCACTCATAGTAACGCTTCATGGCGGTTTTTGCATCTTCTATACCGGCCAGTGCAGAATCATATGCAGATTGAGCTAGCTCGTCATTCGTGGTTTTGGTCACTTCATTTACGATAATGCGAATAAAACTTACAGTGATAACGCTAAAAAGTAATGTGCCTAAGACTACTACATAAATCGATGTTGCGCCTTTTTTAAACTTTTTATTGGTTTTTGGCATATTCCTCCTTATTTACTAGACGATTGAATTATGAAATTAAATTTATTAATAGCGCAATAGCTGAAATCTGCTGTGAAATAAGTTGGAGTCTGGCAGTAATTGCTGCTGGACATAATATCGACGCCCGTCCCAATTGTACCGAGGATAAACGATCCTGAGAAAAGTAGTTTTTCCGTACCGGTCACGCGGGCGGGCTCGAATAGTACTAAATCGTAAAACACTAAGTCTGCGTCCGTAACAGCAAGTATTTCTTCTGGTTCGTTAGAAAGGACCGGACGAACTTCTATTTCATAGTTGGTTGTACCGCCCGGGCCGAGCGCAGCTTCTTCGGCAGATGGATAACCATTTTCGAGAGTCGATGCACAGATAGAGCCCGTAGCGTCTTCAACTCTGATTAGACGAATACGGTCATTAGACCCTTCTTGTGCTTCCCCTTTATTATCGCGATATTTATATTTAACTATGAGTTTATGTTTGTTGCGTGAATTTTGTTGTTCCGTCCGGTTATCATCGTCGCCAGCATCTCTGAATGCATAGTCTTTGGTGTTATAAATGTAACCGGTGTTCCATATATAGGTATATTTTCCGGAACAGAAAATTCCACCTGTCGGAACCTCTTTGTAGTCAGCAGAAGAGCCTCCGGACAATACCTTAACGCTAGTATAGTATTGCTGGTAAACCGAATAAAGACCGTGATTGGCATCGCAATCCTTTCTATCCTGATCGCTTTCGTTAGGATATTTGGTTGCGCAGAATGAAGCCAGAGAGCTTGGCGACGATTGTATAATTGAATTTTGAAAATCATCTATGACATCACGCCCAACTTGGTTGATAGATTTGATATTGTAGCCTTTGCGATAGATTTGGATGATTTCGTTAGTGATGAGCGTGATAGTAATAAGCAGAACAGAAATAAAACCAATGGCAAAAGATAGTTCAATAAGAGTAAACGCCTTCCTAGCTCGTTTATGACCTAGTTTCATATGGTACTATTTTAGCATAAACTTTTTGATTTAGGAAGCTAGTTAGAAGCTCATATTGCGACCAGCACAACGAGGGGCAGATTCCCCTTCTTCAGGGAAATCCATTTCGGCTATTTTGATGCCGGTCGAATTGCTGGCGCGCACTGAAATAATGATGCCACGGCGATTATTATAGGTGTTATCATTTGAGTCGACGCACATCGTCAACTCTCTTTCGTCGACTAATTGTAGTAGATCAGCAAAGTTTTTGTATGCATTTGTAGCGCCTGATTGTATATGGAAATTATATTTATCTGCCTCTTCTGGTGTATATTTTCGCACATAGGTCCGAATGCCACCGGTAGATGGCGAACGGACAACCAAAATAGCGCCCCGGAACCTTCTTCCATCCACCGCTGCTTCGCCAACGACGCCATCCCAAGGTATATTGTATTGAGTCATGCGATAGTATTTATTATTGCAATCGATTGCGCTAGTGCATCCCGTCTTGTCAAAAATATTTGCTTGTACGCCGCCATTGCTGATTGTTTCTTTCAACATGTCGATAGCGCGATTCCCTTTGACAGATGCAGAACTAACTGCCGTGCCTACTATATCGTAAATATATATCGTATCCTTGGAACAATCAGTACCGGTACTATCCTCACATTCACCAAATGATATTAGTTTCCCGTAAACTGCGGTCGGAGTGCGTCCAGCTTCTTCGTCGGCGTTCTGCGGGTTTTTGTCATTCGAAACATTGATGACGTCTGTATATATGCCACGAATGTATTCGGCGAAATTGTTAACCGAATCATTGTAGCGTTGGCGCGAGATAGAAGTATTAGCTCCAACAATTACGCCGATCATAAGAAAACCCGATAGCGCCAGGAACAGCGCAACCTCAATCATGGTAAACCCTATTTTCTTACGATATGCCATTATCATTCTCCTTTATCAATCTTTCCGATAGTAGCGGGTCTGGATCCATAACAACGTGATGGCTGTTGATGGCAGGCTGTCTCCTTAGAGTTAGCCTTTATCCATATTTTAAGTATAAACACTTTGTGAGGGTTTGACAAGTTATCAGGCACCGAACAAGAAGGACATCCACTGTGAAACATTGGACGGTTCTTCTGTCGGCGCATCTTCAATCTCGGCTGCGCTATATTTTTTTAGGGCAGCTTCTGTATTTTCTGGTAGATAGACGAGATGTTCGCCATCGAGCATCTTGTTGGATTTGGCCCGAGCAGAAAGCTCCTGATATTCGGCTGAACGATAATATTCGTTCTCTAGCTCTATAGATGCCTTTTGCAATTCTAAGAGTTTTTGCTCTCTTTGTCTTGCAGTGAGTTTCTGTGATAATTCCCAGTTTTTGGCGGTTGCAGAGAGGGAGCTGTATGTCCAGAAGAAGCATACTATGATAGCGACGAAGAAAATCACGTTGTCGAATGACAAATAGTCGTGCTTGACGCGGAAATAGAAACGACGGAGATTAGTCTTAAAACTCTTCATTGATTTAATTATACCATAATCGGTATAGCTTATCAGAAACAAAAAAGACCCGGTGGGTCAGTTTCTGTAATCTGTGGTGGGGGCGGTTGGGTTCGAACCAACGACCAATCGGTTATGAGCCGACTGCTCTAACCCCTGAGCTACGCCCCCGTTATGGCCACAGATTATATATAATATATCATATTATCTTGATTTATCCTAGCTGGATACGATTAATTAGCTAAACAAAATAGCGATGACAAGTGGAAGAGTTAGGATAGAACAAAGCGTAGAGATAACTACAAGCTCAGATGATTCTTCGACACGTCCTCCGTATTTCTCAGCAAAAAGCCCGAGGGAAGTAGCGGTTGGGAGAGCTTGGATGAGTGTGCAGACGATGACCACTTCGTCTGGGAAGCCCATAAGGCGCAATAGCCCATAGGTGACAAATGGGCAGAGAATAAGTTGAATGAGCGAGATAAGGAGTAGGCGCCAAGAGTGTATGACTTTTTTGAGACTGGCGGAGGAGAGCATGAACCCTATGCAAATGAGCGAAAGCGGTGTAGTGGCTCCAGCAACATATTTGACACTAGAGGTGATGATATCTGGAAGCTCGACATGAAAAAGAAAGATTAACATGCCTAGAAGAACTGCTATGATGTTGGGGTTCAACAGAGTCTTGCGTAAAAAGTGTTTGGATTCGACATGTTTAAATAACCAAATGCCATAAGAAAAAAGAGCGAGGTTGAATGCAATAATGAATCCGCAATAAGGTATAATCCCCTGTTCGCCAAATGTAGTACTAATAATAGGGTACCCTAGGAAGGTGGCGTTATTGAAGATAAACGCAAATTGACCTTCAGTGACAAGAGATTTTCGCCAAAGCTTTTTATTAAAAATGAGCTTTGAGATAAAGATGAGCGACAGCATAATAATAAAACCAGCGAGCAGGCCGAGGAAGAAGAGGTTTAATAGGTCTTCACTAGCGGTGGCAGGAAAAGCAAAGAATAGCGATGCGGGCATAAAGACGGAGAGAAGGAGGTTGACGAGGTCCTTATTAGTTTCGACGGATACAAGCTTGCGTCGTCCTAAGAAAAATCCGAGCAGAATAATTATCGCGATTACACCTAAAGAAGAGTAAAAATCAGAAAGATTGAGATCCATATGTTATATATTATAGCATAAGCGTAACTGCAAAGCAGCAACAGAAATCCACCCTCGTCAGGGTGGATTCTTGTACCTAAATAATGGCTAATACCTTATTTCTTTTTGAGGGTAAGGAAGCCGTTGCGAGGATTCTCGTTGACTTCACGATCGCCTGGAAGGTCACATGGAGTGCCCTTGCCGCCCTTTTCGCTCTTAGTGAAGAAGTAGATTGTCTGAGGTTTGCCGCCACGGAGCGTAACTTCGGATTTGTGAAGATAGTACTTTACGCCTTTGCTGTTAGTATGTTCATAAGCCATTAGCTTAATCCTCCTTTAGTTATTGTATTCTTATCTTATTATTATTAAATAGAGGTGTCAAGAGGTTTTATGAATTTTCATAAAGTTTAAGGCTATTTCTAGTATTAGCCAGATTAGAAATCGTATAAAAATTACAACACCTAGGATTAGCGTAATTAGTATGGCGAAGCCAGAAATAGTAGGTGCCCATAGAGGAGAAGCGAATTCACGACGATAGAGTTCGGTAGAAGGAAGTTGCGCTTGGACAGTACTGCCCGATACTTCTTCGGCGGGGTATTTAGCTAGCTCTGCCTGGTAGCAGGCGATGTGTTCTGGAGAATTCCATGACCAGCCGTTCGCAATGGCAAGTGGTCGACATGCGGCTGAGGCAAGAGCATAGATATTACCGTTAGGATTACTGTCGTCAATCTCTGCTTCAGAAGCAATACGAAGAGCCTCAGAGGCGGCATTAAGATAGCTTTGTTCGAGATAGAAAACACCAGTACCAAATTCTAGCTTTTTGTCGCCATTATCGTCTACGATATTTACGATAATATTTTTGAATGTAAAATCTCTCAGATTATTCAGGCTTTCAGCGAGCAAAACCTCATTGCCTTCTTTGTCGGCTTCAAGAACAGAGGATCGAAGATTTGTCATTTTAATATGATCAAGACGTAAAAATGTGGCAGAAACAAAACATAGCAAAATAAAAACCAATAACAATTGCCAGGTTTTGACGGCTTTGATTTTCTTAAGCCTAGCTCTAATATTGTGAATTCGCTTGCCACCCATAGTAGTTATGATTATTATAGCACACTGGCGTGATATAATGAAGGAATGAGAGTATATATATCTGGAATATCAGGTGTTGCAATGGGTCCATTAGCGCTCGGCGCTAAGTCGCTGGGGATGACAGTATTCGGCTCAGATTTGCATGAAGGACTGATAACAAAAGAATTAAGAGACAATGGGATTGAAGTGTCCATCGGCGAACAAGACGGTGAGTATTTAAAGAAAAAAGTTGAGGAAGACGGAGGGGTAGACTGGTACGTGCACACGTCAGCTGTGAGACCGGGAAATAAGGAACTGGAGAAGGCACATGAACTTGGGCTAAAGATCTCAAAGCGCGATGAGTTCATCGAGAAGATTGTCGAAGATTACGATTTGAAGATGATAGGCGTAGCGGGGACGCATGGTAAGACTACAACTACCGCAGGTATTTTGTGGCTAGCCTTAAAATTAGAGTTGCCTGTGAGTTGGCTGGTTGGATCAACGCTCGGGTTTGCGGGTGCAGGAAAATTCGTACCTGGGGCTAAATATCTGATTTATGAGGCGGACGAATATGATCGTAATTTTTTGGCTTATCATCCATGGCTAGCCGTTATTCCTTCTATAACCTATGATCACGCAGATATATATAAGACCGAAGAAGAATACAAACAGGCATTCGAGCAATACAAAGCACAGAGCAGAAAGGTAATTGATGATACTAGCCTAGCGGGGAGAATTACGTTAGCCGGGGAAGTGCGCAGGTTCGATTTGGCATTAGCAGTTGAGGCTGTAAAGGAAATGGCTGAAGATGCAGGTCTTGCTGTTAGCGAAGACGAATTGATTCGAATCATGAATGAATTCCCTGGTGTGGAGCGAAGAATGGAAAAACTTTGTCCGGGGCTATATACAGACTATGCGCATCACCCAGAGGAAGTGTCTGCCACTATAGAAATCGCTCGTGAAGAAATGAGATTAACTGGACGAAAAGGCTTGGTGGTAGCTTATGCGCCACTACAGAATGCAAGGCAATACGACGTGATAGACGATTATCATAATCTCTTTGTTAATGGTGTGGATAAACTATTTTGGCTACCAACAACCTTGCTTCGTGAAATCGAAGGTCAGCGGGTGATACCGCCAGCAGAATTTATTGAAAGGCTTGCGAATCCCGAAATCGCTGAAGTTGCCGATTACGATGAAAAATTCTACTTGAGAATCAAAGACTACTTAGCGCAAAATTATCTTGTGGCTTTTTTGAGTGGTGGGGCGGGCGATGATTGGATGCGCGAGCATTTCAAAAGCAACTAGAAACCGAGAGTCATATCGGAAAGTGGAGTAATACCGAATGGGTCGGCTGAGAAATTGTCGGCCCGATCTATCTCTGCTTTGAGGTTTTCGAGATATTCATCAAGTACTTCTGAAGTGAGTTTGCCGGAATCAGGAAAAGCATAGTCGTCTGGGGTCTCGGTAGTTTCGACCTCTTCTTTTTCTGGAAGGAAGCCAGGACGAGAACGATCGAGATAAATGTCGCCAGAATCGTGATAGATTTTAAGTGATACGAATGTCGTAATAAAAGCAATAAGTGTAGCAGCTATACCGAGAATGACAAGATTACGGCCACCTTTTGGAATCTGTGGTTTTTCGTCTTTTTGGACTTCTTGTGGACTGGTTTGAATGCCTTCTGATTTTGTTATTGGTTCTTGGTTCATTTGATAGTCTCTTTTAGTTTCTCGGTATTCTTCACAATGGATGTAAGCAGGTTGCTAATGGATCCGATATCCTTAGCCACAGTGGTCCGTTTGCTTCTGGTGTCGAGTAACTTTTGGTAAAAATTTTTGGGCTCTATTTGGCAATCAATGGAAATAAGCTCTTCTAGCGCTTTGGAATACTTAATGTAATCATCAGAAAACTTGGTACGAGCTTCGGCGAATTCGGACTGAAGTTTAAGGAGGGTCGAGTTAGGTATGTCGTTATCGACTATACGGAGATTAAGTGGCTTGAGATATTTGGATGAAATTGTCTCATAAATAGAACCAAAGTAAGTGCGGGCGCGCGCGTCTGCGCGTTGTAGATTCTTGAGGTTCTGATGAATGGTATTGCAAGAATTAGAAATGTCAGCGGATTGCTTATCGCTAAGCTCAATATCAATGGCCGCAGAAACTGGTACCACTAAAAGTGCTACGGCAATCAGGGCGACGATAATTGAGGAGAAAAGGTTAGATTTCATAGAGTCCTAAATGTTTCTTTCCGTCATAAATTAATGTTGGTATCCCAGTGATTTTGATCTGGTTCTTGGAGATATCTTTAACTTTCTCTAAGATATTTTTTACTTCGTCAGATTTTTCGATTGCAGAGATTTGTTTAAGCTCCTCGTCGGTAGCTCCGAATTCTTTGAGATATGATTTCAAAACTTTTTTCGCTTCATCGTAATCTAGGCTTCCAAGATAACTTTGAATGATTTGTCCGCTCTCGGTTTTGCCAGTGAAAATTTTATGCATTAATTTAAGGCCAAAGTGATGTTTTTCGGTGAAGATTTCGCCTTGATCTAAAATAGCAGAAGCGTAGAAGTAGCGAGCAATAAGATCTGAGTTGGCAAACTTATACGAACCATCTTCGAGCTGAATTGGATAAACAAGAAGTGCGGTTTGATGGTTCTCAAAAAATCCAGATTCGAGCTGATTCCTGAAACTCATCATACAAGCGGAACAGCCTGGGTCCAGGATGTCGATAGCGTATGACTCATCCTCGGTAAATGAAGATTTGGTCTCGTCCAAGATTGAGGCGTCAACGAAAGTAGTAGGCTCAATAAAGTATTCGTTGGCATTCCAGGTGCGAACGCGATCGGGTATGGAAGAGAAAATTTCTCCCCATTCAGTAAACCAACGTCCAGTCTGTTCAAGAATATTTGCATTATCTTCTTCGCCTCCAAGCGAGCAGACTTCTGAGCCAAGTGAACACGCAGAGGGTTTAGTGACATTGCAGGTTCCAAGCACCCAAAGCGCGAGAAGTGATTTGATGGCAGTGAGAACGGCCCAGACGAAGATAATAACAATTAATACTGAAAGGATTTCAATAATAACTGAGAGCGGTTTGACTAATTTTGGATGTTTAAGAATGACTTTTTTGAGAAGTGTATTTTTGACGTCATCTTTAAAGTTAGTATCACACTTCTGGAGGCGAATCTTTTTGCCTACGCAGCCCCAGGCTTTTTTTAGCGACTTCCAGTAGGCTCGGCCAAAATCTTTTTTGAAAATGGAGATGATTGCAACAAAAATTCCAATTAAACCCAGTATGATAAATGCGGCTATACAAACCATGTATATTATTATAGCACAGACGGTCTGGGCGATGTCTATGATATAATGGGGGTTATGAATGATTTTGAATACCTAGGAGGTGGGGAAGTCTACCTTGATGCAGCGTGTCAGAGTCTGAGACCAACGCCTGTGATAAGAGCACTAAACGAGTATTATGAAAAATTTAACTCGTGCGGAGAGAGGGTAAAATACCCATGGGGAATCGAAACAGACCGACGTGTCGAGGCGACGCGCGAAAAGGTCTTGAAGTATCTAAAACTATCCAAGCATGATTACTTTGTGTCTTTCACGCTAAATACAACGTATGGAATAAATCTTTTGCTTCAGCAACTTGACGGTAACGAATTTGATGTTGTAGTTACGAGCGATATCGAACATAATTCCCCGTTCTTGTCAACAATGACGTTCTCTCGAAGGTCTAACATTCCTCGCTTGGTACTAACAAGGGGAGATGATGGCAGCTTGCCAGTGAATGAAATACCCGAGAAAGCCTTAGTAGTTGTGAACTGCGCGTCAAATATCGATGGGCGAAAGCTTCAAAATATCAAGGATGTCGTAAAAAAAGTACGAAAAACTGGCGGAGTGATTATTATCGATGCCGCCCAAGCAATGGCTCATTCATCAGATATACTCCACAAGACGGAGGCCGATGCGATTTGTTTTTCGGCACACAAATTATACTCACCAAGCATGGGGGTAATGGTAGTAAGGAAAGATTTGCTACCTAGAATTCAGACGACCTTTATTGGCGGTGGAATGGTGGACGATGTAGAGAGGGAATCATATTTATTATCCAGCGAAAAAAATCCTGATCATTTGTACACGAAATTTGAGAGCGGATTGCAGGCTTGGGGAGAGGCAATTGCATTGGGTGCTGCGCTTGATTGGCTAGACGGTCTTCCGAAAATAGATCATGAAAACCTAAAAGAGAATTATACGGAACTATTTAATTTTCTTAGCAGCAGTAAAAAAGTAACCATGGTGAACAGAGAAGCGAATCCAACCATGAGCTTCTTTATAGACGATATCGATTCGCATCTGCTTGGTGAGGCGCTCGGGGCCGAAAAGATTATGGCTAGGACCGGGTATTTCTGTGCGCATTATTATCTAGATAAGGTCAGGCATTTCCCGCCGCTTATAAGATTCTCGTTAGGTTATCACAACCGACCAGAAGATATAGAAAAAGTTAAAAATGTGATGGAGAAAATAATCTAAAATGGCAAAAAAGAGAGAAATAAGCGAAAAAACCAAACAGAAGGGTAAGTATTTTATATTCGGTTTGTTAAATACTGGAATTAACTATGGTATTTATGAGGCGTTAGCGCTCTTAGTATTTACCGAAGAAAACCAGTTGTGGATAGCGACATTGATCTCTGGCGCCATATCAATCTTCGTAGGATATTTCTTGCACTCAAGATATACATGGAAAGATCGCGAAGTCGGCAAGAAGCAGTTGGGAAAATTCTTTATCTGGAATGTGGTAATGAATGTGGCTGTGAGACCTCTCTTAACAATGTTCTTTGGATTGTTCGGATTCCTCTACAAATTCGCATTCGATATTTGCCAAAGTATCGGAATAGGATTCTCTTACGAGTTTGTAGAGACCACGGGGAACTATGTATTGATGACGGCAGTAGTAATGATAATTAATTTCTTAGTGTATGATAGATTTGTGTTTGGGACTAAGCGCGAGAAGAAGAATGACTCCGAAGTGACTGAGCAGGTAGCGGAAGAATAGTCAAAAAGAATACGGGGAATAGATAAAGATGCATGGCGTTGGGGAGGCCAGAGAAGAACAGGAGTGAGAAGAGGAAGCTAAGAATGATGCTGCCTAGAAGATAGTGGTATGGGTGAGTAAACTTTTTTGCGGCTCTGATAATAATAGCGATCATAAGCACGGCAAGAAGAAGGCCAAAAATGCCAGTCTCAAGGAGGAGGGAAAGATATTCGTTCTGGATTAGTTCGTAGGCTGAGGCAGTTTTCCCTTCTTTATACATGATTTCTCCGGCCGAGCCAAGCCCGTAACCAAAAGCGGCGGAGCTAGGGGTCCTAGATGAGAGTTCTAAAGCGATGCGGTTGAACCGCATCCTGGTGTTGGTGGATTCTTCAACATAGCCATCAAAAACAGGTGCTTCTGGCTTCGTTTCGGGCGCGTCTTCTGAGCTATTACTGGATGGGTTCTTCGTTTCCAGATGAAGGTTAATTTTTCCGAGAGTCATTTGAGAAATCGATTTTTCGATGCCACCAAGGAAGGTACTATCAGTGTAGGATGCAGCAGAGAACGCACCTTGCATGAGTAGCGTGAAAATAAGACTAAAAAAGATAAGCGGCAGGGTCTTCCAGAATTCTTTTTGTCGTAACCTAATTATCGAAACAAAGAAAAGGACAATAAAGGCAACAAAGAATGAATAAATGGCTCCGCGAGAAAAAGTAAAGAATAGCGTGCAGGATAATAGCAAGGAGAAGAACAGTAGGCTTCTGGAACTGAATGGCACGTTGTCGTTAGTCTTAGAGTGAGCTCTGGCCCAAAAGTAGATTGCAGCGAGCGTGGGCGCAAGAAGGAGGTTGCCCATAAATTGCGGTTCGATAGCTAAGCCGGATGGATGAGGAAAGCCGAACGAGTAAGACACACAGCCTCTACAAAGAAGTGTGATGCTACGGTCGACCTCAAAACAATCGAGAATAGACTGAAGCCAGCAAAGGCCACAGAAGATGGCGGTAGAATAGAAGAGTATTTTGAAAAATCTTGTTTTACTAAAGGCTTTATTTGGCCTAAAGACCGTAAATAAAGTGACGCTAGTGATAATGATGCACCATAGGATACCGGCGGTCATGACAGCACGGAGGTGGTTAATACTCCAAATTGCTGAAGCGGAAAGATAGATAGGAAAAAGGAGTCCCGAAAGATACAGGCGGTGTTTCTTATATATATTATATATGGCAATTAGGAAATCTTTTAGAGAGAGAACAGAGAAGAGAAGGAGCCATATCAGGGGTAGAGATAATTCATAATTGGTGGATGCGGTAGAGACGATGGGGATAACTGGATAATAGGAACAGAAGAGGACAACAGGGAAGGAATAGATAAGAGCAAGACGTATCTTGAATAAAAATGAAGGCTTGGAGGGAATCGCTTGGGTCTTGGATGACGGCATAATTAAACCTCCTTGGATTTAATTTTTTTTAAAATAAAGTTCTTGAGCTTGTCTTGAAAATTCTTTTCTGAAAATGGGAGTGCGGATTTTCGAACTTTGTCATCGTCAAATTTTAACGTCTGAAAATGTTGAATGGCTCTACACAACGATCCAATGGATTGTCTATCGAAAAGGACACCATTTTTACCGTCTTCTACGTAATCTAGAGCGCCGCCTTTGCCGTAGGCTATAACCGGGCAACCACAGGCGAGAGCTTCGACGGGAGCAATTCCAAATGGTTCGAGCGACGGGAAGATGAAGCCTTCGGACTGCTCTAGATAGCGCTTGATAGTTGGCTGGTCGGCGAGTGGCACAAATGTGATGAGCTTCGAGCCATTAGCGAGCTTCACAAGGTTTTTATGCTCAGGACCTTCGCCAATAATAGTAAGTGGAACACCAAGTCGTAAGCAGGCCTTAACTGCAAGGTCGAGCCGTTTCCAAGTGACTTGACGAGAAGTCGTAACAAAGCCGTGACGAGAAGTGTTTTCTTGACTTTTTGTCATTTTATGGTTTTTGTGTTCGGTTCCGTAATATTGACTTTTTTGCTGTTTTATTGTTTCCCTGCCTGTGGAAAATTCCCTTGTGGAAAACTTTTCCACCGCCACTGGTGGATTGATGATAGTCGATTCCCTATCGTAGGCGTCTTTAATCTGTTGTTGAGCGTAGGTAGAGATAGTAATGAATTCGTCTGGGCGTTGCGCTGATTCATAGTCGGCTTTTCTTAATGGCGGAAGGAAGGCTTTGAGGCCTAAACGAACAATCGGATTTAATATACCAAAGCCAGGATTCTTAATGTAATCGTCTTTCATTCCCCAGTAGTATTGCGTGGGGACGTGGCAGTAGCAAAAATGAATAGCCTTTCCCTTTTTGACAGCCTTCGCTTCTGCGCCAGTAACCGATATAATCACGTCGTAATTCGATAGATCGAGACGGCTAAAGTATCTCTGCCTTAATGGGCCAATAAATCGTCGGAAGCAAGACGGGAATATTTGGAGCCAACCAACATGGACCTCGCGGTCATTAAACCAATCAATTCCCTTTTTATTGTATTGAGACGTATAAATAGGGGCATCCGGAAATAAATCGCAAATGGAACGAAGAACACGTTCGGCGCCTCCTACAGATACAAGCCAGTCACAGACGATGGCTACTTTCACTATTTGGCTCCTTCGCGACGAAAGACAGCTTTAATGGTGCGAAGAAGAATCTGGAAATCTCGGCTTAAAGACCAGTTCTTAATGTAATAGAGATCTAAAGAGCGTCGCTCTTCGAAAGAGAGATTGCGACGGCCAGAGACTTGTGCGAGGCCAGTAAGCCCAGATTTAACTGTGAGAAGAAGCGAACGATCGCCATAGGTCTTTAGTTCGCCAGGAACAAGGGCGCGTGGACCTACAAGTGAGATGTCACCACGCACAACGTTCCAAAGCTGCGGTAGTTCATCTAGTGAAGTTTTGCGGATGAAGTGGCCTATCTTGGTAATGCGCGGGTCATCTTTGAGATAGTCACCATTCTTGCGATATTTTTTTATTAGTTCCGGGCGTCTCATCTTCTTAAAGGCTTCTTCTGGAGACATGCCAGAATATTCTGGCTTCATAGAACGAAACTTATAAATCTTAAATTTACGATTATATTGAGATAAACGATATTCAGAATAAATAGCCGGGGATTTAATATTGGAGAGCTTGACGATTAGCCATATAACCGCCATGGGGATAATGGCAAGAATTAGCGCGATTGAGCCAAAGAAGATATCGAAGAATCGTTTCGCGTAACGAGAGTTGCCGCTCAGTGGAGTGACATTAACACGAAGAATGGGGGTATTCCCTACTAGCTCTAGTTCGCCAAGTTGTGACGAAAGAGCTGACTCGCTTGGGACAAAATAATAAATTATGTGGCGATTAACAGATTGTTGGTAAACGTATTCTGTTTGACGCTCATCGGTTTGGAAGATCACATCAGGTTTGGTCTTGCGAATAGCATCTTTGAGCGAAGCGTATTGCTTACTGACTAAATCTTTAGGAAAATATTTACGAGAAGCTACGATCCCTACTAGCTGGTACCCAGATTCTGGAGTAGCAGAAATATAGTCCGTAAGATAGTCGGTGTTTTTGTTGTTCCCTATGACGACAGCACGAAGCGTGCCATGCCCACGACGAAAACGAATATCGCGAATAAGTCGAAAAATAGAACGATTTAGGGTTAAGAAGAAGAGGCAGAAAGCAAAGGTGTAGATGGCGATGGTGCGGACCGGAAAGAGGTCGCCAGACCCGAAGAAATCAATGGTAATAATCGACATCATACCGACTAGTGAGGCTACAAAGAGGCGAGAGATTTCTTTGCCGCGAGCACTGCGAGCGAGGATACTTTTGGAATAAAGACCAAGGGTGGCGAGAATAATAATCCAGATGGGTATCAGAAAGCTCACCTCAAAAATGAAGCCAGCAATATCTGATTCGAAGAAATAAGGACGCCTATCTAGATGGGTGCGAAAATAATATGCAAAGACGAATGAAAAAGCGATGGCTAGAAGATCACCAAATACCAACAACACCCTGGAGAGGAACGCTGACTCCTTTTTCATATATAATTATTATACCATATATATTATATATGAGGACAGAGCATAGGCCTGCTTATGATATAATGTTGGTATGAATATATTAGTAACTGGTGGTACTGGCTACATTGGGTCGCATGTCGTAGTAGAGCTCATAAAGCGTGGGCATACAGTAGACATTCTTGATAATCTATTTAACTCAAAGGTAGAAGTTCTGGACAAAATTGAGAAAATAGTGGGAACAAAACCGAGATTTCATAAAGCTGATTTGCTTGATTACGACAAGACGTTGGAAGTGTTACAAAGCTCGAAATTTGATGCAGTAATCCACCTGGCTGGAATGAAAGCAGTGAGTGAAAGCGTTGAGAAACCTCTGGAATATTATGAGAATAATATTTACGGTACGATAAACTTACTTAAAGCGATGAATGAGACCGGAACGATAAGATTAGTGTTTTCCTCTTCGGCGACAGTCTATGGTGATAAGGGTGTCGACTCGGCACACTTAATGGAAACAATGACTACTGGAGTTGGCATAACAAATCCATATGGATGGACTAAAGCAATGATTGAGCAAATCATTAAAGATGTTTCCGCAGCAAATCCGAATATGGAAGCGACGATCCTGCGGTATTTTAATCCAGTAGGAGCAGATCAGTCTGGGTTGATTGGTGAAGACCCGAACGGAATCCCGAATAATCTAATGCCGATCGTGATGAAAGTTTACCAAGGAAAGCTAGAGAAGCTCATAATCTATGGTGATGATTATGCGACTAGAGATGGTAGCTGCGAACGAGATTTTATTCATGTGACAGATTTAGCAAAGGGTCATTTAGCCGCTCTTGAACATAGCAAACCTGGTGTTTCTATATATAATTTGGGGAGCGGTAAGGCGACATCTGTTTTTGAAATTGTGAATGCTTTTGAAAGATTGTCTGGGCGCCCATTACCGAAGGAGGTCGGAGCGCGAAGACCTGGCGATCTGCCAGTCCTCTGCGCTGATCCTGCGCTTGCTTTGACAGAACTGGGTTGGAAAACAGAACTTACATCTGAAGACGCCATAAGGGACACGTTGAGATATTTAAATAATCTCGAGTAGATTATGGTAAAATAGTCTTATGATTATTCCGAATATTTTTTATCGCAAGAATCGAATCCTACTAAAGGAATTGACGAAGACCGATTTTAAGCTTCGTTACCAGGGTTCAGTTTTGGGTTATCTTTGGGCACTACTCCGCCCTCTTATGATGTTTGCGATTCTATATGTGGTGTTTGCAAAGTTACTTAGATTTGGGAGTGATATTCCGCACTATCCAGTATACTTATTAACTGGTACAACGCTTTGGTCTTTCTTTACCGAATGTACAGGTCAGGGCATACAGGCCATGTTGGCAAGAGGGGAGTTGATTCGCAAGATTTCTTTTCCGAAATACATTGTAGTGGCATCGACAACTTTCACGGCATTGATAAATCTCGCAATCAATCTCGTAGTGGTCGTTGTTTTTGCTTTGATAAACGGCGTAACGCCAAGTCTTAGTTGGTTGTTAGTGCCAGTATTCGTATTGGAACTGTATCTACTAGCGCTCGGAATATCTTTCTTGTTTGGCGCAATAAATGTAAAATTCCGAGATGTTGCGTCGATTTGGGATGTATTAATTCAAGCTTTGTTTTATGCAGTGCCTATTATCTACCCGATTGCAATGGTGGCTAACGAGAGTCAGTTGGCGGCTAAGATAATTTTATTGAATCCAATCGCGCAAATTATCCAAGACGTAAGGTACAATTTGATTACGACCGAGACGGTGACGACTTGGAATTTCTTCAGCAACCCAATAGCGATGGCGGTACCAATAGCGATTGTAGTTGCAGTGATAGTACTTGGAGCAATTTATTTTCGTCGAAAATCTAAATTCTTTGCGGAGGAGGTCTAAATGGATACGAGGATGCTTGGCGAACGCAGAGTAGTGTTCGAGCCTAATTATGAAAATGCTGTCGAGGTGAAGGATTTACATAAAAGCTTCCGGTTGCCCACGGAGCGTAGTTGGGGCCTGAAACAAGCGATCTTTAATCGAATTCGCGGTATCAAAGGATATAAAGACCAAAAAGTACTAAGGGGTTTAAATTTCCAGATAAAGAAAGGGGAGTTTGTCGGTATTGTTGGGCGAAATGGGAGCGGAAAGTCTACTTTACTAAAGATTCTAGCTGGGATTTATTATCCAAGTAAGGGCGAGATCTTAATTAATGGTAACTTAGTTCCTTTTATTGAGCTCGGAGTTGGGTTTAACCCAGATTTAACTGGACGAGAAAACGTATATTTAAATGGTGCGCTCCTAGGATTCTCTAACAAAGAGATGGATGCCATGTATGATGACATCTGGGACTTTGCAGAGTTAAAAGAGTTTCAGGACCAGAAGCTAAAGAACTATTCGAGCGGAATGCAGGTTCGTCTGGCATTTTCAATTGCAATTCGGGCAAAAGGCGATATTCTGGTGCTTGATGAAGTGTTGGCGGTAGGAGATGCGGCGTTCCAACAAAAATGCAATGAATACTTTGCGACACTCAAAGAAAATGGTCAGACCATTATCCTTGTCACACATTCAATGGATAGCGTGAAGAAGTTCTGTACTAGAGCAATTATGATCGAGGGAGGAAAAATCGTGCACGACGGCGACCCCGCAGAAGTTTCCGAAAAATATCTTGAGCTGTTCAAGCAAAAATAACCCCCGGACTTGGGGGTTATTTTTTTATCCGTGTATTTCCAAATAACGGGAAAGTGCATCTTGCCAAGTTGGTAGCAGCTTAAAACCATTTTCTATCAATTTGCTTTTGTCTAGGCGCGAGTTTTTTGGACGAGCAGCGACAGATAAGCCATACTCTTCGGTCGTGACTGGGATAACTTTTGAGTCGATGCCAGCTTGTTTGAAAATCTCTTTGGTAAAATCGGCCCAGGAGATAAATCCGCCTTCATTGGTTGCATGATAGTAACCATATTTTTCAGTCTCAATCATGTCGACTAAAAGACGGGCTAGGTCGGGGCAATATGTCGGTGTGCCGATTTGGTCATCTACAACCCGGACTTCGTTATGTTCTTTCCCAACACGGAGCATAGTGTCGACAAAGTTCTTGCCGTTTTGACCAAAAACCCAAGCAATACGAACAATAAAGTATTTGTCTAAAGTTTGAGAAACGGCGAGCTCTCCACCGAGTTTAGTTTCTCCGTAATAATTTAATGGGGCGTAATCTTTATCGTCCGGTTGCCATGGACGTTCGCCTTGACCATTAAAAACATAATCTGTAGAAATATAGACCATTTTGGCATTTATCTTTTTAGCGACATTGGCAATGTTTTGAGTGCCATCAACGTTTACTTTCTTGACAATTGGTTTGGCTTTTTCGTCTTCAGCACCATCGACATTCGTCCAGGCGGCACAGTGAATAATGGCGTCTGGGCGGATGCCGGTCAGAGTCTTTTCGACGCCGTCGCGATCGGTAATGTCGAGCGCAACAACCTCAAATTCGCCTTTACCGTCGCCAGAACGGTCAGAGCCGATGGCTTTGATTCCCCGTTTTGCTAACTCAAGCATTACGTCATGACCAAGCTGGCCAGAGACGCCAGTGACAAATACTTTCATTACTTACCTCCGTACATTTTTTCGTAGTAGTTTTGATATTCTCCGGAAATTATTTCTTGCCACCAGTCTTTGTGGTTTAAGTACCAGTCAATTGTTTTTTCGATACCGTCAGCAAACTTGGTTTCTGGGAGCCAACCAAGTTCTTCATGAATCTTGGTTGGATCGATGGCGTAACGTCGATCATGTCCTTTACGATCTTCTACGAAGGTAATGAGCGATTCTGGCTTGTCTAGTTTCTTTAGAATCAGTTTGACGATGTCGATATTCGCCATTTCGTTGTGGCCACCAATATTGTAAACCTCTCCTATTTTGCCGTTATGGATGATGAGGTCGATGGCTTTGCAGTGATCCTCTACGTAAAGCCAATCTCGAACATTCAATCCGTCGCCATAAACTGGGAGGGGTTTATCAGCGAGGGCGTTAATAATCATTAATGGGATAAGTTTCTCCGGAAAATGATATGGTCCGTAGTTGTTGGAGCAGCGAGAAATAGTCGCTGGGAATTTATAGGTGCGGCAATACGCAAGCACGAGTAGATCGGCGCTAGCTTTGGATGCAGAGTATGGGGAAGACGCGTGAATTGGAGTGGTTTCGGTGAAGAAAAGATCTGGGCGGTCAAGTGGGAGATCTCCATAAACCTCGTCGGTAGAGACTTGATGATAGCGCGGGATGTTGAGCTCGCGACATACTTCCATAAGCGTCTGTGTGCCTTTAATGTTGGTATCGACAAATACCTCTGGACCCTCAATAGAGCGATCGACATGAGATTCAGCGGCGAAGTTAACAACGATGTCCGGCTTAACTTCTTCGAATAGCTTTTTGACGCCAGTCTTGTCGCAAATATTTAGTTTTTCGAAGCGAAAATTAGGATTCTTTAGAGCTTCTTTTAGCGTGGATAGGTTGCCCGCATATGTCAAACAATCAACACAGATGATTTTGTAGTCTGGATACTTATTTAGCATGTAGTAGACAAAGTTGCCGCCAATAAAACCAGCGCCACCAGTAACAATAATAGTTTTTCCCATTCTAGTTTTCTCCTTTAAATGTGATTTTTGACTCGGATAAAGGAAGGTGCTTCCTGTCCTTTTCGCTTAGTTTATATTCAACGTTAAGGTCTGGCCACTCAATATTGATGGATGGATCATTATAGGGCAAGCCGCCTTCGTCTTCTGGATGATAGAATTCGTCACATTTGTATGCAAACTCGGCAGTTTCAGAAAGAACAAGAAAACCATGGGCAAAGCCGCGTGGAATGAGAAGCTGTTTTTTGTTCTCCCCGGAAAGAATAGCGCCGACGTATTGCCCATACGTCTTTGACCCTTCGCGAAGATCAATAGCGACATCGAAGACCTCTCCCTTGAGCACACGAACAAGCTTGGCTTGAGGATGGGTTTTTTGAAAATGAAGCCCACGAAGAACTCCCTTGGTGCTAGAAGATTGATTATCTTGGACAAAGGTATAATTTAGTCCGGCATTTTTAAAGTCTTGCTCGGAGTAGGTCTCCATAAAGTAGCCACGCTCATCACCGAATACTTTGGGCGTGATAATATAGACGCCGTCGATGGCGGTTTTCTCAAATGAAAGCATGTTAGTCTTTAAGCTTCCCTTCTGCTACGTTCTTGAGATGTTGCCCATAGCTGGATTTACCATATTTGGTAGCCGAATCAAGAAGCTCTTCTTTCTTGATCCAATTATTCCTGTAAGCGATTTCTTCTGGTGCAGAAATCTCGACGCCTTGGCGTTTTTGAATAACACGGACGAAGTCAGACGCGTCGGCAAGAGAGTCCATGGTGCCAGTATCAAGCCAAGCGAAACCGCGACCAAGAAGCTGGACATCGAGTTTACCTTCATCGAGATAAAATTCATTGAGGGTGGTAATTTCTAGTTCGCCACGATCGGACGGTTTTACAGTCTTAGCCTTGGCAGAGACGCCTGATGGATAGAAGTATAAACCGGTCACGGCATAGTTTGATTTAGGTACCTTGGGCTTTTCTTCGATGGAAATGGCATGCCAATCTTTATCGAACTCTACGACACCAAATCTTTCTGGGTCGTCTACGTAATAGCCGAATACGGTGGCACGAGAAGATTCCTCTGCGTCTTTAACCGCGTCTCTAAGAGCGTTAGTAAACCCTTCGCCGTAGAAGATGTTGTCACCAAGAACCATGGCGCAGGCATCGTCGCCAATAAACTCTTCTCCAAGAATAAACGCTTGAGCGAGACCATCCGGAGAAGGTTGCACCTTGTAAGATAGTTTTAAGCCAAACTTGGATCCGTCGCCCAAAAGACGTTCAAAGTTGGGCAAATCGGTAGGGGTGGAAATGATTAGTATATCGCGAATGCCAGCAAGCATGAGGGTAGAGAGTGGGTAATAGACCATCGGCTTGTCATAAACCGGAAGCATTTGTTTTGACGTTGCTAAAGTTAGGGGGTAAAGACGGGTCCCCGAACCACCAGCTAAAATAATTCCTTTCATAAAACTCCTTTGGAATAATTATATCATAGATATCTATTCATTTTAGGGTATAATGAAACTATGACAAAGCCTACCATTGCAATATTAATCCCCTGTTATAACGAAGCAAAAACGATAAAAAAGGTCGTGACGGACTATAAAAATGCCCTTCCAGAAGCAAAGGTCTATGTGTATGACAATAATTCTACTGATGGAACTGGCGAGGTAGCAAAAAAAGCTGGGGCAATAGTAAGAATAGAGCATAGACAGGGCAAGGGGAATGTTGTTCGAAGTATGTTTAAGGATATCGAGGCAGATTGCTATCTAATGATTGATGGAGATGGTACCTATCCAGCAGACGCAGCAAGAAAGATGTGTGATTTGGTTATAAACGAGCGAGCCGACATGGTGGTGGGCGATAGATTATCATCCACGTATTTTAAGGAGAATAAGAGGCGTTTTCATAGTTTTGGCAATAGACTCGTTCGCTTGCTCATTAATGTAATCTTTAGAAGTCATATACGCGATATTATGACTGGGTATAGGGCCTTTTCACGAGATTTTGTAAAAACGTTCCCTGTTCTTTCTAAGGGGTTTGAGATAGAGACCGAGATGACGATACATGCGTTGGACAAAAATTTTTATATAGAGGAAATCCCAGTTAATTACAAGGATCGCGAAGCTGGCAGCACGTCTAAACTTAATACTATCTCGGATGGTTTCAGAGTTTTGATAACAATCGCAAAGCTATTCGAAGAATACAGACCAATGTTGTTCTTTGGTATTTTTGGTTTTGTTTTTCTGGTGTTATCTTTTGCCTTTGGGATACCGGTATTTCGAGATTACTTTGAGACTGGTTATGTTGAAAGATTCCCAACTTTGATTTTTGCAGGTTTTTTACTGATCGTCTCGGTGCTTTCATTCGTCTGTGGAATTATTCTTAAGGTCATCGTGCAAAAACATCGACAGCTATTCGAGCTAATATTAATTAATAATAGAAACAATCGCGGTTAATTCTGACGTCTTTTGATGCGCAGTTCTTCAGCTTTTTGAGCAGACATAATTGCTGGTGAAAGCGAATAGTTTTTATTTATAAGAGCATGCATAGATTGAACTTCTTCTAAAAGTCTCGAGGTTTTCTTGGAGGAAGCTGTGACAGATTTTTGGTGAATACGGAAGAAGTTGAGTGCGGAACGGGAGTAAGCGATTGATCCGTGCTCTAAAACTCTGGAATAAAAATACCAATCGCCGCATTGAGTGAATTCGGAGGCTTTTTGGAGTAATGATTCGAAAGGTGTTTTACGATCAAGACGAAAAACCACCCCAGAAACATTTGGGATGATGCAGTTGATAGCAAATTCTTGTTTGAGTATTACTTCGCCTTTCACGATAAAGTCGTTTTTGAATCGATCTGCTTTGAGTTTGTCGGCCGAGCGGTTTTGGAAATCATAGGTTAGGACCGAGCCTTGAGAGTCAATGGCTACAGAATTTGAAAATGCCAGAACGACATCTTTGTCTTGTGCGAATTTAGCCATGACGGTGTTAAGAAAGTTTGGGTCGGAAGAGTCATCGGCTTCGGCAATCCATAGAAAGTCACCCGAAGCTTCTTTAAAAGCTTTTTTCCATTGGTGGATAGATTTGCCCGAATTTTTTTTGCTCTCAATAATCCTGAGTTTTAGATTTGGATCGAAAGTTCTAATCTTGGGGGAAAGCTCCTGTTTGATGTATTCTACCGAACCGTCCGTCGAGGCATCATCGAGGATAATTAATTCATAAAGCGGGTAGGTTTGTTCCAGAATTGTCTTAATGCGGTTATCTAGATACTCTTTATAATTGTAATTGGGGACAACGACAGAAACCTTTTGAATGTTCTTAGGAACAACTGGCGCAACTGGTAAACGGCGAAGTGTTTTTTCGAAAGGCCTAGTGGCGATTGCGTATGCTTTAGGAATTAATCTATTATTCGCGATAGTTTGCTTTAGCTTACTTAGAGATATCATCGTAAGCCTCCTCGAGTTCTTCTAGAAATTTTGCCCCGTAATACTGTTTTAGACAATACTCTTTCGCTTTCTTAGCTATTTTGCGATTCTTTTCTGGATGAGAGTATAGATATTCGAGCTTCTCAAACCATTCATCGGGATTCGCAATGAAACCAGTCTCGCCGTCTTTGATAGCATTTTTGAAAGCAAACGTAGGCGAAGCAATGGTGGTAGTCTCTGCAATAGCGGATTCAAAAAACTTTAGTTCGGATTTACAGTTGGTAAAATCGTTGACTACGAGTGGAGCTAGATTGACATCAACTTCGGCTATTTCTTTTTGAAGCTCACTGCGACTAACTGGCGGCTTGAATTCGATACAATTATTGCCGATAAGCTCTTGCACACGCGGAGATAAAGACATGTAACCCACGATTTTTAACTTGGCATCAGCGTGCTTTTTTAGAAATTGAATAATACTCGATTCGACTAAGCGAAAGTCTTTGGTATGTGTGGGCGATCCAGAAAAATAACCAAGCAGAAAACCACTGCGAGCGTGTTTGCTTTTGCATAGTCCCTGGGAAACTCCAACCTGTTCACTGCTTAAGGAATTAGGAATGGTGGCGACGGGTTTATTGAAGCTTTCTTTTATTTTTTGGGCGAGAAAGTCGTTAGTGGCAAGAAAGGCGTCTGCTTTTTTTGCGATACGGCGAATGCCCCAAATGTATCCGGCCCAGTACAGATAGTTTTTTTCGTTAGTTGTCTGTGCGACAAGATGAAGAAACTTGTAGTCGAATACTAAGTCATCAAGATCGAAGACGACCTTAAGGCCAAATAACTTCGCTTCTTTAATAAGATTGGGGATTACGTTGTTCTTAGCAGTCTGTCTACCAATGATGAGCAGCTCTGCTTCTGGAAGATTCTTACGAAGCTCGTTTATTTCTTTTTTGCTAAAAGCATCTATGTGCCATTTCTTGCTTTTTTTGCAGGCTTCTGATGGGTTTAAGACTCGGTAGGAATATTGCGGAGAGCATTTGTCCTCGTAAAGATAAATGGCGCGACGAATTTTCGATGGCTTAGGCATCTTTCCCTTTCTTCTCATTTAGGGAAAAGGCTTTCATCAAAGAGTAATTTGGACTATAGAATCTGTCGTTGGTCAGCTTGTCGCCCCATTTTTCTTGCATGAAGTGAACTTCCTTGGCGAAGCGTTCACGTTTTCCTGGCTCGGTATCCATACCACGTGACTTTGATTCATAGTGATAAAGTTCAACCATGGGCAGTTCGACATTGTAATAACCTTTGTCCAGAAGCTTCATATTAAAGTCGATATCATTAAAGGCGACTTTGAGGCCTATTTCTTCCAGCCCTTTCACTTCTAGATATTTCTTTTTCTCGACACAAAGGCAGGCGGCGGTGACGGCCCCGTAGTTGTATGGGGCACGTAGCCGTCCATAGAGACCGATCGATCTTCGTTTCTCGCCAATATAGGTGTGTCCGGCGACGCCGCCGAGGCCAAGAACTACGCCGGCGTGCTGGATAGTATTGTCAGGATAGAGTAGTTTTGCACCAACCGCTCCGATATGAGGTTGCGTGGCATAGCCGACCATATATTCCAGCCATTCTGGGGTGATAATCTCTGTATCGTTATTCAAGAGCATCATAACTTTACCATTAGCCTGCTTGACGGCTAAGTTGTTGATCTTAGAATAATTGAATTCTATGTCTGCGTCGATAACGCGAAAATTCGAGTGCTCTTTTTTGTATTCTTCAAGAAGTTTGAAGGTCTCTGGTTCTTCGCTGCGATTGTTGACGAGAAGAATTTCGAAATTGTGATACGTAGTCTTATCGTAAATGGACTTAAGACAGGTCTCAGTAATGTCGGCATGATCTTTAATCGGGATAATAATGGAGACGAGTGGCTCTTTTTTTAAATGATAAATAACGCGGTAATAGGTCGAATATTTGTCTTTGTCTACTGTAGCATTAAGACCACGACGTTTTATAGCTGCCTCAATGGCAAGCTTTCCCTTGTCGCTCGCGTAATCTTTGTTGTCGATTTTTTGGGCAGTGGATCCTTTAATCATGCGCCAATGATATAGAAATTCTGGTATATGATAAATCCGGTTGGTTTTTTCTACAAGACGAAGCAGCAAGTCGTAATCTTGTGCACCTTCCAGTCCGACCGTAAAGCCACCGATATCTCGAACTAATTCAGTACGAGCAACAACTAAGTGGCAAATATAGTTTAGGCTTAGGAGTGTGTCAGGAGAATAATCCGGCTTGCAGTGTGGGCTACATCTTTTTCCGTGTTGATCAAGTTTGTCTTCATCGGAATAGATTAAATCAAGTTTTTTATCACTATTTAGAACTTCAACAACTTTAAGGAGGGCGTCTTTTCTTAGTGTATCGTCATTGTCAAGAAGTGCAATAAACTCACCTTTAGCCATATCGAGGGCGTCATTGGTAGCGCGAGAAATATGGCCGTTTTTACTGCGATACTTTATTCTGACATTCGGGTGAGACTCATAAAACTTTAGGACTTCTTTTGTTTCAGGCAGAGTTGAAGCATCATCAACAAGGCAGAGTTCGTAATTGTCGTAGTTTTGAGCTAAAACCGATTCAATACACGGCTTTAAATATTTCGCCTTAACGTTGTAGACGGGAACCAAAACGGAAATTAGCGGCTGATATTTGAAATCTTTGTGCTCTAAAATGTGTTCATTTTCTAGAAGCCACTTGTTGTACCTATGCTTGTTGGCTGGGTCGGTTAAAGCGGAAAAGCCTACTAGCGTTCCCAAAAGATAGCCCCCCTTTTCAAGCAAAACTGATGGAGGTATCAAAAAATGATATTGGCGCCACAGGCTCTTGGTGCCACGATAGAGATTTTTGCCAAAATTAACGATTCGACTCATTTTCGGTTATCCTCTTATATATATGGTAGTTACCTTCAATATCATCATATATTCTATCATAAAACTTATTTTCGTTTTCTAGTTCTCCGGCTACAACTAGGTATTTTACCGGCCACTTCAATGAATCCTCATAGTTAAGCCGCACAGTGAAGGTGTCAGCCGTCGCACCATTTAGGATTTTTGTGTCGCCGGACGTTAAGTTTATAGCAATGTGTGCATAACGATTATAAATGTCCTTATATTCTCCTTTCGGATCAAGGATTTCCCATTTTGCAAAGTCTGGGTAGAAGTTAACTGCGTTTAGTGTTTTGGCGCCATTAGCAATAGTAAGGGCTGGCAACTTGATGTCGTTAACGGCTAACCAATAGGCTTCCGGGTCAGCTTTAGCAATCTCTGAGATTTTTTGTTCAAGCGGATGACTTGTTAGCGCGCTTATGCCGTGTGCGATTGGGTTAACCGTAAAGCCAGAAACGCCTATCAATAAAGTTATGCCAGCTAGAAATACTATTTTGGTTTTTGGGGTAGCCTTTAACATTAGGTAGGCAAGGGTGGCCAGACCGCTGATAATAATGGCATAGTGCCATGTTTCAAGATAAGTGAGCTTCCTGGCATCAATGAAGAAGATATAACTAAGCGCGAAGAGAGCTGTTGAAATGAGTATGCGTTTTCTAGAAAGCAGTTCACGATTGCGCCATATTGTATCGATCCCCCAGACAGTAAATAGCGTAGCGATTAGACCATAAGCTTGATCCATACGGTTAATATAGGAGAAGCCGGTAAGCTTTGCAAGTAGCTCTGGAAAGCCTGCTAGCATGAAGATTGCCATAATGGAGATGCATATTACAAAGGTCTTGCCTACAATCATGTTTTTATCTTTGATTAATTTTTTGTGAAGATATGGGAAAAGCATTAGTATAAGTGGAGCGAAATGTATAAAGTTGCTAACTTCACAATTATTTGAATAGGACATTTGCCTGAATGGTAAAGTAAACGTCACGAGATTAGTAAAGAGGTCTTCAAGCGTATTTTCTCCGCCGAGAGAAACTCGACTACCTGGGTAGGCGGTATTCATGAGAGTAGAAATAGCATCTTTGCTTGTGTAAAGTGTGTAGCCTAATATACTAAATGCGAACAGCCCCATTAATACAATCTGCCACCAGTCCTTCTTCCTAAAGGTAATCTGTTTTTTATCGCGTATTAGAAAGGCGACAAGAAGCGCGATGGCGGAAAGGCCGACAGATAATTGGAGCGACGGAAAAAGCGCTAATACAAAAGTAATGGCCGAAAGCGGCAAAAGCGCCGAGAAGAGAACTTTATGTTTGGATTCTTTGGCGGTGAAGAAGTGGTATGCCAAAACCAGAATCGTCATTCCCCAAAAGAATACGTCTACGATATGCGGCACAAACCACCATTGAACAAGCGGAGAAAAAGTAATGAGTAGCGCACCGAGAAGAGCAATCTTCTTATTTTTTTGCGTGATGATCATGCAGAGCTCGAAGCAAACAAGAACTAGTAAGATTAGTTTCATACACCAATACCAAGACAGTCCATACTCGTTGCCCAATAAGATATATCCCCAAGTGAATGGTTTTGCGATGACTGATATGTCAAGGACGGGCGCATTATAGCCCACAATCATATCCTGCCCTTCTAGACTCATCATGTTACTAGTTTTCTTATAGTTGTTGTAGTTTTGAGACATGTAATATGGTGTATGGACAAGAAATTCATCACTACGAATATATCGTGATTTACCGACAATGTTTTGTTCGGCGTTATACTGGGGGGCGTTCGCAAACATATCGTTATAAATGCCGATTGATGAGCCGTGAAGTTTGAAAACGACGCAAAGAGCAAATATTATGAGGGCAACAAGATATCGCCACTTAATACAGAAATTAATAAATGCCTTTAATCTTACCATGTATAACTCCACTTGTGTTTGTTTAATTATAACATACGCAGCTCGCTCATTGATTGATTAGTGCTAGAGATGATATAATGAATCCATATGAGTTACAATATTTACTCTTCGGGGGAGAACTATTCAAGGAGGGGAGAATGAAAAATCGAATATGTGTTTATACTTGTATCACTGGGGATTACGATGACTTGCACGAAATAGAAAGTCCTGAAAAGGGGGTGGATTATTATTGCTTCACCAATAATAAAAAACTGAAGTCGAAAACTTGGAAGATAGTGCAAATTAAAGATAATAAGTTAGACAATCAGCGTTTGTCGCGCAAGATAAAAATGTTAGGCGATCCAAATATTTTTAAGAGGTACGAGATCAGTGTATGGATGGACGCATCGGTGATTTGGGATAAAGGCATCGTGAATTTTGTAGAAGAATATCTGGACGATAATTTGTTTGCGGCTTTCAAGCATCATAGAAGGAACACAGTAAAAGATGAGGGAGCTTCGTGCTGGCGGCTAAGGAAAGACACAAAAGAATCAATAGTGCGCACTCTTAGACGGCTAGAGACAGAGGGTTTTCTGGATAATGTTGGGCTTTATGAAATGACAGTCTTTGCGAAGCGACATAATAATGAGATCGTGAAGAAGACGATGGAAACTTGGTTTGAGATGGTATGCAATTATAGCAAGAGAGACCAACTGAGCTTCCCATATGCTATCTGGAAAACAGGGCTAGATGTCCAGCCAATTCGATTAAGCGTTTGGGATAATGAATGGTTCCATAACGCAAAGCACCGTCTGAACAGGAGGGTTGAGGATTGTTTAGTTTATTTTGGCAATCCTGATATTGAATTTGATTTTGAAAAAGCGGTAGTTTGCGATTATAAGAAAAGTGGAAATGTTTTTTCTTTCGAGACGACAGTTCTTTGTGACACTAATGAAATAGAGTTTAACTATGCACAAGCGGCAGGATCAATTCTAAATAGGCTCGTGATTAATCCAAAGCCAGACCGTTCTGTTTTTTATGGGGTTCACGAGCATGGTGATAAGAAATATGTTTGTACTACTCATAGCGTCATGCGCGTTGCTAGGAATTTTAGAAAAGGCGATAAGCTGTCGTTCTGCATGGATTTGAGCTGCCTGGAAGGCGAGGATCTTTTGAGCCTTCTTGAGGATGTTTGGGTAGACAACAGCGATTTAGAGGAAAAGATGCATAATCTCGAGAATGATAATAGCCAGCTCAAACAAGAGCTCGAGCAGATTCGAAGGAGTAGAGCCTGGAAATGCATCAGCCGTTTAGGGCGGCTTATTCGGCGGTAAATTTCCAAAGTTGCGCTTTTGATTTATTGCTAGAATAGATTTGTATATTTGCACCGCTGGCGCGGTTGCCCCCGCTAATGTCTAATGCCTTATTAGAGCAAGTAGAAAGAATTTG
>JAFWLS010000016.1 GCA_017514045.1 Candidatus Saccharimonadota bacterium | reverse complement strand
TAGTCATAGTATAGCCAGTATGGTTAGTGGTTTCTACTACTAGGTTTTGTGAATCACTAGTACCGAATTGACCAGGATTAGTAGTTAGCTCTAAAGTATGACTACCACTGATGGCGAGAGTAGGAATAGCTTCTACGCCTGGAGTAGCAGAAGAGTTAGAAGGAAGGGTTTCTGGAACTAGGAGGAGTGTAGCAAAAAACAGTAAGCTGCCAGAAACCAACGCAAAAACAAGCTTGCGTCTGCGGACTGCATCACTGAGTTTGGTAAACATTTGCTTTAAACATCCTCCACGATGTCCGTCTTTGGCACAGGGTAACCACAACGGAATTACTCTATGTCAAAAACATTTTAGCGTTAATAATCTGTTTACAAACTCCAATACTCTACATGATACATTATATGGTAAGCAAAAGCGGGATGTCAATAGTATCATTGCAATAATATACATATATATATTATCAGTTACTCCTTGCAGTTTTTTAGATTATAGGGTATAATATCACAAAGTTATTATAATAATTTTAATAGGAATTTCTAATGCCAATCATTAAATCCGCTAAGAAAGCTGCCCGTCAGGCCAGCAAGCGTACCGCCAAAAACCAAGAGATCAAGAAGAACATAAAAGCAGCTCTTAAAAACTTCAAAAGCAATCCTACTGCCGAAAACATGAAGAAGATTCAGAGTGAATATGACAAAGCCGTCAAAAAAGGTCTCCTCAAGAAAAACACCGCTTCCCGCCGTAAATCTCGTCTTGCTAAAATCGCCAAAGAGTTAAACAAGGCCGAAAAGAAAACGGCAAAAACCGTCAAAAAAGCAGTCAAAACTGCTAAGAAAACCGTCAAAAAAGCTACAAAGTAGCCAGTCTGATCAAAAACGATTTTACCAATATCCACGGCTCCACAGCCGTGGATTTCATTTGTATGTCAACATTAGCAAGCTCTTTTAGAATCCTTTTTTCTTTGATTCCCTGCGGCCGCCACTCTAATCTTTTTAGAGCCTGAGAAACCATCAACCCAAAAAACATATATGGGTCTTGCGCCCCCTCAATCTTTGACAATTCCTTCACTGCCCCCTCACCATCCCGCAAAGCCATATCATATATATTAAATACTGCCTTCGTATCCACTGGCTCAGCCAACTTGAATTCTTCCACCATCGCACCAGCCTTTATAATAGCCTTAGTTGACGACAATCTCTTGTCCAACTTTGTTTCCCAAATGATTACGTCTGCATCGGTTCTAATATAATCATTTATCTTCTCGGCAAAATCATTCCACACCTCATTGTTTTCACCAAAATCTTTGATCAAAATCTTACGTCCACTCGTCGCAAAAAGCGAACCTCCCAAAAAAAGACTCGGCAAACTCTCACAGTCCAAACTCTCACCCTCGAACACTTCATACCCCTCCCCTAATTCTTTCGCTACCTGCTCACCGATCTTTACTCGATCATCGCCGGTAAAAATTTTAATCCCCACAATCGCCCTTCTCTTCGTCAGCATCGGCATTATCTTCGCGCTCGCTCTCTAGTAATTCCAAATCTCTATCTTCATCTGATTCATTCATTGCTATTTTTTCTCCCATACTCCTCCTTTATCTCATTGTATCAAATTTTAGACCTTTTGGCACTTTGGACAATAATGCGTCCCGCGTCCGCCAACCTTCATCTTTTTTATCTTCTCTCCACACCGCCGACATTCCTGCCCTTGCCGATTAAATACTTCCGCAAACAGTTCCAAATAATCGCCCTTTGTCCCATCGCTTTTTACATAGTTACGAAGCGTCGAGCCACCAGCCTCTAGACTTCTATCCATTACCACTCTCGCCCCCTCAATCAATGTTTTAGCCTCTTTCTCGGACACCAATCCAGCTTTTCGTTTCGGATTAATCTTCGCAAAATAGAGCGCCTCATCCGCATAAATATTCCCCAGCCCCGCAATTATCGTCTGATCTAGAATTGTGCTCTTAATCGGAGCGCCCCTATGTCTTTGCAACTTTTTATATAGTTCTTCACCAGTCATCTCCCACGGTTCTTTTGCCAGCTTCCTTATAAACGCATCCTCTTCTACCTCGTTTGTTGATACCACTTTTATGAACCCAAACTTTCGCTGGTCATTAAAAAACAGCTTTCCCCGCTCAAACTCGATAATTACTCTGGTCTGTTTATTCGGCAACTCGTCGATAAAATTGTCATTCGGATGTCCCCCGGCAAAACGCTCATCTCCAACCCATATCATCTGCCCTGTCATGCGAAGATGGCAAATTAACGATTTCTTATTTGATAGATCAAATATCAGTGCTTTCCCACGCCTTCGCATTTCTATCACGTTAGCCCCCACTACATCCTCAGCAACACCAATGAAGCTCTTAGTCTCTAAAACTTCTACACTTAGAATCCTACCCCCCTTCTTCCTCACAAGACATCCGGAAAGCCCCCGCCGAATAGTCTCAACTTCCGGTAATTCGGGCATTACCTTTTACCTGTTAGACCCTTCACCACCTCGCTCAATTCATTTTCCTCGGATTGCCCCTCCTCACCAATCAGACCGCTAATTCCTTGTGCTTTCAACTCGTCGTTCATACCATCTACATTTTTCATTACAGTGCTAACACGCGTACGCGTCAACTTCACTTCCATTCTACCTATATCTGCCTTTACATGTTTCACCCAACCAGATTCCATTTCATCTCTCAGACTTGTGCCAATATTTATTAACCTTGTTGATACATAACCATACAATTTCACCGCATCAATCGTTTTTATTACCGCGTCCATTTTTTCAGACGAAACCGCTACTACTTTCTCATCAAAATCACCAAACACTATATTCATCACACCACCACCAACTTCAGCCAATACTGGACCATCAAATATCAGCGCAGATTTAGAACTAAAGCCAGACACTTCACCGTGAAAAGCCGCCCTGGAGACATATATTGCACTTCGCAAATCCTTAGCTAATTCATCAGCTTTTTCAGCGAAAGCTAATCGCTTTTTATCCTCGCCCGAATTCCCGTCAGTCATAATAGATCTAAGTTCACGCACAGCCGTAAGATATACTGATGCATCCGATGACATTACCTCTGCTATCTCTTTATACTCACCAGACTTGTAATTCCCGGTCACCCCGCGCGAAACTTTAGAAAAGCCGTCCTTTAACTCAGACAATGCCTCTAGTATCTTTTCCTCTTTAAGGTTCTTATAACTGTCTCTAAACAATTCTTCGGCTTTTACACGATCTAGCAAATATTCCTTAAAATAATTAGAAATACCACGCACTCCGTCTGCAAATTCAACGGTCTCTTCCTGCACAGTGGTTTTAGTCAAAAACTTTTTTGCAACAAAACCACCGCCAATGAGCAAAACTACTACTATGGCTAAAGCAATCCACCCTTTCTTACCCTTCTTTCCCCCTTCCATCATTTCAATATCTTCAGATCCTTCGGGTTCTTCAACCTTCACAGTTTCTTCTAGCTCTTTTACCTTCTTAGGCTTAGCATTAACCTTTTTCGTTTTTTGTTTTTTAGACTTTGTCACCTCTTCCATATATTATATATATTAACACAGTTCACAGAAAACCTTAATGCTTAACTAAGCAATCTTGCAATCAATCCGATAATTAAATCCTCTTCCTTTGGTTCACTCTCAGCAATCAATAATACTATTGCCGCCAAAGCTCGATCAGAAATCTTCGTTTCTCCGTTCTCCGAGAGATGGCAATCATTTATTGTTAGAAAATATATAAACACCAATGCGCCAATTTGACGATTCCCCTCTACAAAGGGTTCTTTGCAAACAAAATAATACAATAGTCTCGCCGCCTTCTCTGCAACGTTAGCCCCCATTCTCTCTGAAATTAGACTGTTCAAGAAACCTTCCGTTTTTTGCTCATCCCTCAATTCGCCAAACCCATCTCCCTTATTCAACTTTTCCCTCAAATTTTCAGCCAAATTCTTTAGCTCAGCCAGACTTAACGTTCGTCGCATCTTCCCAGCCTTGATAAAAACTGTGGAGCCAGCATCCTCATGCTCTTCAATCGTTTCTACTGTCTTACCGTAACGAGAGATTATTTCGAGAATTCCCTTCGCCTCACCCTCTTCGAGCTCCGTTTTCGCCATCAGTCTTCGCACCATCGAAAGCGTTCCTTCTAGTGCCTCTAACTTTACATCCGGAAGATCTTTAATTCTCCTTTCATTAATCGCAGCTCCATCTACTACATATCGTTTTAATACACTAGTCGCCCAAACCCGAAATTTTGTCGCCTTCTTAGAATTGACTCTATATCCTACCGATATAATCGCATCAAGATTATAAAGTTTTCTTTCGCGCTTAACTTCCCTACCACCCTCAACTTGAACTTGTGCATTTTTTGCACATGTTCGACTTTCGTCCAATTCTCCATCCTTATAAATATTTCTCAGGTGCCTTACTATGACCGTTCTATCTACGTCAAATATCTTCGCCATCTCTTCCTGGGTCGCCCAAATTGTTTCTTTATCTCGGTCGATATCAAAAACTATCTCTCCCTCTTCAACTTCATACTTTACCAACCCCTTTTCCATAGCACCTCCAAGCTAATCTAGACTTCTCCCCAATTCTTCCCTTCTTTCACATCTACTGCCAGTTTCACCGGTAGTTCCGGGCAAACGCCTTCCATTACCTCCTTCATTACCTTCTTTACATCTGGCGCCAAATCCGGTGTGCACTCTACCATAATCGAGTCATGGACCTGCATAATCATCTCAGCATTTTTTGGCAGCTTAGCATCAAGCCTAATCATCGCCAGCTTCATCAAGTCAGCTTCAGTGCCTTGAATCGGCATATTCTGTGCGGCTCTCTCCGCGCCAGTACGTATTAAGAAGTTTGTGCTCTTTACATCCGGTGTAGGTCTTCGCCTGCCAAATAACGTCTCAACATACCCCTTATCTCGAGCCTGCTCCAAATATGACTTCAGCTTATCGGCAATTGGTTTTCTTAATTCAAAGTATCGTCTCTCAAACTCCTGTGCCTCTATAAACGACATTCCTGTCGCATCGGCCAAACCTTTTGCACTCATTCCATAAATAATCCCGAAGTTCACCACCTTAGCTAGTCTACGCTGGTCTTTTGTTACATCCTCTGGAGAAATACCATATACTTCAGAAGCTGTTTTAGTATGAATATCTACACCTGCATTAAAATCGTCCATCAGCGCCTGATCTCCAGCCAAAGCCGATGCCAACCTTAGTTCAAATTGTGCATAATCTGCAGAAACCAATATCTTTCCATCATCTGCGACAAATCCGCCTCGAATCTTCTTCCCTTCTTCAGTCCTGGTTGGCACATTCTGCAAATTAGGATTTAGGCTCGACAGTCTACCTGTCGCCGTCACATTCTGAGTAAATGTTGTATGCACGCGATCATTTTCGTCGGCAAGTTGCGGTAATGGCAAAATATACGTCGATAATAATTTTGACGCTTCGCGGTATACCATTAGTTTAGGGATCACCGGATGTAGATCCTTTAACTTCTCCAACTCCTTAACTCCCGTAGAATACCCTCGCTGTGTCTTTTTAATGCCTCTGGTCGGCAGGCCCAACTTGTTGAATAGCACCTCCCCAAGCTGTACTGGCGAATTAATATTAAATTCCATTCCCGCCGCCATATAGACTTCTGTTGCCAATCTTCCAACATATCCCTCGTATTCTACCCGCATTTTTTCAAAGTATTCTCTATCAATCTTCATTCCCCGTTTCTCGATTTTATAAAGAACCGGGATCATAGGAAAATCTAATTCGGTAAGCACTTTATATAATTTTGGGTTCTTGTCGAACAGCTGTTTTTGCCGATTATATTCCGCCCGCATTTCTTCTAGATTATCGGCAAACAAATTTGTCTGTTCTTCTGACTTTCGTTCAAGAGGATTAAGTAGAAATCTTCCCTGCCCTAAATCGTAAAAAACTGCGCCATCAAGAATTTTTTTAGCTATCGTTTCATCTCGATGCATCAACGCCTTTACATCAAAGCTAAAAATCACATCCTTCGGCAAATCTTCATCACCAGCTATACTCATATCTTCAGGCATATCGCCCTTACTCTCAACTTCACCAAGATCTTTAATGTATTTCCTAATCAAACTATTAAACTCCAGTCCTTTCAGCGCATCAATAATCTTTTCTCGATCAATAACCAAATCTGGAATATCTTCTATCTTGACAGGAGCATCCAGCATTATCTTCGCTAGCTGATAGCTCATATAAGCCGACTCTTTGCCGTCAATCAACTTTTTCTGCGTTGCTCCTGCAATTTTATCTATATTATTATATATACTATCCAAGCTGCCGTATTCATTCAAAAGCTTCACCGCACCCTTCTCGCCAATGCCCGGCACTCCAGGAATATTATCTGACGCATCACCCTTTAGCGCTTTTAGATCCAGGAACTGTTCTTGGCGTATACCATACTTTGCTTCCACTGCTGGAACATCCAGCTCCTCCAACTCGGAAAACCCTTTTAGTAGACGATACATTTTCACATTCTTGCCAACCACCTGTAGCATGTCCAGATCTGAAGAAATAATATACATCTCATACGGTTCAGAAGATTGCTGTACCTGAAAAGCAAACGTACCGATAATGTCATCCGCCTCATACCCATCTAATTCAACAAAACCCCACCCTAAAGCACTAATTAAATCTCGGAGCATCGGAATCTGCGCATAAAAATCTTCCGGTGGCTTCACGCGTCCAGCCTTGTATTCGCTGTAGATCTCCTTACGTTTTGCAATTGCCGTGCCGCCCGCCTTATCCCAAGCCACAACCACCTTATTCGGGTGTAGCTTCTTCACCAACTCCATCGCTATCGCCGCGAATCCATATATTCCTCCCGTTGGCGTGCCGTCGCTCTTCGACAACGCCCCCATCGCATAATACCCACGATAAAACACCGACTTCCCATCAATAACAACCAATCTTTTCATGATCTTATTATACCTTATCTTCAATTCTTTTTAAATTTTCCAATCATCAAAAAACAAAAGAAATTACGATATAGAATTCAATAATTAAAATTCTACTTCTTGTAAAATAGCATCGAGCTTTGCGTTTGTCTCTTCAATTGTTCCATCATTCAAAATATAGTAATCGGCTGCAGCAATCGGTCCGCCTTTCTCAAGATTTTCAATTTCACTTCTGTCGCGTTCCATAATTTCGGCACGATTAAATGGCCGCTCTGGGCGCTCAGCCACACGTTTATAACGAAGCTTCTTCGGAAGCACCAACGCTAAGAATATCATTTCACCTGGGAACTCTTTCTTAAGCGTTACATATTCCGTCCAGGAATAAACACCGTCTAGCACAATTCGCTTTTGCCCTGCCTCGATAAGTTTATGCACATCATTTATTACTTGTTTTACTACCCAATCTTTCCCTTCTGTTTCACGAATCATCTCGCGGAATTTCTTCTCGCTCTCACCATCAGGCGTTCGTTCAATTCCCCTCCGTTCCATCTCACGATAAATCATTCCGCCAAAATAAACTTTCGGGAAACCTAAACTAGTCAAATGATCCACAGCGACACTTTTGCCACTACCACTCATTCCTACAACTGCAAGAATTTTTACATCTCTTTCTTCTTTCGCCATGGCGACCTCCTTTATATTGTGTATATTATACTCTATGCTTTTATTACCCGCAAACTTTTTCCAGATTTTGAAATACTAATTTTAGAAACCTCTTCGAGCCTCTCACCCCTACCATCGCTTCGTACGTATATGCAGCAGGGTCTTTTAAACGACACGATATCTTCTATACTCTCTTTGCCAGGAAGCGTCCCCTCCAGCGCGATCAAAAACTTCTTCAGCATTCGCCAAAAACTACGATTTCTCATTGTTCCACTCCAAAATTGCCTACCGCTCCTATACCACACCCCACCAGGTACAACACTAGCCATGCTTGCACCATTTACTACAACATAATCCGTACTATTTTTCTCTACAATCGCATCATTAATTCTTGTTCCTTCAGGTAAGAAATCTTTTCGTTTTTTATTTCTTAAATACCACTTAAACAACCATCTTGCCGAAAAAGACATCCGGTTCTTTGCTTTTTCCAATTTTTTTCTTACTTTAGGACCCCCTAATACTCTTGCGCTCTCAGCCATCATCCCTACCATAAAATACATTCCAGAATATACATAATGCTTCTTATCGACCGTGATATTGAGCGGATAAAAATCTACATATCTCCCCTCCTCGAATTTCCGGATGATTTGTTTAAAATTCAGCCGTCCTAACGTCTCCGCAAAATCATAAAAAACGCCAAACGGCATAACACCAAGCGTCGCTATCTCTCCAGACTTGATAATAGCATTCATCGCTACCATCGCTATTACGTCTCCACCGGCAGATAAGACCAAATCGCCTTTTCGTATTATTTTCGCAAGCTCAGCAATATTCACTCGGACAGATGCGTCTTTAATCTCATACCTTGCTACCATCCATCCTTTTAGCTTACGTGATTCCGCAATTATCTTTTTTTCAACCTCAGAAAACCGTCCCGACCTTGAGCTATATACAATTATCAACCTTTTCACTTATCAATCCCCCCTTTCAATCTATCCCCAACCAGGGACTAGCCATCGCATCAACCCGTAGAAGGTTCCATAAACCAAAACACCAATCGCTATTTGAATCAGACGATTTTTTGCCTTTGCTATTGCAGCAGGTTCGCCACTAGCTGTCATATATTGAATACCCGAGATAATAACCCCTATCACCGCTGCAGCTCCGATGCCAACCGTCAAAACGTCGATCGCAATTCCAAGTATTCCCCATATACCACCAGAATAACAGCCGCCAGAACCCAAAATAGCAGTCTTAACACATTCATTACTCTCTTCCGCTACAATCTTTAGAATACCGTACATAAACCTCCTTTATCTTAGATATTCATGTAGTTTTTTTGTGTCTTTATGCTTCCTAAGTTTTGAAAGCGCCTTTGCTTCAATTTGGCGAATGCGTTCCCTCGTTACAGAGAATTCATAACCAACTTCCTCCAAGGTATGTGGTCTTTCCCCGCCAATTCCAAAACGCATTTTGATAATTTTTTGTTCACGGTCAGAAAGCGTAGAAATAATCGACGCTAGTTGTTCCTTAAGAATCTGATTTGCCGCCGAATCTTCCGGCGAAGCTCGTTCTTCGTCTTCGACAAAATCACCAAGCACGGAGTCTTCATCGTCACCATCGCGCCCAACTGACGCGTCCAAAGAAGCAATATCTTGTTTAATTCTCATCACATATTCAACTTTATCGACTTCCATATCGAGTTCTTTAGCGATTTCTTCAATAGTTGGTTCACGATTAAGCTCTGTAGTCAATTTTCTAGTCGTACGCAGGACCTTATTAATAGTCTCCACCATGTGCACCGGAATACGAATCGTCCTTGCCTGATCGGCAATGGCACGCGTAATCGCCTGGCGGATCCACCACGTCGCATAAGTAGAAAACTTAAATCCCTTCTCAGGATCAAATTTTTCTACAGCACGAAGTAACCCAGTATTTCCCTCTTGAATCAAATCCAAGAAATCAAGCCCGCGCCCAGAGTATCTTTTCGCAATCGACACCACAAGGCGCATGTTCGCCTCGACCATCTTATCTTTCGCCTTTTTATCACCTTCTACAATTTTCTTCGCTAATTCCGTTTCTTCCTCATTTGTAAGAAGCGGTATTTTACCAATTTCACGTAAATAAAGTCTTACCGAATCGTCTGCGAAAGCATCAACATTATCGACCGTGATTTCCAGGTCTTCATCAGAAAGCTCTTCCTCGTCTGCCAAGTCAAGAGCGTCTGGCTCCATCGGTTCCAGCAACAAGTCGTCTTTATCTTGATCCATTTTTAGCATTATAAGCTACTTTTGGGATTTTTGCAACTCGTAAATCCTCTTCAAAATCTCTTTTTCCTCTTCCGGACCAAGATTTTCGTTCTCAAGCTTCATTTGCAAAGATTCTATCTCGCTTTTAGCAATTTCTCTTCTCAGCGCTCCATACAAATCCCCTACTTCTCTTTCTAGTTCTTTTTTTGTGTAATTCTTATATAAGTTGTCAAAAACCATTTCAAGCTCATCTAGTTTCACTTCATCCTCCGGTGCTTCAAGCTCTGATGGACCCTCTATCCCCCCATATATCATTATGGCAAGCAAACTATCCTCTAGACCAACAATCTTATCGGATTTGACTTCGGTCTTCGCTTTTTTTAGCCGTTTCTTTGGTTTTTCGAGAATCTTTCTCTGAAGATCGTCCGCTTTGCCATGCAGGTCCTCCCTACTCACATCTAATCTATGTGCAACTATCTCTTCATAGTGCGCTCGCTCTACTTTGTCTTTCACATAACCAAGTAATCTCAATGCTATATCCGAATATTCGCGTTTCCCAAACCCGGTTTTAAGGTCCACCTTTTCTTCATATTTATCTAGTAACCATTCCACGGCTGGCTTACGATTCTCCACTGCCTTTTGCCACAATTCTGCGCCACGTTGAATGAGTTCGTCAGGATCTTTTGCTCCCTGGTAATCTGATATCACAGTTAAATTAATTCCTAAATCCCCTGCCATCATGATTGCACGTTCGGTCGCATTTACGCCTGCTTCGTCTCCGTCATAAGCTAATCTAATATCATTCGTCAACCGCGAAAGAGCTTTTAAGTGCTGCTCCGTCATAGCTGTGCCACTTGTCGCCACCGCTTCTTTTACGCCCGCCTGATGGCTAGATATTACATCCATATTCCCCTCCACTATCACCACAAATCCACTCTTACGGATCGCCTCCTTCGCCTGAGCTAATCCGAATATAAATCGACTCTTATTGAACAAAAGTGTGTCCTGAGTGTTCAAATATTTTGGCTCGCTTTTATCTAGCACCCTCGCCGTAAAACCAATCACGTTTCCTGTCGTATCAATAAACGGCACCATCATTCTCCCTCGGAACATATCGCCATCAAACCTATTGAGAAGACCAGCATCTTTTAACTCATTTTCAGAAAAACCCCTACTCGTCAAAAACTTTTTACATGCCTTTCCGTCTTTTGGCGCATAGCCAATTCTAAACTCTTTCACAGTGCTACGATTCAAATTGCGTTTGTAGAATACGTATTCTGCTACTTTACGACTCTTCGACAAGCAAAATTGATAATACTTTGTCGCTAACTCCAACGCCTCTCTAGCTCGCGTTTTACGTTTTGCCAACCTTGCGTCACCACCCGCATAACGAGTAATATCTACACCGGCCTGATTCGCTAATTTTTCTAACGCCTCTTTAAAGCTAATTCCCTCTACTTCCATTACGAAAGTGAAAATATCGCCACCCTTGTTTGCAGAAAAATCATGCCAAATTCCCTTCTCTGGACTAACCATAAACGAAGGTGTTTTGTCTACGCCCCAAGGCGATCTTCCTTTAAGTGTACGGCCGGCTCTCTTCAGTTCAATATACTGTGAAATCACGTCTTCTACTGGAAGCCTAGCCCTTATCTCCTCCTTCGCGTCATTCATGTCTTCAGTATATCACTTTTTTATGCTACACTTAAACCATGAACGATTTGGATTATTTAAATCAAATTTCCACTAACGTCAACCAGCCAGCAAAAACCGGTTTTTTCGACAAAAAAATGAAAATCATCCTGGGCGTACTCGGAAGCGTCATTCTGTTGTTCATAATCATCGCCATGCTTTCCGGCAACTCATCTAATTCTCAACCGACCACAGCATCTGAACTCAGCAGGTTGTACCTGCGCGCTAGCGAACTAAGCAAAACTATCACTAATTACAATAGCTCTGTCAGCCATTCCACCCTTCGTTCAAACGGCGCTCAGCTTTCCACTCTTCTCACAGAAATAACAACGACCACATCTACATATCTCTCAAACAACCTCGGTATTGAAGCTAATAAACTAACCCTTTCCGGGACCGATGCCACGATAATACAGAAACTCAATGATGATCTTAACAAAGCCCGCCTAAATGGCCTCCTTGATCGTACATATGCTCACGAGATGGACTATCAGATAGATTACTTGCTTATCATAGAAGAATCTATCGGCAAGAAAACTAGCGAAAGTATTCTTAGCGCCTTCATAGACTCATCCACAAAATCACTTACTTTGTTAAAAGAAGCGTTCCATAACTATTCCGAATCTGACTAATTCTCCAGCTTGTGTTATAATACATCCATAAAGGCGACCATGGTAAATGGGGATCGTGTCTCCAAATAAACCATTCTTGTCAATGCCATTAATAAAAGGAGCAAAAAATGCTTAAAGAATTCAAAGAATTCATTAACCGCGGTTCGGTCATGGATCTTGCCGTTGGTATTATCATCGGCGGCGCTTTCACCGCTATCGTTACATCTCTTGTCAACGACGTAGTCATGCCTATTGTTTCCATGATTATTGGCGGATTCGATTTTAGCTCTCTCAAATTCACCATACCTGCATACGCCGAAGGCATCGAACCAGCAACTGTCAACTATGGCAATTTTATTCAGGCCGTTATTAATTTCCTCATCATTGCCCTCGTCATCTTCCTCATGATTAGAACTCTGAACAAAATGCGCGAACGTGCCGAACGTCTCACCAAAAAGGCCGAAGAGAAAAAAGAAGAAGAAGCCGCACAAGTCGAAGAAGATCAGACTGCTCTTCTCAAAGATATCCGCGACCTCTTAAAGAAGCAAAACAAGAAATAACCCACCTCACACAATTGAGCCCCGGTACAACCGGGGCTATTTTTATGTTATAATTAGACCAATGAATTCTATTGAAAATATCATTAAAACCATCACTAACTCTCTTTTTGATATACCAGAAAAATTTACAATCGACGTTACTCCGGCCCCAGAGCTAGAAGACTCAAACGGCTTCCGAGCCGATTTTGCCACCAATGTTGCCATGAAACTAGCAGGAATTTCTCACAAAAATCCTCACGAAATTGCAGAAACACTAGTTAAAGAATTCCAAAACTCCATAAAAGATAGTTACCCAGAGCTCAACGGTATCCGAACCGAAATCGCTGGGCCGGGATTCATAAATTTTATGCTTCCAGACGCATATTATATCACAGAGCTAACCAAACTTTCTACAAAATTCATTGAAAATATATCGTGCAATGAATATTCTGGTAAAACTGTTGTTACTGAATTTTCGGACCCCAATCCTTTTAAGGTCCTTCATATTGGTCATCTATATACAAGTATCATGGGCGAATCGATCTCACGCCTCATCGAATTTGCCGGCGGAAAAGTACACCGCGTTAATTTCGGAGGAGATGTTGGGCTTCATGTAGCAAAAACCCTTTATTCCCTAGAGCAAAAAGAGCTCAAAGATTTCACGATTGAAGATATTGCTTCCTGCTATGTCGAAGGCACCCGCGCTTACGAAGAGGATGAATCCGCCAAAACTGAAATTACGAAACTCAATAAAACCATCTATAACATCGCCGAGCAAAATCTCCACGATACTAAACTCGCCAAAGATTATTGGTACGGCCGCGAGCTAAGCTATCAATATTTTGACGATTTCTATACCAGAATCGGCGTCAAGTTCGAAAAATACTATCCTGAATCATCCGTCGCAGGCAAAGGTCTAACAATTATTAAGGAACACCCAGAAGTATATCAAGAATCCAACGGCGCGCTTATTTTTAAAGGCGAAGATTACGGACTACACACACGCGTTTTTGTGAATCAAGAGGGGCTTCCGACTTACGAGTCTAAAGATGTTGGCCTTCTCTTCCAGAAAAACGAGGACTACAACTTCGACGAATCTGTCGTTATCACCGGTAACGATATTATCGACTATATGAAGGTCGTTCTTAAATCTGTTGAGCAATATGCTCCTGAACTCGTCAATAAAACTACCCATATTACTCACGGCAATGTTCGCCTTCCAGGCAATGAGAAGATGTCCTCTCGCAAAGGCAACTTCATCAAAGCCGTAGATATTCTCAACGAAATCGAGTCAAAAACAGGCACAAAGACCATCGCTGACGCCGCCATTAAATATAGTCTTCTTAGATATAAAATAGGCGGCAACATCGAATTCAATATCGACGAATCAGTCTCGCTAACCGGCAACTCAGGACCTTATCTTCAATATTCTGCTGTCCGTGCCAACAAAATCTTAGCATCTATCTCCAATACACCAGCCATAAACCATCCGTGGAATCTATCCCCAACTGAACTAGTACTCAGTAAACAGCTTATTAGCTACAGAAACATCTTAACCGATGCTATCAAAGAAAAAGCTCCACACCTTATTGCTAATTACCTCTTTGACCTAGCTCAAAACTTTTCCCGTTTCTACGAAACGTGTCGCGTCAAAGACGACCCGCTTGAGAGCGAACGATTAATGCTGGTTTCCATATTCGCAAAAGTAATGCAACATGGCCTAAACATCTTAGGCATTAATGTCCCGGAGGAAATGTAAATGAAACGTGCTAAATTACTATGGATAGACCTAGAAATGACTGGTCTCGACCCAGAAAAAGACCGCATCCTCGAAGTGGCCGCCATTGCCACAGGTTGGGATTTAAAACCCATCAAAACATATCAAGGAATAATCAAAGTCGATGAAGATATAATCAAGTCACGCATGGTAGGCGACTTCTGGGAAAAGAATACCGATTCATACAAATCTCTTGTCAGCCAAAATACCAATGGTAAACCCTCTCAAAAAATCGAGCAAGAACTCCTTCAATTCCTCGATGAAAATTTCGGCGAAGAGATATATTTAGCTGGCAATTCCATTCACCAAGATCGCAAGTTCATTGATCGAGAAATGCCAGAACTATCCAAAAGATTGCACTATCGTATGCTTGATGTCTCTGCCTGGAAAATCTACTTTGAGAACGCACTCAAAAAGAAGTTTATTAAACCGGAAAATCATCGTGCCATCTCTGATATCGAAGGTAGCATCGAAGAACTCAAATATTACTTAGGAATGATAAAGAAATGATCGATATAACCAAAATCTCCGGCATAGGCCCTTTTATTAAGGAGACAAAGCAACTCAACGATTTCAATTCTCGAGATCTCTTCAAAATAGAGTCGAACAACAAAGCCTTTCTAGTTGTCAACAAAAACACTATAGAACTTCGTACTGATAATAAACTCGGTAAGCTCTTAATCAATAAATATGAATCCGTCATGGAGAGCCGCTACTTTGGCTGTGGTGGTCTAGAAATAGTCAGTTCTGCCGACCAACTTGAGCCAGCCGAACTTGAAGATCTCATTCGTCTCTCGTACAATCTGACCAAAAATCTCTAATCTATTTACACTTCTTGATAAACTCTAAGAACAATGGGTGTGGATGTAACGGTCTACTCTTAAACTCTGGGTGAGCTTGCGTAGCCTGGAAAAACCTCTTTCCTGGAGCTTCAACAAATTCAACTAAAGTACCATCAGGCGAAGTTCCAGACACCTTCAGCCCGCCTTTTTCAATTTCCGGCAAAAATTTTTGATTAACTTCGTAACGATGCCTGTGTCTTTCAATTACATTCATAGTGTCATAAATCTTTGCTGTTTGTGATCCCTTTACAAGTTTCGCAGGGTAATTTCCTAATCTCATTGTTCCGCCAGTCGATTCCTTGCCCTTCTGGTCTTCCATAATATATATCACGTTATTACATTTCTTCTCGCTTGCGCCAAACTCTTCCGAATTTGCATTCTCGATTCCACCAATTCTAGCCGCAGCAATACAAGCCACTTGAAGCCCCAGGCACAAACCAAGATACGGTATGTTGTTCTTTAACGCATAGGTTGCCGCTAATATCTTCCCTTCTACGCCCCTTGCACCAAAGCCTCCAGGCACCACAATCCCGTTCAGATCTTTCAAATCTCCTTCTTTAATCTCTTCCGCATTCTTCCAAACCAAATCTAGATTAACTCGGTTCCAAGCCGCTGCAGCCTTGAGCGCTTCCGTCACACACATATAAGTATCGTTATTTCCTACATACTTAGCTACTAACCCAATTCTAACCGTCTTCTTGAATTCCTGATTCCTGAGTCGCGAAAACTGCTCCCATCCGCTCATATCAGGTTTCTTTTTTTCGCCCACAAAATCATTCAGGATATTCAGCACTCCAGACTTTAACACATTAAACGGCACATCATAAACTGATTTAATATCAGGTAGATTTACCACAGCATCCTTATCAATGCCCGCAAAAGCAGCAATCTTCTCCTGAATCCCTTTCGGCGCGGGTCTTTCTGTGCGTGTGCAAACTATGTCCGGAATAATACCGAATCCGCGCAAATCCTTTAACGCGTTCTGCGCCGGCTTAGTCTTAAATTCTTTACTTGTATTAATCCACGGTACATATACTACAGAAACATATAGACAATTTCGCCTGCCAACTTTGTTTGCAAAAAGCCTAATCGCCTCAACAAACGACAGGCCTTCATAATCACCAATTGTCCCACCAATCTCAACGATATGAATATCGCTATTCTCCGAAGCTTTTTCGATTTTTTCTTGAACTAATCCGGTAAAATGCGGTACAAGCTGCACGGTCTTTCCGTGAAAACCGCCACTCCTCTCTTTATCAATTAGCTCTTTAAAAATAGAACCGGATAGCGTAATAGAATACTTGCTCGTTTCAAAATCAAGAAACCGCTCATAATGTCCCAAGTCGAGATCAGTTTCCACGCCATCCGCAGTCACAAAACATTCACCATGCTCTACAGGATTAAGTAGGCCCGCATCGACATTTAGATATGGATCGCATTTTTGCATTGTAACGTGATAGCCTTTGGCTTTGAGTATTGCGCCCATACTCGCGGCAGTAATTCCTTTCCCAACGCCGGAAAGCACACCACCAGTTACGAATATATATTTAGTTTGTTTCAATTTTTTATTTTTTTGCATCGGGACACCTCCTTATTTGCCCACGCTAGTTTTCTTAATTATAGCACAAGTAGAATAAAAAAATCAAAAAAGCGCCCGTTGGGCGCTTATTATTCCGATAGAATTTTACGCTCTCATAATGATAAGATCCACATGACTGTCATGACGACAAAAGCAATCACTAAAATCACCGCTAGCCACAACATCAATGCCGTTATATTGTTCCTAACCATAGTTTCTTCCCCTTCGACCGTTAAAGTATAATGCCATCACGAAAAAAGCCTCCCCAAGGTAATTCACTAAATATCAGTGGAATCGGGTACGGACGATCTTCAAATGGATCGTCGAATAGTCGCCTCACCCTAGGTTGCATCAAACTGCGATCACTACTCTCAGAAAAAAACGAAACTAACTCAGGGTATACCGTACTGTCGTCTGGCAGTAAATCCGCGTCAAGTAACTCTAACAATGATTTCTCCGACATATGTCTCCCCCCTGTAAAATTCTACTCCTTATTAAAGAACTCCCCTTTCTAGTAAAAATATTATACTAGAAAATCACAGATAGCGCTACCTCAATCATAATCCATCAAACTCTTAATTAAATATTGAACACAAAGCCAACAACCGCAATTGCAAAAATAATAACGCTCACTATCATCGTCCACTTTCCAATATTCTTCCATTGCTCTTTAGACAGATTCTTAAAAGCCGGCCTGAGCGTCATTAAGCCTATCTTGTGTCCACTAAACATATAAAGACCTACTATTAGCACACACGTAGCAAATATTGCCATTAATATTCCAAAATTACTTAGTTCCATCCTTCCCTCCTATATTATCTATATATATTATACTATACCGCGTTAAAAAGCGCCCCTACTGGGGCGCAATCAGAAACAAGATTTTTGATCACTCAGTCTCACGGTCCAGCCAAAAGGCGTGCCGGTCGCGACCCTTACCATCAACATAACGAACACGTCGCGGCGGGTCATCCTCTACGACATCTAGTCTTAGCTGCCTCACGGGCAAGCTCAGCCACCTGTCATACCCGTCAGGCACATCTCTGTTTGGGAAGCAAAACTCACCTCGCTCATCAATGTCAGTTGCCGGAAAAACATTGGTATGACCAGATTTTCCATAATCAGAGACATCACTTATGTTGACTACGAGGATATAATCCCTTGCATCCGGATCCTGAGAAGAATACGACGGAATGGTACCGTCATCAGACACCCTCCACCGTGGACGTTTAGGAGCTTTGTCTGGCTCCATCAAATAGTCCAACGGAACCTGACGTTCCTCTGCGCACGCTGCACAAAGAAGGTTTTCCATGTAGCCAGTATGCCAGAGCTTAACGCCTGTGCGCCCACATAGGAAACACTTGTACGGCTTTTTCTCCATCTGTTCATCCTCCTCATTTCTTCTTGCCAGGTAGCATAAAAGCCACCACAATTATACCGATAATAATCACCAATATGCCACCTATGAGTATTATTGCGCCATCAGACATAACCTTCCCTCCATTCTTCGTCTTTTTCTTTAACCAAAAATCTCGTTTTTAAAGAACGCGCCCCTAGATGTCTTTACTATAGCATAAAAACAGTGCTTCTCAACAGAATACTATATGACAACCACATAGGAGTAGGAGAAGTAAACTTCGGCAGCCGTTCTAGATAATTTATATTAACCAGTGGGCCAATATCAAGGAAATAACTCATTATCACCATGACAAATTCTCCTTCTTCTAGTAAAATGTAGTTATGGACAACAACTCAAACACCTTTACTATTCTACCAATGGGGAGAGATGTCTCTCTTAAGGCCGGCGAAAAGGTTACCGGCACTATTACCGTTCTTAACCAGCAAGACTCGAAAGATCCTTTTACGTACAAAGTGACAGTTGCTCCTTATGGCGTAGAGGGTGAAGATTACAACGCCGATCTTGTCTCAACTACCGAACAAACACAGCTCGCTAAATGGATTACCATTGAAAATCCCACCGGGACCATAGCTCCAAATGAATCCGCAGAAATAAACTACACCATAAACGTTCCGGAAGACGCCCCGGGCGGCGGCCAATATGCCGCAATTATAGTCGGATCAGACAACGCCTCTAATTCCTCATCGGTCGTAGAATATGTTTACGAAATGGCCAGTATCGTTTACGCACGAGTAGCTGGAGAAACCGTTCACGATGGCGCCATCACTAGCCATACTGTCCCCGCATTCTCCACCGTTCCAAAAGTAGCGATCACTGCACAGCTAGAAAACAACGGCAACGTTCACGAATATGCCAACATTGACCTCACAGTCACCAACTTCTTCTCTGGCGAAGAAATCGTCTCCACCGAAGAAAACGAAACCCGCGTCGCAGAAGTCATTATGCCATACACCCATCGTCAACTAATCAATAATCTCGAGAACCTCCCGTCACTAGGTGTCGTTACGGTCAAAGAATCCATCACTTACTTAGGCGAAACCTCCGACATCGAACAGCACATCATCATCTGCCCACTTTGGTTCTTATTGCTTATCTCGTGTACGCTCATCTCTATCATTGCAGCTATCGTCGTTCGCATCCGCAAGTCTCGTCGCAAGATCAAGTCTTAACATTCATATATGACGTGTATAAAAATCACTCCTGTCAACACTAACAGGAGTGTTTTTGGCGTTCTCCTCTTATATCTTGACAAGTCATATCATTTATGCTAAAATATAAATATATTACGGTGCTTTACCATCTCACATAATAAGTACCTTGAAAGGGAGGGGGAGAAATTTGTCTAAAGCTTCCAAAAAGGAGAAACTCAAATTAGAATTCCCGCAGCTCTTCTACCTGGCATTCGCTCTATTCTACTGGGGCTACTCGCTCGCCAAAGACGGCATCGAAAACACCTATACTGTAGCGCCCGCTATACTTGTCGCGGTATTCTTAATCTTATTGTTCAGCATCGGCTTATATGCCTGGGGAGGCTTCTTTAGAAAAATCAATTGGCCGCAAATTATCCGGATTGCCTTTTGGGTTTTTGCCCTATACCAAGTCGTATCAAAATACGGACAACCTATCAAAACAGAAACATCCTTCTACGGCACCTTTCTCTCGTTAGTGATAGAGACATTCCTGCTCTACAAGGGCGGATTCTTTACCCACTAACACCTCCCTAACAAAGCCACCCCACGGGTGGCTTCTTTATTGGCGATTCAACCTAAATTCTTAAAAAAGGCGCCCACCTGGGCGCCAGTTTGCGAGAAATTGTTAGAATTGATTGATGCCTGAGTAGCAGTTATCAAGTGTTCATGGATCTTATACCTCGCTCTGCGGGGCCTCCTCACTTGATACTAAAATTAGCCATTGCAACACGTTCCTGTTCCGAAAAAGCATTCTTAGCTAAGGCAAACAATAGCATCTTCTCCTTTCGTTCAAATTTCCAGCAAGTAAAGGTACACCGATCGGTACCAACCATTATACCAATATCTCAAACATTAAAAAAGCCCCATTTGGGGGATTTTTATTTAAGAATGAAGTACAAAACGCAGCCAATACTACTCTCTTTTACGTGCTCCGATGAACATTTAATACTAGCAAAAAACGCCAAGATGGCTCATGATGGCGGAAACGAGAGGAACACTGCGTGCTCTTCGCATAAAACATAAGTTTTAGAGGATTCGCCTCCAAGGAGGAGGCTACAGAAAAACTTGTTTTTCTGGACCGACGACGCAGGAGAGGAGAATCCCCGCTTGGCTCTGCCAAGCGGTCTATAAAAAATGCCCCCGCAGGGGGTATTTTCTATAGACTCGATTCTGGCGGAAGCGAGAGGATTCGAACCTCCGGAACGGTTGCCCGCTCACACGCTTTCCAAGCGTGCTCCTTAAACCACTCGGACACACTTCCGCGTGCGACTAGTATAACATACTTCCCCCTATTTTTGAAGATCCTCAAACCTAGGCCGAATTAAGAAAATATCAGCTATTGATCATCGTAAAATCATTGTATTTTTTACAACATTTTGTTACAAAAACCCCTTCTAAAATTTATTGTTCAAGTTTATAATAACAATAAATGAACGAGGAACAGTCAGAAAACAACACCAACGAGACCATAATCAAACTCGAGGGTCTCTCTAAACGCTTTGGCTACGGCGACGCAGCTTCTTACGCTCTACAAAACTTCGACCTAGAAGTCAAACGCGGCGAATTCATCATGATCATGGGCCCATCCGGTTGTGGTAAAACTACGCTTTTAAATATCATAGGCCTTCTTGACACTCCTACCAGCGGTAAATACCTATTAAATGATGAACTAGCCAGCCGCATTTCTGCTAGCCGTCAAGCACGTCTCCGCGCCAAAAAAATAGGCTTTATTTTCCAAAACTTTAATCTTATCCCTAACCTCCCAATCATTGAAAATGTTGCTCTCCCGCTAGTCTATTCAGGATATCACAAAACTCGCCGCCTCATTAAGGCATCAGAAGCCCTAGAGCGCTTCAATATGAAAGATAAAGAGTATTACCTACCCTTCCAGCTCTCTGGAGGACAACAACAACGCGCCGCTATCGCACGAGCCATTGTCTCTCACCCAGAAATCATTCTCGCTGACGAGCCTACTGGCAATCTCGATTCTCGTTCATCTACTACCGTCATGGAAGAACTTAGACGCATCCATAGCGAAGGTAATACTATTATCATGGTCACTCACAATCCCGCACTCACGTCCTATGCTACACGCGTCATCAATATGCTCGACGGGACAATCGATACCGATATCAAGACCGTCAAAGATAGTGACCTTCCTGTTCCAATTGAACGTAAAACCCCACGCAAGATCTTCAAGAGTCGCAGAAAAAGTAACAAAAAGAAAAAAGGTAAGAAATAAATGGCTTTACTACTACGCACACATTACGAACTAGCTAAATCATCCCTCAAACGCAATCGTACGCGCTCGTTTCTTACTTGTCTGGGCATCTCTATTGGCGTTGCATCAATCATTTTGATTCTTTCCCTTATGGGAAGCATCTCCTCTCTAGTCTCAACTCAAGTATCCAAAGTCGGCTCCAACCTAATAGTCGTCCGTCCTTCTTCAACTCGCTCAACTGTAGACTCTATCGTAACAGAACTAACGTCTTCTACCCAATACCTTAAATCTAACCTTACTTTAAAAGATGTTAACACAATTAGCAAAATCGAAGGCGTCGCTTCAGTCTCTCCACTCGCCGTCTCGGTCAATTCACTAAAAGGCGAAACAGATACCGTCGTCGCCTCCGCCACAGTCATAGGCACTAACTCAGACTTTCTGAAAATTCAAAATCTCAGCCTCAAAAACGGAACTTTCCTCCGCGAAGAGTCTGAAACACCAACTGCCGTTATCGGCACAAAACTTGCCAATGCTCTTTTCGGCACAGCAGAACCAATCGGCAAGGCTATTACACTCTTAGGCCAACGCTTCATTATTATTGGCACTTTAGCTGAAGTAGACGATCCTATCAACTTCAATAATGTCGATCTCGACGCTTCGCTCTTTGTATGTGCCTCCGATCTAAACAACATCGACAATTCTCTCCAAATCCAACAAATAAACATCCGCACTGAAAATACCGACACGCTTGCTGAAACCTCAAACAAAATATCAGAAGCACTTATTGCTTCCAAATCAGGCGATAACAATTTTGTTGTCTTGTCTGGTGACGAAATCACGCACCCTGCCGGCTCCCTACTATCCATCATCTCCGGCATTCTAGCCATCGTTGCAGGAATTTCACTTGTCGTTGGCGGCATCGGCATAATGAATATCATGCTCGTATCCGTCGCCGAACGCACCCACGAAATTGGTGTCCGCAAAGCCATTGGCGCCTCCACCGGCAATATTCTTTTACAATTTCTCATTGAGGCTCTAATATTATCCCTTACGGGAGGACTAATGGGGTTAATCCTTGGTTACATTCTCTCGTTCCTTCTCTGCCTAGTAACACCATTCAATCCATTCATTTCTTGGCAGATACTTGTCATTACCTTTGTGGTAAGCTTTATCACCGGCATTGTCTTCGGTCTCTATCCTGCTATCAAAGCAGCCCACAAGAATCCTATCTATTCCTTAAAATTCTGGGCATAAGACACGTCTAACTTGATTTAGTAACATTTTTATGTTATAATATACCTCTATTGAAGAGTACTTTAACAGACAGAAAGGAAGGATGATCGCATGAATAATACCTTTAATTCGCTCGAAGAAAAAATCCTCGAAACCGTTCGCAGAAAAGCTCAGGAAATTCCAATTTTCAGAGAGTCTGGCAACGGAGCCATCCGTATCCTCGCCTATCCTCTCTGCCCTGGAGCAAACCAGTGGCTTGGAGGGAAAGGCAAGATCAAATTGGACGAAAATGGTATGCCTATTCTCATCGACGTCCCCGATTATGAAACCACCTATTGTATCACGCCCAGCGGGAGTCGGATCATCCAAAGTGAATGGGACGGAATTACGCACTTGGTTGACTGCTATTCCTACTCTGCAATGAAAATCGCCCACTGCGCCCGCGCCGACCGCTTAGGCATTGGTCTAAAGTCTGGCCTCGAACTCTGGGATTCCTACCTAATAGACGAAGAAAGCGGATACGGTCCTTACGCAGGTGCCATCTGCGTCAAAGTCATCGAAGAATACGATAAGATGAAGTTAGAGCCCAAACCGTTTTGTCTCATCTATGTTTGCGTCTCCGGCGCTGACTCTAAAGATGATGAAAAGTGTTCTATGGCGGCGATCCCGATTATCAAAGATTTCTTCAAAAAAGAAGAAAGCGAGCACGTAAGATACACTTTCATAGCGCCCGAAAATTAATCTACCCTTTCTATACTCACCAAGCCCGACCCCAGTCGGGCTTTTTTCTACCTCAGATATATGTTATAATATACTAATGATAATTTTGGCCATCGAGTCATCTTGCGACGAAACCGCTGCCGCCATTCTGAAAGACGGCGAAATTTTGAGCAATATCGTCGTTTCGCAAATCGACATTTTCAAAACATATGGCGGTGTCATCCCTGAAGTAGCTGCTCGTTCCCATCTAGAAGCCATCCTGCCAGTCATCGACAAAGCCTTTACTGACGCCGAAATAACCTGGAACGACATAGATGCCATTGCCGTCACTCACACGCCCGGACTACTTGGTTCTCTTCTCATCGGTACTCTCACCGCTCGCACCCTCGCTATTCTTCACGACAAACCACTCTACGCAGTTCACCACCTCAAAAGTCACATCTACAGTAATTGGATAAAAGAACCGTCCTCAACTGCGTCCAGCCAAAGTCAAAAAGACGAAACATTTCCAACATTCCCATTACTATCCCTTGTCATATCTGGTGGGCATACTCAAATTATTTACATGAAAGAACACAACTCTTTCGAAATAATCGGCACAACACTCGATGATGCCATCGGCGAATGCTTTGACAAAGTCGCTAAAATCCTCGGTCTTCCCTACCCAGGCGGCCCATCTGTAGCCAAAGCCGCCGAAAAAGGAGATCCAGATAGGTATAAGTTCCCTCACCCACGAATTGAAGGTCTAAATTTCTCATTCTCTGGCCTCAAAACAGCCGTACTTCGCACCGTACAAAAAGAATGTGGAGTCGGTATCGATTTTCCATCACACGATTTAAAGAATTTACTGAACGAAAAACAAATTGCTGATTTTTCCGCCAGTTTCCAGAAAACTGCCGTCGATATACTCTTAGAAAAAGTCGCTCAGGCAAAAACAGAACATCCAGACGCTAAATCAATTGTTTTTGCCGGGGGAGTCAGCGCAAACAGCGCCTTGAGAAATGCGGCGAAGAAGAAATTCGCTTCATCCTCGAATGACAATATGCCTAACAACACAGTAGCACTCTTCTTCCCCTCCCACATGTTTTCCGGTGATAACGCCGCCATGGTCGCTATGGCCGCCTACTACGAGATTAAATCCGGCATTCCACCCACAGATCCATATTCTCTCGACATTTCTCCTAGATCTGCTATTGCTTGAGCTCGCCCCTCCCCTATGTTAAAATGAGAACGCCTCAATAGTGAAGTCTCAAAGAATGGATCCTACATCCATCGAGAGACAATAGGCAGGCGTACCTTGAAAACTGCATAGGAGAAATGTTTTAGAGCAAATACTATACCACATTATCGTTTTCGATTCGCCTAAAATCCATAACACTCTATTGCACATTCTCCATCCCCCGGCTCCGCACAAGCGGAGCCCTTTTCTATAACAAAATAATTCTCGCTTGACACCACTTTTCTCGCATGCTAAAATCCACTTATCACTCGGGAAAGGAGGGCTCTCGGTAGTACGTTAATTCCATATAGTTAGGAGGAGGAAGTCCATTGGGTCATTAAATGAGCCGATAGGCAGAACGAATTCCTCACGTGTTTTTACTTGGCGTCATCTTGGTAAAAGGTGTCAAAATTGAATCGGAGCTCCCAAGAAGCTTGATCATGACAGCGCATTTGGTAAAAGCGCGAGTACAGACAAGCGACTTGCATTCAATTATGGCCGCCATGTTATGCTCGCTCTTGAGGCGGGCATCCCTTTCTCAGCCCCTTGAGAACCGGGCTCTGTGCTCCGCCAAGTACTCCCAGGTAGACTCTAAGAAGTTTAAGCTACCTTCTCGTAAAACACGTACCCTGTCACCGTTTACTTGCTCGACTTACTTAACAGACGCCTGCCCATCTTACAAATCTGTGCATTCCACATGTTCCTCAAAACCAATCAGTAAGACGACCGCGGCCAAGTAAAATCAAGGCGCCCGTTTCCCAGTGAATGTGCCCCCCATGGAAGATCTTTCATTTCGTCCTAACTATTCCCCTAGGTAGGCTCCGCAATCCAGCGGAGCCTTTTTCATATTATGTTATAATTGACTCATGTTTAAACACTTTCTTCAGTCCACCGCATGGGAAGCCTACGAGCAATCCGCCGGACACAAGACATTCCGAAAATCCACCCCAGACTATGAATATATGGCTATTAAAACCCCAATAAAACTAGGCTCATACTTATCAGTTCCCTATGGTCCATCCGTAAAATCTTCCAAGACCGATCCAGCCGTCGCACAAAAATCCTTTCAAAAGGCCATAGAATCGCTCGTAAGCCTAGCAAGGCACGAACATTGCATCTTTATCAGGGTCGAGCCTACAGAACCCTTTACGGCCAATTATATGGCTTCACAGAAGCTCCAAAAGACCAAAGACATCGAACCAGCACATACATGGCTCCTAGATCTAACACCAAGCAAAGAAGATCTAGTTCTTGGTTTTTCACACGGCACACGCCTAGGACACAATCAGTTTCCACGCAAAAATCTCTCAGTAGAAATTTCGCACAACCCAAATGACATTAAACATCTAGTTCGGCTCCAACAAGCACTCGCTAAACGTAAAGGCATAACGGCATACGAAGAATCTCATCTGAAAAAGGAGCTCGAACAGCCTTTCGCTTCACTTTATCTAGTTCACCTCAAAAATCCGGAAACACAATCGGACAAGATCGTTGCCGCCTCGTTATTCTTTGACGATACAGAAAATTCCACCCGTTTCTACATGCAATCCGCCTCCGACCCCACCTATAAAAATCTTCCCACTACAGTCGGATTACTTTGTAATTCTCTTTTCGACGCCAAAGAAAAAGGCCTTAAATATTTTGATTTTTGGGGCATTGCCCCAGAAGATGCACCAGCCAACCATCCATGGGCTGGGTTCACTCGCTTTAAAAAATCGTTTGGTGGATTCGCGCGCACTTACTCTGGCACCTGGGATCTACCATTAAACAAAACCAAATATAGCCTCTACAAGAAACTCCGTATCGTAAATCAGCGACTACATAAAAAATAGAACAGCTCCAAAGTTATATTATAATCAAGATCTATCAAATTTAGACAAATCAAAAAGGGCCCGTTTATCGTTATCGATAATTCCCTGTGCTTTTTTTATTAATTTTTCAATTGCCGATTCACTTTCAGCTGAACCAACATGGATAGTCTTTACAACTTTCCCACGTTCTTTATAGCAAACCTGAATACCAGTCTTACCTGAAGATGTCTTAAATTTACGAATAAAGGCCATATCCTTATAATACCACAAAGGTTCGCGGAACGCAGGCGCGAGCGAAGCGAGCGCCTTGGGGTATAAGCACTAATTCCCTTCTAGCAAATCTGGAGCAATCCGCCGGCCGCAGGCCGGCGTTTGGGGTATATTCACTTTTTTACCATAACAAAAAATCAAGTAATCCACATTATCCACAAAAGTATAAATCGGTATATACCTGTTGTCTAGCATACTATTGACTTAGCATCCTGTATTATATATAATCAAAATAACCAAAAGCGAAACTGCGCAAAAATAGCTTTTGGGTGAGTGTAGAACACAATTCGAAAAAGTAGTAACCATAACGGTAATATTATTTTGAAATGTCAAAACAAATAAACCGATTATGTTTTGTTGTCAAATAATTTCTTGAAAAGCATTAGCTATTCAACAGGGAAATACGTGAACGATGAATAAGGAATCTATGGAACGAAAATGGCCTCGCATATGCGAGGCCAATCAATAAAGGACAAAAGGAAGTTTAAGATTAATGTGTACTACCCCGTGAAGGAGAGAACCCACTTACATACTTGGGCCTATCATGTTTTGAATCATACGATACAATATCGGAATTACCCAAAGACTGGACCAAAACATCACCACTAGTCGTAGCGAAACACTGCTCCCCCTTATCCGCAGCCGCCTTCGACCTTTTTGTAAGATCCTTGCGTGGAATAAACCCAGGTTTCCTAGACAAAACAAACACTTCCTTTAAAGATAGTAAGTGGTGCTCTAACTAAGCACCAACTTCTACTCTCATTATAGCACGCTCAGCTTCTTTGTCAATCAAGAGAGCATATGCTATAATAAAAAACATGAAATTTACTCCTTCTTATGAGCCACAAAGCTTTGAACCAGACATCTACCGTGCTTGGGAACAGTCTGGCTATTTTAATCCGACACGAACAGATCAAAAAAACACCTATTCAATTGTCATGCCCCCACCTAACGCCAATGGCAATCTCCATATCGGTCATGGCCTTACCATAGCTATTGAGGATTCACTCACCCGCTATTACAGACTAAAAGGAAACAATACCTGGTATATTCCCGGAGCCGACCATGCGGGATTTGAGACATGGGTAGTCTATGAACGCGCGCTAGAAGCTCTCGGCCATACCCGCTTCGAATATTCCCGCGATGAACTCTACGCTCAAGTCTGGGACTTCGTCGCCGAGCAAAGAGGGAATATGGAACTCCAGGTCCGAGCATTAGGTGCCTCTTGTGCCTGGGACGACCTCACATTCACATTAGACGAAAACGTCGTCGCTAGAGTATACCAAACCTTTGAAAAAATGTGGAATGACGGCATGATCTACAGAGGAGAAAAGCTCGTCAACTACTGCCCTAAGCATCAAACTGCCTTCGCCGATATAGAAGTCGAACATACTGAAGACCCAGGACATCTCTGGGACATCAAATATCCCCTAGCAGAAGACCCTGACAAATTTATTGTCGTATCTACCACTCGACCAGAAACACTCTTCGGCGACCAGGCCGTAGCTGTAAATCCAACAGATGAAAGATATCGAGGCCTAATAGGTAAAGAAGTTAAGCTACCATTGACCAATCGCACCATTCCCATCATCGAAGACGAGCACGCCGACCCAGAATATGGCACAGGCGCAGTAAAAATCACACCAGCTCACGATTTTGATGATTTTGAAGTAGGCAAGCGCCACAATCTCGAAAATCTTCGCGTAATCGGCGACGACGGTCGTATGCTCGAAACAGCTGGCCAAGAATACGCCGGTCTTACCACAGAAGAATGCCGCAAGAAAGCCTTAGAAGACCTCGAAGAGCAAGGACTCCTCCTTGGTGTCAAAGAAATAATCCACACTGTCTCGCACTGCTACAAATGTGGAACCATCATCGAACCAACCCTAAAAGAGCAGTGGTTTGTCGATACAGAAAAACTAGCCAAGGCCGCCATCGAACATCTAGAAAACGATGAAATCAAATTTTATCCCTCCTCTAAAAAACAAGTTGTCATTAACTATCTTAAAGGCCTAAAGGACTGGAACATTTCTCGTCAAATCCCATGGGGAATTCCTATTCCAATGTTCCAAAAAACCGACCTTGCATCCCAAGGCACCGGTGCCTCCAATTATGCCGAATCGCCAGATTGGATCTTTGATTCACGCGTCAATCTCAAAGAAGTCGAAATCGGCGGCGTAAAATATGTTCGTGATGAAGATACCTTTGACACTTGGTTCTCCTCATCCCATTGGCCAATCGTCACTACAGATTGGACCGAAGACCACGGCTCGCCGTTCTACCCGCTAAATGTAATGGAAACCGCAGGCGATATTCTCTTCGCCTGGGTAGCTAGAATGATCATGATGGGCCTATATGTCACGGGGGAAATACCATTCAAAGAAGTCTATCTCCACGGTCTCGTCCTTGATGCCCATGGCAAGAAAATGAGCAAATCTAAAGGGAACGTCATCAACCCAATGGACTTAGTGGGGAAATACGGGTCCGATGCTTTCCGCTTGGGCATTCTGCGCGGTCGTTCCGCTGGTATGTCTCAAGCTTTTTCTGAAGAATCAGTTATCGCGGGACGTAACCTAGCGAACAAGCTCTGGAATATAGCTCGCCTTATTCAATCATGGATAGACGATACAGAGGACCAAGCAGACGATGTTACTGCATCTGGCACCTATGACACAGAAAGCATGGGAGAAGATTGGATTTGTCGAGAACTCAATAATCTTCGCACACAACTAGAAACCGACTTTAAGAAATACCGCTTCGCCGAAGCAGTCGAAGCAATATATAGTACCATCTGGGACAAATATGCCGACTGGTTCCTAGAATCTCAAAAAATCCTAAAGAATATTCCCCTTCTCAAACGCACGTTAGAAGTTATCCTCATCCTAGCTCATCCATTTATGCCCTTCCTCACTGAAACCATCTGGCAATCCCTCAGCTGGACAAGCGGCCTCATCATTAATCAAAAATGGCCTTCTGCACTCAAATTTGACCCTATAAGCGCCGAGCAGTTCGAAAGGCTTATGCTAACCGTCTCGGAAGCCAGAAAGGTCCTAGCGGGCCTTAAAGACACCGTAAAAGGCATCCAGGTCGGCTTGCTCTATGGCGATGACGATTTAGCCGCCGACAACGCCGAGCTCATCCGTTTCCTAACTCGTACCGATTACATCAGACCAACCAAAGGCACGCCAAAAGGAATCAGACTTGCTGTTTCTGGTCGCGAAGTATACATCGATGTTCCGCCAGAGATCGTCAGAACGTATAAAGAACAACTCACCGAACGTATTCTTGCTGTCGGCAGGGAATTAGACGCCCTAAACGCTCGTATGTACAACCCAAACTACGTCAAAAAAGCTCCCGCCGAACTCGTTGAAGAGACTAAGCGTGGCATAGAAGAAAAACAAGCCCTCATCGAGCGTCTCAAATTAGAACTCTCCGTCATCGAATAAACCAACCTTCTCAGCCATAAAAAAGCCCCGCTTTTTGCGGGGCAATTTAGCAGGATGTTCAGTCTCCATCTCCACCGGACCGTTCCGTAGGAGAGTCGATACTGGCAATCTCGTCAGCAAGGCTGGTGCCGATTTCTACAGAACCATATAAAATGGCATCGCTTGAATCGCAAAACCCATCTTCAGTGAATAAAAAAGTATCACCATCTATCATTTACCTTTCCTCCTTTATTAATCTTCTTCGATATCACCAGAGCTACCACGTCTTCTAAGGTTAGCGGCCAACAGAAGAGCACATTTTCTACTCACGATCTTCCGAATCAGATCATCAGTCAACTTTCGCCGAAAACCATATATCTTATCTTCAAGACCATTGAGCCCCACAAGCGCACTGAGTTTATCGCTAGTAGACATTTCGAGTTCATCGTAATAGCATACCGAACTGATCGCTTCACGAACAGGAACAAGATGATCATCAATATGTTGAACGTCTTTCCAAGCATCTTCCTCGAGCGCTACCAGCTTCGCCAAGCTAAGCTTCATAAGCCTATCCCCATCAGTCTCTCTAGCGAGCCGATTAGCAAAGTATTCCGCTCCAGCAACATGTTCTTCGGCTCTATCCAGAAGCTCTTTCACAGTCAACGTCATTTCCTCCCTTTATTCAAGACATCGGCGATTTGCGTTACACACACGAGAACTACAAAGAATAGATCAACATCCTTCGTCGGAATCACCCGGCAACGCATTGATCCAATTCTCATAGTACGTCCGGCTGCTTGCCACTAACTCTTTATAAAGTGTGTCTTTCTGTTTGGATAGCCTCTGGATCACTTCAGACAAAGCCATCAGAGCATCACTAACGCGTTTTGACAGGCTATCCAATTTCTCCCCAGAAACGTTCATTCCTTCAGTCCGAATTTCGGACTTAATCGCGAATAGCTCATCACTCAGTTTTTTGATTACCCCGTGCTGATCCCAAATGCATTTCTCGGTCCTAACCAGATAATCATAGCTTTTGATCTCTCCGAGCTTCTCCTCAGTCGATTCACGCTCAATTACTTTAACGTTTTCCTCGACTTTAGACAGACGAACACAGAAGTCATCTAAGTCAAACCCAACCTTAAGAATATTCAACCAAACAACCTCCTCCTTATTAAAATACATACCTGCAAAAGCAGGTAACCATACTTTCATTATATCACAATTATATCAAAAAGTCAATCTGATAGACTCTCAACAGTAAACGTTCGCCCACCTTTATCATTGAATTTGATTCGATTTGTTATCTTCCCGCTCTCAGGATCGCGTGAGGGAATATATCGCACCCAAACTGTACAGTCGCAAATTCTCACAGCTTCTTTTTCTGGGTCTTCCCGTATATAGAGCGGAGCACCTTCCCTCAAAGTAGTAATCGCTTTACCCTCGCAACTAAGCTTTTCACGCTCGTGTACCCTAGGAGCATGCTTGGCAGCAATATAGTTCATATTCTCATCAAATCTCTTCAAAGCATCATATCCATATAGCCCATAATCCCCCTCTTTTATATCGTACTGCGAAGGCTCTTTTTTCGGTTCATAGACTGGCTCAACTTTTATCTGATTGCCGCGACTTACGCCCATAAGATGAGCAAAATCTTCATCCATCGGGATCTCATACCCAAATTCGACTCTTACTCTATCCTCTCCATAAGCAAATTTCTTCAAAGCTTCCTTAGCTTTTGCTCCGACTGCTGCTTTCAAATCACTGGGCTTTTCTCCTATGATAAAGAAATCATCATAATGCTTTGTTATGTAATCGGTCGCAAATTTATCCGCATGTTTCTCATACGGCATATCACGATATAATCTATGCCTGCGTTCAAATGGCTCCTCTAATTTCTCCGTATACTTCGCACTTTCTTCCGCCTTTACTGCCTCTAACTTATTCGACGCCGTCGCTACACTACTCGCCATTCTCTCGCCTAAAGACATTTCTTCTCGATCCGAATACTCCGGAACTAAATAATTATCAATAAAATCTTGCGCATGTCCCATTTCGTGCAAAAACGCCAAGCTAGTCGCCATCTTCCTATTACGTGCGCATCTTTGCCAATCTGCTCCCGTCCGGACCGCCAACATTTTCATTGTGTATCGAAGGCTTGTTCGTATGTCCGAGTCATCTTCCTTAGACGAAAGAGTGTCAAGCAAATTCAATCCATACACTTCAGGATGAGAGAAATTAAATCTAATCACCGGCATTATTTGTCCAGTTGTAGCATCCTTAGTCGTCTGTTGAAAGAATGCATTATTTTCGTCTTCGTTTACCAACTTCACAACGCAAAGTTGCGGATATTCCTCCAACATCTTCTTATATAGACTGGCTATTTGCGAATTACCGATTTCTTCCAGCATCCTCAAGTTTTCCTCCGTTCTATCCGCACCAAAGTCTCGTACGTTCTCAGGTCTAATTATCTGTTCGCCCGCTCGCTCTCTTCCCGAAATATCCTCATACCTCGGTCCAGGTTTCACATCAAAAGCATCATGTCCCAACTCTGCGCCATTCCAAACCATTCGGACATCGTTTCTGTCTATTGCATCAATAGCGCCATCATCTCCGGGATAATACTTAAGGCTTTCCATAACTTAATCATATCACAAAATTACGATCATTAGTCGCGTATTCATACAAAGCGCCAAAATACCACAACTCCAAATTATGCAAAAACAAAAATCGCCTAAAGGCGATTCTAATAGCAATTTTTGGCTGGACCGGCAGGATTCGCCTCCAAGGAGGAGAACGCAGAAAAACTTGTTTTTCTGAGTCGACGACGCAGGAGAGGAGAATTCTCACTGGGCTCTAGCCCAGTGATTCATAAAAAATAAGCCCCTCCGGGCTGATTTTTTATGAAATGGTCTGGCTGGACCGGCAGGATTCGAACCTGCGAATGCTGGGACCAAAACCCAGTGCCTGACCACTTGGCGACGGTCCACCAAGAACTTCTATATTTTACCCTCCTTTCTCTAAACCGTCAAGCGTGATATAATTACCCCATGCTTTTCAAATCTGAACAAGCTCTATCGGAATTCGCCAATTCGCTTGGTATTTTTTTAAGCAGCGGAGAAATTTTACCCCTCTGCATTGAACTCGTCGGCGACGTCGGCGCTGGCAAAACTACCTTTACTCGTTACCTAGCTAAGGGTCTCGGTATTAAAACTCCCGTCACCTCGCCTTCTTTTACCATCAGCAAGCATTATTTCTTCTCTCCGAACAGACACGAACAAAGCGCGGATGAAAAGTGCGACAAGCGCCCCAATACCACCTCTATACACAAAAACACCAATTTAGAGCTCATTCATTACGACTTTTATCGACTTGACGACCCCGGACTCATGGCCGACAACCTCGCCGAATCTCTCTCTAATTCGAACGCCATAACTATCCTCGAATGGGCCGATTCTGTCGCGGAAATTCTTCCTGACAATCATCCGAAAATATCATTTAAGATTCTACCTGATGGTTCTCGAAACCTCGTTTTTAATCGCCCGATGCATGCACTTGTAGACAATCTAAAAGGAGCCAAATAATGGAACTTTATCTTGATACATCCTCCTTCACCGCGCATATTATTCTTACTAATCCGCAAACCGGTGAAGCTTTCGAATATCATGATGATCTTGGTCGTGAAATGGCCGAAAAACTTCTCAGCGTTCTTCGAGAGCATCTTGCCAAACACAATAAAACATTCCATCAACTTTCCAAAATTACCTTCATGTCAGGCCCAGGCTCATTCACCGGACTTCGCATCGGCGCCACCATTGTAAATACGCTCGCACATGAACTTCATATTCCGCTTTTCGATCATCACGGCAATGAGCACGACCTTATCCTCCCAGATTATGGTCGTCCCGCCAATATTTCACGGCCCAGAAAATAGTTCAAACTCTATTTCTAATCATTTTTGTGCTATAATAAGGTTATGCTAAACGATGCTAGGCCTATTGTGCCACCAATGAAAAATGTTGTTGGTAATACACACGCCGAGACTAGACTTGAAATTGAAGCCCGCGCTCGCGCTGAGCAAGCTGCTAAACAAGCCGAACTTGCGGCTCTCGAACAAAAGGCCAATAAAAAATCTCCTATCAGCACCGTCCTGGCTCTCGTTTTCGGGTTCATTGCCTTAGGCGCAATTGGTTTTTCTGTTTACGAACTCCTCGAAAACAATAAGCTCCAGTCCGAACTACAAGATATCCAAGCACGATATAATCAAGCAAGCGCTCGCAACGACGAACTCTCTGAAACCAATTCAAAATTGCGCCAACGCAATGCGGCTCTCGAGGAAGAACTCGAAGCTATGAAAAACAACAACGGCGATTCTACAGACGAAACTAGCGACGAAACCGACGACACTATTGATAATACCGATGACACCGAAAACGAAACATCCGATGACTCCTCTGACTCTGATCAATAATCCACTCGCCCATTCAACTAATGCTAGCAAATCCATATATTTCGTGTTATACTAGATGCGGAATATTAAATTTGGTAATTATTTGTTAGCCCATCTAGGACAGTCAAAGCCTAGATAAAAACAATTAGAAAGAGTAAACATGGATATAATCTCCATTGTGATCGCCGCCGTAGTTGGCATAGGTGCCGGCGCTGGTGGTATTTTCGCATACAACAAGAAGAAAGAGAACGGCGGCAAAAACAAAGCCGATGATCTTATTCGCAAAGCCAAACACGAAGCTAGCGACATCGTTCTCGAAGCCAAAAAAGAAGCCTCTAAGATCGTTTCTCAATCTCAAGCTGAAGAGGCTGAACATCGTAAAGAATGGAAGCGCACTGAAAACCGTCTTCTAGAGCGTGAAACGTCTCTCGATAACAAGCTCGATCAACTCGAGAAAAAATCCGAAAGACTCAACAAATCCGAAAAGGAAATCGAAGACCTCAAGACCGAAATTCGTGATATCCGCGTCAAGCAACACGAAAAACTCGAGAAAATCGCCGGACTCTCCAAAGCCGACGCTCGCGATAAGCTCATGAAAATGACTGAAAACGACATCAAACAAGACCTTGTTGCCCTAGTTGCCAAAGAGCAAAAAGAGATCAAACACGATATTGACGAGACCGCCCAGAGTATTTTACTTACCGCCATGGAACGCATGTCTTCCGAAGTAACTGCTGACCGTACTATTACCGCTCTAAAGCTTCCCGATGATGAAATGAAGGGACGTATCATCGGCAAAGAAGGCCGCAACATCCAAGCTCTTCAACGTGCTACTGGCGTAGATATCGTTGTCGACGATGCCCCTGGCATGGTCGTCCTTTCCAGTTTTGATCCAATCCGTCGCCAAGTTGCTCGTTACGCACTAGAACGTCTCATGAAAGATGGTCGCATTAACCCAGCTTCCATCGAGGAAGCCGTCGCTAAGGGAGAAAAGGAAATCGAAAAAGAAGTCGTTCGCGCTGGCGAAGATGCCGCTCGTGAAGTTGGCGTCGTTGGTATCCCGCGCGAGATTATCCACCTCCTTGGTGAGCTTAAATTCCGCACCAGCTACGGCCAAAACGTTCTTCTTCATTCTATTGAGATGGCCCACATGGCTGGCATGATCGCTGAAGAAATTGGCGCCGACAAGCGTATTGCCAAAACTGCCACTCTCCTCCACGACATGGGCAAAGCCGTCACCCACAAAATCGAAGGTAAACATGCTGATATTGGCGCTGAACTCGCCAAAAAATATGGTATGCCGGAAGCCGTCGTCCACGCTATCGCCGCTCACCACGACGACATCGAACCTACTACCCCAGAGGCTATTATTGTTAAAATTTGCGACGCCATTTCCGCAGCTCGCCCTGGCGCACGCAATATCTCCGCTGAAAACTTTGCTGAACGCATGCGCGACCTTGAAAATATTGCCACTTCCTTCCAAGGCATTGACAAGGCTTATGCCATCTCCGCTGGTAGGGAAATCCGCGTTATTGTTGAGCCAAAGCAAATCGATGATCTTACCGCGCTCAAGCTTGCTCGTGACATTGCAAACAAGATAGAGGCCACCATGTCTTATCCGGGCGTTATCAAAGTTAACGTCATTCGTGAGACTCGCGCCGTCGAATACGCCAAATAATCCTCTATCAGCAAAACTCCGGCATTTGCCGGAGTTTTTTATTCTGTTATATTCCCGTACACGTCTTCCGCTTCGCGTCGACGTCTTTCAGCTTCACGTTTAAGCGCTTGCTCGCGTAATTTTCTAGCCTTCTCGGCTATCTCGTGTTCTTCCTTATCATGTTGCTCTCTTTCACGCAAATATTTACGCGCAACTTTAATATCCTCAAATTCATGCGGCCCATCTGCTCGAAGAATAGTCTTTTCATGCCCCTTACCAAGTAGCATCACTATATCTCCCTTCTTTGCAACACCTATCGCTTCTCGAATTGCCTCTTCGCGATCAAGATTAACAGACAAGTCGCGCCCTTCGATCTTTCCCATCTTTTCCGCGCCCTTTACGAACTGCTGCGCGATCTTACTCGGATCCTCATCTCGCGAGTCGTCTTCCGTAATAATCACATAGTCGCTATACCTCGCCAATATTTCACCACGCTCAGACCGCGTAGATTCGTCTCTACGGCCCGCTCCGCCATGAACACTAATAATCTTACCGTTTGCATCTCCAAGGGCTTTAAAAGCCTTCTCAAGCGCGTCTGGCGTATGCGCATAATCAACTATAACTGTGAAGTCTTGTCCCTCATCTACTTTCGTCATTCTGCCTTCCACACCATCTAACGCACTAATACCCTGCTCAATTTCATTATCATCTAGCCCCAACTTTTGCCCCACTGCCACGGCGGCCAGGGAATTATACACATTGAATTCTCCAGGTATCTGCGTCTCAATCCTCATATCACCACAAGCATATTTCACGCCAGCAGGGCTCAATTTCACCTTTCTAGCTCTCAATTTTCCATTCTTTATACCATAAGTGATATAATCTTTCGACGCTTTCATGAACCATTTTGAGTTCCCATCATCAGCATTAATCACTCCATACTTTGCCTTCTTAAATAACTTGCATTTCGCTGCGCGGTATTTCTCTATCGTCTTATGATAGTCTAGATGGTCATGTGTTAAATTCGTAAATACTGCTATCTCCACTGGAATACCGAGTGTTCTAAACTGGCACATTGCATGCGACGTCACCTCAAGCACGAGATAATCTGCTCCTTGATCGCGTATTTCCTCAATACGCTTATTAAGCGTCATTGAATCCATAGTTGTCATGTGATTAAGTTCTGGTTGCAGCCTCTTCACGCCCCAAGCAACAGTCGTCATCAAACCTGCTTTACGGCCACATTCATTTAACATTTTCCAGATCATAAAACACGTGGTAGTCTTCCCATTCGTACCAGTCACCGCAATTACTTTCATGCTTCTAGCCGGAAACTTGTATTTTACCCCAGCCATAACAGCCCGTGCTAAATGTATCGGCTTTACCAGCGAATTATACCCTGGGACTTTATCCATTAATATCGTCTTCAGGCTCTTTAGTCTTGAGTCTTCTTTAGTATTACCCATATTTATCACAATTATACCACATATCATCACCTGTAAAACTCCATTTGACCTTTCAAAAAATAAATTTAGCACTCCATGCTTGACAGTGCTAATAACCGTGCTATTATAGATAGCAGAAAAGGAGAAAAGAATAATGACTCTAAAACCTCTAAAAGATCGCGTTGTCGCCAAAGTAGAAAAGCCTGCTGAGACTACCGCCTCCGGTCTCCTTCTGCCTAGCGATTCTAAAGAAAAGCCTAGCTTTGCCATCGTCGAGTCCGTCGGCCCCGACGTCAAGTCCGTCAAAAAAGGCAACAAAATTATTTACAAAGAATACTCAACCACTAATGTTAAGCTCGATGATGTCGACTATATCATCGTCGACGAAAAAGACATTCTTGCAACTTTGTAATCTAAGAATTGCCTTCACTTATAACGAAACCGGAGCGACACGCGATTGCGAGCTCCTAAAACAATAGAAAGGACATCATGAAAAAAATCTACTACGAAGCTGAAGCTAGGGAAAAAGTTCTAGCTGGCAGCAAAAAACTGTACGACGCCGTCAAAGTCACCTTCGGTCCCAAAGGTAAAAACGTCGTTATCGAGAAACAATACGGCGCTCCCGTTATCACTCATGACGGAGTCACTGTCGCCGAAGCCGTCGAACTTGGATCCACCGAAGAAAACCTTGGAGAAGAAGTCGGTGCCAAGCTTATTAAAACTGCAGCTCAAAAACTCAACAAAGTCGCCGGCGATGGCACCACTACCGTCACTGTTTTGACTTACGAAATCTTAAATGAGGCCAACAAACTCATTGTGGCCGGTGTCAATCCTATGGAGCTCAGAAAAGGTATCGAAAAAGCCGGCGCCGAAATTATCAAGGGTATCGACAAGTTAGCTGAAAAAATCGATGGTAATGACTCTAAAGTCGCCGAAGTTGCCACTATTTCCGCTGGTGACGCCGAAATTGGTACCCTCATTGCCGAGGTTATCTCCAAGATTGGCAAGGATGGGGTTGTGACTGTCGAAGCCGGCCAAGGTCTAGAAATGGAACAGGAAATCGTCGAGGGTTTCTCCTACGACAAAGGCTATTCCTCTCCATTCTTTGTAACTGACGTTAATCGCCAAGAGGCAGTTTTCGACAAGCCCGCCATTCTCGTAACTGACAAGAAGATTTCTTCCTCTTCCGATATCCTTCCACTTCTCGAGAAATGTGCACAAGCAGGCCAAAAAGATCTCGTCATTATCGCCGAAGAAGTTGAAGGAGAAGCGCTTTCACTCCTCGTCCTCAATAAACTCAAAGGCGTCTTTAACTCACTCGTCCTCAAAGCCCCTGCCTTTGGCGACCGCCGCAAAGAGACTATGGAAGATATTGCCATTCTGACAGGCGCTACGCTTGTTTCAGCTGATCGCGGTCTTAAACTCGAAGAAGCAGGTCTCGACGTCCTCGGTTCAGCTGGTAAAGTCATCGCCGAAAAAGATTCTACAACCATTATCAAAGGCGCTGGCGATAAAAAAGCTCTACGTGCTCGCATCGAGCTTATCAAGTCCCAAGCCGAAATGGCCACCTCAGATTACGAAAGGGAACAATTCGAGAAACGCGCTGCCGCCCTCGAAGGAAAAGTCGCAATTATCAAAGTTGGTGGTGCCACCGAAACTGAAATCGACGAGAAGAAATTCCGCGTTGATGATGCTGTCGCCGCTACCAAATCCGCTCTATCCGACGGTATTGTCCCAGGCGGTGGAGTCACGCTTGTAAATCTCGCTGGAGAGCTCAAAGACACAGATGATGGTGCTAGAATTGTCAAGAACGCCCTCAAACGCCCATTCGTCCACATCCTCGAAAATGCAGGCCTTAACGCTCAAGCACTCCTCGCCGAAGTCGAAAAGGCTAAGCCCGGCTATGGAATCAACGTCATGGAACCAAACAAAGGCGTTATCGACCTAAAGAAAGCCGGCGTCATCGATCCAGCCCGCGTCACCAAGGAAGCTGTCAAAAACGCCATTTCTATTTCTGCAACCGCTATTACTATGGGCGCACTCATCTGCGAAATCCCCGAAAAAGAACCTGAAGCTCCTGCCGGTTCCATGGGCGGAATGTATTAATCCGTAGAGCTTGAACAAAAAATCCCCTAACGGGGATTTTTTGAATCAAACGATTATTTTAGTTTATTGACGATCTCTAGAAGTGCGTTCGCCTTTGCTGTCTCGTCAGTCATTTGCTTGGCTATATCAAGAGCCTTTGCTGGACTACCAAATTTCATAGTAATATCAAACTTTTCTTCAACTGGTATATCTACCTTATCAAGCAAAGGATAAAGCTCTTTAAGCGCTTCATTAAGCGTATCACCATCGGCATCTTCAGCAGTTGCTGGAGCCGCTTCTGCGACTGGCTCAGCCGTTTCCACTACAGGGGCCGCAGGTGCAACCGGAGCCTCTGGCATAGTAGCTACAGCTTCAGTTGTTTCTACAGGAGGCATCCCAGGAGCGTCAGGGACAACCGGAGTAGGCGCAACGCCAAAATCTGGAGTCTCAGGAGTAATTGTAGGCCCTACGGCTGGTGCTACCGTCTGGTCTAGCTCATTAGCAAGTTGTTCGTTTTCTGCAGCGCTACCGACAGCAGGCACTGCTTCCGCCGGCGCATTATCTTTAGTTATATCATCGATTGCTCTTTGCAATTCGTCGTTATTCATTTGCCACCCTTTTCTTTTTAATTAATAATAAAACCCTATTTATACCCAATTTACCACAGTTCAACAAAAAGCACAAGCTTTTTCTATATTCTCAGTAGTTTTACAATTTTATCTAGAAAATCTAATTTCACTTCTTCCATCGGCAGTCTCATTCCAAAAGCATCCACAATTTTCTCTCCAGACTCTTCTGGAAAATATACTGTTACTCTGGGAGAAAAACGCTTCCTAGGTGTCAATATAATTGCAAACTTGTCACCATCTTGTAATACGCCAAAACTCCTAAAGGTATCATAGCTATACAAAACATTACCCTCAGAAAGACCCTTGCTAGTCAGACTATAATGTAATTTTCTTGGCGGCCTTACGCTATAAATAATCAACGCAATTGCCGAAAGCACTATTAATGCAGTAAATGTCCACCATTGAAGAATGATTGATAGCGCCACTAATACCAAAACTACAATTGTAAAACCGATATACCACCCCGCTCTCTTGTCTCGCTGTAAATATTCCTCCGCTTCCCAATTAACAGTTGCTTTTGTATCTTTTTTCTTCGACGCAGTCTTTTCCATGACCTCATTTTAACATAATCATAACAAAATCTCTATATCAGATTTAAAACATCTTAGGTTTTGCCTGGCAAACTATAAAAATTGGCCCCATCGGGGCTATTTTTTATAGTTCAACCTCTGGCGGAGGGTGGGAGATTCGCCTACCAGAAGGAGGTCCCAGAAAAATTTATTTTTCTGGGCCGACGACGCAGAAGCAGAGAAGCTCCTGCCGGGCTTTGCCTGGCAAACTATAAAAATTGGCCCCATCGGGGCTATTTTTTATAGTTCAACCTCTGGCGGAGGGTGGGAGATTCGAACTCCCGCTCCAGGTTTCCCCAGACTAACGATTTAGCAAACCGTCCCCTTCAGCCACTTGGGTAACCCTCCATGCCTCTATACATTTTATCACAGCGCATAAAATAATACACTATTGCACTTTTTCAAAAAGTGTGATATAATAAGCAAAATCATTATTAAATATCATTTAATTGCGAGATTTTTATGAATAAGATTATCAAAAAAGCTTCACAAGCCTTCACTGGCGCAGCCGCCCTTGCGACTCTTAGCGCTGGTAAAGTTATGGCCCTCTCTGTCCATGACGGCATCGAAGTCGCCAAGACAGATGATATGCCTTCTAGCCTCATTGGCAATGGTGGCGTTGTTGACACTATCACTTCAACCATCCTCTATGTCCTAGGCTTCATTTCCGTCATCATGCTCATCATTGGCGGTGTCAAGTACGCCCTTTCAGCTGGTGACGCTAAAGCCGTAACCGACGCAAAGAACACCATTCTTTACGCTCTCATCGGTCTTGTAATTGCAATCCTTTCTTACGCAATCGTCAATTTCGTCGTCGGCTTGTTCTAATAATTTTAATAGATCTCGCCGTGCCTTATAGTCGGGCTCCTTCTAGCCCGACTTTTGGTTATCGCAATTAAACTCAAATTATTAACTCCAGACTTTTTCAATATCTTTCCCGCCTCAATTAAGCTCGAACCCGTCGTCCATACGTCATCAATCAAAACAACTCTCTCGTCTCTATACTTCTTTAAGATCAAACCATCTTCATCGCAATACTTTTCATTTATTCTCACAGCCTCTTTAGCCTGCTTTCTGCGGACTGATTCACTCGCCCCCGTTTGTACCGTATCTTTCGCTCTAACCAGCAGTCTTTCTCTTTGGATTCTTCCTTTAGACAATCGTTCTATTTCTTTTGCAATCATATCCATATGGTCCATCGCTCGCTCTCTCACGTGTCGTCGACTTGTCGGCATTGGTACCAACAGCATATCGCCCTCTACTTTTTCAAAATATCCTCGATAAATCACTTCAGCTATTTCAGCTATTAAGCCTCTTACCGATTCATACTTCGCTTCCTCAATAAGTTCTCCCAAAAACTCGTCTCGATATCCAAGAAAGAATGCGTTCGATCCATCAGCACCCTTCGCCATTTCGCGAATTTTCATGTTTCCACTTATGTATTTTTTACAACAATCACATAAATAATCCCCGAACGCTCCACACCCTCTACATCGGGGAGGAAAGAACCCATTTACTATATTTTTTACAACACTTTTTATGCTAAAATTCATATTCTCTCTTGATTTTATCAAACCTTGTCCTTATAATTAAGCATATACTATATAAAGTGGAGGAAAACCGAGTATGGCTCGTAAAAACAACGATGACATGCTGATGGAAGATGAATTAGCGGCCGCCTTTCTTGAAGACGACGCTACCACTATGCTCGAGCCCGACGAGCCCGCCAATTCTGCGCCAGCAGAAGAATCTGCGGTCTCTGAGCCCGAGGAAGAAGACAATATCGAACCATCAGAAGAAGAGGGGACAGATGATGGGTGGGAAGCTGGCGATGATTTTCCAGGACAACTCGCCGTAGATGTCTATGAAACCGCCGACAAACTAGTAATCAAAGCTCGCACAGCCGGCATTAAAAAATCAGATCTTAACGTCTCGATTCACGATTCTATTCTAACAATTTCTGGCGTTCTTAGCGGTGGGGAAGATGATCAGACTACTCGCTGGCATATCCAAGAATGCTATTGGGGCGAATTCTCTCGCACCATCGCTCTTCCTGTTGCCGTCCGCGAAGACGAAAACAGCGTCAAGGCTGAATTACGCGATGGCGTTTTAACCATCACCTTTGAAAAAGAAAAAGTAGAAGCTCCGAAGGTTATCCCTGTTCAGTAAAGCAGCAACTTTCAGTCATTGATCCAAATTCGGCCCGGCGTAAATCCGAGCCGAATTTTTATCTAAAAAATAGCTCGGATTTACCGAGCTATTTTCTTCAACCATGTTATCCAATCAGCTCTCGAAATATCACACCATAAACATATTCATCGGCCGCTACATTCTTAACCACGAAGTTTACAATCGCATAAGCTAGAATCGCAATTATGAGACCTACGACACCATAGAGAATTGTGTTCTTAGCACTTGTTACTGCGGCCTGATCACCACCAGAAGTCGTATATTTAACACCACCAATAATTACCATCACTACCGCAAGCACGCCTACAACATAAAGAATCGCATTGATAATGTTTGTAACAGTATCTTCCAAAGGCTTAGGTTGAGTATCACTTGTATTGGTAGCATTCATCCCACACTGCGCCGCATTTGGCGCGCTAGATCCATCCGGACAGGTATATGCATACACGCTCATAATTGGCGCACTTGCTCCCATCATAGCCAACACTAGAGCCATCACGCCAACCTTAACTTTCGAAGATAACTTCATCTTTTTCCTTTCTTTTAGCTTATCCTTATAATAGCAAAAGTTTCATTAGTTAGCAACAAAAAGCCCAAGATTGACCTGGGCTAGAAGAACCTTAACCAGCAACCTTACCAATCACAAAGTTCGCAATCGCATAGGCTAGAATTGCAATTACAAGACCTACTATGCCATAGAGGATAGTATTCTTTGCACTTGTTACTGCGGCTTGGTCACCACCAGAAGTCGTGTACTTTACTCCACCAACTATTACCATTACAACAGCAAGAACACCGACTACATACAGTACGCCATTGATGATATGCCGTACCTGTTCATCGAGCCCACTAGCGCCAGAATCACCCTCGTGCATTCCACATTCAGCATATGTATTTTGAATTCCTCCTCCAGGACAATTTACAGCATGAGCATTGCTCGTCACTAAATTAATCTCAACTCCAATAATGGCTAAAACCCCTGCCACTACAGCCGACTTTATTCTTGAAAATCTCACTTCATACCCTTTCTATTTATTCCATTCTAATAATACCAGGCCATAATTGTTATGTCAAAAAACGCCCTCCCTGTTCAGAAGGGCGTCTTCTCTTTACTATCAATTATCCGTTACCAAGCTGGCCTATCACGAAGTTCACAATCGCATAGGCTAATATTGCAATTACAAGGCCTACGATACCATAGAGGATAGTATTCTTTGCGCTTGTTACTGCAGCTTGGTCGCCACCGGATGTTGTATACTTTACACCACCAATGATTACCATCACGACAGCAAGGACGCCAACTACATACAGTACGCCATTGATAATTTTCTTCACTACGCCGTCATTGCCTGCTAGGTTCGACGGGGTTCCTTCCGAATGTGCTGCATCCATCCCATCCTGCCAAGACGCCGCATATGTCGAACTTGGCGCCAATACTGTGCACACCCCAACCATAGCCAGAACCATTGCCATCACCACCGACTTTATTTTTGAAGACAACTTCATATCATCCTTTCTTTTATAATTGTTACAGCAAGTATACCAAACCATAATCATTATGTCAAAAACGCTCTTTTATTTCGAAAAGCGTTTTTTCTAGAGCTATTTCCTATTCGTTGCCAAGCTGAGCTATCACGAAATTTACAATCGCATAAGCTAGGATCATCACTACTAACCCGACTATCGCCCAAGTTAGCGTAGTCTTGGCTTTCTTTACTGCTCCAGGATCTCCTGCGCTTGTTGTCATCTGCACGCCAGCCACAATCGCCATCACAACTGCCACAATACCCCCAACATACAAGAAATAGTTTATTACATTTATCACGCTATTTTCCCCAATTGTGCCCCCGCCTGGCGTATTCTCTTTAATCTTATTCATTACATCATTATAGGAATTAGCGTCTGCTCCTATTTTATCAATTAGATTTCTTATATAACTCCAAACTATCATATTTATCCCATATCTCCATTAACTACTACGCCTAACACAGTCGTCACGATCGCATAAGCCAGAATTGCAATCACAAGCCCAATAATCGACCCAGAAATCGTCTTTTTGGCCTTTTCTACCGCTCCCGGATTCCCGGCGCTTGTCACCATCAAGAAACCACCATACATTACAAACCCTACCGCAAGAAAACCAGCAACAAACATTAAATCTTTTACAACTACTGCAACTATTTTTATTACAGTACCAGTAAGTTTATCCCCTTCAAAATTACTCTGTAAGATTTCGCATCCATTACGATCTAGGGCCTTCCACCACGGATCCAGTCCAAAAACAGTCACGCCACCAGAACAGTCTCCCGCACTTCTATTACTACTGTTGCTACTGCTATTGTTGCCTCCCCCTGTTCCCGCCTCATTCAAAGCTAACACCGCACTACTCGGTGCCATCGCGCCAATTACCATCATTATCCCCACAATAAGTGTTAAAAACTTCTTTTTCATAATCATATTGTATCACAGTTTCCAATACTGCGCGATATGCTAGAATAATCATTGACTTTTTGTCTCAAAAATGCTATAATTCATAAGATAAATACATCATATGAGTGTGTTAAATAAAATAAGACGATTTTTCTACTCTCTGGGCGCGGTTTTTCTGAGCCTATTCTTTTGTTTGAGCGTTGTCTCTACCCCTGTTTTCGCTGAACCTACCAATACTCAAAATCAAGCTCAGGATCAAACCAGTAGTGAAACCACTTCTGAATCCCAAAGTCAAGACCAAAACACTACTCAAAACCAGTCGACCGACGAAGCCGGCGAAACAGCCAACACTTGCTATGACGAATCTGGCTCTCTTGGTTGGCTCGTCTGTCCTACCACCGGCTTCCTTGCCCGCATTACTGATGGCCTTTACGACATTATTCAGCAAATGCTTGTCGTAAAACCTCTGACCTCTGATTCCGACTCGCCATTTCACCAAATTTGGTCTATCTTCCGAGATATTACCAACGTCGTTTTTGCTATTTTCTTCCTAGTCATTATCTTTTCTCAAGTTTCTGGTCTTGGTATCTCAAACTACGGCATCAAAAAACTCCTGCCAAAAATCATCATCTCGGCTATTCTTATCAATCTAAGTTACATCATCTGTGCTGCGCTTGTCGATGTTTCGAATATCGTCGGCGCCTCGCTCAAAGGCTTATTCTCGAGCGTCGAAGAGGGAATCACGGCTACCGGCATCATCGCTAATGCTACTGAAGGCACTCAAATCGATTTCTCTAACATTGTTTCTGGTCTTATTGGCGGTGGCCTCATTGCTGGTCTAGCCATTGGCGCTTCTGGTGGCCTTGGCGCCATCTTCATCTCTCTTCTCCCCGTTCTTCTTGCGGCGGTGTTTGCTGTAGCTATTGCTTATATCACTATAGCCGCTCGTCAAGCCTTCGTTTACCTTCTCATCATGGTAAGCCCACTAGCTTTCGTCTGCAATCTCTTGCCTAATACTGAAAAATGGTTTGCGACCTGGAAGAAATCGCTTTACCAAATGCTATTCTTCTACCCAATGTTCGCAGCACTATTTGGTGCCTGTTCTCTCGTCGGCTGGACCATTATCGCCGCCGCCGAAGACACCCTTGTTCTAATTATGGGCATCGCCGTTAAGGTTGTTCCGCTTATTGCATGTTGGTCGCTTCTCAAAATGTCCGGCACTCTCCCAGGCCAAATCAATTCTGCGCTTACCAAGCTCAGTAGTCACCCAGTTGGCGCTCTTCGCAACTGGTCCAGCGCCGAAGCTGCTCTCAGACGCGCAAAGTACTTAGGTGACAGACCTCGTACATGGCAGTATGCTCGCAAGTTCGGGCAAAGTGTCCAGGACCGCAAATTCCGCACCGCCTCAGATACCCAAAAATATCAAGAAATGTCCAAACTCCGCGGGACTGCCTATGCCTCCAATCTCCGTAATAGAAATGGCGGAATCTCTAGGCGCGGTCGTGATCTTACTGCTCTCATAGGCCAATCCGCCGAATATCAACGTCAAATTCTTAAAAACGCCAACGACGCCGAAAAAGGTATCGCAAATTATGCCACCAGTGAAAGAGATCGCGAACGACTCACAGCCATTGACCTTGCGAATATGAACGCCGCCGACGCCCTCTTTTATGAAACTTCTCGTGGCGAGAAAGTACGTTTTGACAATACTCAATCCCGCCAAGATCGTATCGATTCTGCCTTTAATGCCTATAGCAATGCTGCTTTCAATGCCACTAAGCGTGCCGAACAAATTGCTCGTACCGTCAATCAAAAAGATCTTGCTCGCTACAATCAAATCTCTTCTGTTCTTGAAGGCGACGTCATGGGTACCCATCTCGTCGGCGCCAATGCCGCTCACGACTTCTCTACACAAACAGCCGTTCTTGGCAAGAAGTTTGGTTCCTACTTTACCGCCGTTCCTGCTACTCAAGAGCTCTACGATCGTCTCTTCCAACTCACCGCAACTGATCATATCGGCAAAGATATTGATCCAATTCTGACTGGTATGAAGGCTCTTAATATGCGCGGTGATACCGATTTGGTTACTAACGTCATGCGTCGTATCGTCGAAACCAATCAAATCAAACTCGGCACCCACGCTTCTCAAGCTATCGCTAACTTCTGTATGTTTGATGTTAAAGATTCCGACGTCCTCCTCCGCCGCTATGGCAAATACATTAATCTTGAGACGGCCCGCGCCTTCAACGAAGACCAAAAACGTGGCAAACGCCAAAACCGCGTTCTTTCCTTCAATGAATATATCACTGGACATTACGACGAATACGACGAGCATGGCGTTCTCGTCAAAAACAGTGGTAGCGCCAAGTATCCTATAGAAACTCTCCTCATGGGCACCTCGCTCAACGGCGTCGAACGCACCACCTACGAAAACATCGATCGCAGCCTCCGTCTTGCTTACACAGACAGAGACGGTCACGTTGATTTGGCAGCTTACGGCGCCAAACGCAACGATATTAACAATGCTATGCTACCTGCCATCATTACTGCCGCCCTTACTTATCCTTCTGGCTCTGAACAAGGTATTAACCTTGCCTCTTATATTACCGGTCTAAAGTTGAATGAGGATGGCAGCTATACGCCTCGCTGGACCAAGAAGGGCGACCCGCTTGAAGGTCTCACGCCAGAATACTTTGCCGACTTTACCAAATTATATCTTTCTGCTCAAGTACCTAGCCAAATTACCTCACTCCGTACGGATACTATCAATCCTATCATTGATATTCTTGCCGACGATTTTATTCGCCGAATGGAAAAACACAAAGAACATCCAGAAGATCCAGGAAGTCCCGACCCAGCCGCCGACCTTCCAGAATCTGCCACTCCTCCTCCATCAGAGCTTCCAGACTGGTATAGCCAGGAGCCCGAGGAGATCAAAGACACTGATTCTGACGAAGAGAAGAAGGCTAAACAAGACCGCAACGCCAAGCTTGCCAAAAAGAAGAGAGCACTTCGTAACGAATACGCCAAAGCCAACTTCATGGCTACCCTTCATAAGTCCAAGACTCTTGGCCCTATCATTCGTTCTCTCAGTTCTGGTTCTGTCAACAGCGCCAAGCGTGTCGTCCGCGACTTCCTTGGTGTTAGCGACGACGACCCATTTAGCATGGCCTACAAAGAAGAGCTTCGCGAAACTCGCCTCTCTAAACTACGCGAGCTTCGTAACAAACGTAGAAAACCATCTGAAACAGAGCCTACTGAGCCAGTCTCAGAAACCGGCGATGCGGGTGGCCTGTCAGACGCCGAAGAACGCGAGCTGTTAATCAATGAATATGAAGAGTTCGCAGAGAACACCCCGATCGACGAAGAAGGCTTTGTTGAGTACGTCGTTGAGAACCTTCGCTCCCATGGCCTTGATGCCGAAGCTAATTTATTCGAAAACGATTATAATCACAACCCAAGCTATTCGATCGACGATCTTCTTATCATAATCAGGCGCATCCTTGGCGGCTAAACCTTCTAATTTCGTTACGTTTATGGTAAAATCATACTATGGCGCAATATAAGGTCCCTCAGGATGTCGAAGCGGACGATAAACTTATAGGCCCCTTTAACTTCCGTCAGTTTATCTATCTGCTCATCGTCGCCGCCCTTATCGCCCTTGCTTGGGCAATCGGGCAAATTTTTCCTCTTTTTGCCATACTTCCAGTAATTCCGGCGCTATTCCTACTTATTCTTGCGCTTCCATTGCGCAAGGATCAACCCATGGAAACCTATATTGCAGCCCTTATTAGCTTTTATACAAAGCCCAACAAGCGCTACTGGTTTCCCGGACAAAGAGAATCTACCATTGAAATCACCGCTCCTAAAATAATCGAGCAAAATCTCACCAAAGATCTTTCGGAAGAAGAGGCTTCTCACCGCATTTCTTTCTTAGCAGATATTGTCGATAGCGAAGGTCTCTCAATTAAAGAAGGCTTTGTTGCTCCCACTAGTTCGCCTGTGCGCGATGATTTTGTAGCAGAAACCGTTTCCTCTCCTGATATTTTTGAGAATTATCGTTCCGAACAACTCTCAACCGATTTATCTTCCGAAGCTGATCGCTACCGTGCTGAAATAGTCCAACAAATGCGCGCAGCCATCGCCGCCAATAACCCAATTAAGCCAGAAGAGACCGATTCGTCTTCTGAGCCTGCTATGCCTAAATTTAACTCCGCTAATCTCACTCAAACAACACCACCTGCTCCAACTCCCAACTATCCGGGCATAGATCAAGTTGTCGACACTCAAGCCCCAGGAGAACAGCCCCCCGCCGCAGTACCTTCTCACGATCGTCTTGTTGAATTATCAAAAGATAGTCCGTTCACTATTACTACGATTGCCAAAGAAGCAAAACGCGAACGTAATAATCATAAAGATGATGAAGTATATATTAGTTTACATTAAGGAGAGAAGATGAACCCCAACCAAGCAACACCAGCTCAACCAAACATGCCAGCTATGGCCGGAACGCCCAATTCCGCACCACCAGCTACTGGTCGTCCAGGCATGCCAAGTCAGCAGCCACAAGCCCCACGTCAAGCTACGCCTGATCATCCAGAATCAACCCAGACTACTCTCCTAATCTCTGAGCTTCGCGACGGTATGGTCATTATGAAAGACGGTTCCTTCCGCGCTGTTGTTGCGTGCCAATCTATCAACTTTGACCTTATGTCCGAAACCGAACGTGAAGGCGTTGAGTATTCTTATCAAAACTTCTTAAACTCTCTCAATTTCACCACTCAAATCCTCATTCGTTCCCAACGCGTCGACATCGGACCCTACATCTCGCGTCTCTCCGAAATACGTCGCAATAACGACAATATGCTTTTGGGTATCCTAATGGACGATTATATCAATTTCATCGATATCCTTTCGCAAGATGCGAACATTATGGACAAATCCTTCTTTATTATCATTCCATACTATCCTTCTGCCGAATATGAAAAACAGCTCTATGAAACCAAAAACCTTATCTCAGTCTTTCAAAAGAACAAAATTCAGCCTATTAGAAATATCGATCGTGCAACTTACGACAAGTCTGCTACCGAAATCAATAACCGCGTCGAAACCGTGATTTCTGGTCTCGCCCAAATCGGCATCCGCTCTATTCGCCTCAATACAAAGCAACTTGCGGAACTATATTATGATTTCAACAACCCCGACACGGCCGTTCGCGAACCGCTTGTCGACTTCACCAAGCTCGCGACTACCTATGTGAAGAAAGGAGAAAATCATGCCTAAAAAGAATAAAAAGACCGCTGCACAAATTGGTGCTTCAAGCCAACTCACTGAAGACCAACAAATTATGCAGGCTTTTGAGCAGGGCATCAATACTCTTCGTGATCTTATCTCTCCCTCGTCTATAGAGATTCAATCTGGCTATTTCCGTCTTGGCACCAAATACGGCTGCACCCTTTACATCTATGGCTATCCACGTGCTCTTTACACTGGATGGCTTTCTCCGCTCATCAACATCGACGAGGTACTAGATATTTCCATGTTCATCTATCCAGTAGACACTGGAGTCGTCATGAAAAACCTTCGCAAGAAAGTAACTCAGCTCGAAGCCAGCATGAATGTCAACGCCGAAAAAGGCCGTGTTCGCGATCCAGAGCTTGAAGCCGCTATTAATGACGCCGAGGAGCTCCGCGATCAGCTCCAGGTCGGGGCTGAACGTTTCTTTCGTTTTGGTCTTTATGTTACTCTCTGGGCTGATTCGCTTGACGAACTCAACTTTGTTCGCCAAAAAATAGAAACCCTTTTTGGGCAACAAATGGTCTTTTCTAAGGTTGCTACTTCTCAACAGGAGCAGGGAATGCAGTCTTGTATGCCGCAGTGTACTGATCAGCTCCAGATTCGCCGCAACATGAACACTGGCGCTATTTCCACCTCCTTCCCATTCACGTCTGCCGACCTTACTCAAGAAAAGGGCATCCTCTACGGCATTAACATGCATAACAATGGCCTTGTTATTTTCGATCGCTTCTCGCTTGAAAATGCCAACATGGTTGTCTTCGCTAAATCCGGTGCTGGTAAATCCTTTACTGTTAAACTAGAGGCACTTCGTTCCATGATGATAGGGAACGAAATTATCATCATCGACCCAGAAAATGAATATCAAAAGCTTTGCGACGCCGTTGGCGGTTCTTATATTCGCCTCAGCCTCAATTCCGACGTACGCATTAATCCTTTCGATCTCCCAAAGGTTGTCGACTCTGAAGACGCCAATGACGCTCTTCGCGCGAATCTAGTCACGCTTCACGGTCTTTTCCGCCTTATGCTTGGTGGTGCCGCTACAAATGGTCGACCCGCTACTCCACTCACACCAAACGAAGAAGCCGATCTCGATCAAGCCCTCATTGATACTTATGCGCGTGCCGGTATTACCTCTGATCCACTCACGCACCAAAGTACTCCACCGACCATTATTAACCTCTATGATACTCTTGTTCATATGGAGGGTACTGGCCCACAACTCGCTCAGCGCCTTAGGAAATACACTTCTGGCACCTTCGCCGGCATTTTCTCACAACAATCCAACGTTGATATCAACAACCAAATGGTCGTTTTCAACATTCGTGACCTTGAAGACGAGCTTCGCCCCGTTGCTATGTATATCGTCCTCTCACACATTTGGAACGTTGTCCGCGCCGAACAGAAGCGCCGCCTTCTCATTGTTGATGAGGCTTGGCAACTCATGCAGTTCGAAGATTCCGCAAATTTCCTCTTCGGTCTTGCTAAACGTGCCCGTAAATATTATCTTGGTCTTACTACTATCACCCAAGACGTCGAAGATTTCATGTCTACCAAAATGGGCCGCGCCATCGTCAGCAACTCTTCCATGCAACTCCTACTTAAACAATCTTCTTCTGCCGTCGACGTTCTCTCCGATGTTTTCAAGCTTACCGATGAAGAGAAAAAGCGTCTTGCTAATTTCCCAGTCGGCCAAGGTCTCTTCTTTGCTGGCTCTAATCACGTTCACATCCAAATTATCGCCTCCGAAACCGAAGAGTCTCTCATCACTACCAATCCTGGTAACAAAGTCCAACAACAGCGTTAACCTGGCGTCACTCCACGCCTAATCCGCTATTTCTCTTGTCTTTTTCTTTACCTTACATTTATGCTATAATATGCATATTATATATATGGTCAAACGCTTTATCTTTCTACTGGTCTCCCTCGCAATCATTTTTGCCACCCCATTAGCTTCTTCCAAGAACGCCTTCGCTATAAGCAAAGCAGATCTCAAATTTTATGCCCAGAACAACATCATGTTTATAGATGATGAATCTTCTAATTCTTCAAATTGTCTCAATGGAGACTTAGTTAACCTCGGCGATAATTCTAAGACCGCATTAAATTACTTAATTAAAAAGGGATATTCCGCCAGCTCCGCCGCAGCTATTGTCGGTAATCTTATTGCTGAGTCTAGCGTTGTTCCTAACAAAAAAGAGGGCGGCGAGCTAATTAATGATACTTCTTGGCGCATTACTTCGTGGGAAAAATTTGGCAAACGCGGCTTTGGCATCGCTCAGTGGACCTCCCCGGGCCGACAAACTAATCTCCAGACCTTTGCTGATACTAATGGTCTTCCTGTCATTTCTATGGAAGCCCAGCTCGGATACCTCTTCGACGAGCTCCAACGTGAAGTTCGTGGGAGCGGCTCTTCCGTCACCAACATGAACGCCACTTCACTCGAAGAAGCTACTTTCTTTATGTATCGTCGCTTTGAGACCCCGCGTTCATCTTTCTGCACCTCGAACGATCGCGCTGGTTGTTACAACGATTACGCCCCTAGCTCTGTTTCTGAGCTCTCCGAGACCAAAACCAAATCCGCCTATTCCGCATTTATGAACCGTCTCAAATGGGCAAAATCTGCTCTTGCAGAGGTTGGAGAGTTATCTACCGACGACACCACAAGCAACGTCTCCTCCTCGGTTTCATGCACTGGCATTTCTAGCGGTTCTGGCGGTAGCAATAAGATCGTCGAGACTGCTATTGCTATGTCATGGCCAAACACCGAAGGGAACTGTGATGCTTTCTACGGATCGGTCGCCTGGAAACCACGTGCCGATGGCGGCATTCAAGCTTGCTCTAGTACACTGAACTCCATTGCGAAAGAGGCCCAAAAGGCCGTTGGTGGTCTCTCCCTTCGCGACTGCGGCAAATTCGTTGGCGCCGTTATGATCTACTCCCAAGTTGATCCAGATTTTCCCAAAGTTGGCGTTCGGAGTCAAATGTCTTACATGAATAGATCCACTAAGTGGACCAAGGTTTCCACAGACGGCCAGGTCTTTCCCATGGCCAACCTTCAACCCGGCGACGTGCTAGCTTACTCTTCTGGTTCAGGCGATGCCCGTGGTGGCCATATTCAAATTTGGATTGGTGATCAAACTGTTAAGGGCTCTGCTTGCCCTAACGGCGCCTGTCGAGTTAATATCGCTTCGGCGTCTTATCAAACCTGGACCCCGTCTCTAAATCGTCTATCACGAATGGCTTCTAGCTATAATGGCGCCACTTATCCCATTTCTGTCTATCGTCTTGCCTCAAATCCCGAAACCAACACACCGGCAGACGACGTAATACCAGAAAGTGAGCTATAATATGAATCTTCAAAAAAGTTCACTTAAAACTCTCTTTGCTAGACACAAGCCGCTCTTTCTAGCTAGTCTCTGTATATTAATTGCAGTCATCATTATAATTATAATTACCCTTATTACTTCTTCAGACAATGACAATTTAGAAGGCGACGACTCTAGAAACTACGATGCCTCGCTCACAGCGGACCAACATGCTCTCTCTAGTAATGAAGCGTTTAAAATCTCTAACTTCCTCCCCATCACCTCCGCAGACCCTTCCTATCAAATATCTTATTTATTAGACGGTGACACAGAAGGCAATTATACCTTTCGCCTAACACTTTCAGCCCTTTCCGCTTCAGGACGCACTGCTATGATTAAACGTCTTTTATCGGAAGACTTTGACAAGTATGACCCCCTAGACTACGATATTGAGATTCTTAACTACTATAATCCGTTCACCAACTATTCATTAGACGATTTAAAAACCGGTCATCTCCCACCCAACTTCGAGTATTCTGAGCTTTATAGATTTGGTGACTCCCCATACTCCGTGCGCACGCTCACTCACACACTCTATGACGGATCGACCAATATTTACCGTTATATTCTAGAAAACGGAGAGCCTAAATCTATGCCTCAGCTGTTCTTCACGTACGCCGATCTTCCATATCTTGACCACCAAATGGTTCGGTCTATAAACACACTGGAATAGCTTTTTATGATATAATAAAGCTAATGATAAAAACCAAACACCTCTCATTATTGTTTCTACCAGTTTTTCTTACCGGATTAATCACAACCAGAGTTTTTGCACGTGCTATTACTCCTCAAGAACGAAAAGAATACGCACAAAACAATATTATCTTTTTTGTACCATGCGACACAGAAGCCGATTGCCAAAAAGAGAGTTCAGACCCAGACTCTCCAGACTCTCCACAAACCACTCCTCCCAATGAAAATAGTAAATACCAAATTATCGGCGATAAAGGGGACCCATTTACTCCTTCAGGATCAGGAGCTAAGCTTATCGTTGAAACCGCTCGTGCTATGGCCTGGCCAACTTCCGCCGGGACTTGTCGCGATTCTTTTGGCAATTATGTAGCATGGGTACCAAGAAGTATGGATAAAGATGCCCCTTGTCAAAACACCATGAGTGACTACCTAAAAAGCATAGGTCAGACCGGGCTAATCAGAGATTGTGGCAAATTTGTCGGCTTGGTTATGAGAAAAACAGTCGACCCAAACTTCCGTGCATCAGGCGTAAGATACCAAATCCCTTATATGAGAAGCTCCAATAAATGGACCAAAGTTTCCACCGATGGACAAGCTTTTTCTATGGCTAATCTCAAACCAGGAGATGTCATCGCCTTTTCTGAAAACGGGCATGGCCACATTATGATTTGGTTAGGAAATCAGTCGGTCCCATGCGGAAGAGGAAGCTGTTCAATCAATGTAGCTAGCTCCTCATTTGGGACACGATCACCGAGCCTTAATAAAATAACAAAAATGAAACAATGTACGGGTAGCTCTGAGTGCTTCCTCTTTCAGGTCTTCCGTTGGACAGGAGAGTAAATGGATCAAAACGACCGTCGAAGCCAAAATAGAAAATTGATCGGTGTAATTATTCTCTTTCTTGTCGTTTGTATAATAATTACCATTTTAATCATTAATATTAATCGCGAAAACGAACCAAGTCCGGACGACGACAGCATAGAAACCGACTCATCGGTAGTAGAAGAAAACTACATAGACACAGAGACCTACGCCTACACAAACCATCCAATTTCTTCCGTTTTACCAATAATTGACGACACTTCTGATTATTGTATAAGTTATGATATTTCATCAACAAACAGTGGTGACTACCGGTTTGTACTTACCATTGATTATAAAACCGAGGAAGGAAAGCGAGCAGCTAAAGATCTCCTTAAGTCTCCAGTTCTTTCTCCTTACAATCCCTCACAATACGAAATTATCTATACAAAAGTAGAAGACAAAAACTAGCTCGTCTCAATATCTTCAACCGCGTTCACGCTTGTAATAATTACTTGGTTCTTTTTAAAATTGTGTACTAGTGCTTTCTGTCGTGTTTCGTCTAGTTCAGAAAACACATCGTCTAGTAGTACTACTGGTGCTTTTTTTGTTGTTTTAAGAATCATACTTGCTTCTATAAACTTCAGAGCAACCACTATTGACCTTGTCTCGCCCCTACTCGCCGATCCTTCCGCAATACTCCCATTAAACCAAAACTCATAGTTGTCTCTATGGGTACCAAAGCTTGTATGTCCAAGGATTTTGTCTTTCGTGAAATTCTTCTCGAGCTCCTTCAAAAACTCACTCTCACTATTTGTCTGCATATCTCGTTTTAGCCTAATCTTTACCTCATCTTCGTTTTCCGCAATCGATTGATAAACTCTTGTCAACTCATTATTAATATATGACACCACTTCTCCACGATATTTCCAAATAGCTACGCCTAATCGGCTTAGTATTATATTCCAAGAAAATACATCATTAATCGACGCCCGCTCTTCTTTTAATAATTCGTTTCTTTGTCTCAGTGCTTTGTTGTATTTAGTTACATTTGTGCTGTAATCCTCATTCAGTTGTCCAAAGTACCTATCAAAATACTCCCGTCTGTGCGCCGGCGAACTATCGATAAGATTCAAATCCTCCGGCTCAAATAGTACGACTGGGTACCTATACTTCTTAGGTAATCTTGCAGTTCTTTTGTCGCCTACTAGAAAGCTCTTTTTTCCGTCTTTTTCATATATTACAACCACTCTCTCACCATCTTCATATTCTAGTTCAACCCGATAAAAATCCGCACCTCTTTTAATTATTTCCTTATCTACCGCACGAAAACTTTTTCCCCTCATAGCTTCATAAATCGCCTCTAGTATTGATGTCTTCCCGCTCCCGTTCTCGCCAGAAATCATTGCTGTTTCTTTCCAGCAGTTCAGCTCAAAAGAGTCATGGTTTCGAAAGTTGGTCAGCTTACAGGACTTTATTATCATTACGACTTTAGTGGCATAATAATATGCGTATAATTATTGCTCTTCTCGTTTTTTATTACTATTGGGTTTAGTCTTCCAGAGAATTCTAAGACTACATTTTCTTCATCTACAGCGTTCAACGCATCTATTAAAAACCTTGAATTAAGTGTTACTCGCTCATCTTTCGTGATAACAGCTTCGATCTCAGAGGTGTTCTCACCGTATTCATTGGCTACAGAAGCTACAGAGAACGTTTTCGTAGCCGTCTTCGCCTCGAGCACGATTGAACCTCCCACTTCTCTAGCAAAGAGAGCGGCTAGTTTTGTTACCCTAAGAAGCTCCGCTTTTTCAAGCGTCACCTCTGCCTCGTTTGTTTTTGGAATTAGCTGTCTATAATCTGGAAAGCTTCCATCTATTAGTTTGGACGTTATTTCTATCTCGCCAAATCTAAACCTTACCTGTGACTCATCAAATATTATTTCAATCTCCTCATCCTCATCGCTTAATGACCTCATTACTTCCGATAGTGAGCTCGTCGGCACAATCGCTTTTACTTCACTTTTAACTTTTTCAATAAACCGCTTTTCTGCTAGCCTATACCCGTCCGTACCAGCAATATATAGCGTCCCATTGTCAGTATTAAAATATACTCCCGTAAGCGCAGGCCTAGTCGTATCGTTTGAGCTCGCTACTATAACTTGGTTTATCCCTACTTTAAACTCATCTACCCCCATTTTAAACCTTACGGTTTTTTCTTCGTCTATTTCTGGGAGTTCCGGAAAGTCGTCCGCTACCGCCCCATTAAGTGTAGAAGAGTACTTTCCGGATTCCGTTATTACTTTCGTTCCTTCCGTGTGGATTTTAACCGTGGCTCCCTTGGGAAGATTTCCAACAAACTCTGCCAGTAGCCGAGCTGGAACCGTAACTACTCCGTCTTTACTACTGCTTACTGGTAAATAATCAATCACTGCCATGTCGAGGTTTGTTGTGGTTAAACTCACCCTTTTAGTCTCTGCTCTTATTAATACATTGTTAAGAATTGGTAGTGTAGCCTTTCCACCTACGGCAATTCTGCTCACTATTGCTAGCGCTTTTGCTAATTTACTTGACTCTACTTCTATTTCCATTTTTTTCTCCATTCTTATTATTAATATAATTAATTATTAGTAATAGTAGTTATAGACTATGTGGAAACCGCGGAAAACGCGGAAAAAGTAACTATTCCTCCCTGTTCCTTCTTTCCACAAAAAAGGCCTCCTTTTTTCGCAAAACAAAGAAAGTTTCTCACCGTTCTTAAATGTTTTTCACAATAAAAACCGAAACATTTTGCATCCCAGCAGTTTTCAACAAACTTTTCTACACCATCTCCACACCCTCTCCACAAAGAAATACACACCTTTTTCCACAGTCTAGCCATAAATCGCCTCCCGTATTTTTTCAATCTGGTCATGGAGCTGTGGCTCAACCTTCAGACGAGAAGAAATTCTTTTCTTTCCATTCATTACGGTTGTATGGTCTTTTACCCCAACCTCCAAAGCGATATTCGTTGTACTCATCCCTAGCTCCTTAGAAAGAAGATACATTGCGACCTGCCTAGCTGTCATAATATTACTTACTCGACTCTTTCCAGTCATCTCCACTACGGACAGGTTGTAATACTTAGCCACTTTTTCTACGATCATTTTTGGGGTGACATTTTTTTGCCTTCTACCTACAGAGCCACTAAAATAACCCTCATTTATTAGCTCTAGAGGAGATAAACCGCGAATATCGCTAAGGGCCATTATTCTTTGAAACTCACCCTCAAGATCACGAATGTTTGTTCTGACGTTTTCTGCGATAAACTCTACAGCGGCATCTTCTATAGATTGCCCCAAATATTCCGCCTTAACTTTTAGGATTGCGCATCTATCTTCAAAACCGGGGAGTTGTAAATCATATGCCCCCGCCCACGTTAACCTACTAGCAAGCCGCGGGTCTATGGTTTTAATCTGATCTGGAAGCCGGTCACTAGTCACAATAATTTGCTTATTTGCTTGGTGTAAGTCGTTGAAAATATTAAAAAACTCTTCTTGGCTTCGATCTTTTCCAATAATCATCTGAAAATCATCTACAATTAATACATCTAATTTTTGATATTTCTTCACAAAATCATCGCCCTTACCACCGCGCAGCGCATTAATAAACTCAGAGTAGAAGTGGTTCATTGTTATATAAAGCACCTTCTTGTCTGGGTACTTGCTAACTATAGCATTACCTATAGCCTGCACTAAGTGGGTTTTTCCTAACCCAGGACCACCATAAAGAAAGAATGGATTATATTGACCACCAGGTTCTTTCACAATCCTCTTAGCAACACCTGCAGCAAGATCGTTATTACTACCAACAACAAAATTCTCTAACGTGTACCGAGGGTTCAAACCAGAAGAAGAAGTTTTTGTAGGAACAGACGGAAAAGTAGTAGATGGTTTAACGGGGCGTACTGGTTTTGGGTGAGTACCATCAGGCCGCGCCGTATCATCTCGACCAACCTCCCTCGCACCTCCCTTAACTCGCGTATTTGACTTTATTACAAAATCGATCCGCTTTAGATCTATGTCATTATGTTTAAAAGCAGCCAGTATCTTATCGCGATATTTGGTTTCTAGCATATGTATCTTAAACACATTCGGCGCACCAATAGTAGCAACACGGTCATTCTTATCCAAAAAAACCAGCTCAACATTTTCAAACCATATCTGAAAAGCCATGTCGCCAATTTCTTTATTGACTTCAGCTAACACATTCTGGAATACATCAAACACTTCTTGTTGGCCTCCTTAATAAAGAACATTATACCGTATTGTTACGAAGTTTTCCACAGGTGAATAATAGGATTTTTTGTTTTATAATAGTTAATATTTTAACAGGGAAAAACTTTTCCACCAACACGCGATACCCCGGTTCTGACTGTGGAAAACTTCTTGCTTTTAGTGGAAAACTGCGGTATAATACAACAAATATTTGCTAAATTTAAAACTATATAGGATTCTAATTTTATGCCAAAACGCACGTACCAGCCACACAAGCGACAACGCAAAGTCGAGCATGGTTTCATAAAAAGAAATGCTACTCACGCCGGTCGTCTTGTTCTTAAACGACGCCGCCTTAAAGGTCGCAAACGCCTCACTTATTAAAACAAGCTCCTCCCTATGGGAGGGTTTTGTTATATAATATATATAATATATGCTAAACAAAGAATATCGGTTCCACTCTCGTGGTGGTGTCAAATATGTTTATAATCACGGCAAAACTATTCGTCGCCCTGAACTCTCGCTAGTCTTTTGTGAAAACAGTCGTAGTAAAACCAGGTTTGCCGTAGTGATATCCAAAAAGGTCATGAAAACTGCCGTCGGCCGTAATCGCATCCGTCGGCGTATCTACGAAGCCATCCGGCTTAACCTCGACAAAACCAGGAAGTCCCGAGATTATATCTTTATAGTCTATTCCAAAACCATAATAAACCAGCCATTTTTAGATCTCCAAAAAACTATCCGTTCTCTATTAGAGGAAAGTATGGTACAATAACAAAGATATGTTTGAGTTAATTGATACAATAATTGTTCGTCCGATTACCAATATTCTTTTCCTTATATATAATCTTGTCGGCGACTTCGGCCTTGCCATCATTTTATTCGTCATCGTAGTAAAGCTCTGCATGTGGCCACTGGTCAAACGTCAGCTCCACCAAACGAAACTTATGCGCAAGATTCAGCCTGAGCTTGCCCAAATCAAAAAGAACTGCGCAGGGAATCGTCAGCTTGAGAGTCTACAGACGATGGATCTTTACAAAAGATACAACGTTAAACCATTTCGTTCCATCCTGTCCCTTCTAATTCAGCTCCCAATGTTTATTGCTATCTTCGGCGCGATCCGCGTCATGGTCAACGTACCGACAGCCGACTCTAATTTAGATAAGCGTGCATATTCTTTTGTTAAGCAAGAGGGGTCGCATGTCCAAGAAGCCATTAGCCTTCAGAACAAGTATCTAGAGGAGAGGGCATCTTACGACTCCATTCAAACTGATGAGACTAAATCCGAGGAAGAAAAAAAGGCCATAGAAGCCCCAGCCTACGAATTTCACCCCAGCCTTTTTGGAATTGTTAATCTTGAAGATACACCGGGCTTTACAAGCCCGAGCGCTATCCTCGCTCTTTTCCTCGCAGTTCTTGCCTGTTTTGTTCAGTATCTCACCCAAAAACAACTTCGTCCTTCTGGAAAGAACAAAAGCAAAAGTTTCCGTGAACTCATGAAAGAGGCTGGAGAGGGTAAAGAGGTAAACCAGGCCGAGATCAACGAGATGACATCCGCCCAAATGGGCACATTCATGCCTATTATGCTACTCATTATCATGATTAACCTCCCAGGGGCTCTTATCCTCTATTATTTCCTATCAAATCTTATCACCTTCGTTCAACAAAAATTCGTCTTAGATAAAGCAGAGAAAGAAATGGAAATCTCAGCTGATAAGGCCGTTCTTAAAGAACTCAAACACATTCAGGAAGCTGAAGTGATAGAAAATAAAAAAACCGGAACAAAAATAACTCGCATCTCTGCCAAAGATATTAAAAAGAAAAGGAGATAAATATCATGGATAGAGATGAATCAATCCGTTTTGCCACTAAATACTTGGAAGACCTTCTAAGTTTCTTCGGGATAAACGTCGCGGTCTATTCAACGATTGACGACGAAGTAATCCAGCTTAGTGTTCCATCAACCAGCATGAATAGCCTTCTAATTGGCAAAAATGCTGAGAATCTTCGTTGCTTACAACATATTGTCAGCATGTCTCTTGTAGCTAAAAATGCCGAAATCACACGCGTAAATGTAGATATTGCAGACTACAAACGCCAACGTGCCGACCGTATAGCCGACAAAGCTGAGAACTGGATTAAGAAAGTCCGCCAAACAGGAGAGCCAATGACTATTAATCTTAACGCTGCCGACCGGCGCGTCGTCCACAAACTAGCAGAGGACTATTCAGATATTACTACACATAGCGAAGGTGAAGGACGAGACCGCGTTCTTATCATTTCTAAAGTCAACCAACCAGAAGACGAAGAATAATCAAATTAGCGAATGTAAAAATAGCCCGCTAAGGGCTATTTTTTTAAATACATCTCTTTACTCTTCTTCGTCTACTATTCCACCAACAATAATTATGAAATCATACCCAACCGGAGAAATACCATTCGGCAATAAGCTCATATCTTTCGCCTCGATACCGTAGAATTTTTCAAGAGCCTTTTTTGTCTCTGGCTTCAAGCCCTCACTTGCATCGTAAAGCTCTATATCTTCAGTAAATTTATAATCACCCTCAGGAGCATTTGCAATCTCTTTTACTTTGTACCCCTTTTCTTCGAGAAGCTCGCGTTCCTGACCAGCTACGCCATCTTCACCGGAACCATTATAAACAATTATTACTGCCCCTTCACGTTCCGCCGGGTTGCTCTTAAGTTGTTGAGCCACATACTCTTGCAAAGGCCCATAAACACCAAATCCAGCTGTAGGTATTACGTAAGAAATACCATCCTTATTCCCAAACGTCATATAATGTGCGTCGTCATTCCAAATTGGGATTTGACGAATATTGTCAAGATCGAAGGTCTCAAGTAGATGCATGCCAGTCTTAATCTCCGACATATTGAAATCCATACGAAGATTATCGCCAACGGCAGAAATAATATTAAGCGCGTCAGAAAGTCCTAAGCCTTTTTCGACTACCTTATTTTTGATACCGATTAAGATTTTCTGCTGACTCGCCGCTCGCGAAAAATCGCCATATTCTGTTCCGTGACGAGCTCTTGAGAGACCCAAAGCATCAGCCCCGCTTATTGTATACGGTACACCTGCCGAATATACCGCCCCGGTATACCATTGATCATTGATATCTTCATCGAGCGTAATCGTTATCCCTCCGAGCGTATCAACAATATTAACAAGTGCACCCCAGTTCATGTGTAACCAGTATTGTGTATCAATGCCTAGTATTTCTTTAATTTTAACCTGTAGAGCCTGCGCGCCAGCTTCTTCGTTGTCGCCATATTGATTATTACACCAATACACTTCATTAATTTTTGAAGTAGCCGTGCACGTATAACCAGCATACAAATCTCTCGGAAGGGAAACAATGGCCACGTCGCCAGTCTCTTGGTCTAATGATACCACCATAATCGAATCTGTAAGATTAGAACCATCATGTTCATAACCGCCGAACCCAGTGCCATCGCTGTCAAATCCACTCGTCCCGAATACTAATATATTTGTCCTCCCGTTTTCATCGGTTTTCAATGGATCGTACGTTTCCTTTGTAAAAGCACTAATTGCGCTCCAGACATCACCGTTTCCACTAGTAATCTTTTTAATAATATCATCGCCCCAGAAGTAAAGATAAACACCGACACCCACAACCAATAGCAAGAAAACAATCAACAACCATTTGAGCACTTTGCGTACTCTAGATTTCTTTTTCTTTTTTTCAAGTTTTGCTAAATGTTTTTGCTCTCGTTTGGCGCGCTTTTCGCTTTCCCTTAATTCCTTTTTTTGTTTCTTCATATCTTTAATCTCTTCATCGTCGACATCAGAAATTTCACCTTCACTGACCGAATCACTACCGGAAACCACATCAAAGCTTTTTACAGGCGCCAAAAAATCATCGTTCGCTCTTGGAGTGTTCAAGACCTCATCGAATGAATTATTATCAATCCGACTAACGCGAGAGTCATTTACAGATTCTTCCTCTAAATAAGCATTCTCATCTTGAGATGGCTCAACCGTAATATTAAACGCCTTCGGCTCAGAAGTAAAAACTTCTGCGGTTTTTGGTTTAGAAACCCTACGCTTTTTTGTAGTCTTCGTATCCATAGATACAGACTTCGATATTTGCTTTTTTTTGCGTCTAACCAGTGGATCGTTTTGAGATACCACCCGGACCTTTTTTGTTGCATTATTCGACGGGATTTTGTTTGCCTTTGATCGCGAAACCAGCTTTGAATCGCTAGCGCTGCGAACAGAGAACCCGTCTATTGTCTTTCCTTCTGCTGTCATTTATTATACAATTATAGCATACTATGCCCGAAAAACTCACAAAAAAGCAGAAGCAGATTATAGATTTTATCTCTAATTTTCTTGAGGCCAACAACTATTCTCCATCCTATCGCGAAATCATGGTCGGCCTTGGTCTCTCCAGTGTTTCAGCCGTAGCGGAACACATAGATAATCTAATAGGAAAGGGCGTCCTAAAAAAAGTCCCTGGCGCCGCCCGTTCTCTGGAGGTTACCCTAGACCTTTACCCCGAAACTGTAGCTCTCTTTAACCGAACGATTGATGCTCTTGAGCATAAAGAAGATATCGAAACGCTTCAGAAAGCCGCCACTATTCTAGGTCTTGATCTTAATATCAACGAAAAAGGAGTTAGATAAAATGGCAATACAACAATGTATAGATACAGCCCTTTTCGGCAAAGTTTGCGACTATTGCGATGGCGGCGCTATCTATAAAATCCTTGGCCAATGCGTAGAAATAATTACTATCGCCATCGGCGCAGCAGCCGTAATTGGCATTATTATTTGCGGGATAATGTATATTACGTCAGCAGGCGACATTGCTCATCAAACCAAAGCTAAGCAACGATTATATCAGATAGTCATTGGTATATTATGTTACGGAATATTTTTTGCTTTCCTAGAATTTCTTATCCCGGGCGGCGTTATAGGTTCTACAACCGATGGCACAACCACGTCTTGTCCCGCCAAAGCTGAAAAGCCCAATACCCCAACAACCCCAGTGAGCCCCAAAGATCAGTCAGACCCCAAAGATCCAAAAGATCCAGCAACATCCTATAATGGCGAGATCGAACATGGTACTCGTCCGTTTACTATGTGTAGCACCGCATACAACGTCATCAAAATACAGGTCGACGGGGTGAGGGATGATGGCACCAGTAATACGGGCCTAAAAAAGTTCCTTAAAGACAAAGTTCAGAAGTATCACATTAACCAGAGCGATAACAAGGTTTACGATCTTAATGGCAAGTACGCTAATTCTACTGCGCAGAACGGTCACTGTGATGTTGTTTCGGTGAACCTCGCCTATGATATGTACTTTGACACTATCACTGCCGACTCCTGCAGCGCCGGAGGAAGAGGCAGAAAAAGTGGCTTTACTACAGTTTCGGGAGATTCAGGCTTTAAGAAAGCTTACGATGCCGTTATGGCCGGTAAGCCGGTAGTTCACCGAGTAACTATTAACCATGGCCCCGGTACGGCAGAACGCCATTACGCTGTTATTGTTGGTGTCAAACAGAATGCTAACCGCAACAACCTCAGCTCCTCAGATTTTCTATTCCTGGAAACATGGGGCGATGGCATTCTTTGGAATAATGATTCCAGCAGATTGGGGGGTTGGAGGACTAATGCAGGTGGAAGTGGGTGCACAAAAGTTACGAACACTAATCGCTTCCCGTACGATAATTATTTCTTTATACCCTCATCGAAGAGCGGGCCAGATAGAAAGGATTGTTAGTCAAATGATAGATCAAAATATGAATAATCCAAAACTAACAAACAGGAAAATGGACTACCTGCACTCGATTAGTCCTAGTACACACCACTCACAAAACAAGCCAGCATCTCCTTCACCTATTCTCAGCAAGAAGAACAAAATTCTTTTATTAGTATTGACCGCAATAGCGATTGCTCTTATCGTTGTCATATCTTTAACAAACAGAAACTATGTCTCCCCCAACGATTTTTCGCCCAATTATGGCGCCATTCCAGTAGAGATCATAGATGACTATAAAATAAACATTGAGAGCCTAGATTTTTCCTCTGCCATCGCCGTTTCTGCAATGAGTGCTAGTACGCTGAACTTTCATCTCGACCAGCCCGATACGATTGTTGCTATTGTTGAGCCATCAGGTATCTCAGCACTAGACAGAAAATCCGATACCGTATTTATATATGCAAGTATACCGCCAGAAAATAGCTATGTAGGGTTTTTCCCAACCGACTTTAATCCTGATGGCACCAACAAGGACAGCTGGTTACTTCCAGAGCAAACCGCCATCTATTTTTCGAAGACTGAGCTATTCGATCAGCTCACCTCCTCCGCAAAGTTTTATATCATCAACAAAGAATAACATGCAAACCGCTTGCGGTTTCTTACTATCTTATATATAATATATATAGGAGTATACCTATATGGCAAAAAACAAACACCAAACATACCCTAAACGTCGTCGCGCATTTTATAAACAGCCACTTTTTCATATTTTTATTCTTCTACTTTTGGCAGTAGGTGCGATTTTCCTTTTTAGACAACAGCCAAAAGAGCCAACGCTTACTGATTCATCTAATACTACTATCCCCAGTTCAAAAGAACATTCTACAAATACTTCCGACACCACTCCATCGTCTTCGACCGCTCCTGCCGAATCAAACGTCTCCACTAATGACTCCTCCATTTCTCCAGACGGCAAAACCCCCGAAAAATATGAAGGCGCAGATCCTAATAGTTCGGAATCTATTACTGGTTCTATTACTACGGCGCGTTTCGATAATGACAAACTAATGATTCGTGTCAACATCGATCAATATCTATCTAGCGGTGTCTGTACGCTTATCGTGTCGGATGGAACAAACCGACTAGAAAAAACTGCGCGTCTCACGCCGGCAGCCGCCACCTCTTCTTGTGAAGGCTTCGATATCGCTAGCTCAGAATTAACCAATTACTCTCGCCCGTTCGATATTACCATTAACCTTTCTTCTGACGGCAGAATCGGCACCATTACTGGGAGGGTCGAATAATGAACGGCCTCAATAGGCGTCACCCAGGCTTACTTTATAAGATATCCTTCCTTTTTGCGTTTGTAGCAACATTTACCTTTTTAGCACTCAAGGCTCCGCAAGATTCTCAAGCCGCTTCGCTTGCTAACTTCCGCCCAGGCAATATCATTTCCGACTACGCTATGTCAAATTACGCTACTATGTCAGTTGACGATATTAATACCTTTCTCCACGCCCACGGTAACTGTAATGACACCAACATAACAAAAGCTTCATGGTATCCATCGCTTCATTACCATATCGAAAACGGTCACTTTATCTGTCTTGCCGACGAACGCTTTGCTACGTCAGGTGCAAATTACGGTGACTTGCTGAAAGAAGACGAAGCTTCTCAAACCGCTGCTGAAATCATTTATGAAGTCTCGCAGAAATATAAAATAAACCCACAAGTCTTTCTCGTCCTTCTAGAAAAGGAGCAGGGTCTTATCTCCGACTCTTGGCCAAACTCAATTCAATATCGCTCAGCTACAGGCTTTGGTTGTCCTGACACCGCTCCATGCGATAGTGAGTACTACGGTCTCAAAAACCAGCTTGAAAGTGCCGCCTGGCTATTTCGCACAGTTCTTGATGGAGGGTGGACCAATTACCCGTTAGGGGAGAATTATATTTACTATAATCCAAATCGCGCTTGTGGGGGCTCAATTGTCAATATCGAGAATCTCGCAACCTCTTCGCTCTATCGTTACACACCATATCAGCCCAACCAAGCCGCACTTAACGCCGGTTACGGCACTGTTTCTTGTGGCGCCTACGGCAATCGCAACTTCTATCTCTTCTTTATGGACTGGTTCGGTGATCCGACCGTTGAAGAAGAAAGCGTAGAAGAGATTCCTATTCCCGAGCACCAACCAGTTCCGGACGGCACTTACTATATTACGTCGGCACTTGGCAAAACTCTTGATATTCAAAACGGCGGCATTGGCAACGCCTCGAACGTCTGGACGTATCAACTCAACAAAAGCGCCGCTCAAGAGTTCGAACTTCTCTATAATCCCACCGACGGGACCTATAAGATTACTAACCCCAAATCAAGTCGCGTTCTCGACGTCAGTGCCGGCAGCAAATCTGACCTAGCTAATGTTCAAATCTATGACTATAATGGCTCTTGCGCCCAAAAATGGTATATTGTTGAAACGAACGAGTACTATCAGATCCTCTCCGCATGCTCTAATAAAGCTCTAGACATCGATAAAGACAGCGCTAACAATGGCGCCAATGTACATATTTATAAAAGAACGAGTGGGGACAAAGGGCAACTTTGGCAATTCAACGAGATTCCTAAGCAGCCAGTCTCTGACGGCACTTATTATATTACTTCCGCCCTCGGAACTACTCTCGATGTTCAAGGTGGGGGAACTAACAATGCCTCAAATGTCTGGGCATATACTCCAAACCAGTCTGCTGCCCAAAAATTC
>JAFWLS010000015.1 GCA_017514045.1 Candidatus Saccharimonadota bacterium | reverse complement strand
TAGCTGGCAATATGCCTTCTACCATTGATTCTACCGTTAGATTGTTTAACCCAGATCAAGTTCAACCAGTCAAAAAGACCACCAACCTTGCTCTTGACGAGATGGGCATGTTCTTTGTGATGACGTGGACGGGAAGTAACAGTGATATAGATGCGCATCTCAAAGGTACCGCTGACCGACTCAATGGTGACCCATTCGAAGTCTCATACGAGCGTCCAACGGCTGGAGAAACCAAGCAATATAGCTTTACCACTAGCAAAGTTCCGACCTTCCAACTCGATATCGATGCTCGTGACGATGGGACAAATGTTATCAATAATTACAACTCCTCTACCGATAGAAACTGTGGTAGAGATTGTGGAAATGGCAAGATTGAGATTATTGCCTTCCGCAGTCTTTTTCCTGGCACTTTCGAGTTCTCTGCGTATGATTGGGCCAACGAAGGTCTAGCGAACAACAATCTGAAGGTGCGTGTCTTCATCGGCAAAGCCGATAGTGGGGTTGGCGTCTGGCCATTCGATACAGAACCGATTGCTACCTTCAATTATCCAGGAGGCGCAGGACGCACCTGGGAAGTTGCTAAGTTTACCGTTCAAGAAGATGGTTCATTTGTCATCAATGGTAGAACATATACTCTAGGAGAAACTTCAATTGGCAATGTCGATGTCGAGAGCTCTTGCGTCAGGCATTCCTACAAACCACAGCCAGAACCTGAGCCATAAGAGAAGCCGGAATTTGGACCAGAACCAGAGCCAGAGTCAGGAAAGGTATACATTCAGACCAGTAAAACGCAATTCACTAGTTACACAATTGAACTTCCGCCAACCCCTGAAGAATTAGCTCTCTCTACTTACCCCACTGATGCAGGTTGCATAATCCACGGTATTAGCTCAGCCGTATATCCAGTTTCGAATCGAGAGCTAGACATTATAGCGCTAGATTGGTGTTTTCTTCTTGCGAAGCGTGATTTGCACCATCGAGCGAACAAGAAAAAACGCCAAGATGGCGCATTCTAGCAATAAATTTGGTCCCCGAGATGGGACTCGGACCCATAACCCGGTAAAGGGAGCGGATTTTAAGTCCGCCGCGTATACCAATTCCGCCACTCGGGGAACCTACAATAGATTATAACACATATTCAGCCAGATAGAACAAGCTCCTCGCATTGAATAACCACATATTTAGCATTATAATTAACACTATGAAAAATATAGTACTCTGCGGCAGCATGAAGATAAAAGACCAAATTCTAAACGTAGCTCAATGCCTAAAAAAACTTGGTTATAATCCATTACTTCCAACCGAATGCATGAATGGTGATCCAAAGACAGTCGCTTCACGTGCACATATGGACCGTATAGCTAATCAAGACAATAATTATATTTTGGTCGTAAACGCCAAGAAGGGGGACGTCGATAACTACATAGGGCCAAATAGCTTCGCAGAAATCGCACTCGGCTTTTATTATAAGAAAAAGGTTTTCGTGTTAAACGATATTTACGAACCATACCGAGACGAATTGGACGGCTGGGGCGTAATTGCGTTGCATGGCGATTTGAGCAAGATAGAAGGATAGTCCAAAGCATCATGCTATAATAAAAGTATGGAAAAAACATTTAATTTCTTAAAGAATCGTACAAAAGTTAATTATGTTGCGACTATCGATGGCGACAAACCAAGCTGCCGCCCTTTTGGCGATCCAGTCCTGTTTGACGGCCACATATACGCCTTGACCCATGCTGGCAAGAACGTAGCCAAACAAATCGCCAAGAACAATAACGTCTGCATAGTAGCCTATGACGGGAAAGATTGGATCCGCATTTATTGCCAAATGGTTAACGAAAGCGACAATATCGAGGCAAAGAAAGCCGTCATTGAAGAGTTTGACTGGGCCGAAGAAGCTGGATACACTCTAGATGCACCTGATTTCGTTCTCTACCGTCTAGCCAATGCCGAATCTACAATCTATGATGAGGACGGGAATATACTTGCAAAAGAAGAGTTCTAGCGAACATCAAGTCATTATTGAATAATTAAAAACCGTGACGATAACGCCACGGTTTTAGTTAGCACTTATAGATTCCCTCTGCGAACCTCATAGATATAGCCATGCAAAACAAGATAGATAACGACCAATGCAATATACCTAACTACCTCATGTTCGGACGCAAACGGTTCAGCCTGTGTGAATGTGTGCGCTGTGAGACAAAAAAGGGGTACAAGAATTTGAAGAATCCATTTCGAGAAGCCTATTCTCATGAGTCATCCTCCTTTAATAGTACTCAGCCAACTATAAATGTACCGCCTAACCAATCTAGGCTATAGTTACATATATTAGCATAATAACGCCTATCTGTCAAATCAGACAACACGAAAATGCCCCGGTTTATTCAAAACTGGGGCTGCAGGATTAAGTATGGAAGACGGACCCGCCGACGTCGACATCGCCGCTAATGTTGCCGCAGGTAACACTCCCCTTAGCGTCGACATTGCCGCTAACGTTACCACAAGTAACACTTCCTCCGGCATCGACGTCATTACCGACGTTGCCATGAACGGTAACCGAACCACCAGTATTCAAAGAACCGCGAACATCACCTTTAACTTCGACGCGGTCGCAATGGTCCACCTGAAGCGACTCACAACCACCTTCAATGGTGATGTTGATCTGCTTTAAACTTTCGTTTTCTGTGTAGCGCCTGCCATCAACCAGAACTTCTCCATTCATAATACAGACAGAATGACCATCGGGAACACTAACGCTCTTTCCGTTGACAGTAATATCATTCATAGGCTACCTCAATCCTCCTAACGAACTATTTATATGCCGCAGCATGGCGACACTTTTTAAATCAGTCAAATTATATAATACAGTTAGCTAGTCGTCAAACACTCCTCCCTAAACCAAGCTAAGGGTGCATAAAAGAATATATCAAAAATGTTATAATAATTAATACAAAAGGATCAAAATGAGACTATATTTAACCAGCCACAATCTAGGCCCATATACAGATGAACTACTAAACCTAGTAGGGAATGGTAGAAGTGCACTCTTCATCGAAAACGCACGCGACTATTATCCCGATGAAAGACGCGCAAATGATTTGCAAGAAAAATTAACCATGCTCTCTGAGCTTGGATTCAAAGTCAAAGAGCTTAATCTTCGAAATTTCTTCGGAAAACCGAACGAGCTAAAAGCTTATATTCGTTCATACGGGCCCGATTTAATATTTGCCGGTGGCGGAAATGTCTTTTTACTCGCCACAGCTTACCACTTGAGCGGCTTTGATAAAATTCTGCTAGAAGATCTAGAGATGGATAGATACGTTTACGGCGGATTTAGCGCCGGAACGATGGTTCTCTGCAAGACAATAAAAGTATACGGGCACGACCATCTTGTGCCCGAACGCGTGCCGGAAATATATGGAGTCGACGCTGTAATGGAAGGACTTGGCTTAGTAGACTATCAGCTAATACCGCACGCGAACGAGCCCGAACATCTAGAAATGACAAAAATCTATGCCGAGAGAATCAAAAAAGCTGGCCTAGAGGCCTTTTTATTAAATCAAGAAGCAGCGATTATTATAAACGGTGACACAAAACGAATACTTGGCAGATAGGGCCAAACAGCACGACAGAGTAACAATGGTCTCGGCTACAGATAGTCACGTTAACAAGGTAAGCTAGACAAGAAAAATCCCCCGGCATTAGCCAGGGGTTTGGAATACTTATAGACGCGCACCTTCATAAACAATTCTCTCAGTAAGAATTGCATAATTGGGCAACGCCACAACCATAGCATTATAATAAGCGTCGTTGACCGCATCTGCCACTCCGTCGATTTGCCTGTCAGTGCAACGATTGCGCAACAACCAAATCGTAATTGTGTATCTACCAGGATTAACCAGAATGCAGTTCTCCGCGATATCCTTCTCCTCGCCCTTAAGAACAGAACGATAATCGCAATAGTTCACATGATAAACATTGCGCAGGCAATGCTGCTTGTATTCGCCGAAACCGACCTCCAGAACATAATGCGGTGTTTCCTCTCCGGAATCGTGCTGGTCCTCGATACGAACACCCCACACCTCCGGCATACGCGTAAACTGGCAATAGCCATGAGGAGCACGCTTGGGCATTCTATCGCCCACTTTTAATTGCCTATATATTTCCCTTAACACCATAGAATTAATTGCGGCATCTGCAGCATCGACAAAAATCGCCTCTTGTATTACGGGTCTTTCCATACATTCTCCTCCTTCAAAGTAGTCGTCTACAAATTATAAAAGTACTCCAATAATATATATTATATCATAATAAGCATAAACAGTCAATATATGCAAAACCCCGGAGATACTCCGGGGTTACTTTTACGAAAGGCAGAGCTTGACGATTTTATCAATATGCACCTGAGTAGAATTGATGAATTTGATTCGATGACCATTATCTAATTCAATGCCTGATTCAATCAAATCATCAAAGAGCATCTCAAGTTCGGTACATCCCAGAATTACGCCGCCAAAGCCTTCGCCATATCGGTTAGTGCAACGTTCGTTCGCTCGATTAATGATGCTTATAATCTTATCCCTTGATTCTACGGTAACCTTGCCATGACAAAGTTCATCAAAGATGATTCGGTCAATCTGATCGACTTCAGCCCCATCAAACATATCGACCACTTCCAATCGTCCACCCCTTCTCAGTCGATCCTTCATGAAACTTTCCGTCAGCGTAGTTCTTGTACCGATTAATGTTACCAGCTGCATCTTTTCATCAAGACATTTGTTTACGATACAATCCCCAATATGAATCAACGGTATATTAATTGTGATGTATGAATTCGGCCACTCCTCGACCTGATGCGGCCCACCAACTTGATCTGCGACTTTGTGCATCGTATTGCTAGCAATGGCAACATAGTCACACTTATTCTTTAGACGGAGAGTCAAGGCTTCATCGCTGAGCATTTTAGCAATTGTGTCCCAATGGCCATCTCTCATAAGATTATAGTATTCCTCGAAGTTCACACTTCGAAGAACCATGTCGGCCGATGCATGACTGGTTCCGCCTAGACGTTTATTAATCTCGCGATTAATCCGCTCGTAGTAATGAGTGGTAGACTCAAAACTCAAACCACCGATGATACCGATACGTTTCATATTCGTACCTACCTTTCAAAAATAATAAAAGTGCATTCTCGAGCCAGCCGTTAGGCAATTATAAAGAGATGACGAGAACTTAATATAATTATAACATAATTATGGACAATTCCAAATAATACAGCAAATATCAAAAATCCCCAGAGTTAACTGGGGAATTGTTGGTGGGGCACTTCTTAGTCCAACTGCGGAGGCCGTACAATATACTTGCCGTTCTCTCTAAAGAAATTCTGGATTTCTTCGACGGCCGCAGCGGCACAGATAAGGTCTTCTTCTTCGCTTGCACCGGAAACGCTTACGTAAATCAGACAGAACGGCGGTGCGCCACTTCCACGGCCGTTGCAGCCGTTGGGGTTCCGATGATCACTGTAAATCTCACAGCAGAGTGCGCCGCGCCAGGGAGCGAAGCCATTTTCTGCAGAGAGTCCGTCGACCTTTCCGCCAGAAAGCAAAACACATTTGCTGTCCTGGATGAACGACAGCTGGGCAATCTTCATTGCCGTCATCGCGTATGTATCGACGATATCGACGCTGCCGTCAGTTTTCTCAAACCTGGCCACTCGGCTACCGCCGGGCAGGATCACGTAGGTATCTTCAACATAAGGCATATCGGAGTACTTATATTCTCCATTACAGCCCATCCATTCATAGGCACCTTGGCATTGAGGGCAGGAAGTGATGCGAATGCATCCTTCTTTTTTCTCAGCGAAGCGAGGAATCTCCAGCGCTTTTGTGCGGATGGCCTCCTTCATTCGCCTTACGAGTTCTCCGTATTGTTCCATGCATAAAACCACCTTTCAAAAAAATAAAAGTACAAACCACTTGGATTGCTTATATATAATAACATAAAATGAAGAATTTTTCAATCGTGAACAGAGTCCAGATCACAAGCAAGCAAACCGAGCTAAAAGCTGCTCAATTAGAGCCGATTCAGATTGACAAAAATAAGCATATGTGGTATAATACAAGATATGGCTAAAAACTAGCTTTGTACGTTAAGAAGTCCTTAGCAAAGTATAATTTTCGCAACATAATAACATGATGGGGGGTGAGAACGTGGATAAATACATAGATATACGGAAGCTTATGGGCTACTTTGATGCAAATTCAGAAATATTGCACAAAAGCAGATACCATAAAGAAGGGTTTCGAACCCACTGTCTCCTCGTAATAGGCGGCATGTTAGCGCAGTACGAATCGGGCAAAGTATCAAAAGATGCTATTATAGCAGCCTGCCTTCACGACATCGCGAAACCTCGTACGGCCGCACTGAATGCGAGAAACGAAGCCTGTTTCTATGGCCACGAAAACGTGACTCGCGAAGAAGTAGCAAATTTCCTCAACCCTAATTATCCAGGCTTTGAGAAAGTTCTAGATCTGATTCACGGGCACATGCTTCCGATTAGCGCAAGCGAATGCACGCCTGAACCGTTTAGAGGGATTAGCCAAGAACAACTCGCTTTGTTACTCGGACGACACGATAAACAGTTCGAAAAGGACTTAATGACTTTATCTGACTGCGACCTTCGCGCAAGCGTCAAATCAGATGAGGATCTTCCTAAGGCGGAAAAAGAAGCTGCCATTATCAGAAGCAAACTTCTCCAAAAATAATCCGCTAAAACAACCCCCGGTATCCCCGGGGGTTTCATAATGTCGATGCTAGAAAGCTAACGACCGTTCTGCCATTTCATGAAGGCGCTCATAGCCAATTAGTTATCTGTTACAGTTTAAAATTATACAAGCTGATGGTATAATTTATGGCCAGGAGGTGACCACAATGGGTATATTAAAACCATCAAAGGTCGTCAAAGAAGAGTGGGGTTGGGACCCCAATGAGTCAAAATGGACAGACGACCGTAGCGTTAGCTGCACCAATAATCAGTTCGGTGCAAAAGACAAGTCTATGTGCTATGCGACCATCGAACGTGGCCAGCAGCATGGCTGGACGACCGCTGCGAGCGATTATTACTACTACGTACTTGAAGGCTCTTGTACAATACAGGTCGACGGCGAGTCAAAACATCCAATTACTTTTCCGCAAGGCGAATCATTCTGCGTAGAAAAGGGGACACGTTACAACTATTGGGCAGACGGCGATAAAGATCTGCGCTTTGTTCTATTTATGAGCAAACTATGGGAAGAAGAATAATACGGTACAGTTAAAGGCCTCGATGAATTCGGGGCTTTTTTATATCAAGCACCCTAGAGCCACAAATTGACACTTTACGAGTCGTAAGCATTATGTTATAATATAAAAATCGACCCACCCGTACATCTGGGGAGGGGATAGCACTTTACAATGAGGAGGAAAGATAAATGTCCAACCGCACCTACGACCACTCCGAAGAAATGTCGACCCGTGCATACAATTCCATGATTGGTCTCATTCTGCTGATCGGCTTCGGGATCAACGCGTTCATGGCACGTTATCTTACGGAAAGTATTATGCAAATACCGCGATCCTACTTGATTATCGGATACTTCATAATCTGCATCACCGGCATTCTCATGAGCGAGATAAGCAAAAGCCCGTCCGTCAGCTTCATCGGTTACTTAATGGTAGTTGTACCTTGCGGCGCACTTTTAGCGGTAGCCATCGAAGACATTAGCGTTGGCGTCGTCGTCCATGCCGCTGCAACCACGTCTTTAATGACAATCATTATGATCATATCAGGCACGGTCTGGCCGGACTTCTTTGATAGTCGCGGACGAGTTCTATCTACTTGCCTCGGCGCAGTCATAGTTATAGAGCTCGTTTCATACCTGTTTTTCACGTCAACTATGCCAACATTTTGGCACCACCTGGTAGTAGTATTATTCTGCCTTTACATCGGCTATGACTGGGCGAAAGCACAGGAGAAGGAACACACTCTCGACAACGCAGTCGACGCATGTGTCGGACTATATCTAGATATCATCAATATCTTCCTTCGGCTCGCCGAAAAAGACTCTTCAAATAAAAGTAGCAGCCGAAAATGATTCACCTCCCAACAACCACTGCCCTCTTCGAGAGGGCAGTTTTATTATTCTCATAATATATACTCACGCGCTTCAGCGTTATCAAATTTTACGCTCCACCAGTCGGTGTCGTCGGTATATCCTACAAGATTGTGATGTAGGCCACGTGATGCTTGGCCGTGGGCCACAATCAGAATTACATCATCGTCACCATGCTTGGCCTTTAGGTCGTCCAGAAAGGATTTGGTACGAGCCAATACATCTTTAACCGGCTCTATACCGCCTATATTAGTATTAAGCTTCAAGTCACCAATATCATAACCAGTAGCCTCTACCCAATCATTGACTACCTTACCTTCGAAATCACCGAATGAGCGCTCCACTAGCCGATCGTCATACGTAATATTGTATTTTTCATCAGTAGCGATTTGGGCAGTTTCCGCAGCGCGTTTTAAGGGTGAGGCATAAACAGCAGTGAACTTAATATCTTTAATCTTCTCACGCAAAGCTTCGGCCTGATTACGGCCAGTCTCATTAAGAGGAATATCAGAACGGCCTTGCGCTCTGTGTTGAATGTTCCAGTCAGTTTGACCGTGGCGTGCAATATAAATTCTCATAAATTTTGTCCTATAACGACTATCGCATTTCACTTGCGACAGTCTTTTTCTATAAATTAATTCTAACACAATAAAAGACTGGTTTAACCTATTAAAGAAGAAAATATGACAAGCAGTTGCAAAAAACGCTAGCACTATTGACGAAAATAAAAAAATATTCTATAATATAGATATAGCTAGCAAACACAAAAGATTAGCTAAGCAAGTTAAAAATGTTTACTTCAATTAACTTCCTTGTATTTTCTGCGGTCTGATCTGGCTGTTTCCCTTAAAACAGTTAGATCAAACCGCGGAATAACCCGTGGCGAAAATCTCAATGCCGGCGGGCAATAAACGCAAGGAGGCAATTGTCATGAACACTTTAAAAGGAAACAGCATCCACATTCCCAGCACAATCGCAGTGTGCTACCCCCAGTACGGCGACAAGGAGGAAACCATCGACATGACCGATATCGGATCGAAGTTCAATGGCGCTTATAGCGTGAATAACTCAACGATCTGTTTCGTTGTCGATTACGAGGTTTTCGTCACGCCGTACACCCGCGAGGCCATGGCTACTATTACGAATGCCGGCTTGACCAAAGGCTATTTCCATGTCCCGTTTTCCAATGGTGAATATCCGAAAGACGAGAAGACCGAGTGGCATCGTCTGCTCGATGGCGCAAGTGAGTCATATTATCGTGACTACGAAAATGACTGCGCCAAGTGGTGTGATGAACATGGCGTTGGCAAGCTGAATGAGGAGACTTTGAGGCGTTGCTTTAAAATGCCACGCGAAGGAGTCCCTGTTAGACACCAGCATTTTGAGAATACTTACTATCCTGTCTGCGGCGAAAGATACGTAGATTGCGCCGTAGTCGATAAACTCGGATGCTACTGCTCCAATAATGGCAAAGTAGTGTTCGTCTACCGCGACGGCCACACCTACGTTACTAAGGGATACTGGATTCTCAATGAGCTGGTTCGGGCTGGCTATAAGAAATCTAGCTTGTACGTGCCGTTTAGCAATGGCGAGCAGATCACTGACAGTTATTTAGCGGCCCAGTGGGAGAAAATTTCCAAGAAGTAAACATTCATATCAAACCTCCGGCTTCCGCACGCCCAGTGCGGGCAGAGCCGGGGGCTCTTTTTTACTAAAAAAATCGGCCAAAATGCCGATGTATATATAATCTGGTGGGGCTCAATTAATCAGGTTTTAACAGCATATCGGGAAGGTGTGTGGGAAAAGTTACGCTATTACAATATTTAGTTTAGTATTTCCACTATGCTAATTGGGGTTACCAATTCACTGCGTGTATTATTAATAGCTCCTAAAATTAAATTTTCAGACCTAAGCTGCGCTTTCATCGACAATAATTCCTCATAGGAGAACCATTTAACGTCTAGGATTTCATTAGGGTCAAACTTAATGTCACCACCAAGAACCTTTGTAGAGAAAATCACAGACACAAATACATCGTCTTCTAGCTTTCTGTTCCCGATTTGGCAAACTCCAGTCAATTCTACGTCCAAGCCACTTTCTTCTTTTATTTCACGCTTGGCTGCTTCAATAATGGTTTCATTGGGATCTAAGTGGCCTGCCGGAAGATTCCACTTACCGTAGCATTTTTCTTGGGCTTCTTGGACGAGAAGGTATTTACCGTCTTTTTCCAATACTCCGCCTACTATTATTGGCATTGTTTTCTCCTTTAGATAATATTATACCATAATTGTACGGGCAAATTGTTGGGGATTTAACAGCCGAAATTATAGAGGTAGGTTGTGATTTTTGTCGTGTTTTTGTCGCAAAAAATGGCACAAAAATAGCCCTCTATTTTGACGAGGGATTTAACAGAATCGCAAAGAGTAGGAATAGATTGCGAATTATTTTATAAACCGTTTGGTGGATCTTGCTGGGCTCGAACCAGCGACCTTACGAATGTGAATCGTACGCTCTAGCCAGCTGAGCTAAAGATCCGCTCAGCTTAGTATAGCATATCCCCAGTTATTTGAATATATTTTTACTCAGCTCAAGCGCATCGATAAGATCAAACACTGTCTTGAATTCACCCGACAAACGTTCCACCTCTTCCGTTTCGTTTAGGTCGCCTTTCTTGTGCTTAGGTGGTTCAAAGGAGTCCACGCCGTTATTTAGAGCAATATGAAGTTTCTTATCTATAAATAAGAACGAAACAGCTCCATCAAACCTGTCGCTCAGAGCCTGCATCTTTTCAATCATTTTGGGGTCAAGGAGATAGAACATCTCCACACCGTCTTGCATATACACCCTGAATCTCTTATTAAATTCTACAGATTCAGTCTCAAACTTCTCCATTTTTCTAGCATAAATTGTTTGCCTGCAGCGATTACCCGCCACAGCCAATTTCGATACAAAACGCCTTGGAAACTCAAAAATCATCCATTGTCCTCTAAATAACGTCACGGTGTGTGTATCGCCGTCCGAATCTGTATACTCTTCTTGATTCACAACATCTGCCTGAGTAAAACCCACATCTTTATAACGGCCAGAAGTATAATCTTCGGAATGATACTTATTACCCAGTCTTACCATACCGGTTTCGGCCAAATCGCGACTACTAATACCCTCGTTGTGCGTATAATTGTATTCTTTTAGGAACCCGGACAACATTTTGTGCGAAAAATGCTTTTTGTATGCCGTACGATACGTCGAACGCTTCTTCGCCATGACAAATATTACCGCGATTACTCCTATCAAAAACAAGAAGAATAGAAGAAACAGCGCGCCAAACGAACCGCCGGTCCAAAGCATAGAGAATCCGCGATTACCAGAGAATAACGACGTAGATCTGAGGAATAGACCAATAAAGACACCTAGAGGGACTAGAAAAATTAAAGTAAGCAGAATGCCACCAATGGTCATCCATTTATCATTTTCTCGCTTTAATTGATTCAGTTGTTCTATAGTTATTTCTGCGTCTTTCATATATATCATTATACAAAAAATCGCCCCGCAGGGCGATTTTCATTAAGCAGTTTTCTTTTTGGCCTTTTTCTCAGCTTCCTTCTCGGCCTTCTTGACCTTGTTGCCGAGGCTAGCACGAAGCTTAGCGGCACGCTCAGCACGAGCCTTAAAGCGATCGACACGACCTTCGGTATCGATAATCTTCTCTTCGCCAGTGAAGAATGGGTGGCTCTTAGAAGAAATCTGAATCTTAACTAGTGGATATTCTTTGCCATCAGTCCATTTGATGGTCTCATCGCTCTTAGCTGTCGAGCGAGTCAAGAATGAAAACTTGGCGGCATCGTCAGAAAAGACTACAAAGCGATAATCTTTAGGTTGTTTTTCTACATTACTCATAATTGCCAAGTATTATAACAAATTTTTCCAGATTAGTAAAGTAGGAAAAGGGAGCGCCTACACGCTCCCAGAAAACAAAAAACGTCGTCAATCAAGATCGCTCGCACTACCGTGCTGTGATGTCGTAACTCTTTGTTCAAAATATGCGTCCGCCATATCGGCATGAAGATCATTAATTTCTTCACGAAGATCAACATTTTCTTCACGAAGATCCGCTTCTCTCGCATCGCAAGTTTCGGCATCGCCTATCGCCTTTTCGTTAATAACGTCAATAGCACCCCTCAATTCCAAAGCCTTATCGGCCCAACCCCGGCGCGAACGATAAATGGTATCAAGCTCCTGAAGCACTTCAAGTAAAACTCTGTTAACCACCGCCTGTGGCAAAACCGCACCTTTCTTCAAAAGGCTCATGATAAACCGTCGCTTCAAGTCACCGTTTGGCATCCGGATCCCCACCCGCATGATCCCACGATTATTCTGGACCATAATTGATTCAACCGTCGTTTTCATTAATGTACGCCCCCTTATGGGTAAAAGTATCTCCGAAGAGACCTAAAGAGAATTATATCACCCTTGCCAAAATTTACAACATATGTTAAAATCACCGAGTAATTAAATTAACGAAACATCTGGGAGAAGATTTCCTGGTAGAAATCTCCCAGAAAAGAGAAAGGAAATCATATTATGGCAGTTTCTGTCGATATGAAAGCTCTGTTTGAAGCAGGTGCTCATTTCGGTCATAAGTCCAGCCGCTGGCATCCGAAAATGGCAGGCTACATTCATAGCAAGCGCGATGGCGCACATATTATCAACCTTGATAAGACCGTTGATGGTCTAGAAAAAGCTCTCGCCTTCACTACTGAAACGGTGAAGAATGGCAAGAAAGTCCTCTTCGTCGGCACTAAAAAGCAACTCAAAGCTCCAGTCAAAGCTGCTGCTGAATCTGTTGAGATGCCGTACGTTACCGTTCGTTGGGTAGGTGGCACTCTCACCAACGTCGAGACCGTCAACAAACAAATCCGTAAACTCAAAGACCTAGAGAAGAAGATGGCTTCTGGCGAACTCGAATCTCGTTATTCCAAGCTTGAAGTTCAGCGCTATCAAGAAGAAATCGACATGCTCAATGAGCGTTATGGCGGCATCAAGGAAATGAGCGAACAACCAGCTGCCGTTATCGTCACCGACGCCGTCGAAGACAAGAACGCCGTCAAAGAAGCTAAGACTCTACGTATTCCAGTCATCGCCATCTGTGATACCAACGTCGACCCAACTGGCATCGATTACGTCATTCCAATGAACGACGACGCTATTAAGGCCGAAGAGCTAGTACTCAACTACTTCGTAGAAGCTATCAAAGAAGCCAAAAAAGAAAAAGAATCCAAGAAATAATTAGGAGGCAAAATGTCAAACATTTCTATTGAAGAAATCAAAAAACTCAAAGAGCTTTCCGGCGTCGGTCTTACTGATGCCAAAAACGCTCTCGTTGAAGCCAACGGTGACTTTGACAAAGCTCTAGAAGCTATGCGCAAAAAAGGTCTCACCAAGGCCGAAAAACGCGGCGATCGCGAGACTCGCGAAGGTCTTATTGAAGCCTACATTCACGACGGCCGCATTGGCGCCATAATCGAGCTCAACTGCGAGACCTCTTTCGTTGCTAAAACTGACGAGTTCAAAGATCTTGCTCACAAGCTTGCTATGCAAGTCGCTTCCATGAACCCACTTTACGTATCTGAAGACGACATTCCAGAAGACGTCAAAGCGGCAAAAATGAAAGAGCTTGAAGAAAATTTCAAAGGCCCAGAAAAAATGAAGGAACAGATCCTTGGCGGCCAAATGAAAAAATCCTTCGCTGACAAAGTTCTCATGAATCAACCATATATTCTTGACGATACAAAAACTGTCGAAGCATTCATTAAAGAGTCCATCGCCAAAACCGGCGAAAATATTACCGTTCGCCAATTCAAACGCATCGAGCTAGGCGTTACCGAATAATAATCAAAGAACAATCAATAAATACCTCTGTCATAGACGGAGGTATTTTTAATACCAACAGAGGCCCATATTTGACAACAAATTAAGAATATCGTATAATAATAACAGTCCTTTTGGGATCGAACATTACAAGGATAGGAGTGATTAAATTGAGTAATTCCAAGCCAAAGAAGATCGCGAGTTTCAAAATCGACCATATACATCTGCGTCCAGGATTATATGTTTCCAGAATCGACAAGGAAGGCGATGTTACCGTTACGACTTTCGACCTGCGCCTCGTCAAGCCAAATTCGCATATCATTGACCCCCCGCTTTCTACGGCTGCAATGCACACCATCGAGCACCTCGGCGCAACCTACCTCCGCAATCGTAAAGGGTGGAGAAGCAAAATCATTTACTTTGGTCCAATGGGCTGTCGCACTGGATTCTATGCAATCCTTTTCGGCAAATATACAACTCAGGACGTCAAGAATCTCTTTAGCTGCATGGCAAAATATATCATCAATTGGAAAGGTGACATTCCTGGAACTACTGCAATAGAATGCGGGAACTATCCTGATCATGATTTGTCGGCCGCGAAAAAAGCCATGGCGAAGTGGCTCAGAATTATGACGGCCAGTCAACTCGATTACGATCCTTTTACCTATCCCAAATAACACAATCAATCAATCCTCATAGGAGCCACACGGCTCCTTTATTCTTATTGACAAATATAAGCAAAAGTGCTATAATAGTTACAATCCAGTGTATGCTGGACTCCGCCGCTTAGGCGAGAACATTTATAGGAGGTGTACTTGGATGAGTGCACAGGTTTACGAATACCAGATTGTCGATGGGCCCAATCGAAACGACTTCGTCAACTCATTTCTGTATGCGTTTGATGAAAACCTCGGACTAGACATTGCAAAATACAAAATCACGGAGAATAATTCGAACCGTGAGAGAAAGGTTTCCATCCAGCTCCGAGAGATTCGCCATGAGGCCTATGGCAAAACCTTCCTTTTCAAAGGAATATGCTTCTATGGTCTCCCAAACAAATTTTCCGTAGATGTTACAGGATTCTACGATGCGAATACCCGCAAGGGCTACATTAAAGCAGAGGGCGTACACATAACCATCTAATACATACTCCTCGCTCCGGCAACGCCGGAGCTTTTTTACGTCACAGTATCAAGTCTATTCTCTTCCCACCTCTAGGACACATTGACAATCTATACTTTTTATGCTATAATGCAAGAATCTAGTCTATCTAGATACTCTGCCCTCAGGCAAGATCTTTAAAGGAGGTGCGTATATGAGCACGTCATCCGGCCCAAAAAAGGTTGAAATCATTTATGGACCCAACCGGTTTCAGTTAGTAGATGCTTTCCTGTATTCACGCGACGAGACCGTCGAATATGAATGCCAGTTCCAGCTCCGCGATAATCCCAATGAGATACCATACGTCGTAGACTTCAAGCCCGATATCATTCAGTACACAGATGAATCTCCCAACCACTTCAATGTAACTGGAGTCATTTACCGCGCTCGTGCACGCGCCGGCAAGCCTTTATTTGCCTGGGGCGAATACAACGCAGAGACAGGCGTGGGTACTTTCAACGTAACAGAGCTAAGAGGCTAATTACTGTTTTTGCCCCGGCAATACCGGGGCTTTTTTATACCCTAATACCAAACTCGTCTTCTCCCCGCCCCTAGTGCACATTGACATTTTATTCCTTTTATGCCATAATAGAACTATCTAGTCTACCTAGACACACTGCCTTCGGGCAAGATCTTTAAGGAGGCGCCTATATGCGTACACGTGAATGGAAAATTACAGCTGGCCCCAGCAAAGAAGCTTTAGTCGAAGCTTGTTCTACCGTAAACGACCACCTCAATAAAAAAGCTCACGACTTCGATATTACGGCTTCGAACGACGAATCCTGCAAAGAAAAACGCCAAGTAGTGTTTGACATGATTCAGCGCGAAACGGGCAGCGCCCACGCCTTCACTTTCAGTGGATGGGGTTCCGTTGTGGACGCACGCATCAATATGACGCACACTTGTCGAGGCTATTACGATGCGCAAACCCAAACCGGCACATATGTCGAGTTCTACACCATCTGACGCGCAACAAATTGTTCCTGGGAGCCACCATGGCTCCCTTTTTCTTTTTCCTCTTGAAAAATAACTTAAGATATGATAAAATACGCGAGATATTATTAACAATAAGGAAACAAATGAGTCGTATCGGAAAACAACCTATCGTGGTTCCGGCAGGAGTGACAATTACGGTCGGCGACAAAGAGATTACTGTCGCTGGACCTAAGGGTTCGCTCAATGTTCCGGTTCAACAAAATACGAAAACTGCTGTCGAAGGTGACAGAATTGTTGTGACCCGCAAGGATGACGAGCCAGAATCTCGTGCATGGCATGGTCTACAACGCGCTCTCCTCAACAACGCAGTTATTGGCGTCACTCAAGGCTTCAAGAAAGAACTCGAAGTCAACGGCGTCGGCTTCCGCCTACAAGGTGGTGGCAAACAAATTGAGATGGCCCTAGGCTTTTCTCACACTGTTAAATATACAGCCCCAGAGGGCGTCGATCTTAAAGTCGACAAGATGAATATCATCGTTACTGGCATCGACAAGCAAAAAGTCGGTCAGTGCGCTGCAGAAATTCGCGCCCTTAAGAAACCTGAACCATACAAAGGCAAAGGTATTAAGTATGTGGATGAACACATTCTCCGCAAGGCTGGAAAGGCAGGAAAGAAATAATTATGAAAGCTATTTTCCGCGCTAATCGCACCCGCGCTAAGATTCACGGCACCAAAGAGCGCCCACGTCTAAGCGTCAATATCAGCAATCAACACGTTACCGCTCAACTCATCGACGATGATAAAGGCGCTACACTTGCTTACGCCACTACTGTTGGCAGCAAGCTTAAAGGCACCAAAACCGAGCTCTGCGCCAAAGTTGGCGAAGAAATCGGCAAAAAGGCCAAAAAAGCCGGCATCAAAAAAGCCGTCTTTGATCGCGGTTCTAAACTTTATGCTGGTCGTATGTCAGCTCTTGCTGAAGCTGCCAGAAAAGAGGGATTGGAGTTTTAATTATGCCCGAATCTAAAGACAACAAAGCCAAAGTCATCAACCAGTCCGGCACGCTCAAAATGAGCGACAAAATGGCCGCTACCCGACAAGTTCGCGACATTTCTGGTCGCCGTATGAATCGTAGCAACCGCCGTGACCGCGTTCGCGCTAACGACGCACCAAAGGAATTCGATGAGACCACGATTCATATTTATCGTGTTTCTCGTACAGTTGCTGGCGGTCGCCGCATGCGCTTCAAAGCTCTCGTAGCTGTTGGTAATCACAAGAACAAAATCGGTGTCGCCGTCGCCAAAGGCAATGACGTTACTTCCGCTGTTCAAAAAGCTACCACCAAAGCCAAGAAAAACATGGTCACCTTCCACATGGATGGCGAAACACTCTGCCACGAAGTCGAAACCAAAGTTACTGGCGCCAATGTTCTCATGAAGCCAGCCGCTCCTGGTACCGGTATTATCGCTGGTGGTGTCGTCCGTTCTATTATCGGCCTCACAGGCGTCAAAAACTTGATCTCTAAAAGCCTCGGCTCCACGAACAAAGTCAATATCGCCTATGCCGTTCTAGAAGGTCTCCGCCAACAGACCCCACGCAAAGAGTGGACTACTACCGCTCTTAAAGCTAGTGAGCCTAAGGCTGTCAAAACCGAATCTAAAGCAGTGAAGCCAGCCGCTCCTAAGACCGAAAAAGTAGCAGACGAGCCAGCTGCCAAAGCCCCGGCCAAAAAGCCAGCCGCTAAGAAAACTACAGCTTCCAAAGCTACCAAAGCAGCTCCTAAGAAAACCGTTGCCAAAAAAGCTGCGGCAAAGAAGGAGAAATAATCATGAAGTATAATGAACTAACTGTAAATAAGAATACTCGTCCATCCCGTAAGGGTCGCGGTATCTCTGCCGGCCAAGGTAAGACCGCCGGTCGTGGCACCAAAGGCCAAAAAGCCCGCACTGGCCATCGTAAGATGCCAGCCGGATTCATGGGCGGTCAACGCGCTATCATGCAGGCTATTCCAAAGCTCAAAGGTTTCAAGACCTTACACAGTAAAGCTGAGGTAGTCTACACCGATACCCTTAATGGTCTAAAAGGCAACATCGACAACTTTGTCCTCGCCGAAAAAAGCTTCATTTCTAGCCCATACGTCAAGGTCAAAGTCATCTCTCGTGGCGAATTCAAATCAAATATCGCCCTCGAAACTCAATTTGCTAGCAAATCCGCCATTGAGGCCATCAAAAAAGCCGGTGGAAGCTTCAAAAAAGTTGCTGTACCGATGCGCGCCAAAAAAGAAGACAAATAGTCATATATAATATATGCAAGAAAATAACCCCACTTAGGGGTTATTTTTTTGGGAAATATATGTTATATTAGATAGAGTAAATTCTAGTTGAGGTCCACGATGCATTTCAAAACTATTTTCAAATCTCTAAAGAACAAAGATATGCTGAAGAAATTCCTAATCATTGTTGGTATTTTGTTCGTCTATCGCTTTCTTGCGCATATTCCTTTGCCGCTCGGCGAAGTAAACACTTTCCGCGAAGCCGTACACAATCTCATTAACTCGACTAACTTTGGCTCTTTCATCAACATGATATCCGGTGGTGGCCTAACCAACTTCTCTATCATTCTCGTAGGTATCTCACCATACATCACCGCATCAATCGTCATTCAACTTCTTACTAAGGCTATTCCGTCACTCGAAGAAATCTCTGAAGATGGCGAAGTCGGCCGCAAGAAAATCAATCAATGGACTCGCATGTTAGCCGTACCTCTGGCTATTATCCAATCCGTTGCCTATATTTATATTCTTAACCAAAATGTCCTAGCCTCAGCTACTGCCATCACTCCAGATCTTACTGCCATGCAATGGACCATAGCTATTATTTCCATGGTTGCAGGCTCTATAATCCTCATGTGGCTCGGCGAACTTATGACCGAACAGGGAATCGGCAACGGTATCTCCACACTCATTCTTGCATCAATCGTCTCGTCTCTTCCGCAGACACTTGCTACTTTCTGGACCAATCTCACCAATACCGAGCAGGGAACATTAAGCCTCTTCGGCTGGTTTAACCTTCCGGTCAACCCTACGACTTTCTGGATAACCTTAGGGTTCGTCATTGCCATTATTGTCGTTATCTACTTCCTCACAAAATTAAACGAAGCACAGCGCGTTCTGACTATTAACTATGCCAAGCGCGTCCATGGCAATTCTGCCTATGGCGACATTCGTTCGATCTTGCCGCTCAAACTCATCTCTGCTGGCGTCATCCCAGTTATTTTCGCTACGGCTTTCCTCTCGCTTCCGGCCCTTATTGGTCAAGTTATCCTTACAAACAACGCTGATTCTACCCTCGGACAACAACTTGTATCCATCTTCACCGCGCCAAACGCCAACAACTTCGCCGAACTTTATCCTCTAGGCATCACTTGGAAATGGTTCATTTATCCGGTCGCCCTCTTCCTACTCATCGTCATGTTCACCTACTTCTATTCTAGCGTCAACTTCAATACCAAAGAAATCGCCGACAATCTTCAGAAACAAGGTGGCTTCATTGAAGGCGTTCGTCCAGGTCTTCAAACTGCCGACTATTTGGAAAGAATCGTCAGACGACTCAATCTCTTCGGAGCTCTTTCTCTAGGTTTTGTTGCCATGCTGCCATTTATTACGGACTACATTTTCATAGTCCTACAAGGCGTCCCTGCCGGTCTTTCCATTTCTGGCACCGGACTTCTCCTCATTGTCACTATTTCGCTTGAAAATCTCCGCGCCATTGATTCGCGCGCACTCATGGTCACCTACGACGACTACGGCAAAGAAGCCCCCAAACGCAAGCTTCTCAAACGCATCAAGAAAACCAAGGCTAAGGCGGCAGCAAATTAAGTTTGAAAGGGTGGCATGAAAAAAAATAGTAAAAAATCGAAACGCCAAAACATTGAGCCTAGATTAGACGATAAGTCTTTTGATAGTCCTGATCTTAAACTCAACCATACCAAAACTATTGTCGGCAATATAATCCTAGCCCTAATACTAGGCGCGCTGGCTTTATTCTGTATCAAGACAGCTATTTGGGAATACAGTTATTATAGCGAAAAGGAGGGCAGTGAACGCGCCCCAATCATTAATGTCGATCCGGATGCTGTCACTGAAACTATCGAAGTAGATGAAACTGAAGTCACCGAAACCCAACGCGCTGAGCATATTGTCGCTCCGGACGAACCAAGATATCTTTCTATAGAAAAGCTTGGTATCCATAATGCGCGTGTTCTTTCCATGGGTCTAACCAAAGACGGAGCTATCGATACTCCATATAACATTTTTGATGCCGGATGGTACAATCGTTCTGATAAACCCGGTACTGGCGGAGTAATGGTTATCGACGGGCACAATGGTGGCCCAGGCGTTGCGGGTATCTTTAAATATCTCAATCAGCTATATCCTGGTGATTTAATCGTTATTGAGCGCGGCGACGGCGAAAAATTTACTTATCAAGTCGTAGAGAATAAGAATGTTCCGCTGGCAGAAGCGGATCAGTACATGTCAAAGGCGTTTGTCTCTCCCGTACCTGGCTCTGAAGCTATCACTCTCATCTCTTGTATCGGCGGATGGAATCAAACTTACCAAACCTACGACCATCGACAATTCACTCATGCTGTTTTAGTAAAATAATAGATAAAAACTGTTGACTATTTCCATTTTTTTTGATATGATGTTCTAGTAATTTATGGCTAGTCAGAAAGAAGTGATTAAACTCACAGGCAAGGTCGTTGAGGCGTTGCCTAATGCCCAATTTCGGGTAGAGCTTGAGAATGGTCATATTATCATTGCGCACATGAGCGGTAAAATGCGCAAAAACTTTATCCGCCTTGTGCCTGGTGATACGGTCGATGTTGAGTTAACCCCTTACGATCTTACAAAGGGCAGAATCAGCTTCCGCCGGTAACTCGCGCTTACACGGGGCGAGAATTACATATATAAACCTTAAAGAAAGGAATTTTTTACACTATGAAAGTACGCGCCAGTGTTAAAAAAATCTCCCCAGATGACATTATTGTTCGCCGCAAAGGTGTACTACGTGTTATCAACAAGAAAAAACCTAAGAATAAACAAAGGCAGGGTTAAGCATGGCACGAATTGCTAGCGTTGTCATCCCTTCCGAGAAGCAAGTCGAAACCGCTCTGACTTACATCTACGGTATAGGACCGACAACCTCCAAAGCCATCCTTGCGGAGGCGAAGATTGCGCCTACCACTCGGGTGAAAGATCTCACCGAGGCTGAAGAACAAAAACTCAACGATATTATCGCTACGAAGTATTCTGTTGAGGGTGATTTGAAACGCCTCGTGACCAACAATATCAAACGTCTTAAAGACATTAATTCTTACAAAGGTTTGCGCCACAAAGCCGGTCTTCCGGTGAACGGTCAGCGTACCCGCACGAACGCGCGTACTCGCAAGGGTAAAGCTATTGCTGTCGGTGGAACGCAACCTAAAGCAGCGAGCAAAACTTAGGAGTAGATTATGTCTGAAGAAGTTAAAAACCCAATCGAAGCTCCTGTGGCAGAAGCTCAAGCCACTACCACCAAGTCGAAGGCTAAAAAGGGTAAAAGAATTGTCCAATCTGGCCAAGTCCATATCCAAGCAACCTTCAACAATACTATTATCAGCGTCAGCGACAACAAAGGCGAAATCCTTACGAGTTCTAGTGCCGGTGCCAACGGTTTCCGTGGCTCCAAGAAGGGCACTGCCTACGCTGCACAAATTGCCGCCGAAAAAGCTCTCGACATTGCAAAGAAAGATCATGGTCTTTCTTCCGTCGACGTTTTCGTTAAGGGTATCGGCCTCGGCCGCGACAGCGCCATTCGCGCCGTCAGCTCTCTCGGCATCAAAATCAACAGTATCACTGATATAACCCCAATCGCTCACGGTGGTGTGCGACCTAAGGGAGAAAGGAAACCGTAATGGCTCGCGATAATTCTCCAATTGTCAAACAAAGCCGCCGCGAAGGTTATGCACTTGCGCCAAAGTCCGCCAAGGTTATGGCCAAGAAAAACGGAATTCCTGGTGAGCACTCTGGGCAACGCTCTCGTTCCCAAAGCCTCTACCTCGTCCAACTTCGTGAAAAGCAAAAAGTCCGCCGCATGTACGGACTCCTCGAGAAACAGTTTGCTAAGCTTATGAAAGAAGCTACTCGCGCTGAAGGACTTACTGGTGAAAATCTTCTCCAGTTCCTCGAGCGCCGCGCTGACAATATTGTCTACCGCGCAGGCTTCGCGACTACTCGCCGCCAAGCTCGCCAGCTAGTCTCCCACGGACATTTCATCCTAAACGGTAAGCGTATCAACATCCCATCTATTCGTTTGAATCCTGGTGATGTACTTGAAGTACGTCCAAAGTCCCAAAAATCAGATTATTTCAAATCTATCGAGGGCATGGCCCAGCCACTTTCCTGGATGAAAGCCGATACCAAAAAACTTAAAATCGAAGTTACTGGTTTGCCAAAGCGCGAAGAAGCTGAGGTGGGCATTAACGAACAATTAATCGTCGAGTTCTACTCACGCTAAGGATAAGGAGAGAAAACCTATGACAACAAAAGCTATCAACGATGCAATGCTTGCAGAAGTTAAAGAACTTGGCGAGAACAGTGCTGAATTTGTAATCCGCCCTCTTTACTACGGATACGGCAACACTCTCGGCAACTCTCTTCGCCGCGTTCTCCTCTCCAGCATCAAAGGTGCCGCCATCACTTCCTTCTCTATCGAAGGAACCACTCACGAATTCACCGCTATTCCAGGCATTCGTGAAGATGTCGTCGACATCATGCTAAATCTTAAGACTATTCGTCTCAAATCGCATAGTGATGCGCCAGTTGAAGCTTCCCTTGTTATCAAGGGTAGCGAACAACACGCAAAAGATGGTGACAAACGCGTTACCGCAGCTGACATCAAACTTCCAGCCGATGTCGAACTTGGTAACCCAAATCAAGTCATCTGCCACATCGATGATCCAAATTACACCCTCAAGATGAATTTCGTCATCGAGACTGGTCGTGGTTACCTCACTATTGACGAATCCAGCAAAGATCGCATTCACAGCGACATGATCGCTCTCGATGCCGTCTTTACGCCAGTCCTTCGCGTCCGCTACAAAGTCGAGAACACTCGCGTCGGTCGCGATACCAACCTTCAACAGCTTACTCTCACCATCGACACCGATGGTACCATCACTCCAAAAGATGCTTTCGAGGAAGCTGCTGCTATTCTAGTTAATCAATACCAAGCTCTTGCTGGCTCGACCAAGGTCGAAAACGCGCCAGTGCCTGGTTGTGATACCGAAGAAGACAATACTGGTCTACTTCTGCCAATCGAGGAGCTAGGTCTTTCCGCTCGCACTGCTAATGCCCTTACCAATAACGGGATCAAGAATTTGAGCCAACTTATCGGTCTCACCGATGCTCAGCTCAAAGATCTCAAAGGTTTCGGTACTAAAGCACTCGAGGAAGTTCAAGAAAAAATAACGGAGTTCAGAAAATAATGCACCGCCACGGATATAAAGGCCGCAAATTTGGCCGCAAAACCGACCAGGCTACAGCACTAGTTCGTGGGCTCATGTGCTCCCTGATCAAATACCAATCTATCACTACTACCCTAGCTCGCGCTAAGGAAATCCGTCGCGATACCGAGAAGCTAATTACTCTTGCTAAGAAGAATACTCTCGCTTCTCGTCGCCTCGTGATTGCCCGCCTTGATGATATCGAGACCGCTGACCTCCTTATCGACGTCATCGTCCCACAAATCAAGCGCAACTCTGGCTACCTCAAAATTGAGCATGCCGGTTATCGCAAGGGCGACCATGCCGAGATGGGTACTATTTCCTTCGTCGACGCCATCGACACTACCGTCGAAGAGAAAGCCGACAAGAAGAAAGGGGATAAATAATGAAAACCTATTCTCAGAAATCTTCCGAGATTTCCCGCGAGTGGTGGTTGATTGATGCTTCCACCATGCCTCTCGGCAAACTCGCCGTCAAAATTGCCGACAAATTGATGGGGAAGAGCAAAGTTACCTTTACTCCTCACATCGACAATGGTGATTATGTCGTCGTCATCAATGCCAAAGACCTCAAAGTCACCGGCACCAAGTTAGGCGACAAGAAATACTATCGCCACTCTGGCTTCCCAGGTGGCCTCACCGAGCTTAGCCTAGAAGAAGTCATTGCCAAAGACCCGTCTCTCGCTATTCGCGAAGCAGTCAAGGGAATGCTCCCGAAGAATAAACTATCTGCCGATCGTCTTGGTCGCCTCCGCATCTTTGCTGGCGCCGAGCATGATCATACAGCACAAACCCCAAAGGAGATTAAATAATGGCTGATAAGAAATACATCTATGGCCTCGGTCGCCGCAAAGCTGCTTCCGCCCGCGCCCGTCTTTACAAAGGCAAAGGCGAAATCACCATCAACGGCAAACCAGCTCTTGAATACTTCTCTGGTAACAAGAGTATGCTCGCTGAAATCACTGATCCGCTTGCTCTCACTCAGAAGCAAAAAGAGTACGACATTTCTGTACGCGTGATCGGTGGTGGTCTTGCCGGCCAAGTCGACGCTATCAAACTAGCTATTTCTAAAGCTCTGCAAATCGAAGCTCCAGATCTTCGCCCTGTCCTCAAAAAAGCTGGATTCGTCAAACGCGATCCACGCGAAAAGGAGAGGAAGAAATACGGTCTTCGCTCTGCTCGCAAGAAAGAACAGTTCAGTAAGCGTTAATAGAAACAGCCCCACCAACGTGGGGCGTTTCTTTACTGAGAGGAAAGCAGCTAATTCTCTTTCTCGCGACAATAAAGAGTTGAGACCGACAGTAAAAATAACCTTGATACCATTTCTGAGTACGAGCTTGTCTCCGCACGGAAGAAATAGGCTATTAAGGTTATTTTCACGATCGCGGCGAAACTCCCGTCGCGAAAAGGGAATTAGATGCTTTCGCATATAATACTTGACATTAGCGATGAAAATTGGTATAATTAAAGGGTAAACATTTTACAAGCGGAGGCAATTATGCCTCATTTTTTATTTAGAAAGCCAAAATCATTCTCTATTAAATTCGACGAAATCGAAGACACAACGCCTTCTGAGACCCCTTTTTGGGAGATTCAGCGCGCTGAAGCCTTAGAGATTATTACCACATTTTACTCATCTTGGCAAACGCTTTGGAATTCCACGCGTCTATCTCTTGGTGATTTGGGCTTATCTGAAGAAGAAAACCGCCGTTTAATCTATTACGAAAACGAGCAGAAAAAGACTATTCTTCACCTACTCGCCGAAATCCTCGTTGCATGGGAAAAAGACGACCGTATGACTTTCTCGAGCTCTATCTTATCTCTAGCCAAAGAGCTTCGCCCAAGCCTCATGCATTTCGAAACCTCAGACTCTGAATCGCATAATCTAAGACCAGACCAGCTAGAACGTCTTCGTTACTATACTCAAATTCAAGCCGATGCTCTCAAATCTTCCATTGAAGAGCTCCAACGCCTTGCTTGGCACAAGTTTGAGTTTGGCGATAAAATTCTAACTATATCAAACGCCGAAGCGCTCATCAAAGAAAAGCTCAACATCTCTAGCTTTGACTTCCTCGATTTTACTACCGAACCGGAATTCAATGCCCATGGCTTCTATCCAGCCCTTCTCCAAGAATCCACCGACTTCGGTTTTTAACAATATATAGCAAAATGACCTGCGAGAGGTCATTTTTGCTTTTAATAGACTTTATGCTATAATATAATCCTGCACATTAATAATAGGATTATTCGAGAAACGGGGGCGAGTATATATGAAGAACCAAAGCATAATCCATCCTGTCTCAATGTTACACTATACCATAGATAGAAGAGAAATGAGGCGAATCTTCTGCGTCTTAGCCAGAGCCGACGAAGAGCCCCATCGCTTCATTGATTGGGGCGAGCCTGACTGCCGACTCGGACCTGGCGACGAAATCGGTACTTCTTACGCGTTTGATCTCTATGACTTCGCTATTGGAAAATATCGCTACAGAATATAACAACGGGGGTCGATCTTATGTCGACAAGTTTGGATGGTGTACGAACAAATAGAAGTATGGTTGAGCCATCAGAAATCAATCTCTGCAGCATCAATGGCCCGCCGACGCGCACAGAGCCAGGATTTAGCTTTGAAGTTCCTCCAGAACAACGAGAGAAACTCACGCGCATCTTTATAGAAGGGTGTCAGGCCAAATCACAAGACCATATCACGCTAACTGGAACTAGCGACTCTGTCAAAAAAGAAAACAAAGCCAACCAGACCAAAAGGTTCTCTCGTAGCATTCTGCACTTATTTCATAAAAGAGCCAAAGAATAATCCTATTCACCCTCAGCGCCCTTAGGGGCGCCTTTTCATAAATTAAGACATAAACAATATAAATATCAAGTATTGGCAACCCATTACGCATAAGGTAAAATGTTACTTGTAGAGTTAGGGTTAAAAATAGCCATACAATCACTTAACAATGAGAGGTGTTAATGCGTAATACTAATAAGTCAAAGTTCACTCCTATGTATTTTGTAGGAGCTTTAATCTGTTTCACTGCTTTTTCTGGGCTCTTGCTCTCCGCTTCCCACATCTACGCAGATAATAATACATCTGGTATTGCCAACGTCTCCGTCAATGTCCCAGCTATTTGCTCCCTTACCGTCGATCCAGATGAACACGCTATAGATATTACTCCAGGCAATGCTGCCACTATCGGCTATAGCGACATCAAAGCTGTTTGTAATGACCCAGCTGGTCTAGCTGTCTATGCTGTAGGCTATACTAACGATACCTATGGCAATAATGATTTTGTTGCTACGGTAAACAATAATACCTACACTATCCCTTCCGACAACGTAGCTAACCCTACCACTTCTCAATGGAATATGATTCTATCTCCCATAGCTGGAGACTATGTTCCAACAATAGCTAATAGCTTCGATACGGCTCATGCTGTTCCTACTACGTATACCAAAGTAGCTTATCGTAACACTGCAACGGATCTAGGCGATAATGCTACTGGAGCTAATTTCCGTGCCACTTTCAATGTCTACGTTGATCATACTCAGGCTGCTGGTACCTATACTGCGAAGGTTAAGTTCTTACTGGTACATCCAAATGTCCTTACCTATGATGATCAGACCGGAGAGCCAGATACGGTTCAGCCGACTACGCTCCCGACAACATTCGATATGGCTTATGAGGGCGCCAATAAAACCAAGGTTAATGGATATTATGCCCTCCAAGATATGACAAGCACTATATGCAATGCAGTAGATATTGGGCAAATCGGAACCCTAATCGACACCCGTGATAATCAAACCTACACCGTCAGGAAGCTCAAAATGACCGCTGACGGTTCGCAATCTGCTTGTTGGATGAGCAATCTTAATTTAGGGGCACAAGCATTCGCAAGCGGCGTCACACAGCTTGACTCCACCAACACTCATCTAGCCTCTGGCGTCTCACCAATTACGACTACCACGTTTAATAGCTGGTATGTTCTGCCAAGTATCTGGAGTGGCATCCCTTTGATTACCAACCCGACCATGTTTCACATCACATCGTCAAATATTCCAGCCGGATCTGACACTGACCCATATGACAATAAATACGGGACCCTCTATAGCTACGCTGCCGCCTCTGCTGGTACATATGCTTACGATAACGATGGCCCAGGCACTGATGCTACCTCTGACCTCTGCCCAGCCGGGTGGCGACTCCCCAAGGGTATGCATAGCAATTTTGATGAGTCCAAAGCCGTAATTGAATCCTACAATATATATGACTTTGACCAACATCAATGGAACACTGGCGGCTTTATATCTATTCAGCGTGACCTTGGCTTCGCAAACAGCGGATTCTACTATAACGACGAAGACGCTAGTTACCCTAGCGGTTACCCTAGCGGACTCTTTAGCCTCTACTGGGCTTCTAGCGCCGACAGTAATGAAAATATGGACGACCTTAACATCAGCTCTTCTCATGTCAGCAGCGAATCGGTGTATCGCGGAACTGGCGCTGCTGTTCGTTGCATAGCGCAATAAATCATAAAAAGCTACAATAAAAACCGCCCCAATAGGGGCGGTACTGTGATAATTAAGATTTCAGATAGATAAACTTACCCATCATTTCGAATGGACGGTTAATTGGCTTATATTCCCCATTGCTGGACATGCAAGCAGACCAAAAGAGATAGTTCTTCAGTTCCTGCGCAATATTGCTCCGTCTCTCGTGCGACAACTCGGCGCACGATTCTGAGTTGTTAATCTCAAATTCAGGAGTATGCTGTCTTTCGCCTAAGAATCTAGGCTTAAACGCCCTTGCAGTAAAAATCGCGAGAATGTTAAGCGGATAAATCGCACTAGGCTTACAGATCTCGTCATCGTTGGCGGTCTTCATAGCTTCCGACTGCTCGACGATCAGGAATATATAGTGGCACAAACCCTCACTAGGGCTTTCGAACGGAATTGGCAGAGCTGCCAGCTTCAGTTCTTCGGACATCCTATCTTTCCTCCTTTAAAAGTACATTTCTTCTCAAGAGAAGATACTATCTTTTCATTATACCATATTTCTCTAAAATGGTCAAGTTTAAAGATTTTTAGCAGGTCTGCTATAATATATATCATCCTAAAAGATGTACATTTCAAAATAGGATTATTTTAGAAGGGAAGAGATAAAATGTCGGCAAGAATTCATTCAGGAATTTACACGCACCTCGCCCTAGGAGTTAAACCGCATTCGATCGAAGTTTCGTCATCAAAGATACCAGTCAAGATAGAGACCGGCTTTACTTTCGCAATCCCAGAAGATGTAAAGAAATTACTTAGCAATGCTTTCAAAAAAAGCCTGCAATCTTCCAATCATAGACGACGATGCAGAAGGAGGCATATCAGCGTGAACGACTATCCTAAAGGTATAGAATCACACAAAGCCCTCGTTGAGCCATTGGAAATAAATGTTCGCTTCTCAAACAAAATCGCATATGCGGAACCCGGATTTTCTCTAGATGTTCCAATGAAAAAGCGAAAACAAATCGAAAGAACATTTTTGAAGGCCTGCGGCATCACAAAAAAAGAACAAAGACTAATCAAGCGTTTCCTACGAGGGGATAAAGTGGACAAAGAACAGATAAGTAAATTGCTAAAAAGAATAAAAAATCCTATATAAACTACGCCCCAAAAGGGGCGTCTTTTACTATAGAAAAACCGCCCTGAAGGGCGGTGATAGAGAATAGATACAGTCATAGCCGAATATAATCGGCAAATGCATACATCGACTTCCTCATGGACGGATGAGAAGCATAATTAATCAACTTATTAACTATCTCGTGAATTATTGGACTTAACTTTTTATCAATAGCATAAAGATCATAAAGATAGCCATCGTCGATTTGTTTGGGAGTCAAAACAACAATGCCTCTACACCGAAAAGCACCATCGTAAAGATAACTCGGTTCAACGGGATACACATGAATATTTTGCGCTTCGGTAAGAGACATCAGCACGAATGTCCAACAGTGACGAGCTCGTCCGTCCTCATGTTCAATCGGACTCGCAACCAAGCTCAAGTTCTTGGGCCTCATATAATCCACCTCCTTAAAGTACATAATCCTAGGTAAAACCCGATGATTATCTAATCTATATTATAACATAATCTACAAAAAATACTAGTATAGCAATAACACAAATATATTATAAATCAAGTCTTCCCAACCCATAATGCATAAGGTAAAATGATATTAGTAGAGTCATATCAAATATAAATCTATAATAGAGAGGTATTAATGCGTAATTATAATAAACCCAAATCTACTATGAGCCTTTTTGTGTTTATTTCGACCATGCTTTCCATTCTTTCTGGGCTCTTACTCTCTTCTCATGTTTTTGCTGCAAACACAGGCAATATGAATGCATCCGTAAACATTACCGCGGCCTGTTCTCTTTCTATTGCTGGTACTAATTTCTCTACTAGTGTTATTCCTGGCAATAGTGTTCTCATTGGTACTAGCACCGTTACCTCCATATGTAATGATCCTTCCGGTCTAGCCGTTTACGTAGTAGGCTACACTAATGATTCCTATGGCAATAATAATCTCACTGCTACTATCAATGAGACTGCTTACAACATTCCTGCTAGTACTTCCGCCGCCTCCAGATGGAATATGACCATCAAAGGTGTTACCGGTACTTATGCTCCTACTATAGTTAATACATTTAATAACACTGCTCAACCTATTCCTGATCAGTATACTAAAGTAGCTTATCGTAATACTATTACTGACCTTGGTGCTGGTGCTACTGGTGCTAAGTTTACTACCGACTTTAACGCTCATGTCGATATGACTCAACCAGCTGGTACTTATGTCGGCAAAGTAAAGTTCTTACTCATTCATCCGAATGTCCTGACCTACAATGATCAGACTGGTGAGCCGGCCACATTTGCACCAGATACACTCTCTAGTGATCCAGAAGCCACGTCTACATATTACATGCAAGATGTTGCTACTTGGGGCCCATCCATTACGGCAGGGCAAGAAGTTACTGCTATCGACCGCCGCGACGAGAAGTCTTATCTTGTCGCTCGTCTCGCCGATGGTAACCTCTGGATGACTCAGAATTTAGACTTTAATATTGATTCAACAAAGACCTACACTCCTACAGACACCGACATCCCAGCCAACTGGACGCCGAGCATTTCTACGCATACTAACGACGAGGGCACATGGGATTGGAGTTTTGAGTATACCGATCCAGAATCTGGTGACCCGGGCGACTTGTACTGGACCGGCGTAACGGAAAACAATGCCATTTCCTCCGATCCCTCCACCAGTGACCCTCACTACCATCTCGGTAATTACTATAACTGGACCGCTGCTGTTGCTATGAACGATAGTATCGGCTATACCACAGATGGCACAGTCGTCACTCAGTCTATCTGCCCGGCTGGTTGGGGTTTACCAAAGGATGGCGATAGTTCTACCGACCGTAGCTATGCTAAACTCTTTGCTAGTTATGGCTTTACCAATAACTCCGCTTCTGGCAACGACGCCATCTGGACCGCCCCAATCTACCTCACGCCCGCAGGCGATCTGGTTCCCATTCCCATGATGGGCCAGACCCCCCATGCCGTTGGACTTTACTTCAATTACTTGTCGTCAGTTGTTAAGGATTCGGACTACATCTATGCTGTATATGCTCTTACCAGTAGCAGCAACGATGGTTATCTCAACTCTTCCTACGGTCTCAATCGTGGCCAAGGTTATTCTGTCCGCTGCGTGGCGCGATAGCCGAACATGTAGTCATCATTCAGCCACGCACAACCCGAAAAACCAAACGACAGCCTTTCCTGAATTTGCTAGGAAGAGATGAATAACAAATATAGAATCAATATAAAAGCTACTTGATGCGTTATTGGTAATGAGTACTTAATCATGATACAATTGACACGCCAAATTAACACAAAGGAAAAACAATGAGAATTAAACAAGACCGAACCTACTTCTTCGTCGCAACCTTAATCGTCGCCATAATCCACATATCATACATCATCTACAGTATCGTCGCTAAGACTCTCGATCCAATTTATCTCATCTCCTTTTTATCTATACTTCTTCTCATGGCCGGCCAGCTTGAGTATAGAACAAAAAAGAAATAACAAAACCCGCGAAAAAAAGATGCCTTTCAGCATTCTTTCTTGAACTTGGTGGGCGAAGTGGGAATCGAACCCACACTCCATTACTGGAACTAGATTTTGAGTCTGGCGCGTCTACCAATTCCGCCATTCGCCCAATGAAAACATTATATCATAGATAATCCTTCTACCCAAACTTATGTTTCATATGTTATAATAAGCATATGCTTAACCACTTTGGGCATTCTTTTCGTAAGGGAGATACACTGATTGAAGTCATGTTCGCAGTGGGCGTGTTTGGCCTAGCTGCAGTTGGTGCCATCTCACTCATGAACCGTGGTCTTGCTACCGCT
>JAFWLS010000002.1 GCA_017514045.1 Candidatus Saccharimonadota bacterium | reverse complement strand
GTGATACAAAGGATGCGAGTGCTGCCAAGAATCTTTTCAATGACGTCTAGAGTGCAAATTTCGCCGTTGGCGCGGATATTGACAGTGTCGAGGAAGGTGTAGCCATAATTAGCGTAATTAACTTTTTCGTGATATTCGCCGTTATGAAAATCTTTGTAAGTTTGATGCTGCTCGGAAGGGTAAAACGGGGTGATAAGGGTGAGCGGGACATCTAGTCGCTCGGCAACGCGTCTAGTATCTGCGGCAAGGACGCCGAGACCGCCGCCGCCACGGATACCGTTGGCTTTGTCGTATAGCTCGATAGTCCAGTAGGTATAGGGGCGATCTTCGGAGAGCATTTTAGTGAGATGGCTGCGGTTAATAGCGGTGTAAAAATCCTCGACATCTTCGATGTTTTCTAAGGGATGGTGAATTAAATTCTTTTTCTTGTATTTTTCAAACATGCTTATGTTTATTATATCACAAAAAGTATTCATCTTAAATCCCCTATTACTATTTCTGCACGCCTGCGTTTTTAAAAAAGTAAAGCCCTAAAGGGCATTGACTTCTTAAAAAGCCTCCGGGATACTGTGCTGAAATAGTAATAGAAGATTTAAGAAGAATATATTTTTATGGTATAATTAAATAAATATGGAAGATGATTTAGATAAAGAATTTGATGATTTTTCCGAGGAGGAGAATCTTGACGAGATGGAGCCGACGGCGGCAGATTTGGCTGAGATAGAATCGGCTGGGTTTGATGATGGCTATAGTGATGGGATATATGATGCGGGAATATTTCAGGGGAGTGGCATGAGCGTAGATTTAGATGGGCTTGATGATGAGGCGCGTGAGGCTTATGAAGCGGGATATATGGATGGGTACCAGTTGGGGGATGAGGGGATGGGGGATTAGGTTTTTTTGTGGGTATTAAAAAACAGACTAGTATGATATAATAAAGATATAAAGAAGGAGAGTCATATGAGGTCATTTTTTTCTAAATCACTGGTTATGCTAGTGCTTGTTGGGCTAGTTGGGGCAAACATTCCAGTTGGCGCCATGGCGACAAGCGAAGCACCCTCACAGGAATATCGTTGGGGGGAGCATATAGAAGATCTTTTAAAGGATGATTATGTAGAAGGTGAGGTTGTTGTAGGAATAGATAACAGCAAGAAATCTTTGACTTTTACGAGATTGTTCGGTGGGCAAGAATTAGCAGACACGGGAGACGAAATCACTACCGTATCAGAAGACTCTCTTGAATTATCCAACCATGAAAACTCGGACAAAGACATTAGCATTGAAGTGATCCGCCGAGATGATATGACTACTCGTGAGATTATGGAGGCTTTGCGCGGTGACAGTGCTGTAGTCTTTGCTGAGCCAAACTATATCGCTGAAACTTCTGATATAGAGCCATACGCTGGGCAATTAACTAGTGCGCTCACCGATGCTTCTGACCGCACAGATATGCAATGGGGTAATATGGGTGATTATGGCATGAACATCCCACACTGGAACGAAGATGGTGGCAACATGGCCCACGAGGTAATCGTGGCTGTGATGGATAGCGGTATAGATAATCAGCACGCTGATTTACAGGATAAGATTTATCATTTGTCGGCCGATGAACAGGCCGCCACTGGATGTAGCGAGCTTAGATGTAATAACATCAATGATGTAAAACTACACGCTCATGGCACACATGTTGCGGGTATCATTGGGGCAGCGTGGAATGATTTTGGGATTAGCGGGGTAGCATCTAACGTCAAAATTATAGATGTCCGCAATGCTAACTCAGAAGGTAAGGTAGATGTGATAGCCTCCATCAAGGGTTATGCCCAAATTAAAAAATTGATGGAGATGGGTGTTAAGATTCAGGCCATCAACAACTCTTGGTCTGGCGCGCAAGGCTCTCTAGCGATGAAGGCCATTGTAAATGAAGTTGGCGAGCTTGGGGCAGTCAGCCTCTTTGCAGCCGGCAACGACAGCCAAAATCTAGACCTTAATTTTAAACTGCCTTCCAGCACGGTTTACGAAAGCCCATATGTGCTAGTGATTGGTTCTAGCACTGAAAATGGCAAGCGTTCTGATTTTAGTAACTATAGCGATACAATTGTGGATGTGTATGCCCCAGGCAGTAACATTATGTCTACTGTACCAACGGGTTCTGCTCAAGAGCCATTTGACTCTTTGGCGATTTCAAATAATTATCGCAATAGCTTTGAAGACGAGGCAAGCCTTACTAATATCTCTGTCCAGCAAGAGCTAGATGGTAACCTAGTGCCTATTACCCCATCTCTTAGTGATAAAAAAGTAAGTGATGGCAGCCACTCCGTGGCGCTAACACTTACCCCGGGTAGTTACGAGTATTCGGCGCCGCTATATCGTTATTATACTATGATGAGCCTAGGTGATGTAAGCGCTGATGTAAATGGGCCTGGTTCTAAAATGCTAGGCTTCTACCTCTCTACCGACCAGAGTTACGCCATGACTACAGATTCTGAAATGAAGAGTCTCGGAATCATGGTTAAAACTACCGATGGGATGGGCACTGCCGCGCCAATAGATTGTGATGAAGTATCGCCTGGAAGTGGCATAGGGTATTGTAATTACAATCTGCCAGACAATACAGATTACACAGATTTTACCATGGCGATGATTCTAAGCTCCCAGGTAGAGTCTGATTACACCTTCTACATGGATGCTCTTGGCATTGGCGACAAAACAGCAACGGCGAGCTACAAATACATGAGTGGTACATCCATGTCTACACCAGGTGCCACGGGTGCCCTAGCGGTCCTACTTGGCAATACTACTAGTACGCCAACTGCGGATGTAGCTAAAACCATGCTACTTTCACACGTTCGCAAGATTTCCCTAACTGAGCTTCCATCTAAGACCGGTGGCATTATTGACCTATCGATCAATAGTACAGCATATGCACCAGTAATTACAGACACTAGTGTAAAGGATAGTCAGTTTATCCTAAAAGGCAAGAACTTCGTAGCTGGCAGCAAAATTACCCTAACTAAAGCCGGTCCATACGATGATTCTAGTGAAATAAATGTCACTACTAATTCCGTGATTAGCAACGACCAGATTATTATTAACTTTGCAGGCGCAGCACCAAAAGGCCTATTCTATGTAACTGTAACTGCACCAGTGGAAAGGGGCGGCCAAAGCACTAAACGGATGCTTTACTCTAGTACCTCTGACAAAGTATATGAAAACACTCTATCCTTAGTGCCGGATTTTGAGGAGAGTGATGATATTGCATCTTTCAACAATAATGGCCTTAATGGCTTTGCAGTAGAACATGATGGCTATATGTATGTAATGGCTGGAACATCTGCGGGCTTTGTCACGAAAATGACTTATCTCTATCGGTATGATTTTGCGGCGGACAGTTGGCAAAAGATGGCAAGCATCCCAGCAGATTTTTACACGGCTAAGGGCGCAGAGATAGATGGGAAAATATTCGCGTTCGGCACAAATGGAGAAGTGCCAAAGGGATATGTCTATGATATCGCAGGTAACAATTGGGAGGAGTTAGATGTAAGTGAGCTAGGTTCATTGGGCGTAACGGCACTTTCCCTAGAAAAACATAATGGGCAGTTAGTCATCACCTACGCTTTGAATGAAGCTCAGCCTGGGCCAAGCGATAAGTTATATACCTATGACTACAAAAGTGGCGCCATAGAACCATTTGCCACATTGAATGTCCCAGTTTACGGAGAAACTGCCCAGACAACTAAAGATGGTCTGTATGTTATGGGGTATACAGATACTAATAAGACCTCCATGCCGGTGTTGCAGCTAGTCAAACCAGATGGTAGCGTAGAAACATTAACGGATGCGTTTGGAAAATTAGCAGAAGATGCCCTATTTAATAATCAAATTAAAGCTGTAGTTCCGCAGCTTGCAATGGACCTTGCAGCGGTAGGGGATAAGCTAGTACTAGTTGGTCCAGCCAATCATGCTGCTGGTACAACAGATACCTTTGTCCTTGAAGATGGCCAGTTTGTGCCATACAAGCGCAGGCTCAGCGATGCTCTATTGTCTAATATAATCGCATTAGGGTATGACGGCCGCATTTATGCCATGGCCTTTGCGCCTATGGAGAAAAATCGCGTAGCCTTTAGGTCTAGCCAGATGGTAGAATTAGAAGAAAGCGAGACCTTAAATCCTGTTGTCCCTAAAGCTCCAAATTCGGGCGAAGGTAATGGTACTAATAGCTTAGGGCAAAATAGTAGCGTATCTGTAGCAGCAATCGTATCTCTTGCTATAGCCGCCACAGTTTCACTTATCTATTATGTAAAGCGAGCATATAGGTCAGCGAATACAAAAACTTCAAGATAGCATTTAGTATATTTGGCTGGGGATGAGAACTCGTCCGGTCGAACCCTAAAGGGTTCTCTTCCCTCACCCAGAGCCAAAAAATATAAGCCCTATGGGCTTATTATTTTTGGCTGGGGATGGAAGGACGTTATTCGCAACCCCAATAAATACATTGCAGCACTTCAGTCCGTGAATGTCGAGACAATCGTGGCGATTTTAGAGCCTTACGGATACTTAACACGTGTCTAATTTAATAGCAATTCAAAACTAAACCCACCCCCCTTCGGCTGAGGGGACTTTCTTTTCACCAACGCACTTCCGCTACTATAGTTATATGGAGAAACTGGCCAGTAGGTCTCAAAAGATAAGAAAAATAACTACTTAGAATCATGACCAGCATGATATGCATTATCATAAAGGTCTTTTTGTTCATCTGTCAGTTCGTCGAAGTCAATGGATGAGCCATACCCACCATACATCGGAGCGTCATATTCAGCATCAAACTCTCCGTCAAGAGAACCTGCGAGTTCTACTTCGTCATCGCTAATTGCGTCATCCTCGTTATCGAGGTCGTATTCAGGCTCAAAATCATCCAAGTCCTCATCATGACCATCAATATCGTAGTCTTCGTCCATACTATTCCGCCTTAGAAAATATAATTTTTGAATCATCCAATACCTCCTTAGTGAGTACGATATTGTATGCATTTATACGCGAATGCCAGCGTTTATGTTTGAAAAAAGTACTCCAATCCATCTCAAGAATAAGAACAGGTGAGAAATTGTCATCCAATTTTACAATTATCAGATGCTCAAACCCTTGTTTCACATCCTCAATTTTTGCGGCGTAAGGAATTCCATAAAACGCCCCAGTAGTGTTCGTCGTCAAAGTCTTGATTGAGTATCTGTCACCATCTACACTGATTGCGTCGATATTCTTTGTGGACGGTGGGGCAAATTGTAATTTCGGAAGTCCTCTAGTTTTACAATAATAATCAACGGCAATAAACTCACCTAAGTCACCAGTGACATTCTTGGAACGTATAATACCACGCTTACGCATTTCAGTAAGTAGGCTACTATATGCGTGGACAAGTTCCTGTTCGCTATAATTATTGAAATCTAGTTTTTCGCTCATTGCTAACATTATAACATTTTTACGTCCTACCCTCAACTCTACCCCTGTTAAAGTTTTGTCATTTTGTCGGTTTTGTCAATCTTTGCTGGACTTTCGCCCTTTACATTTTTTCTACGAAATTTTTATAATTTATACCACTTATGCTATGAGACCCATAAAAAATACAGCCACTTTGGCGTGTTAGAATCAGAGTATTATGGCAAGACCAAGAAAAATATCAGAAGAGGTAGAACAAAAAATCCTTGAACTCTTGGAGAAGGGCTTATGCGTGAGCCACGTGGCACGAGAAGTTGGACTTAGCGATATAACAATTAAACGTCAACGAGAACGAGATTCTGGATTTAACAAGAGGTTTTTGCAGGACTCAAAAAGAGGCGAGGATAATATCAGAAACCTTAAACGACTCGGAATCCGCACATACCGAAGGAACGTAAGTATCTCGCCAAACTACTACGATGAGGCTTCAGAAATGCCTTCTAAAGCTTCTGAGAGCCATTCTGAGGCCGAAAAAGACTTGAGGACATGGATGGGCTTGTCGATTCATCCAAGACCTATGGACTACAGCGTAAATACCGAGTACTACCTAAATCCAGATACGGCTCATGTCGAAATCATTATTGATGGTGTCGTGCGAGTCTGTCCGATGGATTTATGTGAAGAACGTCATAAACCGCAACGACCAGAACCGTTTTATGGTGCCGTGTACTAATTACTTAATGAAGCGAATTTGGATGTTGAGGTCGAAGTAAAGTTCTCCATCCTTCTCATAAAGTTTTCCAAACTCGTGCCGTTTGCTATCAGGGGTTTCGAACTTTGTATTTTCAAATAAGTAGTCTTTGAATTGGTCATCATTATATAGATGATAACATACCAACGCACCGTCATTCTTGACGATGATGTATCCACCGTACGTGGAGAGATACGTATCCCACTCCTGACTAGGAACCATACCGAGAGCGATAGCACGTAGTAGGGTCTTAACTTTAAAACCGACACTCCGCTTGTCCAATCCATATTCACTCCCAATTCCGTCAATCTCGCAGAGGTCTTTGACGGCAGGGCCGTTTCCCAAGTAAAACTGGAATAGAATCTCGGCCATGATATTTGGCAAGACGGTATCAACCATCATCAAGTTTTTAGTAAAAGTCTGGCTGCTAAGTCCAGTAAAAGCAAACGTACCGCCGTTGTCGAGAATATACTTGATACGGTCACGAATCTTGCTTCTACTATCTATGGAATTTGCTTCATCGATGTCCCCACTAAAATTGCTCACTTTGTATGTAAAGTTGGTTTGTTTACTTGCATTCAATAAGGTTGCAGGATTTCCAGCCTGAGATTTTATGGAGAAACCCAACTCTTGCTGGGAGGCAATTTTATCCTTTACGATTGCCACTATATCTGACTTTTTGCCAGAGTTCGCCTTAATTTTTTCAAGTTCAAACTCATCCATTAGGGTTATTGCTTCTGGAATCGAAAAGGTTGCCGTGTCACCACCTTCTTTGATTCTCTTGAAGATTGCTTTTGTTTTATCAGACAAGCCTTCAGTTGAAACGGTCTTGAGTGCTTGCCCTAGTTTTTCACAAATGACAACTACACCTTCTTGTTCAAGGTCGTATATCAATCGTTCGCCAGTGTCATCACGTAAAACCTGAAGAAAAATATATTCGTCGCCAGTAGGATTTAAGTTTTTATCGGCTGCTGGAACTTTATTGTTTGCAAAAATAGACAACAGAGCATATAATTCTGACCACTCACCTTTATTCGCCTGCATTTTTTAACTCCTTTAACATTTCCTTTGCTACGGCTTGAATCGCAGGAACTGCGACTGAGTTCCCAAGTTGCTTCATTGCTTGCACCTCAGAAACTGGAAACACAAAATCATCTGGGAATCCCTGCATTCGAAGACCTTCTTTTGGAGTAAGTCTCCGGACCTCGCCATCTACAATATATGAGTCCCAATTCCGTCTATCATTTATTCCTGAGCCACGTCCACCAACTCGAAGTGTATACCCTACCTCTTTATCTACTTTCCCACCAAAAACATCGCTCATCGTGGTTTTAAGACCAGTTGGTTCAGGAAAATGAAAATCAATGTTCTTGTTTCTAAAGCCGACCATGTAGAGCCTTGGTCGATGTTGCGGAACCCCAAAATCCGAGGCCTTCACGACTTTGTAGAAGAAACTATACCCTAAATCCTCGGTAATCACCTTCTTGATAGTTGCAAAGGTCTTGCCGTTGTCATGATTCAGGAGGCCACGCACGTTTTCGATGAAGAATGCTTTTGGTTGCTTTGCTTTAATTATTCTAGCAATATCGAAGAATAAGGTTCCACGTGTCTCGTGAAAACCCCTCTTCAAGCCAGCCTGAGAAAATGGTTGACAGGGGAAGCCACCAGTAAGAATGTCAAAATCTGGAATATCGCTGGCCTCAACTTTTGTAATGTCACCAGCGAACAAGTTTTGAGAGATTTTACCATCTTTTCCAACACGTTCTTTGAAGATTTCAGGGGAAATATTCTTGTAATTAGCCATGTATGTTTGACGAGCGGCGTCATCCCACTCTGATACAAATACGCACTCAGCCCCTTCGTTATGAAAAGCCATATGGAATCCTCCGATTCCAGCGAACAAATCGATAAACGTGTATGTTTTACCTTCCATAATACTTCTAATTATATCATAAAAAGTCACTATTTTATATGTCGTTTCGAGGAGAGTATAATAGAATTATGAAGGCAATTAGAATCAATGACCGAGACCTTATAACATTATGGATGTTCAGTACGCGTGTTGAGCGGTTGCATAGTATCGTAAAAGGGTGGAGTAAAGGCTCAAGTATTTCTTGTAAGTTAAGAACAACTTCTCCATCTGAATTAAAAACCACTGGAATCTCTACTGACATACGACTCTCTGCTTCTCTGAATGAGTTGAGACCATTTATGCTTAAGAATGAGAGAACGTATTTTCCAACAGTCCGAAGTCTTGTATCGTCGTGGTACAGAGATGACAAACAAATACAAGTACATCTCGATAACAATAAGGCTTTTTGGAGGTCATACGATATTAATGAAATGAATGCCGCAAACAATGCAAGGATGCAGGTTTGTTTTAGTGTCGCAGGGAAAGAAATAGTAGAATACAAGATGTTACTTCAATGCTTCATGTATGGTAAATACTTCCATGATGACAAAGTCGACCTCTTTCTCGCTGAAACACTTATCGAAAATAATTCACTTTACTACGCTACGGCTAAGGCAGAATTGCAGAGTTGTATATATCTTCTTCAGACTTTTCTGAAAGAGTTCGACCGAACTTATATCAAACCAGTCCTAAAAGAAAACTCCAGCAGGATTCAGGCTTTCAAGAAGATGGTGGTAGTGGAGTAAAACCGCAAAATATGATATAATTACAGATAAGAAAACAATGAAAATGTGATGAAAACCGAAGATGTAAAACCTGAAGTTCAAAACGCCACGAAGATTGACGTTTCTTCTGTTTCTCGGCCAACAATCATGACCACCATTCCGATTATTGATATCGGAAGCGACCATTGGATTCGTAATAGCGTGACTCAGCCCATTACGAACTGGGGATTATCTGCAGGAGAATGCGAGAGAATCATGGACTCCTTGGAATGGCTTGCCATGCTCAACCAAGAACCGATTTCAAGTCTTGAATCGCCAACCATCACAATTATCTACGATACACTATTTGGCGACATGGAAATACGAGTCTCAGACGGAGACGCAAGTGTTTTTGCTATTGTGTACAAGGTTCAAACGACAGAGATTAGTATCGTTAACGCTGAGCCTGACGATGAGGGTTGGCTACGAGTCTCTCTTCACCAGAACTATGAATACAGGGTTGACGAGTTTAGCCTGTTTACGACTTCGGAGCGAGAGGCTGTACTTGGCGATTTTAGAAAAATGGTGGCCGACGACGAAAAGGCGACAACCATGACAGACGAAGAAATCAAGAGGGTAATTCTCGAAGAACTTCAAAACGAACTCGGTCGTAACGTGAAAGTAGAACTCAGCCCTAAAGGCGAATTTGGTGCGGTGAGAATCGCCATCAACGGCAAGATTGCCGAGTTCAAGGCTGGCGATAAAATGACCAACCTCCTTGTAGACATGATTCGTGCGACAAGGAATTTCAAGATTTATATGCAGATTGAAGATTTGTACCTGAAGACATTTGGACACGACGATTTTTATTTGACGAGGGAGCAGAAGGCTGATAAAGAACTCGCCCATAGACGCCATGTAAACATGCGAAAACTCAGTGACTTGATTCGAAACATCAACCTCAAAGTTCGACGTGAAACAGATACGACACATGATTTAATCACGAAAGTTGGAGACAAACTTCGTTTGAATCCAGAGTTGCAACGTCTCAAGAACGAAAGAAAAATCGAAAAATAGCCACATAACATAGCAAAACGACACCTGTTAAATCCGTACGGCAATGTACGGATATCTTCTTGGTTTAATGGGGGTATGACAGAGAAAATCAAGCAAAATCAGGAAGGAGCATTTGCCGAACCGCAAGGCGACCTTTTGTTGCTTGATTTACTTCACCGAATCAACATACGAGAGAAAATCGTCAAACGACCGAACGAGCCTGAGGAAGAAGGTAGGGATGATTGACGAGATTCAAATCGTGCCAGTTCAACCAAAGAACGGTCTCGTGGCTTTTGCGAGCTTTACCTTTCAGAAGGCGATTCGCTGTACGTCGGTGGCTGTTTATACGAGGCCTAATGGCGGATTACGCCTTGTCTATCCAACGAAGAACGTCGGCAGACGAGATTTTGACGTATTCTACCCCATAAACCGTGAAGTGGGAAAAGTCATCGAGGAAGAAGTGACTAAAAAATACGAGGATGTAATGAAGGAGACTCATGATAGACACGGTTGTATTAGTATTTGACCTTGGAGACTTCAGGAAACAATCTTTCATCAAGTGTGACTCATTCGGCCAGTGGACGCCGAATCTTGGTGGATTACTATCTTCTAGATATCAGAAGGGCAAACTCAGGTCAACACTTCGGCCGTCGTCGTCCG
>JAFWLS010000001.1 GCA_017514045.1 Candidatus Saccharimonadota bacterium | reverse complement strand
TTGTGAGTTAGTAGGAGATGCTGCTGCACCTGTGGGGATGAGATTAGTGGAACTTAAAGTATTACCAGATTCTTCGAGTCTTAGATTGTTATCACCATGGATGTCTCCGGTATAGCCTATAGCGTAGATGGCGAGACCACCGGCATCATTACATAGGGCTTTAATGTAGCTATCACCAATCTTACCATCTCCTCCTGGTTGGATGGTAGTAGAAAGAGCTCCAGGAGAGGTAGTGATAGAACAAGAAGCTGGAACAGTGACAGAAATATCGACAGCAGAAGAGCTATCGGCAGAAACTTTAGAACTAGATAAAAATATTATTGAAAGGGCAGTGAGAATAGTTAGAGAAGAAACAAAAAGAGTAGTGAGGCTAGACTTATGATGACGAATAATGCGATTAGACATTAATGACCTTTGAGATTAAGGATTATAGTGTTTGTTTAACTCTAACTCTACAGTTGAATCATAGCATGAGCGGGATAGGGATGTCAAGAAGAAATAATATTGTGATATAATTTATAGATATGCGCAAGGTGTTAGCAGTGTCGGGTGGAGTAGACTCGATGGCGATGTTAGATTTGATGCGAAAAAACTTCCCGAGCGAAGAGCTCGTGGTGGCTACTTTTGATCACGGTACGCGTGAGAGTTCTAAACTAGACGCAGATTTCGTGGCGGATGCTTGCGCCAAGTACCATCTACAAATATGTAAGGGCGAAGCAAAGTTAGGCGCTAATGTCAGCGAGGAAGAAGCGCGCAATAAACGCTACGAGTTCTTGAGAAAAGTAGCGCGTGATGCAGATGGCGAGATTTACACTGCACATCATCTCGACGATTTAGTGGAATCTGTCGTAATCAATCTCGCACGCGGAACAGGCTTCCGTGGGCTTGCCGTCCTGAATGCGCCGGGCGTGAAGCGTCCATTTCTTGACAGGACTTTTGGTAAGGTTTTTGATAAACGCGATATCTTAAAATATGCTGGCGAGAACAACGTGATGTTTCGTCAGGATCCGACCAATACAAATGACGATTATTTGCGTAATCGTCTGCGCCCTGCGGTATTGGATTTGTCCCGCGCAACAAAAAATGAGGTGTATGAATTATGGCAAAAACAGACGAGACTCACACAAGAAATTGATGGGATAATCGACGATTTGATTCCAGAAGATTTAGTATTCAAACGCGCGTGGTTTAAGGATTTGGATGATGATGTAGCAATCGAGATTTTACGCGCAGGTTTAATCAAAGCTGGCATTCCTGCGACGCGTCCGCAAATACGTGATTTCCTAAAGGCTGTTCGTGAGTATGCGACAAATAAACGATTCAATCTTCCGAATGACAAATTGGTGCGTATGGGCCGCCGAGATTTTACGCTAAAAATATGATATAATAAAAACATGTTAATTAATGCTTCGCGTTTGGTTAATTATCCAGTACTGAGTCTTCATGTGGGTGGTCCGATTGCGCGGGTTAGCTCAGATATAATTGACCCGGAGAAGCTTAAAATTGTCGCATTTAGAGTTAGTGGCCCAGTCATAACGAATGACCCTGAGATTGGTGATATTTTGGAGACGAGTGATGTACGCGAGTTCGCTGATAGCGGCATGATTATTGATTCAGCTGAAGATTTTGTAAATCCTGGCGACGTAATGAAGCTCGACAAAATTATGGAGCTAAATTTTTCACTCATGGGACTAAAGGTTGAGACTAAGAAAGGCTCAAAGCTTGGCAAAATCATTGATTACGTGGTCGATACGGAGACATTTACTGTGCTTCAGTTGGTCGTGAAACGACCCGCAGTGAAGGCGCTGATTGATCCGGAGCTAATTATCCCTCGCAAACAAATTGTGGAAGTAAATGATTACAAGATTATTGTTAAGGACGAAGAAGAAAAGATTCGTAAGCGCGCAGAACATGAAGATTTTGTGCCAAATTTTGTGAACCCATTCAGAGAGCCAGATTTTTCTGCTAATCGCATGGAAAAAGAAAAGGAGTAATTAGTGTCAAAAAAGGCAAAAGAGCCGAAAAGTCATAAAAGGGTGTGGCTATGGATAGTGACACCGTTTTTGTTTTTGGCGGTAGGCGCCGGTGCGTTTTTTGGACTAAAGTATTATTTTGAGAACATTGCAAACAACGCCGATGTTGAAGAATTTGCTGAGACGGAAGAAGAAAAAATCCTCGATGATGAAGAAACTACAGCCGAAGTTGATGACTATGAAAAAATCCATGCTGAGACAGAAGAGCCCGCACCTTCAAAAGCACCGCTCGGTCCATCTCCGGTAGCCGGGAATCCACAAAACGCCAACGGCACGAATTCGTCCACGACCTATAACGCAGTTGTTCATGAGATAAATGGCGTAAAGTATGTTTATTATAAGACGCTTGTATGGGGTGCTGTCGAGGCGGATTTCGAAGATTTCCGCACGAAAGTTGCTGAGACTTTGAGTGATCCGCGTGGCTGGATGCGAACAGGAATTACTTTCGTAGAAGTCTCTGATGGACAAGATTTAAATATTATATTATCCGATCCGGCACATCTAGAAGGATACAACGGGTACTGTTCGGGAGAACTTTCGTGTACATCCGGGTATAACGAAGTGATCATTAATGATGTGCGTTGGCGCACCGGCACAGATGTAACGACCGGCGCTGGATTAATGAATATACGCGACTATCAACACATGGTGACTAACCATGAAGTTGGGCATTGGCTGGGGCACTATCAACATATTGACGCTTGCGCCGTGAATGGAGGAATTGCGCCTATTATGTTACAGCAATCAACCGGCCTCAGGAATTGCGGTTCGTTTAACCCTTGGCCATTAGACGACGAGCTCTGGACCCTCCGCTAGGTTGCCATAATACTCGGCGACGAGTTCGCGTGATAAATCAATTGAAAAACCGTGACGAAGGAGATAGCCAAGTAGCTTTTTGGCATCCGTCTTGTTCCCTCTTTTTTGAATAACTTTTCGGATTTCCGCAGCTTCGTCGCGTGGGGAGTTTTCTAGCATCTCGTCAATAAGGTTACTCTCAATTCCCTTTTTATACAATTCCTGGCGAAGACGGAGCGGGGAGACGCCTTTGGACGTAAAACGGTTTTCGATATACCACTCAGCGAATTTACGATCATCGAGATAATTCTTATCGATGAGTTGCTCAATAACTTTTTCGATATCGTCTTTCGTAAAAACATCGCGAGTTGAGGTCCCGATTTTATGTTCGCGTGCGAGCTTTTTAAATTCCGGATCGAGCTCACTACGTTCGCGGTTCTCTGCACGATGTCGGTTTTCGATTTCTAGCTTGGCTAGTCTTTGCGAAAGATGATCGCGCGTTTCTTTAATGGAACGTGGACGCGCGAGTACCCATTCTAAGGTCTGCATATAAAGTTTGCCGAATACCGACGCATGACGAAGCTCGGTGATTTCCGCCGGTGTGAGTATTTTGCCAATCTTGAGACGATGGTCAACTATCTGCGCAAGATCGAGCGAAAAACAAAACTCGCCATCAACAAATACATTCACACGGCTTTGATCGTGAACGCCGGATTTTAGATCGGTGATTTGATTTTTCTTTGGCGCGTCGGCGCGACCAGTTAGTTTTGGTGTTGATGACGAAGATGATTCGTCATCACTCGCTTTCAAATTCAGAATTTTCATTGTAGATATTGTCAATATAGTAACGCAGAACTGGTAGATGTGGTACTAATTCACGAAGTGGTGGTTTGACACGGGCACGAATAAACATATCTAGGTCATCCAGGGCGATCCATTCGACTTGCTCTACTTCTTCTGGATTTAGTTTGAGCTCATCATTCTTGCCGGTGCGATCGGATAAATATACTGTGATATATTTTCGATCCGTAGCGTAGCTACAGACAAGTCTTAACTCCTCCGGATTCAGGTCCATTCCGATTTCTTCGCGCGCTTCGCGAAGAGCGGCTGTGAGCGGGTCTTCACCCTCGTCAATATGGCCGCCGGTGGAAGCATCATAGAATCCACCAAACTGGATGTTCTCGGAACGTTTCTGGAACAGAACTAATGTCTTGTCGTCTTCATGTTTAACAAACCAGATACAAGCGCCCCCTTCGAGCGATCCGTTAGGGTCTGGCTGGCCTAGCAAATTGTAATGTTGGGATGGTTTTTCTTCTACGTCTCCCACCTCTTGCTCCTATTCTTCTGCCTCGCGACGGGCAGCTTCTTCACGAACTTTTTGTTCGATTTCATTCATAAATTCAGGTTTTTCTCGGAACATTTTCTTGACTGATTCGCGGCCCTGGCCGATAGTTTCGCCATTATATTTCAAGAAAGCGCCGGCCTTGTCGATAATGCCATATTGGACAGCAAGATCAAGAATGTCGCCGACCTTGGAAATGCCTTCGTTGTACATAATGTCGAATTCGGCCGTGCGGAATGGTGCAGCAATTTTGTTTTTCACGACTTTGACTTTGGTGCGGTTGCCGGTGATATTATCGCCTTCTTTAATTTGACCAATGCGGCGAATATCAAGACGGACAGAAGCATAAAACTTTAGTGCGTTACCACCGGTCGTAGTCTCTGGGTTACCGAACATGACACCAATCTTCATACGAATCTGGTTAATGAAGATAACTGTAGCTTTGGACTTGCTGATAATGCCAGTAAGCTTGCGCATGGCTTGCGACATTAGGCGAGCTTGAAGGCCCATCTGTGATTCGCCCATGTCGCCATCGATTTCGGCCTGTGGAACAAGCGCTGCGACGGAGTCGACGACAATGAGATCGACCGCCCCGGAACGGACCAAAGTCTCGCAGATTTCGAGAGCTTGCTCGCCGTTATCTGGCTGAGAGATGAGCAAATTTGCAGTGTCTACGCCAATGCGTTTAGCATAGGCTGGGTCGAGCGCATGCTCTGCGTCGATAAAGGCGGCGGTACCACCTTGTTTCTGGATTTCTGCAATAGCGTGCAATGTAAGAGTAGTTTTACCAGAAGATTCTGGACCATAGATTTCAATAATGCGTCCCTTTGGATAGCCACCACCGAGCGCGAGGTCGAGCGAAAGCGATCCGGATGGGATGAGCTGAACGTCAATTTTCTTGGCGTCGCCAAGTTTCATGATGGATCCGTCGCCAAAAGTCTTGGTGATTTGAGCAATAGCGAGGTTAAGTGCTTGTGCCCGGCCTTCTGCTTTTTTGTCGGTTTTGTCATCTGATACTTTTTCCACCGCTGGTTTCTTTGTCATAATATTACCTCGTTTAATGTGTCTCTATTATACCCGGTTTTAGAAATATCTGGAAGGGGGATTGTGTTATAATCTTGCTATGGATAACGTATTCTCTAAAATCATTCGGGGCGAGATTCCCTGTTACAAAATATACGAAGATGACAAAAACTTAGCTTTTCTCGATATTGCGCCAGAATCCAAGGGCCATACTTTGGTCATACCAAAAGTCGATGTAGACAAGGTCTATGAGCTTGAAGATGAAGATTATGACGCGCTGTTTCATGCCGTGAAAAAAGTTGCCAAACACATGGAAGAAGTACTCGGCGCTCGTATTATTATCAAAGTCGTTGGTACTGATGTGCCGCATGCACACGTCCACTTGATGCCGCTTGATCCGACTTGGACGCATGGACGCACGTTAAAGCTCTCTGAAGCAGAGTTTAAAGAAATTCAAGAAAAGTTAGCTTTCTAATTAGACCACGCGAGAAACTTCTTCGATAGAAGTAACACCAGCAAGAGCCATGAGTAGGCCCTTCTGTTCTAGTGTCAACATGCCGTTCTTTCTGGCGGCCGCTTCAATTTTCTTGGCGTTTGCGTCTGCGACATTGCCGCGAAGGAATTCAGAAATCTCTTCATTTACGACAAGCTGTTCCATAATAACAGCGCGTCCAGAATAGCCAAATGGGTTTTCCTCGGTCGGAACGGGGCGGAAGAGGCGAATGTTGTCTGGATTAAACCCATCAACGCCTTCTAGTGTATCACGAATATATTTCTTGATCATATCGTCAGGTTCATATTCTTCTTTACTGTCGGTGAGACGACGGACTAGACGCTGGGCCACAACGAGACGGATAGAGTTTGCAAAAATCGGATTCGTGCCTATGAGGTCAATCATGCGTGAGAAGGCTGCGGAGCTAGAGTCGGCGTGAAACGAGCTTAGCACTAGGTGCCCAGTAATAGATGCTTGGATAGCCGTCTTGGCAGTGTCGGCGTCACGTATCTCGCCAACCATCACAACATCTGGATCGAGACGGAGCACTGAACGCAAAGCTTCGGCAAATGAACCGCCGTCACCCGACTTAATTGGAATCTGGGAAATGCCAGTGATGCCGTATTCAATTGGATCCTCGAGCGTAATTATCTTCTTGTCAGTAGTATTAAGTGCGTTAAGCATGGAGTATAGTGTGGTGGATTTACCAGAACCGGTAGGGCCGACCATCAAAACAAGACCACGAGGCTTTCTAATAATCTCGTCAATCTCCATTTTTTCTTCTTCGGAAAGGCCTAGAAGGTCAAGCTGTAACAATGATTCGTCGAAATTGAATAGACGCAACACAGCATCTTGGCCGTACATAGTCGGAACAGTCTCGACACGAACATTCAAGATGTGTGAAGTGCCATTGCGGTAAATGTCGGTCTGAAGATGACCGGATTGAGGCTTGTTACTGGCGCTCGAGACGTTAGCACGAGACGACAATTCTCCCATGATGACGCGATAGCGGTCTTTGCTGAGGTTCGCCACCGGATGCAAGATACCATCGACACGCATACGGACTCGGATTTCTGAACGGAGGTTTTCAATGTGAATATCGGATGCGGTGAGTTTATCAGCTTGGTCAAGCAAGAAGTCAAAAACCTTGTCCGAAGAAACGGAGTTTAGCGTATTTGAAACTTCCGTGATAGTCTCAGAATCGCCTTCTGTAGAAATCTTAATGTCGTCATAGTGGACTTCTTTGGGCGGATCGTAACGAGACATAAAGACTTGAAAAGCGGAGCCGGAAATAAGGAAGAAATCTACGCGCTCGCCTTCTTTTTCGTAGTCTGAACGGATTTCCTGAAGAAGATGTCGTGGTGTCTGGGACGTAATCATGAATTGGAAGTGGTCGCCTCCACCGCCTTTTGCGAGTGGAAGAATGTAATTCTTGTGCATCTCTTCTTTGTCTAGAAGACCAGAAACGAGCGGGATATTTTTCTCAAATTCACGCGTGTCAAGATATGGCAGGCCGAGAATTCGCGCCCGGTTTTTGGTCGCAGCTTCTTCGCCATCTCGTCGCCTGGATTGCCGCTCTTCTTCGTTCATGCTTATGATTATATCACAGGCGGGATAGTTTGCAAAACCTTACCCATGTGGTATAATTTGTTATTATGCGAAAGAAGCTCAATAAGGTAATTGCGAAACTCAATCGCAATAATAATCACAAACACAGTGACAAGCGCAAACACTTGCGCCATAAAGACGGTCGCTAAACATATCCGCCCAATGAGGCGGATTTTTGTTTTATATGCTAGAATCAGAATATGGAACAAGAAAAATCTAGTGCTGAAATAATTGGCGAAAACCTCCCACGGGAGACTGCGCAGGAGATAGGCGAAGCGACGTTAGCTGCCGCGCAAAGGAGCCTGCTCAAACAGGCAGTAGAGACCGGTGAACATTTTGCAAAAGATTTGAAGACGACACAGCTGCAGTTTGCTGAGCAATTGAAGCGCTCTAAGGAACGAGGCGAGCTTCATATACAAGAAAAGGAATTTTTGGTTTGGGAAAAGGAAGCCAGTGACGACTGGCAGAGGGTTCAGTCTGCTGAAGCTGATGCAGAGCTCGGAGCGCATGAGAGGGCGGAGATTGAGGCTGGAGCAATTGCCTATCCAAACCACGATTGCGACAATACGATAGAGGCGCAAAGCGGGAATTTCTATTTCGCGAGAATACGCGAACTGATTACTGCCATCGAAAAAACCGGTGATGAAAAAGACCTCGAGGTCGCGAAAAGTTTTCCGGATACTGCAGCGGAGCATCTACGCTTCAAATTTACACCTCGAGATATGCTAAGGGACGAGTTCGATACGGGTGATCCTTCGTCAACATGGAAAAGAGTAGATGAAGCGAGGAATCGGGCGCACAACCGTTCCATCCAGCAACTTAATGCTATTAACGGCTTGGCGGAAAAGTATGGAACAACAAGACTTACCTTTAGGAATTTTCGAGTAAAGGGCTACCTTGAAAATTTGCCGCCAGCAGAAGATGCGATTGCCGAAAATGACAGAGCCTGCCTAGAATCCTATTATACGATAGCGTTTAAGAGTGAAGTGGCCAGATTGACCGCCAAGAGGCGCAGAGAAGCTTCTTATGGTTTGTATTGACTTTTTTGACATTTTGTGCTATAATTAGGGTGTAGTATGCCTTGAGAGAGGAGGGGTTTATTGATGGGCTACTTGGACCTGGAAGGCCTCAAGAACCAGCTCTCGAAGCTGAGTGGTCATGGGTTCTCGAGTTTGTTTCAGGATCTGCGCGCGTGCGGAGCCGAAGCATTTAACGATGCGTTCATTGCGCCGGAAAGGCTCGATTCCGATGATCTGCAGACGTTCCGCGCGGTTTTCGCGGAACACGGAGTTTCGTTGGAACTCGAACGCTCCCATGTAAGGGATGTCTTCCTGCTCGTAATGACAGAAGCCATTTACCGCGGAGTACGCAGATCTTAGTCCTTTCCCTCATCCCCCTTAAGTGGGGGATTTTTATTTCTTCTTTTTTACTGCTGTATCGTTTGCGATATAACTCATGAAGATGGCGCCGAGGAAGTTACCAAGTATTGCTAGGATTAAGCTCCACGAAAAATCGATAGCGACGCCTAGAGTAATGACATTTGCAATGCAGTGTTGGAACCCGCAAAAGATAAATAGCGGAACGCCAAAGATGATTCCGAGTGGTGTGCCTTTTTTGTACATTTTGACGGCTAGGTACATAATGACGCCGCAAAGCAGCGAGCGAACGAAGAAATCGAGTGAGAATTCCCAGGTAGCAACTTTGTCAGTAGCGGCCCCGACGATAGATGGGTCGGCAATATGGAATAAGAGGCCGACAAGATAGCCAAAAATGAGGTTGACGGCGAGAATGATTAATAGGTCGCGAACTTTTAACTTGTCCTCAAAGAGGAAGCCGCATTTACCGGTGAAGAGATTGAGGCCAAGATAGCATACGCCAAGCAAACCAAAAGCAAAGATGATGGGGCCGATGGGGTTGCCTAGTTTGAGCAAGGCAAAATTACCGAGGCCAATAAGTAATGCAGCCGCAGCTGACTTTTTGATGATGTCTAGCATTTATTACTCCTTAGTTTTCTTAATATCAGCGTAGAGTGTTTTGAGGGTGAGGCATAGCGGCGGAATAGGATCGTCTGTCTTCATATATTCATAGACGATAGAGCCATCTGCAGCAGAGACCTTGGCATAATAGCGCCAGAGAAGGCCGTGACCGAAGCTCTCTAGGTGTTTATCGGGGTTGAAAACAGTATCAGATAGGAAGTCCTCAAGGCGATTGAGGTAGCGAGCTTGTTTAGCTTTGTAGTTCTTAATGAAAATATTTTCCCAGAGATTTTTCTGGGCGAAATATTCCCAGACTTCTTCATCTTTGCCTTCGGGAGAAATTTCGTTACCAAAAGCATCGTGTTTGATAGCGGAGGTGAGTTCGCCTTCTAGTGAGGAAAAATGTGTTTCGATTTCATGACGATAATCATTCATTAGTTCCCCGAGGAGTTTTTGAAAATCCTCATCGAGGCTTTTGCGCTTCTTATCGTCTTCTTGAGCTTCTTCATCCCAGAACATTGACTCTATTGTATCATAAAACTAATTTGATGCTATAATAATCTCATGAAAATACAGGGTCTATCTCGCGAGGACGTGCGCGATAGGGTGCAGGCAGGCCAAGATAATAAGCCGGTGAAAGCCCCGTCTAAGTCGGTGGCTAGGATTATTTTTGATAACACCTTTACGTATTTTAATGGTGTATTTGTGGCGATTGCTACGGTTTTGATTCTGGTGAAATCATACCGTGACCTGACATTCCTAGCGATAATCACTGCTAACACTCTGATTGGGATTATTCAAGAGTTACGCGCGAAGCGAGTTCTCGACAAACTCAATATGTTGCATGTACAGAAAGTCGAGGTAGTACGCGATGGAAGAAAAACGACCGTTCCGGTAAATGAGCTGGTCCTAGATGACGTCGTCCTGTTCAAAGCTGGAGATCAAATACCAGCCGATGCCAAGGTGCTCGATGGGAATGTGGCGGTGAACGAAGCACTTCTTACAGGTGAGGCAGACGAAATCCAAAAAGGTCGCGGAGCGGAGTTGCTCTCGGGAAGTTTTGTTGTATCTGGAGAGTGTTATGCAGTATTAACGAGAGTCGGCGCAGAGTCATACATTTCCAGATTAACTCTGCAGGCGAAAGCTATTAAGCCGGGCGAGCAATCCGAGATTATTCGTTCGCTTAACCGAATCGTGAGGATAGCTGGTATCGCGATTATCCCAGTGGGCATATTGGTGTATGGACATCAATTATTGATTAGCCATCTACCAATAGATGTGAGCGTACAAGGAGCTGCTGCGGCGATGCTGGGGATGATTCCAGAGGGGTTGTTCCTGCTTGCGAGCGTGAGTCTGGCGATTAGTGTGATTAAGTTGGCTAAGGATAAGGTACTCGTCCACGAGATGAAATGCATCGAGACTCTGGCGAGAGTGGATGTGCTATGCGTAGATAAGACTGGTACCATCACGAGTCCAGATATGAAGGTGCGCGAGTGGTTTATGGTCGGGGACGCGCAGAATGTAGAAAGTTTAATAACGAATTTCGTGGCTTCACAGGTGGCAGATAATGCCACCATGAAGGCTCTAAAGAGATACTTCAAGGCATCTAACGCCACGAAGAAGGCGGCCGAAGTCCGTGGATTCTCTTCTAAATATAAATATAGCGCCGCGAAGTTTGATGATAAGACGTATATATTGGGCGCACCAGAGTTTATTCTGAAAGATAAATTCGACGAATACAAGAAACAGGTTCAAGAATATACACGAAAAGGTTACCGAGTGCTAGTTTTTGGAAGATATGATTCCCCGCTTGAAGAAGAAGAATTAGCGAAGCCGGTAAAGGCGCTCGCGATGATCGTGCTAGAAAATCCTCTGCGCAAGACAGCGGTAGAAACATTCCGTTACTTCCGCGAGCAAGGCGTAAAAGTGAAAGTGATTTCTGGGGATAGCGTCTTGACCGTTGCTGAGGTGGCGCGCCAGGCACAGATAGAAGAGGCGGACAAATATATTGATGCTTCCACGCTTACGACAGATGCTGAGATCCAGGATGCGGTAGAAAAATACACCGTGTTCGGACGCGTGACACCAGAGCAGAAACGCAAATTCATAAAAGCTTTGCAGACGCACGGCCATCATGTAGCAATGACTGGCGATGGCGTGAACGATATCTTGGCACTAAAAGATGCTGATTGTAGTATAGCTATGGCTTCGGGGAGCGAAGCGGCCGTGCAATCGGCGCAATTGGTGCTTCTGGAGTCTGATTTTTCTAAGATGCCAAAGGTGGTACTAGAAGGACGCAGAGTGGTAAACAACCTGGAGCGATCTGGAAGTCTCTTTATCGTCAAGAACGTGTTCTCGCTACTCGCGTCCGTGCTAACGATTGTGCTTGGCACGAAATACCCGATGCAGCCGGCACAGGTCTCTATGCTGTCTGTTTGGGCGATTGGTCTGCCGTCGTTCTTCTTGGCACAGCTGCCCAATAAAAACCGTATCGAAGGTAGATTTATGATGAATATTCTTGGTAAGGCCATACCGGCTGGGATTGTGAGCGCAATTATTGTGTTTGCGGCTTGGTTTTTGGGACACGCTTTGGGTATCCCTGATGAGGAGCTTTCGACAGCATGCACGCTGGCATTCGGGATAGTGGGGATGATATATCTATGCCGCATCTGTTTGCCGTTTAATCTATATCGGACGGCGGTGTATGCCGGGTGTCTTATTGGACTTACTGCTTGCTTCTGGTGGTTTGGATGGGCGTTTGAGCTGACCGATGTCTCTCTGACGACTTTCTTGATGTGTCTGGGACTCGGGGTTTTGGCCTATCCGATGCTGGTGTTTTTTCCGAAACTCATGGAGCGAAGACTCGACAAGTTTGTCTCTAGGTTTGAGACCGGCAAACAATAAGCGTTTTGACGCTAGACTGGCGAAGTGTTATAATTTTACAAATGGGAGATTTAATTCAAGCAGTGCGGGAGTTTTTTCAGAAAGGTGATGTTCTGGAGACCATTATCCTATACCTTAGTGACCACTACGAGTTGTTGCTGGTCATAGCTGCTGTTATTTTTATCTTAGTCTTAAGCTTGTCTGTTATTTTGGAGCGCTTGCAGAAAAGCAGCTGGATTGCGCTCGTTCCGATCTATAGGTTTGTAGTGATATTCAAGGCAATTGGGATTAAGTCGTGGTGTGTATTCTTGATGCTGATCCCGGGCGTGAATATTTTCATGCGCGTGTATTTCTATATAGTGCTCGTGAAGAAGTTCCGCAGGAATTACGGTTTCGTGCCGCTATTAGTGATTTTGCCGTTATTGTTCCTGCCGATTGTGGCATTTGGCGAGGGGAGGCATATTTATATCAGCAAGGACGAGCGCAAGAGCAAGCAAAAAGTACGTGAGATGCAAAGCCGACAGAAGCTTGAAGAAAAACGCGAGCAGAAGAAGCGCAAGAAATTATCTGCTGAGCAATTCAAGAAGACATTCAAACAGAAGTGTGCCTCGATTAATGATAGGCTTGCTGGCAAGAAGGCCGAGCAGGAAGAAGAAATGGAAGAATCCTGGATCGGAGTATCAGAGACGGAGGAAAAGACCGAGGAAGTACTATCGATGGCGCAGGTTCGTGAGAACCGGGCGCAAGTTCGCGCCGAGAGAGAGCTAGCTAGAGAATCACGCGCGCCTCTGTCGCAACCGTCAGTGCCGATGAATAAACCAGTCCAGACGAAGGACATGATGCCAATGATGAGACAGGGACCGATGGGGCAACGCGCTGAGCTGGAAAAAGATGGTGCTTACGAGCGGCTCCTTAGACAGCAAGAGGAAGAGCAGAGACTACGTGAGCAGAGGCGACAGCGGATAGTTCCGAATAGAGCCGTAGTAGTAGAAAAGCCTGTAGCGAAAGCTGCGCCGGTGAGACCGGCTGGACATAAGAAGATTGATTTCTAGATCTAGTGGTTTAGGGACTAAAAGCAGAGTAGAAAATGACGGCCGTGTGGCCGTCATTTCAGGTTAAAGTTTGTCGTTGTTAGGCTTCGGCTGGCTTTGCAGCTGGTTTTTTCTTGGCGCCTGTGACGATGCGATAGATAAGTACAACGATGAACAGGAAGATGATGATTAACAGCCAGAGCGGACAGATAATAACGATTTTCTCGAGTTCGTTCTTAACGCCTTCAAACTCAACCGTATATTTGACGCGGAAGATACCAACGGACGGGGTTTCGTTCCAGCTTACAGATGATTGTCTGGTGACCTCCGGCATTATTAGATTTTCGTATGGGTCTTCTTCGTTGGTGTACAATTCCTCGTCACTAAAGAGTGGATAGATTCTAAGGATGTGCTTAGCGTTCGAATGGACGTTACCGAGATTCTTAATTGCGGCGGTGCCGGTAATCTTACCAGATAAGAGGAAACTAGGTACTGTTAACGAGGTGATTTCGCCTTGACGCCTAGTTTCACCGGCTACTTCGGCATAAATCAGGTGCGTCATACTATGTGTTTCATTTAATGCACCGGACTCTTTGCTGTCATAAACCGTAATGAGAATTGTAAAGTATTGTCCGCCAGCTGGTGCGTCTTTAGGTACATCAATAGTGAAGGGTATTATCTTAGATTCTCCTGGATAAAGCTTACCCGCTCTATCATTTTCTGAGAGCGTAACCCAATTGACGATTTCAGAATAATATCCGACTGCCTCGAGGTGGGTAAGGTTGTCTTCGTCGGTATAGAATGGTTTAATATCAAGCTCGTAATTAGTTGGTTCTATGGCGTCTGACGGGACTAGCAATGTCATAGTCATATCTCTTGTGGTGCCAGGTGCGAGAACGACCTCTTGCTTGATTGGCGAGAAAGTTAGGTTAAAGGCGGAACAATCGGAGACGTTAAAGAAAACAACCCCAAAGAATAACGCCGCTAGGGTTGCAATGGATAGTTTAAATTTTTTTAGTAAGTTCATTGGTATAATTCCTTTCTGTTACATTATTTACTTTATTCTCCGGTCGCGATACATTCAAACCCCTTGTTTTTGAACGTCTTCTCGAATTCGTAGAGGAAAAGACCACTACTTGGATTTGAATCTAGGAGTATATACTTATAGTTTTTGCCTGTGACTTCTTCCATATAGGCAACGAGAGACAGGATGACCTTTTTGTCGACGATCGAAAATTTATTCTTGAATAAATCATGGGGGAGATTATCTTCATTGAGCCTCACTCCGAAGCTGGTGCTCATGGCCGGTTCATTACGAGTAGCGGTCTCGTTGTCAGAATAATATACCGTGTAGTCAAGTGCTATTTTTTTCACCTGTTTCGATTCGTCAAAGAGTGCGACTATGCGCAGGTCGCCATTATTCTTTATTCTGTTTGTGTCGTCTGTATATGGGTAAGTAGTTTTAGTTTTGGTGCAAATCGAAGATCCGGTTTTTGTACTGGCTGGATAGGTTCCGGTGACGGTGTTTCGTCCACGAAGCGCAAAAGAAACTGCTACGGCAAATATCGCCAAAAAAATTCCAAGTACGATTAGTCGTTGGCGCATGCGTGAATTGCTGGTGTTTGATCGTGTTGACACGTATAACCTCCTTTGTATTTACTATCATAGCATAGACAATGAGAAAAGAAAACTGCCCCGGATGGGGCAGTTTAATAGCTAACTCTTTGAGGTGATTAGTCGTTGGAGGCAAGAGCCCACTCGTAATCAACTGTACCTTCATAGGTACCCGGAGCTTGATTAGCATTTGGGGTGACCTTGTAACCAGTGCGTGTGAAGCTGATGCCGTTGCTATTTGCAGAAGTAGCAGTACCAACGCCAATCAAAGTGTCAGACCTGATAAGGCCGTATGCACCACCAGCGAAAGCAGTCTCAAATGCTACGCCAGTACCAGAGTAGGCACCCTTGACAGTAGTGATGGTCGTGCCAGGCCCAGCGAGGCCAGTAGTGGCGGCCGAGAGGCTAACTTTAGAGTTCTCGGTACAGGTGAAGTTAATCGTATCAACCGCAGTCCCAGTTTCTGGGGTCTGTGCGGCTAGAGTTACCTCAGTTGGAGAGGCGCTAGCGGCAGTGTCTGGACCTACATAGAGGCCGTTGAATACGATTGGGCTTGCTGGGGTCTCGCCATTCGTTGCAATATTGCAAGACGAAGTAATGGTGAGTCTGAGAGTATCGGAGCCAGCGGTGTCAGCGAAGGTTGACAAAGGAGCCAAAGCAACGCCGAGACCAGCGACTACACCGAGGCCAGCCATTAATTTTGTAGATTTGCGCATATATAATATCCTTTTTATTTATATTTAATATGACCTTTGTATCTTTAGTATATATTGTGCTTGCGCTTAATGCAAGAATGATTTTATAATTTGGCCTGTGGAAAACTCTGTTTTACAGATAAGCATAAGTAAAAAACCATCAAAATAATGTTGTAAAAATTACATAATACTCTTCCCCTTTCGACCAATAGTATAAAATATTGAATTTAACAGGGTCGAACAGGCCAGCCCTCATCCTATTAGGCGAATCCGATATGATAAAAAACAAAGACCAGATGGTCTTTCTTCTTATCATTGGTACCGCCTGAGGGAAGGCGTCGGCTTCGCCGACTTCTCTTCTGCCTCGCTTCGGAAAACTCCAAACTAGTTTGGGTTTTCTCTCAGCTCCTTGAAGAGTCGAACTAGGTGGGTTCTCACGCCTCAGGATGGTGAACCAAAATAAAAAATAAGGCCGCTGGCCTTTTTCTTATTTTGGTACCGCCTGAGGGATTCGAACCCACGACCCCTTGTTCCGAAGACAAGTGCTCTAATCCACTGAGCTAAGGCGGCACGCTTCTTATCTTCTTAACGTGGTCGGGGTTAGCAGACTCGAACTGCTGACCTCGCGCTCCCAAAGCGCGCGCGCTACCAACTGCGCCAAACCCCGGTCACAACCATTAGATTATATCACATTTCGTCTAATTACAAAATAGGCGCCAGAATTCTGGGCGCCTATTGTGTTATTGCTCTTCTTCTTCTTCGTCTTCTTTGCGTCTCTTGCCGAATAGGAGTAGGAGTCCTGATGTAGCAGCAACTCCGGCACCAACTAGAGCGATTATGCCAAAGCCGTCAGATTCGCTCATAGTGCCTGATTTAGTGGTGGCAACAGTTTCTGCCGGGTTAGTCTCATCACTCGATCTCTTTACGCCAAGTGGAGGGGTATTAGTGGCTTCAGAATCAGTTTCTTTATCGGTCTGATCTTCATTGTTGGTTGGTTCGTTAGTTGATTGAGGAAGTGCAGCTGGAGTAGCACGTGGAGCGGATTGTGGGGCAGATTGTTGGTTCTGGGATGGGGAGTTATTGGTGTTGTTGTTATTGTTACCGTTGTTATTATTATTGGTTGCAGCTAGAGTAAAGGTCTTTCCACTTGCTGGTTCAGCATAAGTAGAAGAGTTACTTCCATATAAGTGCGTAGTATCATTATTAATACCGCCACCATTGGTTGATGGAATAGTAACTATCCAAGTAGTGGCGTTGCGGCCGGCACCATAGAACATATCGTCCATACTACTAACGGAAGAAGTATCCCAGCCAGAGAGATCTATAGTAAGGGAGGTAGCACCATACCCAGTACCATCGAACATGTTGTCTGTATGGGCATCTATATAAGTAGCTGCGGCGATGTTCCAACCGGAGAGATTAATGGAGACAGTGGAAGCGTTTTCTCCAGCATTTTCGAACATTGCAATCATACTCGTGACTTGAGAAGCGTCCCAGCTAGAAAGATCGATTGAGAAGGAAGAGGCGTTGGCTCCGGCACCGGAGAACATGCTGCTCATGTTCGCAACCCTAGAGGTATCCCAACCAGCAAGACCAGGCGCACTGGAAAGGACAGAGAGATTCTTGAACATATGTTTAGAATCATTGTTAGCGTAAATAGTACTTGCTTCAGTGTAATAGTACATAGTACCAGTATTGCTATCAAAGGAAATACAGACTGGACTGGTAGAGCTAGAAGTAGAGATGACTCTACTGGCTGGAGTATTAGCATCACATGAAGTAAGGTCGCTTGGAAGGGTACTAGCTCTTTGGAAGCCGGTGATGTTATTGTTTGTAGTGTTTGTATCAGGATTAGATGCACCAGCTAGAGCCTTGAGCTTAACATTGATGTTTGAGCCAGTGTCGAGGGTGGTCTCGATGACTATTACTTTGGCATTGGCGGTGAGAGTGGCGGCATCGGTGCCCATGGTGAAGGTAGTGCTTTGGGTTGAGGTCGAAGCTACGCTGGCGCCTGTGTCTGAGACGGACCAGCTGTCGAACTCATAGCCAGAAGCCGGAGTCATACTGATAGTGTGGGTGGAGTTTTCTGAGAGAGAGATGGTTGTGCTGGAGGCGTAACTCACGCCATCGACTTCGATGCTATCTACACCAGTGCCAAGAGAAATGGAGAGATTATAGCGAGCAAAGGCTACGCAACGAACAGCGAGGCCGCCATACTTACTGTAGGAATCTGTGCCTGGTCTCGCATAGTTTTTTCTAATCTCTAAGATGTCGGCGCTTCTGCTCCCATCCGCCGTAGAGCTCCAATACGCTCCACGCGAATTTCGATATGAAGCAGAAGATCCAGTATAATAACCAGAGTAGACAAAGTTCGTTGGATATTTACGTAATAAGGTGTCGTCGTCTATAACATTTGAGTTATTGTTTAACTTGTAATTAAGGTTATATATCCCGCCTGCGGTATTGCCGCCACTCACATTATCCCCATCCCCGCCATATGGTAAGTGCCAGCCAGCCGGGCAGATGTCGCCGGTTATGGCTCCATTATTGCCCGTCTCGCTGTATGTGCCCTGACCAGCCGTGGCGGTATACCAGTTATACATAGCACCGTAGGCACGCCAGCGGTAAGACTGACCGTTGCTTGCTACTGCGTCGGTGTTACCATTTAGATTGCCTAGACCTACGGAGTACCGCTCTATACAACTCTGGTTAGCTGTCGTACAATTGGCAAACGAAGAGGACTGAAGTGCAGATACTGTAGAAGCAAAAGAGCTATTTGGATTGTTAGTGTTCGTAGCGTTAAGGGTTTTGCCCGCTGGATCAAGTCGTAAGTTCTCTACCATCCACCAGTTCCCATCGGCAAGCTTAGCAACGGCGTAAGTATTGGTATCTCGTGAGTCATTTAGCGCGATGACGGAGTCTATGGGTCGTTCGGCATAGGCCAATACTGACGGGTCGAACGTTTGCATAGTAACGCCAGACTCCGATTCTAGCCAAATTGCGTAGATAGTAAGCCTGCTATTGCCCTCACCATAACCTGGTACAAGAATCGTCTCGTTGGGGCCGTAGATAACCGACCCATTACCGGGTTGAGCGTCTTTGTCTAAGCTCCATCCCACAAAGCCATAACCTTGACGAGAGAAATTTGGAGCATGGAGGGTGAACGTATCGTACTCATAAGTGGTATAACTGCTCATATTGCCTACGTCGCCGTTATTGATATCATAAGTAACTGTTCTTTTCCTACCCCATATAGCATAAAGGTCAATAAGAGTATTGCTATTCACAGTTGGAGCAGTATAGCTTGCTTCATCGGTGAATGCCACTGCGGTAGAGCCGCCTTGGGTGGCCCAGCCAATAAATCTATAATAATCCCTTCCGGCAGAATCATATTTCTGGAAAGTATTCTTTCGCAGCATCTTCGTGGTGCCGGACGGGATACCTTGATCGTCCATATTGCCAGAGGCTCCTTCGGCGTTAAATCTAATCACTATTTCTGGCACCCAGACAGCGTATAGCGTAACGGCACTTTGGTAAAAGGTATAAGTTTGCCCTGGCTGATACTGAGCTTCACTGGCATCCTTATCCATGGACCATCCTGCAAAAGCGAAACCTTCAAGGGTCGGCTCGGCAGAGTCAATCGTAAAATCAAGGCTATTCTCCCTAGTCGTCGCGCTCTGTTGGCTAGGAGCATTAACACCGCCATTGGCGTCATAGTTTAATGCAAATGTTCTTGTGATATTCGCTGAACAACGGATAGCGCCTCCTTCTCTTTTCGCTATTAAACTATACCCTGGGCTAACACTAGAGCTAGTAAAGAGTAGCCCAATAGGTGATGAGTTACTATACGATGTAGAGCTCCAATATATACCACCTGTCCCTCGGTATGTCGCAGTATCACCGTGGTATGCCCCAGAATATATATAATTATTCGGGAATGCCCTAATGTTCACGGAGGCAGTGGAATTCGTTACGTTTCTATTGCCATTTAGCTTATAGTTAAGATTGTAAAATTCATGGGCCGTAGTAGAGCCACCAGTTGGCAGATGCCAGCCAAAAGAGCAGAGGTCACCATCCACTTGCCCACTAGACTTATTATAATCCCCGTGGCCGCCAGTTGCAGTATACCAGTTATATAAAACTCCATATGAATACCAGCTATACGCTTGATAATTGTAGCTGGGGCTGGTGCTAAGTTGCTCGAAATTGTTAGTAGAGAAAGATATTTGTTCCGAGCAATCTGATGTCGCTAACGTGCAGTTTTTCCATTTTGTAGCATCCGGATTCCCTTTATAGCCTCCGGCTATATCGTCCACTAGTTCTTGAGTAGGGTGATTAGTGTTTGATGCGGTAATGGTAGTGTTGACATCTGAAAGGTCTAGCCTTAAGTTTTCTATCATCCAGTAGTTGCCATCGGCAAGTTTGGCGACAGCATAGACTTGGTTATCACGAGTATCTCTAAGTGCGATAACGTCGCCATTCCCTCTAGAAACATAGGGGGCGGCTTCTGGATTGAAGGATTGGAAAGTAAGCTCCTCATTATTGCCGTCCTTTTCTACAGGGACCCATATAGCATAGAGGGTTATGTTTTTGTCGATATCGAAGTCAGAAGCAGAGGGCTTAATTTGAGCGTTAGGGCCATAGACTTTGTTCTGAGATACGGCTGTGGCAAGCTTAGCGGCAAAGTCGGAGCTAGTTGGATCTAATGGTTCGGTAGACCAACCCGCAAAACCATAGTCGGCCCTTCTGAAGTTAGAAGCTACGAGGTCGAATCCAGTGTTGCCGTTTGGCGCTGTGCTGCCTAGACTTTGCGGATCGCCATAGCCTGTGCCGCCATTGCTATTATAGATGATGTAATAGTTTGGATTGCCGGAAAGGCAGCGAATGGTATGCCCAGTAGTCCTACCATAGTCTTTCCTGGTGCCCGGAATAACACTGCCCTCGCTAATCAACATAGCATAAACATTAGAAGTCTCGTATGATGTCGATGTTTGATAACGCGCATGGTTACCACGTGACGTCGCATACGGATAACTGTAGTAGCCAGACAAGACAGTATTTGTAGGGTAAGCACGCCATCTTTTATCCACCGTTGTTACCCCCTGTAAGCTATTTGCCAAGGCATTGTCCAGCTTGGCATAATCACCGCCCGTATTCCCGATCGGTAATCGCCAACCGCTTGGACAAATATCGCCAACCGCCGAGCCGGAAGCCTTGCCGTAAAGCCCGTTTCCGGCTGTTGCCGTAAACCAGTTATATGCGCCACCATAAGCGTACCATGAGCTGACCTGATTGACACCTTCCGCGTTATGGCTAGCGGTATTGTCGCGATCAATATTATCCAGATTGTAGGCAATTTGATTAATGCACGTTGCAGAATTATTCTGCCCGCACGCTTGCCAAGTATCACCACTAAACGCATCTTTCTGGGCTAGGAAGCTTGAAGCAGGGTAGTTAGTGTTAGAGTTGTCGATTACAACATCAGAGCTAGCAGCATCTATTCTTAGATTCTCCGTCATCCAGCATTCACTATAATTCGTAGTAGAGTCAACAATTTTGGTGATGGTATAGACGTTGTTGTCGCGGCTATCAGTGAGCACTTTGACTTCGTTTGCGCTCATAGCAGAGCATCCAGCCCATCCTTGGAGATAAACTGGTTGATTATTGGCATCCTTTTCTGCTGGCAGCCATACGGCATAGAGTTCCAGCGGGGCCTGCGAGTACGGCATAGTAATAGATTCATTAGGCCCATATATCTTGCCCTCTCCTGCTAACTCAGCAATCTGGGCCTTGATGTCAGCGATAGGTTGGTCTGGGCTTACTTGCGTTTCGCTCCAACCGACAAAACCGTAACCAGTCTTAGAATAGTTGGGAGCAACGAGCGTAACCGACCCATTAATGTAGTATCTGTCAGACTGAAAATTATTTTGCTTCATCGTGCCTTGACCCGCATCGGCTCCGTTGTCGTAGTAACAAATGTAGCCATCGTGACAGCCCCAAATGGCGTAAAGGATGATAGAATTATCATCGGCTGGATCAATTTCTAAGATGTTGTTTGAGCTGGTGTATTGCGGAATTGTAGCGTTTTGGTTAGTGTCCCAACCAAGGAAACTATAGCCTCTTCTGTTCGGAGCTGGATCGAAAGGAAGAGTGAGCTCCAGACCAGAAAGAGTGGCGGCGCTAGCAAGAGGCATATTATAAACAGTATCCGTATCAGCATTAGCATCAAAGGTAATATCGTAAGCAGCCGTATTCGCCACTGCCGTAAGCGTAAAAGACTTAGCATAAGTACCAGCTGGAGTATCGGATTGAGTCTTAGCACCAAGCTTTAGAGTTAAAGCTCCAGTAGTAGAATCGGTAGGACCAGACGTAGTATTAATGGTAGCGCCACTAGTAACTGGGAAGTAGTTAGTGCCTTCATCAATAGAAAGACCATAAGCAGCAGAGTTAAGGTTCTCAAAGTCAGCAGCGGTAGTAGTATTAGCAATGGAAGGAATAGTAGCAGTGTTAAGAGCGGTATTGACTAGGTCAGTAGATTCACCAGTGGATGGAGCTATGGTCATAGTATAGCCAGTATAGTTAGTGGTTTCTACTACTAGGTTTTGTGAATCACTGGTACCAAATTGACCAGGACCAACGGTGAGATTAAGTGAATGACTACCACTAATGGCGAGAGTTGGAATAGCCTCTACGCCCGGAGTAGCAGAGGAGTTAGAAGGAAGGGTTTCTGGGACGAGGAGGAAGGAAAGTAAAAACAAAATACCACCAGCTATGACTGAATAGATAGTCTTCCGCCTGGCAGTAGAACTTATTTCTAATTGCATGTTTAACTAACTGATGACCTTCCAATAGTATGCATTGGTATAAAGACATAATGGTAAATACTATTGGCTTACAAAATGCTTTATACCAAATACACACAATTTTAGC
>JAFWLS010000014.1 GCA_017514045.1 Candidatus Saccharimonadota bacterium | reverse complement strand
CTGTGCTACTTGTTCGTCAGTGATTGGATTACCAGCAACGATTGTATCGCCATTAGTTAGCACAACATCCTTGTCGGCTACCCAGTGATCAAATACGAAGCCTGGTTCTGGAGTTGATTCGGAGCCGGTTGGGTTGTTGTTATAATTTACAGTTTCATTAGTTTTACCCGTGATAGTACCATTATCATCGGACTTATAAGTCACTGCGAGCTTCATAGTTTCGTGGATAGCGGTAAACTTAATGTTAGCATTCACTACTACTTTTTTCACTTGTGCGCTTGTTAACGGCTGGCCTGCTGCAATCGTGGTCCCGTCAGTTAGCGTCACGTTCTTATTCGCCGTCCAACGCTTAAACTCATATCCAGTGTTTGGAGTAGAGGAAGATCCGGTCGGGTTATTTCCAGAAACGACGGTTTCGCTAGTCTTGCCGCTGATCGTACCGTTTGAATCTGAGTCATATGTGACAGTGTATTGCTGTGCATAATAGCGTATAGAGCTACCAGCATTTGTTGCAAACCCAAAGATAATATTCAACCCTTCCGCTTGGGCCGTTGTGCTAGTTTTCAAATAAATATTATGAATATCAGGCGAGGCCATGTAGGCACCAGTAGACGTATCATACTGAGAATAAATGTAATTCCCACTGGACACGAACATGTTCTTTAAATTATTCGGGTTATAGTCACCAGTAGTGTTTAGCGCTTCGCTGCTCATCGCATAGAGGTTACCGGCCATAGTAATGCTCGGATTCATAAACTTAAAGGATTGAGCCGCATCTATATCAGTAATCCCGAAATATAAATTGTCAGATGTAAAAACTTGATTGGTGTCATGCTTGTAGAGCGTTATGGTCGTGTCGACGAAAATACGCTGACCAGCTGTGGGAGAAGGTCTAACTAACCCTTGCTCCGGTTGCGTACACTTACTATCTGAATAAAGCGCATCACCGACCGTTCCATTATATCCAGCGTAAAGAGCCGCGCCGGCGACCACCGCCACATTGTCGCCATTTTTTGACAATGAACTAAATCCTTCCAAAGTGATCCCATTAATCTTGATCTTAACGTCATACCTGGAATTAGACAGCATGTAATAAATATCTTCGCTTGATCCTATACGGCTACTGTCCCAGGCACGAATCATTTTATAGGCGTTACAATTACTTGCAGTGCCTTTGTAGACCGTCTCCCATTTCGACGAGCTAGAATACGACGCTGAACCACCAGTGTACAAAGCCGTCATTCCCGACAAAGTCTCATCGACCTTGACGTTACTTGTTGATAATTGTGTGCCACCGGAATAATTAATATTATATTTATTCGCGGCAAATGTGTTGATCGCGCTGATAGCTAATCCTACAAATACAAGAACAGCCATCAAAATTGCGGATATGCGATTTATTTTTTTCATACTGTTATTTTTTATGTTTATGACCTTTGTAACCCAAGCATAGCGCATATTTATTTAATTGTCAATATCATAAGCATATTCTTTGTAAAAGACAACTCGGCTGCATCCCAAAGCGATATTGCTTTTCCTTACAATTTTATATATATTTATGATATAAAGCACGAAAGGTTTACGCTCTATGACTAAAATTATGAAAAATCTTTTAAGCCTAGCTGTCGCAGCGATCGTCATTCTACCCGCCAACGCATTCGCGGTTGATGGTGAAGACGATTATGCAAACGATCATAGCGAATGGTGCCAATCGCAAGATTTATCTGACCCAGAAACAGAAACATGGACAGTTCATTTCAACACCTACGGCGGCACGGCGATTCCGGATACCATTGCGGTCGCCGGTTGTTCACTTGAATCAATGGGCAAGCCTCCAGTAGACGCGGAAAAAGAAAACCATACATTTTACGGTTGGTATCACGACGAAGATTTTGTCCGACGATATAACCCAGGTTCTCTCCCGGACAGCGAAGCTATTACCGAAGTAGACCTCTACGCCGAGTTCGTACCAAACGACATGGTTATTAACACCGCAAGTATCGACGTTAGCAGTCCTGTTGCGGGCCGAGAAGTTACCGTTACGGTTATAACTGATGGCGCTGTAATAGAAATGCAAGATCCAATTCCGGAGATTACGGCCGACGAGACCAACTATTACGTCGGCTACACCGGTTGGCGCACGACGGACGACGAATTATTCGAAGGTGCGTTTGTCGAAGGTCAACAGTATAAGGCTAGCATCAGTCTTATCGCAGAAGAAGGTTACAAATTCGCGCCTGAGTTCTCTGCCACCATCAACGGTCAACCCGCCCTACTCGAAGAGCATAGTTCGCAAAGCGACGGTAATTGGATCGACATATATATTATGATGGAAGCCATTGGTGGTGAACCTTATACAGCTACTGATGAATTTGGCAATACTATATCCTTCATTGATCAAGAAGGTCATGATTTTGGAAACTTTACATTGCAAACCATCAGCATGTCTTTGACTCCCGCCGAAATAGAAGAGATAGACGGAGTAAGTGTAGAAGAATACAACGCCGTTAGAACACTCATTCTAAACGCCGTAGGCGACAACGGTGAAGCGCTCGCTTATCTCGATATTAACGTTTGTGATGCCTCTGCTCCGGACGGGGAAGAGCCATACTGCGCCCACGAGGGCCCATTCACGGTCAAGTTCGCTATACCTGATGGCATGACGGGCTACAATATCTATAAGGTTATGTCCGCAGATATTGATACTTCGGAAGAAGAAGTCCAGATGGAGACAGGGGATCCAATCATCTGTGAGCGTGATGGCGACTTCATCACTTGTGTACTGCCTCATCTCAGTGGATATATTCTGATCGGCTCCAACGAGTCTGCACCTAACACTGGCGTCGTGACCAATCCTCACGAATCTATTTATGAAAGTCTTATTCTTTCTGTCGTTATAGCGGTCGCGTTTATTTCGGCTGGAATATTCCTAGTTACCTCTGACTTCCGCCGACGATAGTCACAGACTTATCGAGGCCCACCCCAGCGACGGGGTGGGTTTTACTATTGACATTTCTTACTGCTTGTGCTATAATATAAGAGTACACTACTTATGATGGTGTAAGAATATTACGAATTGAGGTGTAGATAAGATATGAAGAGCATGTCCCTTGAAAAAATTGTCAATTTCATCAACGAAGAAACCCATAACATCCACATCGACTCTTTTTCGGCTTTGGTGTCCTGCCTGGACTCCATTCCGGGAATCAAGACCATTAAACTCAAAGAAGACAAAAGTATCCTTAAGAAGCTTACGAAGCTGTTCAGCTCCAACAATGGCAAAGCACCCAAGGGCATCACGCTGGAGACCAAGCACTACATCCACGACCACTCTGTCGACACCGACTACGAGATCGGTTTCTATGATGAAAAACCCGGTCGCGACAGTAAAAGCGAGTGGATCGCCCTCGGTTGGGGATGGTACAACGACTTTGTAGGAATGAGCACAGAGTCGTCCGAAATCCCTGAGCCGGAAGAGGCAACTTCTGCCGCTCCGCCGAGGATTTATCTTCCGGACTCAATTCCGGTAGCCGACCCCATTCAGTAATCATCTCTAAAGGCCCGCGCTAGCGGGTCTTTTTCATTGTTATTTTATCCGTAGTCTTCTTGGATATAATTAATATCTTCCCAAACATCACGCATCGCTTCTCGTTCCGCATCACCGATTTCTGCGTGGTAACCATCGAGCGACTTAAAAGGTGCAAACTGGCCCGCTCGGTCATGCGCCGACATATATGGCCTTTTCGGATCGTGATAATGAGGTAACCTTATAATGTCGTCATATTCACTCATGCCTTATGACCTCCAATTTGCCCATGTCGTTTTATTGCGGTAGCTTCTTTTTCAAAATTGACGCCCTTGAGTATGGCATTTTTCCCGTACCTCGATTTTATTTCCAGGATAGCATTCGTCCTGCGCTCATCGCGTTCGTTTTCCTCTGCGACTTTTTGGTAATCCGTGAAAATGTCCAGTTGCTTGGGCGATTTAGGCTCCGAGTTTGTTTTGACGTGATTTGCTACTATATAAACGCGCCTTACCGTAAGACTTGGGTCGGCAATTTTTTCGAACAACTCAAGCGATTTGTCGATAATGGCCTTGCCTGCCGATGTCCTTATATCTAAATTAATAGATCCATGCGCATGTGCCGGAATCTTTCTACCATAATGATCAGTAGTCGTGCGACCAGTGTAAGACTTTGTGTTGGACACATCATACACGATCGTCAAAACAATCTGATCCGTGCCCACGCGTTTCCAAGCCAAATCCAGTGCCAACTCGTCAGCCATCTCGGCGACAATAGTTCGTGCTTCTTGAAATGAATATGGCCTAGAAAGCACTTGCCCGATCGAGACGCTATGGTTATCTGTTTTGTATGCCCTAATATCTGATATCTTAGTTGGCTCATAGCCCCAAGCATGGTCAATTAGCAGTTCTGCGTTTATCCCAAAGGTTTTATATAATTTATCCGATCCAGACAGGGAATAGCGTGCTAACTCGCCCATCGTATGAATTCCAAGATTCTTAAGTCTTCGTGAATATCCCGGCCCGACTCGCCAGAAGTCCGTAAGCGGCGTATGCCCCCACAGTTTTTCTCGATATGACATCTCATTAAGTTCGGCAATTCGCACTCCATCTTTGTCGGGCTCCATATGCTTTGCCACTATATCCATCGCAATTTTGGCGAGATATAAATTCGTCCCCACTCCTGCAGTTGCCGTAATCCCAGTCTCTTTTAGCACTTTTCTAATCATCTCGAGCGCTAGTTTATGGCCAGTAGTCTTATAATTTTTGAGATACGGAGTAGCATCGATAAACACTTCGTCTATTGAGTACACATGGATGTCGACAGGAGAAACAAACGATGTATATATCTCGAATATACGTCTGCTGACGTCAATATACTTTCGCATTCTCGGTGGAGCAATGATAAAATCCTTAGTTTGCGCAAGCACTTCATATAATCTAACGCGTCCAGGAATTCCGAGCGCTTTAAGCGCCGGCGAAACAGCTAAACAAATCGTCTTTTCGGTTCTGGTCGGATCGGCCACCACTAGTCTTGCGGTTAGCGGGTCAAGCCCACGTTCGACGCATTCAACAGAAGCATAAAACGACTTCAAATCGATCGCAATATAACACCGTTCTCCGTCCATATTAATATTATATTACAGTTGTTACGGCCCAAACCAAAACAGCCTAGTATAAAGGCAGACTACAAAAGTTCTTCGACCTTGCTAGTCATGTCTTCTGGCTTATATGTTGGCGAAAAACGAGCGACGACGTTACCGTCACGGTCTACAAGAAACTTCGTAAAATTCCACTTGATAAATCCTGGCTCTTTGCTGACGCCAGGCATTTTTTCAATCGCTTTCATAGCGAGTTTATTCTTCATTCCGTCGATAATATCATCATCAATTTGCTCTTTAAGATACCCATAGAGCGGCTCAGCCTTGTCTCCATTAACTTCAATTTTTGCAAGCTGGTCAAAAGAAGTCTGGTATCTCAGAACGCAGAAATTATGGATCTCATCATCCGTTCCAGGAGCTTGATGCCCGAACTGGTCGCATGGGAAATCCAATATTTCGAGCCCCTTGTCATGATATTTCTTATATAATTTTTCTAATCCCTCATATTGTGGCGTAAATCCGCATCCGGTCGCAGTATTTACAATCAATAGCACTTTGCCTTTTAGCTTATCAAGCGAAAAATCCTTTCCATCCCTAGTTTTCACTTTGTAGTCATATATTCTCATATTTAACTCCTTAATTACATTATAGCATGCGGCAGTTTGCCGTAGTTGTAATGAATACGATGGTATAATATCAACAAGTAAACAAAGGATTTTTTATGGAACAAACAATTTGCCAAAGCTGCGCAATGCCATTAACCTCAGAAGATATGTATGCCACCGAAAAAGATGGTAGTATCAACAAAGACTATTGTAAGTGGTGCTACAAGGACGGCGAGTTCGTCGACAAATGCTCGATGGAAGAGTTTATCGAGAAATGCTCACAGTTTGGCGAGCAAGCCGGCATGACTAATGAGCAAATGAAAGAATATTGCACCAAAGTCTTCCCGACCTTGAAGCGCTGGAAACAGTAAAACAGTATGAGCGAAGAAAATCGCAGAACGCTGCTCGCCTACGACAAGACGGCACATGTATACATAGATAATGCCATAAAAAGCGACAAGAACGATCGAAGGCACGCCGCTGAGAAAAGGCAACAAATGATTCATACCCTGCGGGAAAGTTTTAATGGATTGCCCAAAAAAGCAAAAATACTAGAAATTGGGTCGGCGGACGGTAATAATGCCAAGATTCTAGAGTCGCTTGGATTCGATGTTACAGCATCCGATGTTGCTCCGGCATTTCTCGAAGCTTGCCGAAAACAAGGACTTAAAACTATAAAATTAAATTTACTGACTGACGAATTACCATCTGGCCTTCACGGCATTTTATGTTGGCGAGTGTTCGTTCATTTTACCCGTGAAGATATTAGGCTCGCTCTTGAACGCGTCTATGATGCACTATCGCCAGGCGGACGATTTGTCTTCAATGTAATCGATGTCGCCACATACAGCTGCGACAGTCAGTGGTATGACTATCCAGGAGAATACAAAATGGGCATCGAACGTTTCTTCGCATATTATAAAAAAGAAGATATTCTGTCATTAATTAATAAGACGCCATTTGTTTTAGTGAACGATTGGCATGAACACGGCGGACACAACTATTGGTTTTGTTTTGTGCTAGAAAAGCCTTGTAAGGAGTAATATGGCAAGTTCAAAAGACTATAAAGATTTTATTCTAGAGCAATTATCCGAAGCGCCAAATATCACTTGTCGCCCAATGATGGGAGAATTCCTGCTATATTCTGACGGGATTTTATTCGGCGGTATTTACGACGATCGCCTACTTGTCAAAATCGTTCCACAAAACGCTCAATTCAAAATGCGCGAAGAAATTCCTTACGATGGCGCTAAACCAATGTACCTTGTCGAAGACACAGATGACAGATCGACTCTGACCGAAATAGTAGAATTAACATCAAGAGGGCTAAAAAATTAAAAAGCCACGACACGTGTGTCGTGGCAAGTAATAGGTGCCAGGAGTTTAATAGTCTGCGCCGTTTTCGCGATTGTATTCGAATACCTCGCGAATTTCCGAGGCATAGCGGCTGGTCAGTTCTTCCGCCTCTTTTACGATACCGCGGTCAGCATCAGGTCTGTCTGCCCAGTGGCCATAGACATCAATGCTACCAACGCGACTTTTTCCATGCCAGAGGTGCCAATGAGGGGTTTCTCCTCTGTGGCAGTCACTTTTCCTGGTGTCTACCTCCATGTGATAACCGTAACTACTCAGGTCGATTTCAAATCTTCTAGGGTTCGCCATAACTGCGCCCTCCTCAATAAATAGTAACAGTGAATCACTGTCCTATGCATATTATATCATATATTTAATATAAATGCAATATATTCGAGATTATAGACAAGAAAGCCAGCAAAAATCCTTCACAGGACCTGTGAAGGATTGAGCCACTAGGAAATTATTAGTCCTTTTTGTCTTTGATACTAACTCCGCCGAACCCACCGGAAGCTTCGACATAGATAGTGTATTTACCTTTTTCGGTAACATTCTTTCTGTCGTCGGAGAACCCGCCAAACACGAATCCAGACCTTAGCTTGACTTTAACATCGTTAGGAACGATAATATCGATTCCGCCGAATAGAGCGAAAGCCTTTATGACGGTGTCTTTTTCGAACTTAGCGTCTCTAAGGTCAAGATCTACGCCGCCAAACACGGCCATGAGATTAGATCCAGAGAAGACCTCATCTTTATATACGCGGTCACTACCAGAAAAGATAGCCGTCTGCGAATCCATGTTTTTGCCGTCGCCGAGGTTTTTTACTTTTTCCTCGACTTCCTTATCGTTCTTGCCGTGGAACATAGCCTTCACGATGATAGAGAGACCGACCGTGATCAAGACTACGGCCAAAATGACTTTCCATGCAATACCAAACGAGAAAACCTTTTGCGCAGCGAGCAGCAGAATGACACCAATGGCAAGAAAGCCAAGACTGGCTAGCTTATCTTTCTCAGTAACAAGACTGATAAAGCTTGGGATAATAATAAAGAGTGTCCACCATCCGTCGAAAAAGACGTCAAAGTTAAATAGTCCGAGCGCATTACCGCCGAAGATAACGCCAAGAGCTATGATAGCTACACCCCAAACAATTGGTTTAATTTGTTTCATTTTTTCTCCTTTACCGACTAATTATAGCACAAGGCTATTAATCGAAACGGTTAAAATGACGAGAATTCTTGGTGCGGCAAAAGCATTCTTGCCCAATTATACATAGAGAGAGCATAAAAATACCCCGCACTAATGCGGGGTTTGTGTCTGTATAAGCCAGCTTAATCTTTCTCGTAGAAACAGCGGTGAAGGTCGTAATCAGGCTTCTGACTGAGCCAATTCCGAATAGGACCAAGTGCTGCCCAGGCGGCCTGCTCGTCCTGCTCCTGTTTGCCACCTGAGACAGCGACAAAGATATTTAGGGCGGTCGCCGCCCTAAGATTAACGACGGGTCCGTTCACGATGATATCAATTGGAAAAGCCACACAGCCCTTCCATTTAGTCATGCCGATGCCAACCAATTCGTCTGGAATGGAGCCGGAAGTCAGAAGGCTGCGCGAAGTCACTTCGATATCTTCTTTTTCATAATAACGAAGTACCTGCCGGGCGGAGGCAATCTTCATATTGATAACGCCAGAAGTGTCACTGACAACTTTGCCATCTTCGCCGAAGCACAGTGTATTTTCCGTGTCCATATCGATGGGCGACATATAAGTCACCGTGGCGGCATACATAGGAGTCCCAACCCATTCGGCGATCGAATGGATTTTTGGCTCGATGCAGACGCCAATAGCCCCTTCAGTGATACCGATCTCCCGGCAGGCATTATTGACTGCCTTGAAAACATTATTGACGAATTCGACGACGGAAAGTTCCTTCATGATAATCCCTCCTTTTATTTAGCGCAGCAAGTTGATAACACTAGCTGTACACCGTCAGTAAAGTAACAGCTACGGACAGCCGACGAAATGATTAGCTCTGACGTAGACATGTTAACGAACATAGCGTCCCTCGATAGAAAATTGGTCGCGGGCTACAAACACATATAAATATTATAGCATAATTACATTAATTAGTCAACGTCAGCCAGATCATCATTCTTCAGGTGAACGTTGCAGAGAACTTATTGATGCAGCAGACGAGATGACGCGCCGCCTCTATTGCGTAGTTGATTGGCTGGCTTTGCATCCAGAATACAACCCTAAGACAAAGGTCATACCGAAGAAGGACTACCCTGTTTTAGTAGATGTTACGTTCTGATCAGGAATCACAAGGAAATGAACATTGAACCAATGTAAAGGAATATCTTATTCCTACAATGTCATTGCTATAGTGCTAATACTGGCGTAATAGCAAAAAATATGTTATAATATACATATGGACTCTATAGATAACTGCAAGTCATTAAAAGAGATCACAAAAAGACGCCTCAAACGATATAACGATCAAGTTGCCGATGGAGACAACTACGAAGGCGTACTTGTTGGTATCTATGAAAAACCTACACATTTCGTCTATGAGTTACTACAAAATGCAGATGATGCCCTTGCGACTGAGGTATGTTTCGAGCTTTATTCCGACAAGCTCGTTTTTTGTCATAACGGCTCCAAAGATTTTAGTCTCAAAGATATCATCTCCATTACCGGCGTTGGCAATAGCACGAAAAAAGACGGTAAAAACGTTGGTAAATTCGGTGTCGGGTTTAAATCAGTATTTGCAATCACAGATACGCCTCTTATCTACAACAGAGCATTCAATTTTAGAATCGAGCATCTATCGATTCCATATGAGATAGATCCAGATGATTTAAATGAATACACGACCAAATTTGTCTTGCCGTTTAATAGCAGCAAAAACAAAAACGACAAAAACATGATAGTGGAAAAGATTAGCGAAGAACTTAGTGGACTAGATTGCGCAACGATAATGTTCTTGAGAAATATCAACAAGATTTATATCAACGACAGAGGTGAGGGATCGGAAATTCTTTTAAATCGCGAAGAGCTAGAAAACTACGAGCTTGTACAAGATTTAGGAAGCGAAAAAACCTATTATCTGTTTAAAGATAACAAAACAAACGTATCGTTCTCTTTTCTCGTTGAAGAAGATAAAATATGCCCTCTAAGTAATGTTTATCTCTATTCGTTTTTGCCGACTAGAATAAGAAGCGAGTTACCGTTTTATGTGGATGCACCGTTTGACTTAGCGACTACCCGTGAATCGATTGAGTTCGATTCCGAGAAGAACAAAGAGATTCTTAATCAGATAGCGATGTTTTTTAAAGATGTATTGCTCAAACTACGTGACGAACAATATGTGGACCAAGATTTTCTTAACGATATCTTGCCGGTAGACTGTGACATGTGCAGTAGATCGCGAATATACGATAGACTATATGACAAGCTGAAAGATATATTAAAAGACACCGAATTATTGCCAACGACAAACAAAAAATACACTAACGCTTCAAATGGCGTTTTGCCCCTAACAAAAGAAATGGCAATCTTATCTAGCTATGATAAGCCATGGCTAGATATAGATTACTCCCATTCCACCATTAGAGATTATCTTTCAAATGAACTTAATGTTGAAAAGATTAATATACTCGATTTCTCAAGCTATTTAGTAAAAAACAATATTCTTAAGAAGAAAAATGTTGATTGGTTGTTAAAGTATTATGCACTATGTGCAAATAACTGTAACAGGTCTAGCTATTGGTACGAACGTAGTGAGGCCGACAAATTAAAAGAGCTACCTATTATAAAAACAAGAACTGGAAAATTTGTTTGTGCCTATATTGATGATGAAGCTCAAGTATTTAGATATTCTAAAGGTATACCTAACTCCAAGCTTATTCATGGGCTATTTACTAGCAAAAGCCTTTCTGACGAGAAAAAAGAGGACATGCGCCAATTCTTAAGCATGCTAGATATTAGAGAACGCTCACCAAGACAATATATAGAATCAACGCTCTTGGCTGAATGGGATGACTTGGCGAATAAAGATAAAAGAAAAACATTCTTTGAAATTTGCGATATATACAATACCGCAAGCAGTTCTGATAAAAGCGACATTATTTCTCTGCTTAGAGACTTCGAGCTCTTTCCGGCAATTCAGCATAATAAGAAAATCTGGGCAACCGGTTTTAATCTCATGCGCGGGACAAAAGAACAGAAGATGGTTTTCAAAAATGCCGCCTTCTTGCAAAAAGATTACTGGACGGATGTCATAGAAAAAGACAAAAAGAATAATGAATTGCAAAGAGGATCCAAAGATTTATGTCTTGCTCTCGGCATTATTGAAGATGCGCCAATAATTACAATCCATGATTATGATTACAACTATAGAAATGAGGCTGAACCAGAAATAAAAAAGAAATATGGAATAGACACCGCCCACTACCCACGTTGGTGGTATTCAAAACTAAATAGGATAGACAATTTCGATGCGGTTATTGCAAAAATCAAGAATAGCGATGAGGTATACGCGTTAATTGAATTGTTGTCTCGAATACCTAAAGACAGTACTGAAGATCAGTTGGCAGGCGCATCGCAGAATGGCAGAAAAGCCTACAGCTGGCGAACGATCCCAGCATCTTATATACGCTCATTAAACAATGTTGCGTGGGTTTTTGTGAATGGTAGACGTCGTAGAACTAGAGATTTAAAAAGAGATGATTTTGTCAAACAATTCAATTTAACAGGAACTGAATGTTTCCTAGATCAAATCGATTTTAAGAAAATGTTCGTCGATATCGCATCGGACGATGAAAGACGCGCTATCCAGGCATTTGAAGGTCTTGATGAAGATGACAAGAAGAAGGTGGAACGATACGCAAAAGAGCTGTCAGAAAAGAAAAATAAAGCAACAGAAGATAGCAAAACCACAAAAAGCCATACTGCCAACATAAATATTTCCGAAGCATTTCCGTTATTAACAGCCGAGACATTAGCAGAAGATACTTCTATTATTAACGACAGCAATGTTACCGAACGTAACGTCAAAAGTGGCATAAATAAACATTCAGAAGTTCTAGAAAAAGTAGAAAAAGCAAAAAAGACTCTCGTAGAAAAAGACGATAAAGATTCAGAAGAAATCAAAAAAGAACTAGGCGATGCAGCGGAAAAATGCGTTGTCGAAATACTCAAAAAGAAATACAATGACTGCGAAATAAACTGGTTCGGCGGCAATAATGAGGGATATGATATTGCGATCTCGAAAGACGGCGAAGATATAAGATATATCGAGGTTAAAGCTATTGCCGATTATAGCGGCCGCATAAATGTTACACCATCTGAATGGAATTATGCTAAAGACAAAAAAGATGCATACGATATCTATGTCGTAAATGCAAATTCCGGCAGGTATACAATCATTAACAATCCTTATCAGCAATATATTGACGGAAAAATCAATATCGACGTAAATGCTATTATCTACTAGTTTTTTAGTAAGAAAAAATGATAGAAACAGCCGTCGTTCTTAACAGGGGTGACTCCACTTGTTTACAAGTGGATATTTTTTATGGAAAAAGTACTGCTTAACCGCTTGTTTACAAGCGGTGCTTACGGGGGTGGCACCGATTATACACAATTGGTGAATTATAGCCAGATTACACAATAAACCAAGAAAAAAGTACTACTCAACCGCTTGTACACAAGCGGTACTTACAGGGGTGGCACCGATTATACACAATCGGTGAATTATAGCCAAATTACACAATAAACCAAGAATAAAGCAATACTCCCCTCTCCACTACAACGGTAGTGGACGTCTGATGAGTTTTGTCATTTTAGGCCTATTGAAACTTGTGGAAAACTATGGCTTAATAATGCGATATAATGGTTCCATGAATATCCGCCAAGTCGAAAAATTCTTTACAGATAAAAAGGATACACCTTGCCCACTAACAGAGCGACTTATTAAGGCTGGCTATCAACAAACTGGTGGTGGATACATAGATCTAGCAAAGAAACGCGGCTTAACTGTAGATTATACAAAGGCCGAGCCTACACAGTATTGGCATCTCATCGAAGAATACTGCCCTTCTGTAGATAAAGACAAATCTTTTAATAAGAGTATTGTTTGCGGCGAACTAATATTCTGGATGGCCGAAGTATCAAAAGCCGTGCCGGACGATAAGTTGAAAGAGTTACTTGAACGAATAATCGCGGACGGAAACGGCACCACTCCGCCAAAATATGATCGTATTAAATGGAATAAAGAGATCCAGAAGCTTTGCTTTGACGCGATCACTAATGTAGTCGAAAAACAATAACTTCCCTGTGGAAATCTTAAGATAGAAACGGTCGTCCAGGCGGCCGTTTTAAGGTGTTTCTATGTTATAATATAGTTAGAATATTTATCAACTAATTGCGGCAAAGAAAGATAAAATATGTCTAGTGATTTCAATGAAGACACACGTGTAAAATTACCAGCCCTCGTGCATTTAACAAGGCTGGGCTATAAGTATCTCTCACAGAAACCGGACTCATTCAAACAAAACCTTATTCCAGAAACAAATATTTGCCGCGATATCTTTACTGAATCGATTTATACGCTTAATCCAGATAAAGAAAACATCAATATAGACGATTTATTAGAGAAAATTCGACTTGATCTAGAAAACGACGATTTGGGCGAAGAATTCTATAAAGACCTCATTAAAGGCAAAGACGATATTAAGCTTCTAGATCTTGATAATTTCGATAATAATCAGCTGCACTGTGTTACCGAGCTTACTTTCAAGAATGGCGAAGACGAGTTTCGTCCAGATATCACAATTCTAGTAAACGGCATACCGTTAGCTTTTATTGAAGTAAAGAAGCCTAATAACCACATGGGCATTAAGGCTGAACGCGACCGCATGAATATGCGCTTCAAGAATCCAAAATTCAAGCGCTTTATTAATGAGTTCCAGTTACTCATTTTTTCAAACAATATGGAGTACAACGATGCTGATCGCAACAAGCTAGAGGGCGCATTCTATGCAACAACTTCAAAAAACACTTCAGCTAAGTTTAATCACTTCCGCGAGCAAAGAAAGTCCGAATTCGTAGATGAGATTAAAGACGTCGACGAATCAGTAGAAACCTTTATCCTGAAAGATAATAACCACGAAACAATTAAGACTAGTCCGGAATATAAGACAAATCTTAATCCTGATTCTCCAACAAACAGAATTATTTCAAGTCTTCTTTCAAAACCACGTTTCAGTTTCTTCCTCAAATACGGCCTAGCCTATGTTCGCCAAGTAAACGAATCGACTGGCGAAGTTGAGATTCAGAAGCACGTCATGCGTTATCCGCAATACTTCGCCGCTAAAGCTATCGAAGATAGGCTAAATAAAGGCGAAAGACGTGGTGTTATTTGGCATACACAAGGATCCGGCAAGACAGCTCTCGCGTACTTCTCCACTCGTATTCTTGCAGATTATTACTACAAAAAAGGTGCTGTTCCGAAATTCTACTTTATCGTAGATCGTATCGACTTAGCGAAACAGGCTCAACAAGAGTTTGAAAAACGCGGTCTTAAAGTACGCACCGTAAATAGCCGCGATGAATTAGTCAAAGAATTTGCTAGCTCAAGCGTCACAAAGAGCGGCCAGCTCGAAATCTGTGTCGTTAATATCCAAAAGTTCAGCGATGATACTCGCGTACTTAATGAAAGCGGCTACGATCTAAACACCCAACGCGTTTTCTTCCTTGATGAAGCGCATCGTTCATACAATCCTAAAGGCTCATTCCTAGCAAGCCTGTATAATGCAGACAAAGATTCCGTTAAGATTGCTTTAACAGGCACACCAATTATCACTTATGATGGCGATCCAGATAATCCAAATTCAAAGCCAAACGACCGCGCAACGACTCGTCAGATTTTTGGCGACTATATTCACAAATATTATTACAACGAATCTATTCGTGACGGCTTTACACTACGCCTAGTACGCGAAGAAATTGAAGCGAAGTACCGCGAAATCCTTAATCGCGCATATACTGATATATCAATCCAGGTTGGCGACCTAGATAAGCGCTTAATTTATGCTCATCCAAACTTCGCTGAACCAATGCTTGACTATATCGTTAGAGATCTAGAAACTACGCGCGTAGCGAACGACGATAAAACAATCGGCGGTATGATCGTAGCAAATACCGCTATTGATAAAGGCGACGATTTAAGCCTTAACCAAGCTAAAGTTCTCTACAATCTCTTCCAAGAGAAGTATGGTGATAGATACACCTGCGCTATGATTACGAGCCAGGAAGGCGATAAAGAATCACGCCAAGATTTAGTAGACGATTTCAAGGCCGGCAAGATTGATTTTCTTATCGTATTCAATATGCTACTAACTGGCTTTGACTGTCCTAGGCTTAAAAAGCTTTATTTAGGGCGCGTTATTAAGGCCCACAATCTTCTCCAGACCTTAACGCGCGTTAATCGTCCTTATAGAGACTACCGCGTTGGATATGTCGTAGATTTCGCAGATATCTCGCGCGAATTCGATATTACGAATCAGGCATATCTCCACGAATTAAAAGAAGAATATAAAGGTTCAGTCGATGAAGGCGACGAGGATAATATCTTTGGCTCGTTATTCGTCAGCAAAGAAGAAATCGAAAAGAAGATCCAGAACATTAAAGCTACGCTCTTCACGTATGACACAGAAAATCGCGAGAACTTCGCTACTCAAATTACGAATATTACCGACAAGAAAACACTCGTAGACCTCCGCCGCACACTTAGCGACGCTAAGGAAGTCATCAATCTTATTCGCCTATTTGGATACGACGAAATAGCGGATAAATTAGATCCAAAGTTTATAGCGACCGCCTTCAATATTGTTAGCGACAAGATTAATCTCATGAACGCGACAGAAGCGCTAGACAACCATGAAGACGCCAGAAGACTTCTAAATCTAGCTATTGAAGACGTTGTATTTGATTTTAAGAAAGTCGGCGAAGAAGAGCTACGACTCGCCGCCGATGAAGGCGAAGAGTTAACGCGCAAGATCCGTTACGGACTTATCGATAACTTCGATCATGACGATCCGGCCTGGACGACACTGTACGACGAATTTAGGCGCCTTCTCGAAAAAGAGCAAATAGAACACGCCTCGATGACTGTCGAGCAACAGAACGAGATTAACGCGGCCTTAAAGCGCATTTATGACACCATGGTAGAGCTAAATCGCAAAAACAACCTACTCCGAGATAAGTACCATGGCGATGTTAAGGCGGCAAGGGTGCATAAACGAATTGTCAGCAATACTGAATTCGGCATTGATGACGCGTCCGCTTATTCAACGATTAGCTACGTAAAAGGTCTAATCGATGATCAAGTAAAGAAAAATTCAGCCATTATAGAAAATAGCACTTACTTTAGCGACCAAATTCTGAAAGCCCTCGCCGAAACATTTACGTCAGGTGCAACTAGAATAAGTACCTTTACTGCTTTAAAGCGTGCAGGCGAAATGTTGGCCGATGAATATTATAAAGAATATAAAGGAGAAGAAAACTAATGCGAGACGTAGAACTCGAACAGAAAATAAAAGACCTCATTGACGGTCTTAAGGGTATTTGTAATGCCTACGGCCTTTCTGGCGACGGTAATGAATATAAGATTATTTCCCAAAGTTTTCTTTATAAGTTCTTAAACGATAAATTCATTCACGATGTTTGCGAAGTAGAGCCGGAATTAAAAAATGCTGACAATCTACAAGACGCATTATTCAAAAAGACCGAAGATGAATATGAGATACTAATGGCTAAACTTGGCGGCGGAACTGCTAAATTAAAGCCGACTCAACTAATTTCGTATCTCTACGCACAACAGAATGTCGACGACTTCTATAAGAATTTCAACGAAACGCTAAACGATATCGCTGTTCAGAACTCTGGCACATTTTCCGTACATACGGCAAGCAATAAAAATGTTCTCCTTTTTGATGCAAACCTATTCAATGTAATTACGGATGAGGATAAACGCGACGATGCGGCGCGCGCAGTGATTAACCGCCTTTCAGAAAACCGTTTCGATTTTGTTGAGGCCTTTGGTCATGGCTTTGACTTCTTCTCTACCATTTTCGAATATCTTATTAAAGACTATAACGCTAATGGCGGTGGCACTTATGCGGAATATTACACACCGCATTCCGTAGCACGCATTATCGCAAAAATACTCGTGGATAATAACGAGAGCTTAATTGATCAAAAAGTCCTTGACCCAAGTGCCGGTTCCGGTACGCTTCTCATGAATATTGCGCACGAAATCGGAACAGATCGTTGTTCTGTATACTCACAGGATATCTCACAGAAATCTTCTAATCTTCTTCGGCTAAACCTTATACTTAATAATCTAGCGCATTCAATCACTAATGTGGTTGAAGGAAACACCCTAACGGCGCCAAAACATACTGATAAAAAGTTCGACTTTATCGTAAGCAACCCGCCATTTGGATTGAGAAAAAACGCATACGAAGATAGCTACAATGAAATCACGAATAACGCTGCTTGGTCAGAAAGATTCTTTGCCGGAATTCCAAATCTTCCTAAAAAAGATGACGATAAATCGAAAGCAAACGTCTATCTGCTATTCTTGCAACATGTCCTTTGGATGATGTCTGATAATGGCAAAGCTGCTATTGTCGTCCCGACCGTATTTATTACGGCACATAATACAATAGAAAGAAAAATACGCGAACGTTTAGTCGAAAAAAAGTGGCTAAAAGGTGTCGTATCAATGCCTTCTAATATCTTTGCCAATACAGGAACAAACGTATCGGTACTTTTTATAGATAAAATGAACCAAGACGATAAGGTTACGCTCGTAGATGCGTCTAAACTTGGAGACAAAATTAAGGAAGGCAAGAATCAACGAACTGTCTTGAAAAAAGAAGACGAACAAATGATTATTGACGCTTTTTCGGGCACGAAAGCAATAGATGATTTTAGCGTCAAAGTTGATTACGACGAAATAAAAAGCAGGAATTATTCTCTAGCCGCTGGACAGTACTTCGAAGTCACGATTGATTTCCCAAAACTTTCTCAATCTGAATTTAGAGATACAATCGATAAAGCATCCAAATCCCTAGAAGAGCTATTCGAAAAAGGTAATAAAATCCAAGATAACATTAAAAAAGTATTGAGCAAAATAGACCATGACGAATTATAAACTCAAAGAATTATTATCTATTCGGAATGGCAGAGATTACAAAAGCCAAGACCGAGGCACGATACCAGTTTACGGCACTGGTGGAATTATGCTTCATATAAATAACTATCTTCATGATGGTGAAAGTATTTTGCTACCACGCAAAGGTACTTTAGACAACATATTATATGTCAAAGGTAAATTTTGGACAGTCGACACGATGTATTGGACGCTAATAAACAAAGATCTCGTCTATCCAAAATACCTGTATTATTATTTATCCCTATTAGATTTATCATCAAGGGATAGCGGTTCAGCATTACCAAGTATGACTTTTGACTCATACTATTCTTTAGATATAAGTTTGCCGAGTTTAGAAAAACAAAAACAATTAGCTGATATCGCAACGCTGATCGATGACAAAATTGAAAACAATAATAAAATAAATGCCAAACTTAATGAATTAGCGAATACAATTTACAATTACTGGTTCTTGCAATTTGATTTTCCAAATACAGAAAGTCGCCCCTACAAATCTAGCGGTGGGAAAATGATCCATAACGACATAGTAAAACGCGAAATCCCAGAGAATTGGAAGACTGCAAAAATCAAAGACATCATAAGCCATATAAATACAGGATTAAACCCAAGGCAAAACTTTATATTAAACAATGGCAATATTAAGTACATAACCGTAAAAAATCTAACTACAAATGGTACGATAGATTTTACTACTTGTGACACTATAAACAAAGACGCACTAGAAAAAGTCCATAAAAGATCAGACATATCAAAAGGCGATATCTTATTCGCCAGTATAGCGCCTCTCGGCAGATGTGTTATCATTCGCGAAGACCCAGATGGTTGGGATATAAACGAATCCGTTTTTTCAATAAGGCCGAAGAGCAAAAGCATAGCAGAGTATTTATATATGTTTTTCATGAGTGACGCATTCATTAAGAAAGCAGAACATAGCTCGACGGGAAGTGTCTTTAGTGGTATAAGAATTTCAGTTCTCGAAGATATGAAAGTAGTTGTACCACCGGAAAATATATTAGAGAAGTTTAGCCGAATTATTTCTCCAATTTTTGATTTAAAATATCAGAATGAGGCAGAAAACCAAAAATTGAAAGAGCTCCGCGATTTTCTTCTTCCGCTTCTATTAAACAATCAGGTAACAATAGCTAATGAGCCTTGACGGCCAGTCTTTCAGCAAAAAGACGAAGAGTATTGAAGCATACATTTGCAATAAATCAGACGCAATATCATTTTTGGATGAAGTCACGAATACCGATATTATTCAGGTGCATACACATATCAATAAGTATGATGCAGTATCTAGAAAAGAGCTAGCCTATTTGGTTGGGCTACTCATCAAAAAAGAATCACTAACAAATAATCTGGCACCATTAAGCTCTTCCTGTAAGAAGGATACGAGACATCTTCGAAAAATATTAAAAGATTTGCATTCGGAATTCTTTAGAGACCGCACTATAGATCTAGAAAACTACGAATACTTTACTAGTGAATCGTTAGTGGAAACTACTTTTTACGAAGAAGCCGGATTCTATAATGATCAACCATTAATGTTATCAAATGGTTTATATAAAAGTAGCGAAAAATGGATTATTAAGAATAAAAAGTTCAAACTAGAATCATTACTTCGTTTCTATTTTGCCGTATGCGAAATTCTATCCAAAAAGCGCGAAAGATACATTAAAAACGGTGATAGATATTCGGTAGATGATATATTTTTTACGGTTGACGATGTAGCCAATTTAAAATCAGATTTTCTTCGTAAAAAAGCTATTCCTTCTCGCGAAGAAGCTACCAATATAATAAAAAGCTTCTCTTGCAAACCGGGAGACCAATTCAATAGTTTTTCGCGCCCAGGAGATGAAAATATTCTCACATATTATCCAATCATAGAGATAAAAGACGGGATATACTGGTTGCCGTTGCCAGACATGCTAGCAATTGCATTTTACCTCTCGCCACTTCATTGGATGCGTGAGGATAAGAGCTATAAAAATACGGCCAACAAAAATATCGGTAAAGACTTAGAAGAGCTTTGTGGAGACATGCTAAAACGATCTTTTGACAGAGTGTATGCGACCGTGAATATCTATAAGGGCAAAAATAGATATACCGATATAGATGGGCTAGCGATTCTCGATAATATAGCGATTGTTATCCAGGCAAAAAATAAACGGATGATGCCGGAAACGCTATCTGGCAATATTGAATCTTTCAAGCGCGATTTTAATATGGTTGCACAACAGGCCTACGATCAAGGCGAGAAATCATCCTATGCGCTGCTAAATCAAAACAGTTTTAGTTTTAAAGATTCCAATGACAAACTTATCAAAATACCAAATATTTCCCAAGTTTTTATCTTATGTATTTCTAGTAGTGTCTACTATGCTGGCGCGATGCAGGTTAATGAATATTTACAACAGAAACACCCGGACACAAAACTCCCGATAGTGCTTAGTATTTTTGATCTTGACTTATTAACCAGATACCTTACAAACCCATATGAATTCGTCTATTACCTAAACCTGCGTATAGAAAAATACAAGAAGATCGTCAGCAATAATGAGGTTACGCCACTTTCAACGTACTTATTTACCGATTACATGCACGACGCTAGATCTGATTATATGCTTCTTATGGACGATCTAATATCAAAACTCGACGAGGATTACAAAGAGAATCAATGGGGCCGTGATCCAAAAACCGAGAAGCAATTTAGCATTAGATACAAAGATGCCACTGGCTTCACTCAGCTGCTCGATTCAGTCTATCGGACTAATGAACCCGGGAAAGAAAGAGTAATCAATAAATTATTATCATTGCCAATAGAAGCCGCCATTCAATTATCTGGCAAAATTGCTCAACATAATCTAACCGTCTTAAGCCCAAATAATTGCGGTTTCTCTGGAGTCTTTGACGATTTCGGAATTAGCTATTCCAATAGCTCTTTTATAGATGCAAAAACATTAATCATGAAGATGATCAAAAATGCGGAAACCTACGGCAAACACTCCTGGATAGGTTTCTTAAGAGATACCAAAACGCAGTCTATTAAATTCTTATATATCGAACAATAAACCCTGCGAAGACCTTTTATGAAACTACAAGGTACGCACCCTTTTAAATAAACATTAATTGCGGCAATCCTCGCAGGGTTGTCGTATTTTAGCTTGGTTCGAACTTTTCTTCAACTAGTACAAATTGCTTATGCTTGCGTTATTGAACCGCTGACATATAATAGAACGTAACGAAAAGGTTGCGCGAATATTGAAGACCAACGACTGTAACGTTGGCTTAGTGGCTCGAACGAAAAACACCTCAATTTACTACAAGGTAAGGCCGCCTAGAAAGCGATTAGGCTTCTGTAGGAAAAAATCTATGGGATGCTTTTCCTAATTATTTATCAAATAATTAGAGCGAACATTCGTGTTGTGGAGTTTAGAATGTTCTGTTCTGGAAGGACAGAATTGATGTGGACCCGGAATTCACAGAATCAGATAGTCACGACGGCGTGGCAAACCTTATTTCAGTCTTACGTATTTGCGAACAAATCGAAACAAGCAAAGAGACGATCGAGAAAAATTCAGATCAAGGCGAGTGCAACGACGGCATTATCGTCACATACTAGCTTTAATTTCTTTAGTTGGTATAATTTGTTGCTAACAAACAAGAAGATTGGAATTTAGCAATGAAGATACTAGACTACGTAGGAATGGCGCCAGAGCCTACCGCGAAGCCTTTGCGTTACGTCATGTACGTGCGTAAATCTTCCGAGGACGCCGAGGCGCAAGCTAAATCATTACCAGACCAAATCGCGGCATGCAAAGAATATGCCAGAGCG
>JAFWLS010000013.1 GCA_017514045.1 Candidatus Saccharimonadota bacterium | reverse complement strand
AGCGGTAGCAAGACCACGGTTCATGAGTGAGATGGCACCAACTGCAGCTAGGCCAAACACGCCCACTGCGAACATGACTTCAATCAGTGTATCTCCCTTACGAAAAGAATGCCCAAAGTGGTTAAGCATATGCTTATTATAGCATACAATACTGATATTTATGCAAAACGTCGTGTTATAATGTGAATATGGATTATGATTTTGCTAGTTTAGAGAAAGAATATGGTGACATACAGGAATTTTTGGCGAAGCCAGACGCTTACGCCGATCCTGAGTTTGCTTTGAAGTCGAAGCGCGGTTCGGAACTTGCCGCTATTTTGGAATTACGTAAACAAATCTTAGCAGACGAAAAGGCTTTGGGAGAGGCAAAGGCTCTTGTGAACGATCCGGAGCTTGGCGAATTGGCAAGGTCTGATGAAGAAGAATTAACGAAGAAGTTAGAGAATGAAAAAGTCGACCTTGAAGAGAAGCTACTTCCGAGAGATCCATTGGATGATCGTCCGGCTATTATGGAGATTCGTGCTGGCGCTGGTGGAGATGAAGCTTCACTATTTGCTGGCGAGCTTTACCGCATGTACGTACGATATGCAGAGAGAATTGGGCTTAGAGCAGAATTGATTTCGCAGAATGAAAACGAAGCAGGTGGAATGAAAGAAGTGATTTTTAAGATTACTGGTGATGATGCGTATGGACATATGAAGTTTGAGGGTGGCGTACATCGCGTACAACGTGTGCCAGTGACCGAGAGCCAAGGCCGGATTCATACTTCGACCGTGACGGTCGCTGTGCTTCCTGAAGCGGAGGAAAGAGATATCGAGATTCGCGAAGAAGATCTGCGTATAGATATTTATCATTCTGGTGGGCATGGTGGCCAGAGCGTCAATACGACGAACTCAGCTGTGCGCATTACGCATTTGCCATCTGGTATTGTTGTGGCAATGCAAGACGAGCGTAGCCAGAGGCAGAACAAGGAAAAAGCTATGGCGGTGCTGCGTTCGCGCTTAGTTGAGCGCCAGCGCGAAGAAGAACGTAAGAATGCGTCTGAGGCCAGAAAGTCTTTGATTGGCACTGGCGATCGTAGTGAAAAGATTCGCACCTATAATTTCCCGCAAGACAGAATTACAGATCATAGAATACATTATTCGCGGAGTAATATTAACTCGGCGATGGATGGCGACATAGATGATATCGTCGAGGAGTTGAGAAAATATGAGCGAGGGCTCATTTCCGAGACCGTATAAAGACGGATTTAAGGAGTTTTATGGGCGTGATTTTATTGTTTCGCCTGATGTTTTGATTCCCCGCCCGGAGACGGAGACTGCAGTAGAAATGATACTTAGTCTGGCCGGTAAACAGTATTTGTCGGGCGTAATGGTACCAGAGAGAGTTTTGCCGAAGCGTCCTAGGATTCTTGATGTGGGTACTGGTAGCGGGTGCGTGGCCGTAACGCTAAAACTCGAGCTTGCCGAGGCTGAACTTGTTGCGTGCGATATTTCCAAGCCGGCGCTCGTGATAGCGCGAAAGAACGCGAAGAAGTTTGATGCTAACGTCGAGTTCGTAGAGAGCGATTTGCTAGAAAATATACGAGGTAAGTTCGATGTAATATTCGCGAATCTGCCGTATGTTGACAGGGATTGGGATTGGATTTCTGGTGTTGAATTTGAGCCGGAAATAGCGCTTTATGCTGAAGATGGAGGGCTTAGAATTATAAATGCTTTACTTGAGCAGGTTGTAGGCAAAACTAATTATTTGGTTCTCGAAGCCGATCCTGTACAACATGAACGAATTATAAAAAAAGCTGAGTCTCTAAATATGAAACATCTAGAGACTCGGGGATATCAGCTATTATTCGCTGTATTCAGCTAAAGTAAGCTGAACGGTGATTCTTTCGTTGTCACGAAGAATAGTCAGTGTAATCGTGTCGTTAATTGAGTGCTCGCCCAGGAGAGTCCCGAGGGAGGTCGAGGCGCCAATTTTAATCCCGTCGACGGCCAGAATGATATCATCTTTTTTTATGCCGGCTTTTTCGGCCGGGGATCCTTTGATTACGTTTGAGACATAAGCTCCGAATGTAGAGTCAAGATCGTTTTCTACGGCCGTTGCGGCGTCAATGGCGAGGTACGATACGCCAGCGTAGGCACGTTTGGCTTCGCCGGTCTCAAGGATGGTTTTTAACATGCCTTTAACCGAAGAAATAGGAATGGCAAATCCGATGTTATTTCCTGTAGAAACTGCCGTGTTAATGCCAATGACTTCTCCAGCTGCATTGACGAGTGGGCCGCCAGAGTTACCGGCGTTAATGGCGGCGTCGGTTTGAATCATGTCAGTAAGAGTCTCGGCGTTCTGATAGGAAGAATCCGTAGCGGTCAATGAACGTCCGGCTCCAGAGATAATACCAGACGTTACTGTATTCTGGTACTGACCGAGAGCGTTCCCAATGGCAATGACTTGCTCGCCAATATTGATAGTTTTGGAATCGCCCAGAGTAACTGGAGTAAGGTCTTCGACACCGTTAATTTTTAGGTAGGCGACGTCGTTGAGCGGATCTGTACCGACTAGCTTTACGTCTTTGCAGATTGTGCCGTTGTCGAGGACGACGTAGATTTTAGTAGCGTTGTCTACTACGTGTTTATTGGTGATAACGTAACCATCTTTTGAGACAATAAAACCAGTGCCAGCTGCCTCGCCAGTAGATTCGGTGGGGCCGTAGAAGAAATTGTAGCTTGTAGTTTTGACTTCTGTTACGATTGAGACAACCGATGTAGAAACGCGATTGGCCACTTCGGCGATTGATCCTTCGGTAAAGTTTGCTGAGTTGCCGTCTGGCGTGAACTCTTGAACGAAACTACTTCTATCGTCGTAGGCTGGTGAAATAACTATGACGCCACAAGCAAGAAATGCGACGAATGTTGAGCAGATGATAGCTATAATAGATAAAATGATAGCAGTGATCGCTATGCCGTTCGCTTTTTGTTTTGGTTTTTTGTTTGCATCTTTAATAACAGTTGCTTCTTGCACTTTTAACCTCCTTTGGTTATACGTTGAACTTTGGTACGCTAAAGCCGATGATGATAATGGCCAGGACTATGATACTAAATACTATCGGCATGGCGACGTCTTTAAACCGGAATTGGCCGTCATGACCTTCTATAGAACGAAAAATTCGCTCAGCCATAAAACTAAATACCGTAAGAATGATAGCTAACTGTGGAATTACGATTCCTAGAGTTTTAAAAGCATAGACTTTCATCCAGGAGTGGCAAAGCAGGGCGATTTCAGCAAAAATGGCGCCAAGGGTAAGAGCCGGGAAACCTTCATCGTTCATGTTGTCGTTTTGAGCGAGAACATGGCGTGCAGATCCATAACCAATAACAAATTCTAGTAAAACCAGTAAGATGGAGTTGATGCTAGCTCCAAGGACACTAGCGGCAGTCGTACCGAGAAAAACAGCAAAGAGTGCTTGAACTAAAGTCCATGTTTCGGTAGTCTTTGGCTTGATGATTGTTAGCCAAATGGCGTAACCTGCAGCGAGGAGATAATGAACTAACAGTAACTCTGAACCGGAAATATAGGCCATAATGACAAAGCTGAAACCGACGATAAGGTCAACAAGATTGCTTTTGAAATTAAGCCATAAATAGTGGGGACGAACGGCAAACATGCGCCACTTGCTGAGAAGGACTAGGGCGAAGCCGATGATCCATGAGCCAGAAACAACGGTGACGAAGACGGATCCAACGCCGAGCAGAATATTGAGGATAACATGAAGAACAGTAGATAGAGCGTTACGACTTTTGCGAATAAATATGTAATCCGATGCCATATAGTATATTATATCAAAAATCGTCAAATAAAACTTAAATGTTTAGAAAATTACATAAGCGAAATTGATTGTGCTATAATAGTTGCTATATGGATAAAGAATTTGGTCATGCGACTTTTTTTCAGAAGCACCCATTGCTTAAAGATCTATCTAGCCTGCTTCTATTTATTGGGGCAGTAGCTTTAGGAACGATTATTCTTAATAGCTTTGTTTTTAAATCTTACAATGTGGTTGGCGGAAGTATGGAAAGGACTTTACTTGGGGATGATCGTGTGATTGTGAATCGTTTAACAGTATCATGGTCGCATTTTTTGGGACAAGAATACGTGCCGAAGCGTGGCGAGATTATTGTTTTTGCTAATGGTAGTTCTAGTGGAGAAATGACATGCGCTGCACCGAGCGGTATAAAGGATCAATATATTGTTAAACGTGTGATTGCATTCCCTGGCGAGAGAGTACAGGTCAAGAACGGCGTGATGACTATCTATAACGACGAACATCCGGACGGATTTATCTATGATACGGATTGGCGTAAAGCTGAAGACGATGGGCCGAAGGAGTACACGAGTGGCGAGACGGATGTAATTGTGCCAGAAGGAGAGATATTTGTTTCTGGCGACAATCGCGAAGGCAATAATAGTTATGATAGCCGTAATGGTCTCGGGACTATTCCGTATTGTAGGATAGCGGGACCGGTGATAATGCGCCTATTCCCACTAAACCGTTTCCGCTTCTTTTAGAATTCGTCTTTTGACATATTTCTGCGTCGACGGATGCGTTGCTCCTTCTACGTACTTTTTGGTATGCCTCAGTCCGCTACTCCCGTCTTCTTGAACTATGCCAAAAGACTAGGATTCTACGCTACTCTGTCTTTTCTCGGACTCCATTCGAAAATAAAAGCCCCCTAAAATTAGGGGGCTTTTGACGAGCTATTATACGCGAGTGAGATGCCAACTAAGATCTGTTGAGTTGAACTCCAACATGTATCTTGTTGTTCCCGCGATAATGTCGAAGATGTGATGGGCGGCGGTGCCGACGAACTTGATGCGGGTGCGGAGAAGCTCCGTCACTTCCACTTCTGATTCGCCACGCTTTTTGAATGTAAGCGGTTGGCACGGCGTCATCTCATACCCAAAGAGGGCCATTACTTCGACGCGCTCGGTTATAGTTTTATTGTTTTTCATAAGTAACTCCTTGAATTTTGTTCTAAAGAGTCATTTATGTGAGCCCAAACTTTTAAGGCTCTTGGCAGTGGAAGTAAATGACGTAACTTCCGACTGCTATGTTGATTTTGTCTAGACAGTGACCGTAGTGTGACTAGACAATTTCATTATAGGAAAAACACAACGGTTTTTGTAGACTTGACAATTTGGCGTGTTATTTTATGCTGCAAGAGATTTGAGGGCTTTTTTCAATGCTGGTCGATCGAAGCCGACAATCTTGGCAATTTCTTTGCCTTCGTCGTCAGTTATTATAGTCACCGGGACGCTATTGATACCGAGCTCGATGGCTTCGTCGGAAGTAGTGGCATCGATTTCCTCATATTTAATATTTTGTTCGTCTAGCCAGTCCATAAGCGCATGGCAGTAGACGCAAGTAGGGGTGGTGAATACTTTAATCATATTTTTATTATAACACGCTTTGATATGGCTTGCTTGCAGTCGACGGCCCGTTTGTCGATCCGAGTCGAGTCCAAGAAGGCTAGAAGTCTTCGCGCGATATTCTCATTTCGAATGTCCTTGTTTATAATATGTTGTATAGAATCAAGCTTATAAACACGAGGAGGTTTTATGGATAACAGTGAAATCGTTGATGCCCTTTCTGGCGTATGGTATCTCTCGACAAGTGAGGACGATCAGCCACATGTACGACCGCTAGACAAAGCAGCGGAAGTGGATGGAAAAGTATACTTTGGCACGAGTAGAGCAAAGAAGATGTTTGCGCAGATTGAACAGAATCCCAAAGTAGAGGTGTTTGCACTGAACGAGTTCGGTGCGTGTAGGTTCATGGCAGAGGCTTTCGCAGAGGACGATGCAATTAAGACTAAAGAGGCGTTTGAAAAAATGGAAAAGCCGATGGATGATAATTCCGTCGCGGTCCGGTTCGAGAAAATTCGAAAGGCTTAGATGAATAATCCCCGCTTATATGAGCGGGGATTTGATTAGTTGGACTGGTTATTCGGAGGTAGGTGGGAGTGAGTTTTGAACTGCCACCCTAACTTGCGTGATTACTTCTTCTTTGGTGAATCTTATCGTGGTTTTCCCGAATACCGCCCGGAGATAATTTTCGCCTGTCTTTGAATAGGCGTATCTTGTTTCGGGATATTCGGCAAAAAGCTTTTGTTCCATGTCGAGAATGTCATAAATCATCCTGAGCAACATGAACTTTGATGATAGATGCTCTCCTCTGAGACATACGTCTCTTGTTCTTTGGTAAGTTTCGACAATTTTATCGCCTAAATACAAGATTGTATTGGCGTCGCTCAAAAGCTGGAGATATAACTCATTTCCGAGTTTACCCGTATTGCCTTTCCTGGTTATCTTTGTCTGGATTTGGCGCCGGAATTTTTCAACTCGATATACTTCACTTTTGAAGGCCGGGCTCTCGCCGATGTAATCCTTATATACCGAGATCATGTAATAGTATAGTCTCACGAAAGTGCTTACCTGTTCCAAAGATCGATTGATGGCAACGACGGCTTTTTCGTCGGGACATACTATTTTGTCAAAGACTGGTTCATCAAGCAAATATGGTCCAGTCTTCAGCTCGAACCCTTTAGGACGCTTTACGGTCACTATCTCTCCCCTCCTTTTTTATAGTACAAATATCATGCTTCATTCCCCCAAGTCCTTAATCGCTTTTTTGTCTATGCGGGTGTCTTTTTCGCGAAATTTCGGTCTCGTTGAGAAATCTGCTGATAAGTCGACAGGTTTTTTGACCCAAAGAATTCGCCTTAATAGATCTTTAAATGGCGTATCTTTTTGTGAGCGTGGCAAGAATTTAAAGATTGCCCCGAAGAAAAGTAACGTTACTATAAGCCTGAGGACCGTATCCATAATTTTCCTCCTTTTAAAGTACAAAAATATGAAGATATTATATCATAAATTACGAATTATTCAAATCTAGGCACGAATGGTGCGGATGGCCGGGTATTCTTCGATGAGGACCTTGATGCATCCAGCGATAGGTATGGCAACGATAGCACCGATAAGGCCGAAGGTATAAGTGCCGATAATCATAGCCATAAGAATGACTACTGGGCGGAGCTTTAGGGCATTGCCTTGAAGCTTTGGTGCGAACACATTTACCTCGATGAAACCGTAGACGATGTAGAACGCCAGCCATATGATGGCCATGAGAGGGTTGTTGAATAGAAGTATGAGAGTGACAAGGCCAGCGCCGATGACTTGTCCGAACATCGGAATTAAGTAGAAAGTCATCGAAATAAGCCCTAGCGGCAGAGCCAATGTGGATCGTACGCCAAAAATAAGCGAAAGCGCAAAGACGGAGAGGCCGACGACTGTACCATCGAGTAGGGCGATGGTGACCTGTTTGCTAAAGAAGGTGGAGATAACTTTGGCCATTTTCTGAATGACGATTCGAGCTTCGGTAAGAGCTCTGACGTCGGTATCTTTTTCTTCTTTAACGTCTTTTTTGGATGTTTTAGCACCTAGAGAGTCCCAGATAGAATTAAATAAGTTTGGCCCATCTAGGAGGAAGAATAGCGTCAGAACGAGCGAAATGAGTGCTTTGCTGACGACACCGCCAACGGTCGATAGACCCGAGATGACACCAGTGCCGAGTGTGCCGAGCATATTTTTAGAAAGCTCGTCGATGTATTTGACGATTTCACCAGAAAGGTTTTCGATGCCGAAAGAGTGGCCAATATCGTTTAAACCGGAGAGATTTGCATTCTTGACGGTTTCTGGTAAAGCAGAGAGGAATTTGGCGAATTCGGTAACGATGACTGGAGCGATCGCCGCCACAATGCCTGCAATGACTAAAATCACAATCATGTAGGCGAGAATAGAAGCAAGACGAGACTGAGTCTTCTTGCCGATAAGCTGGTCTACTTTAAGCGCGAGTGGTCTGATAGCGATAGCTAAGAGAATAGAGATACCGATGATGGTGAGGGCTTCTGATGCTTTGATTATTAAATATATAATTGCGCCTATACCTAAAAGTACAAGCCAAAAACGTATAAATGTTTTGGTTTCTATTTCTACGATCTGTCGTGACATATCGACCTCCTCTACCTTTTACCATTCTATAATAGCATATGTTTTTATTTTGTGGCGGAAAATGTTAAAATATAGAAAATGTTAGTCTCTGATTTTGATTACAATTTGCCCGAAGAACGGATTGCTAAGTATCCGCCAAAAGAGCGTGGTTCTACTAGGCTTTGCGTGCTAGATCGCAAAACCGGTAAGGTTATTGATTCTTATTATAAGAACCTTGACGAGTTTTTGAGGCCGGGCGATGTGTTGGTCTTGAACGATACGAAAGTGATGCAGAGCAGAATTTTCTGCGAGCTACCTGATGGTAGACCACGTGAGCTGGTGGTGCTTGAGAAGCACGGAAAAGACAAACAAAAAGTAATGTATCGTGGGAAGCTACACGAAGGCGATGTTCTAACAGTACTTAAGGCGAATTTTTCTGGGAAGGATAATTCATCGAGTAAACGCGTGGAAGAACTCTCGCAACTGGAAAAGACCAGCAGTTACGTTAGAATCCTAGAAATTCTTGGTAACGGTATTGCTGAAGTTGAGGCTTTTGATGAGCACTTTAAGCCTGTACAGCTAAAAGAGCTGACTGAAGAATATGGTTCGGTGCCGCTGCCACCATATTTGCATCGGGATGCGAGCGAAGCTGACAAAGAGAGATATCAAACTGTATGGGCGAAGTACATGGGGAGTGCGGCTGCGCCGACAGCTTCTCTAAATATGACCGAAGAATTGATGAATCGTTTGAGAGAAAAGGGCGTTATTATTTGCTATTTGACCTTACACGTGGGGCTAGGTACATTTTTGCCGATTCGTACTGATGAAGTAGAAGCGCACAAAATGCATTCAGAATGGTTTAATATTCCTCTTGAGACACTAAAAGAAATCGCGAACGCCAAGGCCGATGGAAGACGCATAGTCGCAGTAGGAACAACGGTTACGAGGACGCTGGAACATTATGCGAAGACGGGTTTTAAGTCTGGTGAGGATGATATATTTATATACCCTGGGTTTCAATTTAAAATTGTAGACGTATTGCTCACTAATTTCCATGCTCCAAAATCAACTGTGCTGATGCTCACGAGCGCCTTTGCTGGATGGGAGAATCTGCACAAGGCATACGATCATTGTGTGGAATCTAAATATAATTTCCTTAGCTACGGAGACTCAATGTTGATATGCTAAAGTTTGATATTGAAAAACGTGAGGGCTTAGCACGGGTAGGCGTAATCCATACGCCTCACGGCGACATCAAGACGCCGGCGTTTGTGGGGGCTTCGACAAGAGCAACGGTCAAGGCTTTGACATTTGAGCAGATGCGCGCCTTGGGTAGCCAGGCTGTGCTGGCAAATACCTACCATCTTTTTTTGAAACCTGGCTCTAAATTGATTCGAGAAGGTGGTGGACTGGCTGATTTTATTGCTTGGCATGGGCCGACTTTTACTGACTCTGGTGGGTTCCAGATTTTTTCGCTTCCTGATGTGAAACTATCTGAAGAAGGTGCGACATTCAAGAGCCATATCGATGGACAGAAATTCTTGATGACGCCGGAGCTTTCGATGGAGACACAGTGGGAGATTGGTGCGGATATTCACATGGCGTTTGATCAACTAGCGAAGTCTGATTCGCGTTCCGATATGGAGCAAGCGATGCTGAGGACTCATAGATGGTTGACTCGATGCATCGATGAGCATGATAGACTTGAGGAAGAATATTTAGCAAAAGGTCTTCCAGAACAATATCTATTTGGCGTGGTACAGGGTGGAACATTTTTGGATCTCAGAAAGGAATCTGCTGAGTTTGAGGCCGCGCTTCCTGTAGATGGATATGGAATTGGAGGTGTGTTTACGGCAGATGGGATGGACGAGATGCTTAAAACCGTTTGTTCTATTTTGCCAAAAGATAGACCAAGACATTTGCTTGGCATGGGCCAAGAACCGCGCGATTTGTTTATTGGCGCAGAATTTGGCTGTGATACATTTGATTGCGTTGGGCCAACGAGAATGGCGCGGAACGGGTCGCTTTATACTTTAGATGGGCGGATCAATATAAAAAATGCTAAATTTGAGCATGATTTTACGCCTATTGTTGAAGGATGCGATTGTGAATGCTGCAAAAATCATACTCGAGCCTATCTTCACCATTTGTTTAAGGTTGATGAGATAACTGGAAAAGTACTAGCCTCGATCCATAATGAGCGTTTCGTAGTACACACCGTAGACAAGATTCGCGATTCTCTGCTTGATGGGTCGTTCCAGCAGTATAAGAAGGAGTTCTTGGAGAGATATTATGCTCGATGAACCCGTCTCTCTGCGAGCCGGATTAAAGTTACTAATGCATACATGTTGTGCGCCGTGTTCGGTGTACTGCATTGATAGTTTACGTGCCGAAGGAATTGAGCCGACGGTTTTTTGGTATAATCCGAATATTCATCCGTATCAAGAGTACAAGGCAAGGCGTGATTGTCTGAAAGAACACGTGAAGCGTGAAGGTGTCAAAGGGATTTTTATCGAAGACTATGGACTGGATAAGTTTTGCCAAGCGGTCGCGAACGATATTCCTAATCGGTGTGTGAGATATTGTTACCGTGCTAGGTTAACGCAGACTGTTAAATATGCTAAAGAACACGGTTATGACGCTTTTACTACCACACTCCTGGTCTCTCCATATCAAAAGCACGAAGAGATAAAGAAAGTTTGCGAAGAATTAGCTGAGATGTCTGGGATTAAATTCGTGTACCGTGATTTTCGCGTAGGCTTTCGTGAAGGACAGAAAAAAGCTCGAGAGCTTGGGATGTATATACAAAAATACTGCGGATGCGTTTTTTCGGAAGAAGAACGTTACCAAAAACAAATCCTGAAAGACTTAGAAAACGGAATCGTCGAGCTATAGATTTAACGAGGGGCAAAGAGCAGATAGGCACCGATAGCGAGGGCGCATCCACAAACGAGAATAATCGCACCGATGATTATAGACTCTTTGACGGTTTTTCGGAACGGCTGTGGAGCAGTCTCAGATTTTGATTTGGTTTTTGCTTGTTTGGATTTAGTATTTTTCTTTGTAGTCATAAGCTAATTTTAACATATTAGCCTACTATTTGCCAAAAAGTTCCGCCAGCGGTGTCTAATAGTGAAATGTTGTCTTCCAAGAGCTCGTCGCGAATGTAGTCAGCTGTCGCCCAATCTTTATGGTTGCGTGCGGCGTTGCGCTCTTCGATCCTCGGTTGGACTGTTTCGGTGACATCTTCTGGAATGAGATCTAGCCCAAAGAGTTCATTGACATAGGTCCAATCGTCGAGCGACATCTGTTCGGCGGATGCGTCAATAAGGGCAAAAGCAGACGCGGAGTTGAGATCATCATTTAGTTTTCCTAAAAGCGCGGCTTTGAAGTCTAGTAGATTAGTCTTCGGCTCGGTTTGGAATAATAACGCGACTTTGTTGCGCCAGGACAAACGGCGATTCTTGGCGGACTCAAGGTCTTCCCAAGTAAAATTACGCTCGGCTTTGTAGTGGCCTTGGAAGAGCCAAAGCTTGTAATCGTTTAGTGAGTAACCTTTACCCTCTATGTCTTCTAGTGTAATGATATTGCCTAATGATTTAGAGATTTTTTCGCCGTTGATGGTGATGAAGTTGCAGTGAATCCATAAGTTCGCCAGTGATTCGTTGTAAGCACCGTAGGTTTGAGCGATTTCGTTGGTGTGATGGACCGGGATATGGTCGACGCCGCCGGTGTGGATATCAATAGGCTCGCCTAGTTCAGTGTGAATAATAGAGGAGCATTCGAGATGCCAACCTGGGTAACCTGGACGCCCTAAGAAATCCCAGCGCATAGCGTGGTCCTCGCCTGGTTTGATGAATTTCCAGACGGCGAAGTCGGAAGGATTTCTTTTTTCGTTCGAGTAGGCAACGCGTGCGCCTGCTTTGAGATTCTCGAGGTCGAGGCGAGCAAAATCGGCGTAACGTGGAAACTTTGACGTGTCATAATAAACGCCGTCGGCGGTTTCGTATGTAAAACCATTCTCGATAAGCTTCTCAACGAGCGCCTTGGACTGTTCGATATAATCGGTGGCTCGGGCCCATTTGGTTGGCTCGATGAGACCGAGTTTCTTGAACCCGTTCCTGAAAACGCCGATATATTGATCGGCGATTTCCCATACGGTCTTGCCTTCGCGTTTGGCGCCTTTTTCGAGCTTGTCTTCGCCGGTATCTCCGTCGGAAGTGAGATGACCTACGTCGGTGAGATTAAGTACGCGCCGAATGGTATAGCCATTGGCTTTTAATGTGCGAATGAGGAGGTCCCAATAAACATAGGCGCCGTAGTTGCCGATGTGTGGAGTGGAATAAACGGTTGGGCCACAAGTGTAGACTTTGACATCTTTTGGATCCTTGGGAAGAAATTCTTCGAGATTTCTAGTGGCGGTATTATACAGTTTCATTTGTCGTCTCCTGCTCTACGCTTCTAATTAAGTTTGGTACCATTCCTACAAGGTCATGGATGACGTCTTCATATGATATGTCATATGTGCGGAAGCCGGCAGCGTATGGGTGTCCGCCGCCGCCATAGTAGCCCGCGATTTGATCGGCTATAGGCAAACTAGTGCGGATTTTGCCGGTTAGCTTTCCGTCCGGGTAGGTCTTGATAGCTACGGCTACTTTTACACCTTCGACAAGGCGTAGTTCTTCGAGAATGAGAACGTTCGGATTGTATTCATCTGAATATTCTGCAATGTCATCCCACGGTATATGAACAGTAGCGATTGCGCCATCGAGCGAGTATTCGACACGCTTGATGAGATCGGCTTTGTAATCGAGAATGCGGGGTGATTTTTTCATAAATTCGCGGCGTGCTTCTTCGAGGTCGGCGATATTGAGAGAACCGGTCTCGAGAAGGTCTGCTACGGTCCGGAAGGTGTCTGGATTAGTTGAGGCGGAGGTGAGGCCGAGAGTATCAGACGATATACCATATATGAGATTTTTCGCGACATTTTGGTCGATGTTTAGATTTTGATCCTTGATGATCTTGTAAATAAGGCTGCAGCAAGCTGGCAAGGGTTCGATAATGGCGGTATGAGGGAAGTTGAGATCGTCGGGAGTCTCATGGTGATCGAGTGCTAGGACTGGTGTAGTGTAAAGACGATTTTTGATGGCAGAATCGTCGAGAAGTTTAGATAGTAGTATTTCGGCGACGGTATCTACAATGATATATCCATCAGCTTTCCAGTCGAATTCGTTGGAAACGCGAGACCAGTCGGTAAAATAGCGGAGATATTTAGGGATGTCGACAGGACAATATAAAGAAATCTCTACATCTGGGTCAATAGAGCTGATTAGGTAGTCGAGGGCTATGGCTGAGCCAAGTGAGTCGCCGTCGGGATTTTCAGCTTGGATAATGCAGAGTGATTTTTTGTCTTTCAGGAAATCTGTGAACGAATCGTACATATTAAATATTATAACATGTGCTGTGCTATAATAAAAACCATGGAAATAGTTGTGGTAATACTTATAGGTATAAATGTTATTTTGACAGGTGTTTTGCTGGTCTTTGGGGCGCGCATGAAGAATGCGATAAAGCCAGACAAGAAACTAGATGAAATATCAGATAAGCTCGTTAAGAACGACACAAAGATTGAAATTTTGTCAAAGAAAATTGATGATCTTACTCCGAAGATTTCAAGCGAATTTAGAGAGAATAGAAAAGAAATATCTGAGAATCTTTCGGGAATCTCCAAGACTGTAGATTCTAGGGTGAAGGAGCTCCAAAACTCCAACGAAAAGAAGCTTGAACAAATGCGAGAGACTGTAGATGAAAAATTGCAAGAGAGCGTTGAAAAAAGATTCAATGCGAGCTTTAAGCAGATTTCTGGACAACTCAGCCAGGTCTACCAAGGCCTTGGAGAAATGAAGAATCTTGCGACTGGTGTGGGTGACCTCAAAAAAGTAATGGAAGGTGTGAAGACGCGTGGTATTTATGGCGAGGTGCAGCTGGGGGCGATTATTGAAGATATTTTGACGCCTACGCAATATCTGACGAATACAATTACTAAGAAGGGCTCTAGCGATAGAGTTGAATTTGCAGTACGAATGCCGGGTAAAGAGGCGGAAGTATTGCTTCCAATCGACTCAAAATTTCCTGTTGAAAATTATCAGAGGCTTCTAAAGGCTTATGACGATGGGAATAAGACTGAAATCGAGGCATATCGCAAGGCGTTGCGTAAGGATGTTGTTGAGCAGGCCAAGAAGATTCATGATAAGTATATTGACGTACCAAAGACGACCGAGTTTGCCATGATGTTTGTGCCGACTGAGTCGTTATATGCAGAGATTCTGCGCATCTCTGGTGTAGACGAAGAGATTCGTCAGAAATACAGTATTTCCCTTTCAAGTCCTGCAACACTTCCTGTAATGCTCAATGGTCTACTCATGGGCTATCGTTCTGTAGCGATTGAAAAACGAAGCGCTGAGGTTTGGAAGATCCTTGGTGGCGTTAAGGCGCAATTTGGCAAGTTTGGCGACCTTCTGGAGGGCGTCGAAAAGAAGCTTAGCGAATCTGCAAAGAAGATAGAAGACACTAGAAAGCAGGCTCGACGCATCGAGAAGACAATGAATGATGTTGAGAGTTTGCCTGAAAACGAGCAAGAAACCTTAGGGTCTGGATTGTAGCTCTACTTTCTGCGGAGCTGTTTGATTTGAGTTTTAGTAGCAGGATCGACGCGATAGGAGTTACAAATCTTGGAGATGGTTTTGTTAAAAGTCCAACTGTTCAGTTTTGAAATCTTGAGATATTCGAAAGTTTCGCTTGGATATTTGATAAAACATTCAGCTAGGAGCCACGCTATCGCCATTCGGATATAATATTCTTCGCGGTTTTTTAAGGATTCTATGCAATTATATATAACGGGTAAATAATTTGGCTGGACATAAAAATCTAACAGACAAACTAATCCTGTGCGGACGACAAACTCGTCATTTGATGAGAGCAGCGGTTCGACTTTATGGTCGAAGAAATCTTCTATATGTCTCTTTATGTTATTTCGTAACGATGCGCAAAATGTATCGACTGTGCACCAGTTATCGAGTAGTCCTATCTGCGAGTCAAAAACTTTGATCATTTCATCATATGGCAGCTTTGAGATGGCGAAGCCGCGCGCAATAACTTCTTCGATTGCAATAGGTGTTTCGTTGATAAAATCTATCAATTGATCTTGCGGTATTTCTTTGACTAGTTTTCTGATGTCTGGAATTCGTACGCCTAAAAATGGGCGATCGCAAGGGATGCCTTTCATAGAAAATTCGCGGTATTCTTCGTCTGCTAACGAGACGAGCTTTGTGCGAAAATCGGAGTATATGGTCATAATTTAGTGCGGTTCTGGAGAGCTGCAGAGAGCGTGGTTTGATCGGCGTATGATAAGTCGACGCCAAGAGGCAGGCCGCGAGCAAGGCGTGTGATTTTGAGATCAGGATATTTTTCGATAAGAAGCTTTTGTAGAAGTAGTGCGGTAGATTCGCCTTCGACCGAAGGGTTAGTCGCAATGATGACTTCTGCAACTTTGTCTTCTGGGATGCGGTCGATAAGCTCTTTGATGTGGAGCTGGTCGGGCGTGATACCGTCAATTGGCGAAATAGCTCCACCTAGAACATGATATGTCCCCTTGTATTGTCTGGTAGCTTCAACCGAATATATATCAAGCGGCTCTTCGACGACGAGGACGATCGATTTGTCGCGCTCTGGGTCGGCGTAGAGGTTAGAAACTGACTCGGTGCTATCGATGAGAGCGAAGGTCTTAGGACAGGATTTTACGCCTGAATGAAGCGTGCTCAAAGAGTCGGCGATTGCTTCGGATATACGGGAATTGGAACGAAACAAAAAGTATGCGTAACGCTCTGCGGTGCGTGGTCCTACGCCGGGCAAGTGGCCTAGTGCCTCAATAACTCTTGTGAGAGCGTCGGGAAGCATTATAGTCCGAGGTCGCCCAATTTGCCCATGAGGGGCTTCATTTTATCGGAGGCGATTTCTTGGGCTTTGGCATAGCCGTCGCGAAGGCAGTTTTCTAGCCATCGTTCAAGTTCATGGATATCATCTAGATCAACACGCTCTGGGTCGATGGTGATTTTCTTGATTTTGAGTTCGCCGTTAATCTGGACGACAACAGCGCCGTCACCAGCTTCTACTTCGACAATTTCATTTTTGAGCTCTTTCTGTGCTTTGCGCAATTGATTGAGCATCTTCATTTGGTCCATAGTTTGGCCCATAATAACAACTCCTAATTAATTATTTACGCTATATATGTATATTCTATCAGAATTATCAGAATTTGGGGAGGTGATAATACGCTGGAGCGTATATCCGCCTGGAATTGCAAAAGTGTCGTTTTTGCCGAGAGTTGCAATTACGTTGCCAGGAGTGATGTTGGTAATTTGTTCTGGTGAGCCATATAGTTTGATTGCGTGGTGTCTGTCTTCGTAGACGCTATAGAAAGCATAATCTAAACTATCCTCTGGGACGAGGAGTATTGTATCTGGCTCAAGTTTGTCTGAAATAAGCGTGAGATCGGAACTGAATTGATTGGCGACAGCTGGTGTGTATTTGTAACCGTAGACATAGTGGTTGAGACTGGGGACGATCATGAGAGCAAGGAGAATCGATAACGGGAAAATGGCAAAGACCCGTGCATATGGATTGGCCGGAAAAAGACCATACCATTTTTCTAGTATATAGCGTAAGCCATGTGCTGTAAGAATTGAGAATGGTAGCACAATTAAGAGCGAAGAATCCGGGGTGAGGCCAGCGAGAACAACTGCAAAGACGATGAAACAGCTCGCGATCGCATTACGACTGGCAAAAAAACCTTGACGTGTGCTAAATAGGCCCGTGATAGCTAGGGCGAACGAAGCAAGACCAATGAGGGGCGAGAGATAGACTCCTTCGAGGGGTTGTCCCCAAGAGAAGAATGGTGCGAAGCCGGTCTTGATGTTGTTGAAGAAATGAGAGAATGAGAAGTTTTCGCCGAAGAAGAGCGTAAGAGCAACCGTGGACGAGGAAAGAATATTGGTAACCCAAACAGCAAGACCGGCTAAGACAATGACGCCCATGCAGAGTAAGGGGAACTTAGGCAGTGTTTTAATCGTGAAGCGTAGATGTGGGTTCCAGATGGCGAATATAACGATGAAGAGAACAAGATAAATAAGATGCGGCGTATATATGGCTAGTAATAGCGCTAAGGCAAAGGCGAAACACCAGAGTGGTTTGGGCGATTTTTCACCTTGAATCTTAGAGCCAAGCCATAGAAGGAGAGTGGGCCAAAAGACAAGCATGATTAGCGGTGTGCCCGAGCCTGTTAGATAAAGGAACGGCGTCGATAGAACAGTAAGTATGGATGCCAGAAGCGCAACGTTGCTCTTGAACCAGCGATTAAGTAGAAGAATGAGGAGAAGTCCCAGAGCCAGACCGATGATGATAGACGGAAGTTTTATTGAATATGGCGTAAGCCCAAAGACTAGGATGCTTAGTTTTTGCAATATATGATACGGTAGATCAATTAAATCACCTGAAGTAATAGAAGATAAGTGCAAATTGTAACTTGAAACAGCTGATTGGCGCTCGAAATCGGAAAGACCACTAGGGCTAATAAGTGGTAAGCAGAAAACAAGAGCGATAAACGCCAGACTGAGGATGATGTAACCTATAAAAAAGCGGTAACGATAAAGCAAAAGTTTCGAGATAACGAGTTTACTCATTATGCTTTATTGTATCATTCATCATGCTGTTTATCAAGCGACACAAAGCGTAATAGCTCTGGGTGGAAGTAGAGATCAATCTTACCAACTTGACCGTGACGGTGTTTGCCAATGATTAGTTCAGTAATATTGGTCTTCTCGTAATCTGGCTCATTTTCGTGATAGTAGTCGACGCGGTGCAAGAACATAACAAGGTCGGCGTCTTGCTCGATGGAGCCAGATTCGCGAAGATCGGATAGGATAGGACGTGGGTTTTCGCGCCCAGTAACGTTACGGGAGAGCTGCGCTAGGGCGACGACTGGGATTTCGAGCTCACGCGCAATTTGCTTGAGGCCGCGAGAAATTTCGGAAACTTCTTGGACGCGCTGACCGGTTTTACGATATACGTCGGAGCCGCTCATTAGCTGTAGATAATCGATAATGATCATACCTATATCATGGTCATGGACTGCACGACGGGCCTTATTACGGAGCTCAAGAATAGACATGACAGACGAGTCGTCGATATAAAGTGGGACGGAGTCCATTTCTTCTAGAGCGTCAGTGATAGCGCCGTAATCTTCTTCTTTGACATTTCCTGTACGAATCTTCCAGTTATCGATACCGGATACATCGGAAATCATACGATCGACAATTTCTGAACTGGCCATCTCCATAGAAAAGAATAATACGCCTCGATTATTGATGGTAGCGGCATTGTATGCCAAGTTTTCTGCGAATGTGGTTTTACCCATTGCAGGGCGGGCGCCGATGATGATAAGGTCACCCTTTTGAAAGCCGGCGGTAATTTTGTCTAGGTCCGCAAAGCCGGTCTTGAGACCGCGAAGTGCACCTTTGTTCTTTTGAAGCGCTTCCATGCGGTCGTAAGCGTCAACGAGAAGATTGCCGAGTGGAACGTAGTCGGTTTTGGTTACTTCGTTTGAAACTGCGAAGAGCTCTTTTTCGGCGTTGCCGAGGATTTCTTTGATATCTTTGTTCTCTTCGTAGCCGCTCTCGCTGATGGCAGTACCCGCATTAATAAGGCGACGACGGACTGCTGTTGAGGCGACGATATCAGCATATGCTTTAGCATGGTTGGCAGTAGGGACATAGTTTGTTAGTTCGGTGAGATACTTAGCGCCACCAATTTGCCCAAGTTCTTTGTTTTTGCGTAGTTCTGCGGTGATGGTCAATAGATCAATGGGCGAATGGTGTTGGTATAATGCGGTCATGGCACGGAAAATTTTGCCGTGGCGTTCTTCGTAGAAATCTTTATATTTAACTGTTTCGAGAATCTCTGGGAAAATGGTATCGGATAGCATAATTGCACCGAGAAGTGATTTCTCGGCGTCTAGATCTTGGGGTGGGACGCGGCCACTGCTAGAACGGGATTCCTCCATTGTCGTTTACCTCCTGTATATTACCCATTATATCAGAAATTTGCTTGATTTCGGGAGTCTTTTCTAGCTCGTCGATGTCGTGTATTACATAATTTTTGCAGAAGTATCCCATGAGCAGCTCAGCGTTGTTCTCTTTTTCGAGAATGCGCTTGGCAGTATTGGTGGACGGGTAGATGTCCACTTGATCATCTGAGTTTATGATCTTGCATTTTTTTAGATACTGAGACAGAGCCGGAGTAAGGGGCTTCTTTTCTTTTGGCTCCTTTATTACTGGTTTTATGACAGACTTGGCGGGCTTCTTGTCTTCTATGTTTTGTGGTTGAAAATTTTGGTCTGGATCCAGTGATTTGTTTTTGTCCTGCATGGCGCTATTATGTTTGCTAGTTTCGAAATTGGCTCTTGAGTTGCCTAAAAATGCTAATAATAATTTAGCTTCAGGAAACGGAGCGACGACCTTTGGTAGCTCTGCTAGGAGCGGAAGGAGAGCCGAGGTGGGCTGAGTGATAATTCTAGTAAGGCAAGAAGAGGCGATACTTTCAGGTTTCAAGCCTTCTGAGAGAAGGTCTTTAAGTTCTTTTGAGATTTTTGCGGCGTCACCTTCGGTATAAGAACTTAATAATTGGTTGATTTTAGAGTCCATCGGCAGACCAAGGCAGTCGGCGACGGTTGATTCGGATATTTCTTCATCGTCGGAATTGAGGGATGAGATTTGGTCAAGAAGCGAGAGGCTGTCACGGAATGATCCGCCGCCTTTTTCTACTATCAAACTCAGACCGGTTTTAGATATCTTGATTCCCTCTTTTTCGCAGATAGATTCAAGATATGAAAGCATGATTTCGGCTGATGCGAGACGGAAAGTGTAAACTTGTGAACGGGAGGTGATGGTAACAGGGACCTTTTCTAGATCGGTAGTTGCGAGAATGAATACAACGTGTGTTGGCGGTTCTTCAAGAGTCTTTAACAGTGCGTTGAAGGCGGATTTGGTTAGCATGTGGACTTCGTCTATAATGTAGACTTTGTATTTGCCTTCGGATGGGGCGATAATGGCTTTTTCGCGTAATTCGCGGATATTATCTACGCCGGTATTGGACGCAGCGTCTATTTCGATGATGTCGAGGTAGCTATCTTCAAGTTCATATTTGAAGCCATTGATTTCATGTGCGAGAATGCGAGCTACTGATGTTTTGCCGCATCCGCGCGGGCCGGTGAATAAATACGAGTGTGAAATTTTGCCAGATTTAAGGGCTGAAGATAGAGGCTTTGTTATCTGATCTTGGCCGACGACCTCGGAAAGCGTTTTAGGGCGATACTTACGATATAAGGCTAACATATAATATATTATATACGAAAAATCCGGCTTTTGAGGCCGGATTTTAGAGATCTTTTAGAGAGCTGCTTCGACTGCCGCCCATTGTGCGTCGTCGTTCTTCGCTGGAATGACGACAGAAACTTGTGAGCCTTCCTGTAAATGGAAGTAGGTGACGGAAGCGTATAGGATTTCGTATTCGCGCCCAGCAACTTCTACGAAATATTTGTCATCATGGTGCGTAAGCGTGCCGATAACGGTCTTGCGTTCGACTGGTCCGATTTGCTTATATAGGAAACGACCGTCTGGAGTGATAGTGAGCTTCATAAGATCGCCTTCGACAAGCTTGGATTTTGAAGCATAGTTGGCTGGAACTGGATAATTCTTGCCATCTGGGCCAATCATAATCTGACCATCGAAGACGCCTTCGATAACTTTGCCATCAGGGGCGGTAACAACAGTAGAGCGTGGTGCAGTAATAACGTCACCGTCACCGAGGACGGAATTTAATAGTTCTTTTGCGGCTGCCAAATTTGTCTCAGCGTCTTGGATGAGACTGCGTAGTCGTTTTATTTGTTTTTCTGGTAGTTCAGACATCACCTCGCATCCTGTCTATTTTTGATATAGTACTATAGTTATGTTATACCACGTGAAAGCATATGTCAAGCGGCAAGTTTTCCACCAATTTTAAGATATAAATGCGAAAATGTTGTAAAAAATAAAATTGGTCGCTTCTGCTTCTTTAAAAATGGTTATGTTTGGCGTTGGCCCAGGTTCGTTCGTATCGGTTGAGCCTCTTTGTCCATGTTTTTTCCATTCCAAACAGTATCAAATAAGGCGTGAGCTTTAAAAACTCTGATTTATGCTTGTCTTGAAAATATTCTAATCTGCTTTTTTCTACGTGTTTGATATAGCTTTTGAGCCCGGAATAGTAATCAAGAACTGCTATTCCCTCAGGCGTGTACTTTGCTAGTGTTGCGTAACGCTTTCTTTGCCAGTAGAAGAATGCTATGCAAAGTGGTGTAACGAGAAATAGTGAGATTATGAGCCAGATGACCTGACTGTCTGTTCCTTCATTTGTGACCGGTATTTTCCCCTTGCCAAAGACATAGAACACTATTATGGCGATAAAAAATATAGTGACGATAAACGCAATTGGGTTAAGTATATAGATTTTATTTGAACTATCTCTTATCAATCCTTTTTCAAGCAACTGCTTGTAGGTGCTTTGATTATTTTTGAGCTGATCCGCTGAGTTAATAAGACTAATCCCGTTTTCGCTGAAAAGAAATTTGCGCGCTGCGTCTCCTTGATTCTCTAAAACATCAAGGAACTCTGCTTCTTTTTCGGACAAATTCACGAGTTTACGCTTAAATTTGGAACCTGTAATTTCGATTTTACCTTGGCGGTCTAGTTCTACAAGCATGGCCTGAGCCGCTGTTTTTGGTGTCTTAGGAAGTAGGCAGATATATTCTTCCAGAGAGATATTATCTAGCGGCTTGAATTCAATAGGCGTTTCGTGATTTGACTCGTAATATCCTAATTTCTTGAATCTGCAGTGCATCCAGATTACATAAATGGCGGACATTATAATAGATAGAGCTGTTATTGCGATTGCTGTCCATCCATATGGATTCATCGGTAGATTTATTATTTCAATATTCGGTATTGCTATCGTTGATCCCAAAATAAACATATTCGTCCTTTCTATGCGTGATGGTAGCCTGATCCGCGGGCGATTTCGTTAGCTCTGTAGATTTGTTCGGAAACGATAAGTCTTGCAATCATGTGTGGAAAGACTAGCTTGCTGAAACTCCAGACGAAATTAGCGCGCTCGCGTGCTTCACTCGATACGCCGAATGGTCCTCCGATAACAATATATACCTTGCGTGAAGCGGTAAATTCATCTTGAAGTAATTTGGCGAATCCTGGAGAATAGAGCTCTTCGCCACGCTCATCAGCGACAATCACGAAAGCGTCTTCTGGGAATGGCCATTTCTCTAGAAGCTTGGCTAGCTTATCCTCCTCGTAGAACGTGAAATCGAAGTCGTATGGGGCACGACATTTCTTCTGATAGTCTTCAATTAACCAATAGTATTCACCTTTTTGTTTTTTGCCCCCTGCGAGAATGTGTATCATATTTACAATTTTAACATTATTTGGTATAATGTTGCAAGTTACCAAAGACAGCGACGGGAGTTATCCTTAATCATGTCGCCGAGGAATCTCTTCTTTTAGATTTGGTGACGTTCACTAACAATTCGTGAACTTAATCGAAAAGGAAACTAAATGGCTATCTCTAAAGATAAAAAATCCACTTTAGTTGCTGATTTGACTGCACTTCTAAACGATGCTCAAGCGACTGTTTTTGCTCGTTATCAAGGCTTGACTGTTGCAGAGCTCCAAGAGCTTCGCGCACAAGCCCGTGAAAACGGAGTAAAAATCAAAGTCGTAAAGAATCGTTTGGTAAAAGTTGCGATGAATGAGATCGGTGTCTATAAAGACACAGATACGACTGGTCTAACCGGTCAACTTCTCTATGCGATTTCTGATTCCGACGAAATTATGCCTGCAAAAGTGCTCGCTAACTTTGCGAAAAGCCATGAAGCTCTCGAGCTTGCTGGTGGCTTTTCTAATCTTGGCGCCGCCCTTTCTGCTGACGAAGTGAAGACGCTGGCTCAGATGCCGACGAAGAACGAGATGATTGCGCAAGTGGTCGCAACTCTTCTTTCTCCGGTCAACGATACTATCTCCGCCACTGCTGGTGGACTATCCGGTACCATTTCTGGCTTGGAAAACCACGCTAAATAGTCAAATAAGTGACTGTTATTAACTATTAATTTGAAAGGAGTCATAAATGGCTGCTGATATTAAGAAATTGGCTGAAGAACTCGTCAATTTGACTGTTCTTGAAGTCAATGAACTCAAAAATACCCTTAAAGATGAATATGGCATCGAGCCGGCTGCTGCCGCTGTTGCCGTTGCCGCTGCACCTGCTGAAGGTGGAGCTGCTGCCGATGAAGGCAAAACTGAGTTTGACGTCGTTCTTAAAGACGCTGGCGCTCAGAAGATTGCCGTTATCAAGGCTGTTAAAGAGGCTACTGGCCTCGGTCTTGGCGAAGCCAAGGCTATCGTTGATGGTGCTCCTGCTACCGTCAAAGAGAAAGTCAAGAAAGACGAAGCTGAAGCTCTCAAGAAAACTCTTGAAGAAGCTGGTGCTACTGTCGAACTCGCCTAGTCAAATCACTTTATTAACTTGTTCACGAATTTGTTCAAAGAATCTCCTTCGGGAGATTTTTTGATGGATTTTTGGAGCGCATTACCGCTGTTCCGCTATAAATTTAGTTTGAAAAAGCTCCCCGTATGGGGAGCTGGTGTGGAGAGATTATTGGACGTTGGGGTTGTTTTCGCCGTTTTCTTCGGGCGTTGGAATATCAGATTCCTCATCCTCTTTGTCGCTTTCATCGCCTGTGATTGCCTGAAGAAAACCAAGGAGTCCAAGCGGGAACGGTATTGCTGTGACTTCAACGGACATTGTTTTCTCTTCGATGGTCGTCGAAAACAGTAAGAGACTCAGGTAGATTGGGATGATCCCGCTGTATACAGCCGCTCGGATAAATATTCTGTTGGCGAATCTGGTGATCCCATCTTTCAGAACAGCATAGTCGAACAATGTCGATAATTTGTCCCTGGTCAGATTATAGATTTCGTCCTGGGCTTCCGCATAGAGCTCCTCGTCGTTATTATCGATGGCCTCGAGGATTACTTTCGGAATTTCCGCGACTGATGGCTTATCATGGTCCGTGCAGTATCTGAGAAAACCATGCAAGAAGCCATAGAGATTGGCGAGTGGAGCTAACCTGACGATCAACAGATCTACCATTTCATCCTTAAGCTGCTGATTGTATCTTGCAGCCGAGGCATCAATCAACATTTCCCTCGCAAGTTGGTGTGCTGTTTTCGACCCATTCATCTGAGGGTATGGACGTATCCTAAAATCGTCTAGGATTCTAGTTACCGACTTGATGTCGTTTTTGTTCAAGGCCTCTTGAATCTTTTTAATTGAAACTTCTGCCATGTTATTCCCTCCAAAATGTAAAAATTCGAGGTGCAGGGCGCCTACTTCATTTATTATAACATTGAATCAATTACAAGTCAAACAGTTTGATTGCGCTCGAGTACCTGGCGCGCTTCTTGTGTAGTGTGGCAGTCCATGAGGCGCTGTCGTAATTCTGAGGCTCCAGGAAAATCTTTGACGTAGATCTTGAAATAGTGTTTGAGTGGCTCAAAACTCGGCTTTCTTTTGTCTTCTAGATCGAATAAGTCGAGATGGAGATTTAGGAGCCTAAGTAGCTCTTCCTTCGTGGGCTTATGGGCAGTAAAGCAGTATGGATTTTGGAAGACGCCGCGGCCAATCATGTACCCATCTATGCCAGGATTGGTTCGAACAAGTTCTTCGCCCTGGGCGGAATCGAGGATATCACCGTTTATTATGAGCTTGGTCTCGGGGCTTAGCTCGTTTTTGAGTTGTATAATCTTGGGGATCAGCTCGTAGTGAGCCGGAACTTTGGACATTTCTTTGCGTGTGCGTAGATGTACCGTGAGAGCCGCCGGGTGTTCACGAAGCAAAGTAGAGAGCCAATTATCATATTCATCGATATAGGTAAAACCAAGACGCGTCTTAATTGAGACGGGCAGGCCGTTCGAATTTTTAACGGCATTTCTAAAACATTCAACTGCTAGCTCGGGAGTGCGAATCATGGCTGCTCCGCCTCCGGCTCGATTGACGTGTTTGTCAGGACAACCAAAGTTTAGATCAACGCCAGAAAAGCCAAGATCTTTAAGTGCGGAGGTGATTTCGGCGAAATGTTCTGGGTTTTTGCCCCAGATTTGGGCAATGATGGGAGAGTCAGACGAGGCGATCTTGAGACGCTCAAGAGCATTCTGGCGACCTTTTTCGGAAGCGTAAGACGAAACATTAGTGAATTCAGTGAAAAATAAATCAGGTCGTCCGGCCTTGGCTATGACCTGACGGAAACAGATATCCGTCACACCTTCCATTGGCGCAAGACAACTAATAATTCCATTCTGGCTTAGTTTATCCCAAATATTTGACATATATTATATATTATAACATATTATGTAATGAAAAAGAGCGCCAATGGCGCTCAAGTAAGGTGCTGGATTATCTGGAAAAGATTCTCTGGAAGAGATCTACAGGTTTGTCGGGATTTTTGCCTTGCTCGCTTGCGGCAAGTTTTTCTAGATCTTTGGCGTCCCGAACCTGGGTTTCTTTACCTGTTTTGTTATCTTTTACTGTATACTGCGGGTTAGTCCCGAACAGGTTTTCGAATAATCCCACATTTTCACCCCCTCTCTAAAAATGTCTTCGGGATTATAGCATTAAATGTTTGTTTTATCAAGCAAAAGCTGAATAAAATCGCGGATTTCTTTCATCCCGTTATTCTTATCGGGCTCTATGCGGAGTTCTTCGTCATCAAGGAAAGCAAGCGTGGTGGCCTGTTTATAGACGGCTTTAATGATGGAGCGTAATTCTTCTTCGTCCAAATCTTTTTCAAAATCGAGCGTTTTGTCATATACTTTGCCTTCTTCGTCCGGCGTAACAAAGAGGATATGACCGCGCGTAACGGTGTATTTACTATAGGTATGGCTATTTTCTAACATGAGCTTATACATTCCGAGTTGGAGTGCGTATTTGTAAAGTGTGTTGACAGAGCCCCAGCGCTCTTTGTGGTATTTGCCAGTCTTAAAATCATAGACTTCGATTTCTTTCTTTTCCTCGTCGATATGCATGTGATCGATAATACCGATTACAGGAACGCCATCAATACTTGGGTGTTCACTATAAAGATTGACTTCGGCGCGAGCGTGAGGATCTCGCAAAATATTTTTGAACGTTTCTAGAGAAATCTTCAGGCTTACTTCACCACGCTCGAGCATGTATTTGGTGTCAACGTCAGGCATGTCGACTTCTTCGACTGCCTTACGGTACATCGCAATTGCTTCTTCGTCCGTAAACTCTTCGTTATTGGCAGCGGAGACTGTAGCCTTTTCGAAGACCTGGTGTATTAATGTTCCAAAAACCATACTGCCTGTAGCAGGTTCATTGGGCGCTCTAAGGACGCGGTTTTTGTAGAATTCCATCGGTCCGCCATAACTGATATCAATGAATGAGGTGAGGTCGGAAGGAGAAAGCAAATAATTTTCCATCTCGGCGAGGAGAATTGGCCTGAGCTCTGGGGAAAGCTTGGTGTAGGCGGAGCGCCAGCTTTTGCGGAGATCGACTGTTTTTCGCAGGTCTGTTAGGTCTTCATAGTGTAAAGTGACCTTACCAATGAATGGCGAAATGACGTCTCCCGTGCCATCTTCTATATATTCTTCGAGATAATCAAGACGTGCTGGACTCTTGCCCGAGAAATCTTTCAGGCTATTGGTCATAATAAGATGACTTTTAGCGCGGGTCATAGCCACAAAGAGCAAACGCAAACGCTCGTCGTCGGTGATACCTGTGTGGCGAATCTGGATCATGTTCTTAGGCAGGGCGAGCATGTTGTTATTGCCTTTGGCGCGTCCCCAGTTTATGTTGTCGGTAGCAATCATAAAGACGTATTCGTATTCCAGACCTTTGGCCTTGTGAGCGGTGACGATCTGTATAGCGTCTTCGCTGTCGCGATACGGAGAAGTATTGGTGAGTGTAGCATCGGCAGCTTCGTAATCTTCGAGCATCGTGATCAGATCTCTTAGACGCGGATTTTTGGTCTGGGTATGCGATAGAATAGTCTCTCTGAGCACCGCGAGGTTTTCGTACAACTCGAACGTTTCGTATTCTCCTTGTTCGTGGTCATAATACTCGATAAAAGGACTGCGGAATTCACGTAACTCGCGTTTCAATGCGCCTTCTTTTGAAATTAATTCTCCTTCTGGATTTTTCATAATCATGGCAGTTTTCAGGTCTTTGTTGTTGGTGAATTCGCTAGGAAGCGTTACGGCGACTGTGCCTACGAGGTAATCTAGCATTAATTCGAGTGGAGTATCAAAACTTAGCATGGCGCATTTAGCCATAAACTCACCAATATCGCGAAGCCGCGGGGAGTCGGATTTTACCAGGTAGTCAATGGGTGCTTTTTTATCGTGCCGAGCGGTCCAGACACAGCGGATTGCTTCAGATGGATCTATCCCCCAGAAAGCAAAGCTCATAATCTCTAACAACTGAGAGGAAACATTTTTGCCTTGGCTGAGTCCGTAGATAAATTTCGCTAAAGTGAGAATCTCGGAAAGGCGAGGATCTTCAAAAAGATTGTCACGTTTTTCGTACGCAATATTAATCTTGCCAGATTCCTTGAGAAAAGGTAGCAGTGGCGCAATGTATTTATGTTTCGGAGTGATGATGGCTATTTCTTTTTGCGGTATGCCGCTCTGTATAAGTCGTTCAATTTCGGACGCGACGAAGGCATATTCGCCATCACTAGTCAAGAATTCGTGTCTAGAGATGGTCGCACCGGTACCTTTGTTGGCGTGAAGATTCTTGGAAATAACAGTTGATTTTTCGATAGTAGGGTTTTTGACGAAACTGCCGTCGATTTGATCGGCAATTTTACGCGACAAATCTAGGATTTCCTGATTACTGCGGTAGTTTTCTTCGAGGTTAATTACTTTTGCTCCGTAGTGTTGTTGGAATGTGAGGAGATTTGATGCCTCTGCGCCCTGGAACTCGAATATAGCCTGATCGTCGTCGCCTACAGCCATGACGTTGGGTTGTTCGTAGTCGGTGAGAAGCTTTACGATCTCAAATTGGGATGGATTTGTGTCCTGGAATTCGTCTAGTAATATATACTGAAAACGTTCACTTAAGGTTAGACGGAAACCTTTGTCGTTTTTGAGCACTTCGATAGCCTGTTCGATCATGTCCGCGAAGTCGTAAAGACCTTCGCGCGCGAGTTTGTCGTCGTATTGCTCCATGATATTGCCAAGAGATTTGAGTTTGAGATTTGCAATGTAGGTCTTGAGGCGATAGCGGCCGTCATCGTCTAGTTCAAAATTGGCTGTTTTCCATTTGGTAAGAGGAGCTATACTGGGTTTTTCTTTGTCGGATTCTTCGAGAATCGTTTTCTTGAGATCAAGATATAATACATTCGCAAGAGGTTCGATAGTCTTTACGATATTGCGTTTGGCAGTATGGCTAGCCAGAACTGACAAGAGCGGATTATATACTCTTTCGACCGCATCGAAGAATTTCATGCGTGGAACGAGATTGGTGAAGATATCTTGTATCTCGTCGGTAAGTTGGTCGGCAAACTCTAGATTTTTCTCGGCGATGAGCTGTAGATCCTTACCAGTGAGGCGAGCTGATTTAGCGCTTTGGATGGTATCGACGATGTCTTTGGTAATGCCACTGCGCAAGACGTCGTTCGCATTAAGGCTTTCTTGTATTTCACGAATAATTTTGAATTGTGTAACTTCGTCGATGGAGGCGTCGAGGCTACGATTGAAATTTGTTGCGTAGTTTCGATATCTGGCAAGTATATCTGTGCCGAAGGCGTGATAGGTATGTATTTCAAGATTGCGTGCTGCTTTACCAACACTCGATAGCAGGCGAGTGCGCATATTTGCAGCACCACTTTCGGTAAAGGTAAGGCATAAAATATTTTCTGGATTGGTGTCGGTAGTCTTTAGAATATATTCCACTCTGTTGCTAAGCAAATGAGTCTTGCCTGTACCTGGACCGGCCAAAACAAGAAGCGGACCTTCGATATATTCGACAGCTTCTTTCTGTTTAGCGTTTAATGACATGCTTAATTCTCTTTGTAATATCAACTAGTATTTCGCATTCTTTGGGGATGGCTAGGCCTAGTTTGTCGATTTCTTTGGTGGAGAATATGCCTTCAACCGTGTTATCTCTGAGATATCTTTTTACTAAGCGTTTGCGTTCCATGGCGTTGCGGCGTCCTCCGAGTAGGGTGCCGAGTTGGTAGTTGCGAGACTGGTTGCTCCCACATGTTAAGACTAGATCGCCAAGTCCAGCAGAAAGTCGGACCGTTTCAACGAAACCACCATTGTAGAGTAGGAACTTTTCGCATTCGCGAGCTACGTCTGCGACAAACTCTTTGAAGTCGGCAGACGGCGATGCTAGACCGCGACGGCCTGATTCGATAGCATAAATATTCTTGAGCCCGGAGAGAAGAGTGACACCTAGGCAGTCATTCGTCTTGTCGAATTTGATGTAGCTGTTCGTGAAGAGGTCTTCCGAAAGAGTGCTTCCTTCAAGAGCCCCGCGAGCCGAAACGGTGAGTTTGGTACGTCTGTGACGGCGAATATCTTCGGCAAAACCTGGACCAGATACTATCTCGAAATACTGAAAATTTTCCCATGCTTCTAGGGACATGATGCCTTTAGTTAGAATGACGACAGGCTTCATGAAGGCTTCGGACGGGAGTTGTTTAATTAGGCTCGAGATGACTTCGGCAGGAGTGGCAATCACAATGACTTGGGCGTACTTGATTGTTTCATATAGACTGGAATTTGGTAAGCGATATGGATCAAAAAGTTTGACGCCATTGCCGTTGTCGCGCAATACGCTAGCCATTGCTGATCCGTAAGCTCCCGCCCCAAGAATTCCAATTTTCACGTATCTCTCCTTTTCTAGCCTAATTATATCATGATTTGAGGTTCGATTTGTAGTTTTGAATAGCTTTATGAAGTGCTTGATGTCCGAGTACCGAACAATGAAATTTGTGCTCTGGAAGACCACCAAGATAGTCACAAATTTCCTTTGCTGTAATGTGGTCTGCCTCTTCTATGGTGCGTCCTTTGGCGAGTTCAGAAAGTGCCGAGGTGGAAGCGATGGCGGATGCGCAGCCGTATGTTTTCCAGCCAATGTCGAGAATTTTGCCGTCTTTTACTTTGATTTTAACAAGCATTTGATCGCCGCAGACAGGGTTACCCACCAGACCTTCGCCATCTGATTCCCACTTTGTTTCATCTCCCATAATGAAGTTGCGTGGATTTAGAAAATGATCCTTGACGGTCTCGGTGTAGGCCCACGGTGATTTTTTGCTAGAGGTAGAATTGTTTTCGGACATTAAGATTTTGCCTTGTTTAGGGTTGATAAGTCTTGAATTTTGGTGACAATGCTGGGTAACTTGGTTAGTAGCTGGTCGAGTTTAGCCTTGGTGATGTCAAGCGGGAGAGAAAAACGTACTGATCCGTGTGCAATTTCCGCATCGTGATACATGGCCATAATCACGTGGCTGGGCTCGAGATCGCCAGACGCGCATGCAGATCCAGTAGAAACTTCGATATCTTCTAGGTCTAGGTACAGTTGAGTAGATTCTCCTTCGGCGTACGGAAAAGCGACGTTCAAGATATTCGGTAACGATAGATTTTCTTCTAGCGGCGTGATTATTTTGGCGTCCGGAAGAATTTTTGTGATTCTCTGCGCTAGATAGTTACGAAGCACCCTAACCTTTTGGTAATTATCTAGGACGTTCTTTTCTTGACAATAACTGACTGCGGCTGCAAATCCGGCGGCGAGAATTACATTGGATGTACCGGCGCGGCGCTTATTCTCTTGGGCGCCGCCGATAATAAGGGATTTAAATGGGGCGCCGGCGCGAATGTAGAGTGCCGAGATGCCTACAGGGCCGCCAAGTTTGTGTGCGGTAAAGGTGAGGTAGTCGACTCCTAATTTTTTGATGTTGACCGGTATTTTGCTGACGGCCTGAGTTGCGTCACTGTGTAGGAAAATATTGCGATAGCCTTTGTCTTTAAATATTTTAATAAGTGCTGAAACTTCCTCGACCGGTTCAATGGTGCCGGTTTCGTTATTTGCCAGCATGATAGATACAAGAATTTTTTGTCGAGGATTATCTTTTGTAAGCTCTTCTAATTTTGTTTTGAGAAAATTTAAGTTGATGATTCCCCGTTCGTCTACGGGTATTTTAATAAAGGGATCGCCGTATGCTTCGGCTGCGTAAAGGACGGAGGGATGTTCGATAGCGCTCACGATAATAGGACAGTGTTCGAAAGTATGAATGATAGTATTATTGGATTCTGAACCAGAGGAGGTGAAAATTAATTCTAGGGGTGGTACCTCTATGTATTTCGCAATTTCTGTACGCGCTTCGTTCAATGCAAATTTAGCACGTGAGCCTGCGGAATGAAGGCTGGACGCATTACCTAGCTTACAGGAAATAGATTCATCCATGAGACGCAGCATAGCGTCGCGAACTTTGGGAAGGAGGGGCGTAGTCGCTGAAGTGTCAAGATAAATCATGACACCATTATAACACCCGCAAGGGCTAGATGGTCGAGGATTTGTGTTGCGCTGCCGCGAAACCGTCGTAATAATTGGTCTTAATCATTGGATGACCGATTTTGTTGGCCGCTTTGACGATTTCTTCAACAGAATCGGTTATTTTGTATATTTTCCTGTCACCTGGGTTGATAGTCTTTAGTGCGGTCATTTTGGTCGCGTAGAATCTATCTAGTGGTTTCCAGAATGATTTGCCAAAGAGAAACATTGGCATAGTTGGCATTTTCTTTTCTTGCATTAAGATAAGGACTTCGGAGAATTCGTCCATGGTGCCGAAGCCTCCCGGGAAGAAAACGTACACTTTCGCGCTCATGGCGAGCATAACTTTGCGTGCGAAGAAGTATTCAAATTGTAAGACGTCGGTAAGATATGGATTGGGGTGTTGTTCGTGCGACAGGGTGATATTCAAGCCGATCGAGCGGCCGCCGTATTCGTAGGCTCCGCGGTTGGCTGCCTCCATGATACCTGGGCCGCCGCCGGTGATGGTAGTATGGCCATTCTGTGCAAGTAAACGACCCAGTTCGCGAGCTGCTTTGTAGTATTTATTATTCTCTTTAATGCGGGCTGAACCATAAATTGTCACTCCTTGTGGGAAAGTGCGGACGATTTTGAGACCATTTAACAAATCTTTGGCGTATGCTTGGGCCCTGTCGTAATCAGCGGATTCTAGTTCAGCGAGTATTTTGTGCTGGAATTCGGCGATTTCGTCTGTGGTTGGTGTTTTCATTTTGGCCTCCATTATTTTATAAGTTGAATAGGCATTGGGTGTAGCTCGATGTTGCGAGTAATAATGCCATTTTTAGCACCGCGATGCTGAACTACGGCGGTTGAATTGGCGCTAGCGAAGATTAGTGCGGTACGGAAGCTATCTCCAGATGCTAATGATGCAAGGAAGCCAGAGCCGAAAGCATCGCCAGCTCCGGTGGTGTCTTTTATTTTTACATCTTCATAGATACCGAAGCGATAGGCCTTTTCCCCATTTGTGGCGATGCCGCCCATAGCTCCGTCTGTAATAATAACTGTTTGACAATAGTTGCGGAGCTTGTTTAGCAACTCGTCGAGAAGTGAGCCGCCGATGAGATTGCTTGCTTCGCGCTTGTTAAGCAGAAGAACATCAACATCACTTAGCAGCCCTAAAACTTGTTTTGGATTGGCTAGTTCTAGTACGCCTGGATTAAACATGATTTTGGTACCGATAGCATGGGCTTTTTCGAAGAAGCTCAGTAGCGTACCCATATCGCCACGTAAAGTGGTGACGTAGAGCCAATCTGGCCGGACTAGATCTAGATCAGATGGAGAAAGGTTGTCAAAGCGAGCCGATGCGCCCCGAAATGTCAGTACTGTTCGTTCACCCGATTTGCTATCTAGGAGTATGATTGAGCAGCCTGTCTTGCCTCGGGGTGGAAATGAAATGTAACTAGTATCAATGCCTTCTTCGTCGAGTTTCTTGAGTACAGCTTCGCCTGCTGGATCGTGACCAAGATTCCCAAAATAGATGGCTTCATGGCCCGATCTAGCAAAGGTTACTGCAGAGTTGGTACCGCCGCCGCCAATATAGAAATCTAATTTGTCGATATCATATTTACTGCCAATCTCTAAGTTTTTAAACATAGAGGTATTGCCGAATTCTACGGAACCGAAATCGTCACGGTCGATTAGATAAATATCTTGCAAAGCAGAGCCCAGAGAAACGATGCGAGCCATGTTAGATTACTACTCCAGTCTTATCAAGGTCTGCGGTGAGGTCTGCGAAGGCTTTGGCGGGATCTGGAGAAGTAGATATGGCAGCTCCAACATTTAGAACGTCGATACCCGAATGGGCGAGAGCGCGTGCATTTTGCATGTTTACTCCACCGTCCCAGCCGATTTCAACTTCGCTCTTGATGTTGCGGATGATTGGCACTTTTTCATATTGAATCATGTCAGCCTCGCCGCCTTGTTGACCGAGGCGACCAGCAAAGATAAGAACGTGGTCAGCAGCTTGTATATATGGAGCTATGCTGCCGGGATAGGTCTGTTTCAGAATGGCTACGCCAACGGAAATGCCTGCTTGTTTTAATGTTTGGAAGATAGGCAGAAGGTTTTCATTGGTTTCTGCATGGAAGATACATAGGCTGGGTTTTATTTTCAAGATATTTGGTAGATGCTGCGATGGATTCATGACCATCATATGCAAGTCGAGCGGCGCCCAATCTTGTTGCCGTAAGACGCTGCCTTCATCGATGGTAGTAGATGGCGAGAATATGCCATCACAGATGTCAACCTGAATACGTTTTGCGAATTTCGAGTACGTCGCGTACTGCTGCATATATAGGTTTTTATCATTGGTTAGAATGGTTGGTACTATTATGCTCATTTGACCTCCGCATCCGAGCGATTAATTCGGCGAACATGACGTGACTCGCCAGAGAATGGTGTGGTAATAAATTTTACGACAGTAGCAAATAGATCTTCGTAAGCTTTCTCTCCCTCTAATGGATCTGCCGCGTTGGCTAGATGATCGGCCGAGAGGCAGATAATATTGGCATCATCATGATCTCGTGATGCGATGGCTGTTTCAATATCGGTTACAACTGCAGCTCTAATTCCTTTAATACGGTTTGCTTGAATAGAGACACCGATGGCGGATCCGCAAATTAGTATACCGAAAGCTTCTTCTGTTTTCTCTGCATCTAAAACAGCTTTCGAAACGGCGATTGCCGGATCATTGTAATCGTCGTCTGGATTGTAGGTGGTTGGCCCTAAATCTACTATATTAACAGGGGTAGATTGATTTAATGAAGCGCGTGTCAAATCTGCGACGAGTTTGTTCTTTAGAGAGAAACCGCGATGATCAGATGCGAGGAAAATTTGCATTGCTACTAATCCTTTCCAAAATCGGCCGCTAGCTCGACGAGGCGGTTTGAATATCCCCACTCGTTATCATACCAAGCGACGACTTTGATTAGATTGCCGCCCACAACGTCTGTCAGTGGAAGATCTATAACTGCCGAATGTGCGTTGCCGCGGAAGTCGGTCGAGACGAGCTCTTCTTCTGTAGCATCTACGATACCTTCGTAATATGGTTCGGCCACTGCCTTCTTTAATGTTTTGACGAGTTCCTCTTTGGTGACGTTACGTTTGAGTACAGCTGTAATGTCGGCAAGCGATACTACTGGGGTAGGAACGCGCACAGAGAGTCCATTGAAACGTCCAGTAAGCGATGGAATTGTCAAAGCGGCTGCTTTAGAAGCGCCAGTGGTAGTCGGAACAATATTCTCGGCAGCAGCGCGGGCTTCGCGGAGATCTTTGGCTGGGGCATCTTGTAGGCGTTGTGAAGCCGTATAAGAGTGAACTGTGGTCATCATGGCTTTATCAATGCCAAAATTATCCTCCAATATTTTCATGACTGGAGCGATACAGTTAGTAGTACAGGATGCGTTTGAAATAATTACATCGTCTTTATCGAGCGTATCTTCGTTGACGCCAATGACGATAGTTTTCGCACCTTCACCTTTGGCTGGGGCGGAGATGACTACTTTACGGGCACCGGCATCGATGTGGGCTTTTGCTTTTTCTGGATCCGTGAATAAGCCTGTGGACTCAATTACTACGTCTACGCCTAGGTCTTTCCATGGTAAGGCGGCTGGATCTTTTTCGCTAAGTACGCGAATTTTATGATTGCCAATGATTAGATTATTATCGTCGTATTTAACTTCAAGATCATAAATACCGTAGCTCGAATCGTATTGAAGCAATTTAGCTAGAGTTTTAGTGTCAGTTAAATCGTTAATAGCTACTATTTCGATGTCGCGGCGAGCGATTGCGATTTTGAGGGCGTTACGGCCGATTCTTCCAAATCCGTTAATGGCTAGTTTTACCATGATAAATATTACCTCCTAATAATGCTTATTATTATATTAACACGTGCATCTTTTTTTAGCAAGAAAAAACCCTGGGATTCCCCAGGGGTTTTAGGTGGTTTATGCCTCGCGTGCAGCGAGGCGCTGGAGGGTGCCTATAGCACGTCGATTTTGCTCTTTGCGTTGAAGAACGACACGTAATTTTGTCTTGATGGCCTTGATAATCGCATCCTGTTCTTGACTGGGTGCATAGGTTGTGAATTCTCGACCGGTGCTGTCGTCTATTATGTCGATTGTTATTTCGCAGCCACTGTCTTTAGGTGTAAACTTAAATTCGTGTGCTCTTTCTCGAATCAGACCTGTGGCAAATTCCGGATCGTTCAAGATTTTTATTCTTATTCCTTCGCTCATTTTCTTCCATTCTTCTTGGGCTAATTCGTCTTGTCTGTATGGTTCGGCCACATCTTGGTAGAATTTGCTAAAAGTCTCCAAGCCTGGTGGCGTATAGGTAAATTCAGTGGTGAATTGGCGGAAACGGAAGACATCATTTTCGAAGACAAAACGATCGAAATACTCCGCATAATGTGCCTTTAGGTAGGCTATACCAGCTTCTTTATGCTTGCTAGAATGTTCTCGATCAGACCTTTCCCGAGCAATCTTGTACGCTCTGTCCTTTTTTAGGTTATCGAGTATAGATTGATGCTCTTTAACCTCGTAGGGAGCAAGTTGCGAGATGTCATATTTCTTATCACCGGGCTTCTCGATGCAGATCCAATGTCCTTGGATCGGCTCGTCTTTTACTTCGAAAAATCCTTCGCTATCGCTTTCCTGTCGATATTCGCCATAGAGAACGCGCACGAGTTTGGTGCCCATCTTTTCTTCGAGTTTTAAACGAAATAGATGCCAGAGTGGTGGAAGGTGGTTGTAACGAGAGTCTTGAAAAATCGGAGAGTCATAGTTACCATTTTCGTCTTTTGCAGCAAGTGATGAGAATGTAATGTAGAGGTTTGATTTCGTTTCCTTTTCTAGGAATCTTACCAGGTGATATTCAGGTCGATGAGAACCCTTCGTTAGGGCTGTGCCAAGTGCGTTTGCAGCTCGCTGTATAGGAATTGTTTCCAATTCAACCGGTTCTGCAAGCAGCTGATGAGCCAATTCTATAACCGATTGCTCCATTTTCTCTCCTCCTTTGTAAAAGAACTCTGCTTTTGGCAGGATTTTTTATATTATACCACAAGTGTAACAAAAAACAACCTCGGGGAGGAGGTTGCTTTTGCTTTCGATGCGATTAAGCGCGGGCGAAGTGCGCAAAGGCGCGGTTGGCTTCGGCCATGCGGTGACAATCCTCTTTTTTCTTGAAAGCCGCACCGGTTTCATTGTAGGCGTCTACGATTTCAGCCTCGAGGCGCTTGCTGTAAGGCATACCGCCACGAGCGCGTGCAGCTTGTACTAGCCAAGTGAATGCGAAATGTTGTTGGCGATGACCAGAAATCGGGAATGGAATCTGATAGTTGGCGCCACCGACGCGACGAGATTTTACTTCGAAATCAGGAGAGATATTGGCAAGAGCTTTCTCGAATACCTCAACGGGATCTTCGCTCTTGAGTTGCTTTGCGGCGCCTTCTAGAGCTGCATAGACAGCGCGTTCAGCTGCTTGCTTCTTGCCATCAAGCATAGATTTATTGATTAGGCGCTGAACTAGAATGCTTTGATAGCGGCGATCTGGAGATACTTTGCGCTCCAAAGACTTGGTAGTTTTACGAGGCATTATTTATCTCCTTTCTTGGCGCCATACTTAGAGCGGCCTTGTTTGCGACCTTCGACTCCTTGGAGATCGAGTGTACCGCGGACGATATGGTAGCGGACACCTGGTAGATCCGGTACACGACCACCACGGACTAGTACAACAGCGTGTTCCTGGAGGTTATGACCTTCACCGCCAATGTAAGCCCAAACTTCCTGTCCATTAGTAAGACGCACACGAGCGACTTTACGGAGAGCGGAGTTTGGTTTCTTTGGGGTCTTGGTTGTTACTTTGATACAGACACCTCTTTTAAGCGGAGCAGCCTGATCGTAGTAACGAGTTTTAAGCGTGTTAACGATTGAGCCGAGCGCTGGAGACTTCGATTTTTTGGAAGCCTTTTTGCGAGGCTTGCGAATTAACTGGTTGATTGTTGGCACAGTTAAATATTCCTTAACTTTAGTTAATATTTAGTATTTTGCTCGTCTGGTTCCAGCATAAACCTCAGAGCGGAAACTCTTTCGTATATTATACTACTATTACTAATTTTTTACAACTAGATGTTTATTATTCTGGGTAGGTCTGATTTAGAATTTCGTTTGCAAGATCTTCGTAGTGCTTGGCTTGAGCCGTATCGTTTTTCCCTGTATATGTGCTAGCATAATATGTATAAACGCGATACATATCATCAGAATCTAACGTGCTTAAATCTATCGCATTTAGGATTTCGAGTGCCTTGTCATATTCCTCGTTGATTTGATAGTAGTCGACTTTATTAAGTCTGAGGCTGAGTTTTTCGGATTCGTCCGTAGAAGAGGAGATTTTGTCGTCGAAGTCATCTTCAGTTTTTTCTTTAATTCTTGTGTCGTCGTTTTCTTCTGAAGCATATTCTATCGGAGCGGTCGGACCTGTTTCTCCGGAAGGTCGATTTATAAATAGCAAGAATATTGCAGTCGTGATCCCGGCACCGACTAATGCGGCTGCGACGAAGATTAGAACACCTTTTAGTGGGAATTTTAACCGTGACGCACTGGGCCGATCAATAGGCGTTGGGTTTGTTAATCCTTGCCCATTGGCTATTGAGTTGGTTGTGTCAGAAATATTGTTTTGTCCCATCATATGTTTCCATTATATATTTAATAAATAAAAAGGTAAAGCTTTTTTGTTATTAATATCTTACCGGTAATTTATGCATGTAGGTTACAGAAGGCTGCGCATTGTTGGTAGATTCGTTATAGCCGAACAAGTAAATGGCCGGGTTGAGATCGATAAGTTCGGCTGGTTCAGCAGTGGTGTTCTTGCTGACATCACCGTTAGCGATACGATCGAGGAGAATCTTCTTTGCATAGATTGGCCCTGTGATAGTAAGTTTTTTATCGCATTCATCGACGCGACCTTGTTGGGTGCGAATTACCGTACCATTTGCTTCGGCGCAAGTTCGGATCTCTCCCCCTGCAATTATCCAAGCATCGATGCGGGTCACTTGTGGGGCTATATAGATGTTACCAGGAGAGTATATGATGACTTGTGGTATATTGATGTCGTTATAAGAACGTCCAGAGAAACCAACGTTAATATCTTCTTTAATGTAGAGGTTTGAATGAGCGCCATCATTGTTGTAGATGAGGATTGGATAAGTGCCAGAAGCATCGTTTAGCGTATTTCTGTCTACAATGTGCGATCCGCCTTCGAGTCCGATCGTTTTGAGGTCGAGATATTTGTCTTTACTGTTTTTGAGATAGTACTCGTAGACGCCTCTTTCTAGGGATTGGGCAGATTCAATAGCGGCCCTTCCAAGCTCCTTTGTGTCCGCATTACATTTGGAATTAGCGATAGTGAGTGGAGAATATTTACAAGTAGTAGCGTTAAGCATACCAGAGATAAGAGTAGCTCCAGATGCCATATTCTTATTAGCACCATTTGCGATAATCATGTAGTCAGCCCATGAACCAAAGACGCGATTCTGTGATTCGTTGTTTACTTTTGCTCGAGATGATGCAGTATGGATACCTCCAGATGAGAAGACGGATCCACCCCAAACTTGTACGGTTGGACGTTTGCCGATGTTTATACAAGCAGCGTTACTGATGACCCATCTACCCGTATCGAAGTCTCCTGCACTTAAACCATAGCCTTTGCTGCCACTACTGGCCGGATTGATTGCTATAGCATAGCACACCTTATAAGTAGTAGGTACTTCGTTTATACTAGGGTGAGCAGTGTAGACCGAAGCATATCCGTTGCTATTGTAATAGCTAACGCTGCTACTGCTATTAGGTGAACCCGGACTAATAGTCTTAGTGTCGGCTGGGCTATCGAATTCGCATCTAGCTTTTGCCCCAAGGCGACTCGTGAAGTGTTGGCATGGATCAGTAGCAATTCCGCCGGCGGTGGAATCACCTGGGCTCAGTGGCTGAGTCAACGTAATTTTGATGACTTGAATCTTGGCGTTTGGAATGTCGGTAATCTTGTAGTCACCAGCGCCGTCATTCTTAGCAACGTCGATTGTAAAACTGACGTCGACTTCGCCTTCTCCAGTTACGGTCTCTGGGGAGCTATTTACAGAAATTTCCGTAACTTTGAAGTTGTATGGACGGATGACACTAACGCAGCCAGGTGATGATTTGCCGACAACGTTCTTAGAGACAGGCCTCTCTACGCCTAGCATCGTGTTACTCCAGAGTTGCCCATTAAGCGAATAGTATTCGCCTCTTAGCGTGTACTGTTTAGAGACGAAGAATATGGATTGGCAAAACGTCTTTTTTTGCCCTACTAACAATTTGCTTTCGTCTATAACGGTGTTGGCGTTTAGAAGTGAGGAATTCCGATTACTAGTCGTTGTTCGTTTCTGCGATTCTGAGTTGGTAGGTACTGTGATGCTTGGTAGGCCATTAGCTGTTCCAGTTCCTTGGCGGATAGAGGTGGAATTGTATGATGCATTTGGATCATCGAGACGATATTCGACATTGACGTCTTCTGCTGGACTGGTGGCGTTTTTGCCACTTATGGTGTGTTTTTCTGCCTTACGCCAGAGCTTATGGGTATAGATGATAGTGTTATTGTTCTTGAGAATATATGCCCCCTGAGTAGCGTCGTAGACACTATTGTCGAGTCTGCCTTCAGACGATGAATAGATGATAGCTTCTCCGTCATTGTACTTTTGCTTTTGTGGACGCCCTAAGTCTACACACCTTTCTGCGAAAGCTTTACTACCACTTAACGACGTGAGTCCATCTTCCGTCTTCCCATCGCCTTTGTATTCGATGTAGTATTGATATGGATCTAGAACAATACGTTCGCAGACGGTTAGCGCTTGACCGTCTTCGGTAGCCTTCTTGAACGAGTCCGTGACATTGGCCGGGGCCGAGATAGAGGTTGGGCCTTTAACGGTAGTTGCATCATTCCAATTCTTTGTTCCTCCAGTGTTGTAAATTAACCGCTGGATAGAATAATTAGTGGTTAACGCACGACTGTTTGGGGTGGTTAGTTTGAATGCGAATGTGATACTATATGGATCCACTGAGATTTGAGTACCAGATGGGTTCTTAACCCCATTGACCGTTACGTCGGACGTGGCTGAAGCAGAAATCTTTTTGGGTGCACTGCGTTTGACATTAGTACAAACAGTGGATGATTGCCAGGTGTCTTTTGTAATTGTATAGCTGCTGCCAGCAGATATCTGTTTGGGCTTAAAGTAGATAGTCTGACAGATGGTGGGGGTTTGTTCGCCCGGAGCAATTGGGTCCCATGAGCCTCTGCTCGTGAATGCCTGAACATAATGACCATCCGCGCTGTTTACCGAAAGTGTTTTGGGACTTGATTGCGTGCCACTATCTGGAATGGTCTCATTTGTTCCGTCTTTGGTTTGTACAATATAGTATTGAATGCCGTAAGAATAACCGGTTTTTCCTTGTAGTTTGAGTTTGTGTGTGAAGGTATAGGAGTAGGTTTTATTACCGCCTTTAGACCCGGCAAGACCTTGTATGGTATTATTACCGCCTGTCGTGACGGGAGAGTTGTTGTTATTGTTAACGCTATTAGTGACATACGAGGCTGAACCTGGTTCAAGATAAATAGGCTGGGTGACGGTGACGCAGACGGTGGTTTTCTTTAAATTGCTGGAGTTGGTTAGGAAATTTCCGCTCTCAAAGCTATAGTCGACAAAGCTGTAGTACTGCATAGTCTGACAAACCTTAACCTTTTGCCCAGGCGAAAGCGTTAGGCTCTCGCTCCTCTTCGTCGTAACGGAATCTTTACCAGTAGTGCCTTTCTTTTCTAATGCTATATTTATCTCTTCGGTTTTGGTGGTTGTCTTGTTGGTGCTGAGATTGGTTGTCGATGTGATGATTTTGACTGTTTGGGTTGGGATGGAGCTGTTGGCGTTATCGGTGCGTTTTAGCAAGTGTTCAAAGTTGATGGTGTATTTACCGTCGGTTTTAGTACCGTCGTATGACAAACTCTTGGTGCCAGATGTCGTTACGGATGCACTCTTGTCACCAATTTTTCCTGTGGTTGTGCCGGTGTAGTTACCACTCCCCACTCCGCCGCAGAACCAGACAACGTTCACTACGTTTCCTGGGTCACCATTTGTCTGCGTGTCCCAGATTTTTTTACCGCGTAGGTCTCCGGCGTTCTCATTATCCTTTATCATATTATTCCATTGGTCGACGATATAGGATACGATATCGCTTTCTATGTTGTACCATATACAGAGTGATCCACCTTTGCAGATTTGTTCGCCATTTCTACTCGAATCTTTAAAGCCAGTTCCCCAGTCTCGATTATAGTTACACTTATCTTTTAGTCTTGAATCTCCGACATTGAGCGTCTGTATTTTATACCCGCTTTGGGCGTTATATTTATTTATTGTTTTCCTTGGCGAAGTGAGACTGCAGATATTGACTTCTCCTTTGCTTGAATAATCTTTGCCGTCTGAGTGGAAGGTGAGGTAGATTGGTTCTAGATCGTTAGCGTTGTATTTGTTGGTCGGTACGGTCTTTTTGGCTCGATGGTCGATGTAGTACATTCTTGATGTTTGCGCATTCATTACGCTAGATTGTGCGCCAGAAAGGGATTCGTTAAATTCGAAGTAGAACCCTCCGGCACCATTGCAACCAGATACGGTTTCTCCGGCAACATTAAAGGAGGTTTTCTTGTTGTTTTTAATTCTGAAATACACCCAGTATGGGGCAACATGGGATGAACTCCCTGAGCAGTTTTGTCCTGACGGGCATGGCTTAACGGGTTGTATATCTACAATCCCTGCATTCGCCCCACCTCCACCGTATGCAGTTTTGCTTGCGATGAGCAGATTGGCGACGATAGAAAATGCAAATATCACAATCACTAATAACGAGACGGCAAAGCCTCTGGATGGCTGTTCTATGTTATAGTCAGTTACTGTTGCCATATAGCTATTCCTCCTCTCCGCTATTCGACGATTCGTCTTCTGCTTGACCTCCTTCAGAGCTTTCTATCTCTATCTCTACATCTTGTTGCCCTTGATATGCTTGGTTAAAGGCTTGTTCTGCGAGCTGTTTATAATGTGCCGCTTGTTCGCTGTCGCCTTTTCCTTCGTATACTGTGCTATAACGATTGTAAACATTTTGCTTGTTGCTACTAGTTAGGGTGTCGATGGTTATTTTTCCGAGCGCAGCGAGAGCTGAATCATAGTCGTCTTCTAGTATGTAATAGTCTACTTCGTTAAGCATGAGATCAAGTTTGTCGCTCTCGTCTGTTGCGTTACTAATCGCATTGTTAAATTCTTCAATGACTTGTTCGGCAGTTTTGGTGCCGTCGTTCTCTGGAGATTCAGTCTCAATTACGTCCGATATACTGGGTTCTTCAACCGTGCGATTTATAAATAATAAAAATATAACAGTCGTAACACCGGCACCAATAAGCATAGCTATAAGAATAAGAATGATCGTTTTTGGTTTTATTTTTTTGGTGTTTGGTTTGTTGAATGAGCTCGCCTGATCGACTGGCGCAAAGTCAATAGGTTTTTGCTCACTGGCAGCAACACCAACTGCGTTAGAAAAACTATTTTGTCCCATCATATATATGTTCATTATATATGATGTTCGGAAAAAGGTAAAGCTTTTTATTTATTAGCGTTTACGAGATAATCAAGCGTTTTTTCGATAATCATGCGGTTCTTGATATCCGTTTTGACGCGTGGGTCTTTGAGATTTTTCAATGCTTCTGGAGATTTTTTATAAACATCACGAAGCTCTGCTACCTTGGCAAGTACTTCCTCGTCAGACACAGTAATTTTAGCTTGTTGGGCGAGGATTTGTAGCACTAGCGAGGCTTTGACTCGTTTTTCGGCAACGTCATGAGCCTGCTTATCCCAATCTTCTTTCGTCATCTTGTTGGCTTTGAGATAATCCTCGAGCGTCTCACCGGTAGTAGATGCATTACGCTCAATGTCAAGTTTAATCAGACGTAATTGATCGTCGATTAAAATTTCTGGTGCAGATACTTTGGACGATTTTACTAGAGCTTCGACAAGATCGTCTTTAAATTTCTCGTTTGCTCGATGCTCGTTTTGCGCGCGAAGATTCTTTTCGATATCAGCGCGGAGCTCATCCATATTCTTGAATGGGCCGCATTTTTTAGCGAATTTCTCATCTAGTGCTGGTAATTCTACAGTATTTACTTGTTTTAAGAGAACTTCAAATACTGTTTTTTGACCAGCGAGCGATTTTTCGTGGTAATCCTTCGGGAAAGTAAGTGGTAAGTCGAACTTATCTCCAGATTCATGACCGACAATACCTTCTTCAAAACCTGGAATGAAATTATGTGAGCCTAAAGATAGATGGTAATCTTTTGCACTGCCTCCTTGAAATGACTCGCCATCTTTCTTCCCCGTAAAGTCTATGATTACTTCATCGCCGAGCTCTGCTTTCTTTTTGGCAACTTTCTTTTCCGCATATGCCTTACGAATATTCTCAACTATCTCGTCTATATCTTTCTTGGCGACCTTGACATCTTGTTTTTTGGCTTTAAGATTCTTATAATCGCCAAGTTTAATTTCAGGCAAGATATCGGCGGTTGCTGTATATTCGACGGATTCATCTGGCACATATTTCGTTACGTTCACTTTCGGTACAACAAGTGGTGCTTTTTCTGCTTCGCTGAATGCTGCTGGTACAGTTGTTCGTACGGCGATGTCTAATGCTTCTTGGGAGACAGCATTAGGGTCTAGTACTTTCTCGGCGAGATCTTTAGGGGCTTTGCCCTTACGAAAACCTTCGAGTTTGACTTCTTTGACTAATCGCTCGACTGCTTTGTCATGAGCTGATTTTAGATCGTTTTTGTCTAGTGTAACCGTGATTTCTACACGGGTATCAGATAATTTCTTCGATTTGACTTTCATGCCAAAAATTATACCACAAAATTACAGATTAACCTAGGACTCTATGTTTTGGTTGGGTTCTGCGCGTAGATGTCTTACGGTAGATTTCGTATCGTAATCTGTTTTAGTCTCTGGCGCGAATACTTTAGAGTTGTCGAATATTTTTTTGACGTCCTTAAATAGCTTCTTTTCACTCGCTTCTAATTCAGGATATAAAATAAGCGACTTGAGTTTTCCTTCTGGAAGACCACCAGCAAAAGCCCCATCATATTCCTTCAATAGTTCGTTGAAATCTCGCATCAGCATGATTGCGGTGCGTCGTTCTTCGATTTTGCTTAAGTCGAATTCTGGACGAAGAGAATAGATGCCGGTTGTATAGCAACCATATAATTCAAAGGATTTTTTATGTTCTTTTTCTAGGTTTTGTAATTGCTCTGTGAATTCTGCCAGACGATTACCCGGCACGTAGAAATCATGTAGGACATTCGGATGTTCGCCTTTAGTAGAATCGTTTAGGTATAATATTAAGCTATTCTTAATGACGTCAAAGTCAGTAGTGTTTTTAAGCGTCTCAGCGACTGTTCTGGTTGTTTTTGGGAGGAAGCTCTGGCACTTCTTGATTTTGCGTCGGATTTTTCTCAATTTATCATTAAATGAAACAATTACGATATAGCCTTTATCTAGCTTTTTAGGCAGAATATCCGGCCTTTTCCCAGAATCTTCCGCTTGTTCAAAAATGCGTGCATCGTACAAATTGATAGACAAGGGCTGTAACTTTTTAGCGAATGACATAAATTCGCGTGCGGTTTCTATCGACGGGAAACTTACCAACATACGATGTGGCCGTGGTGGCAGAACTTCAAGCCGCAGTATCGCTTCGGTAATGATGCCTAGATTGCCTTCTGATCCGAAAAAGATTGGCGATAAATCGAAACTGCGTCCGTTGCCTGAACGGACATGCTTTAGAGCCGGATATCCAAATCGCTCAGAGCTAGAAAGGCCCTCTAAAACACCTTCATTTTTCGCCAAAAGCTCGTCAAGTTTGGTATATATTTCTCCTTCAAATGAGCGCTCGCGCTTACGATCGGCCAATTTGCTTAAACTAAGCGGTGCTGTCTGAATTAGCTCGCCGTTTGATAAAACAACCTCGATGCGATTTACATAATTTGAAATGCCTCCATAAAGCTTAGAATAATCATCGCGCGGCGCATTCGCAATTAGGCTACCTACTGTTTCGTTTGGGTCGGCGGCTACTGGTAATGTGAGGCCATGAGGTGCGAGTACGGCATTTAGCTTGCCGATTGTGATACCTGCCTGAACGTGCGCTAATCGATCATGAGGGTCTAGTTCTTTAACGTGATTTAGTTTCTCTGTCGAAATAACTATCCCAGAAGATAGATCCGACCCAGTCTTAGATAGACCTGATCCGCGCACAGCAATTGGAAGATTATATTTTTTTTCAGCAAGTTGTGATACGAATCTAACTATTTTACGTATATCTGCAGTGTTCTCTGGGATGGCGACCAGTCGTGGCTTGATCTTGAGAAGCGATCGATCAGTGGAATACGCATCAAGTATTTGTTCTTTGTCAAAAACATTCCCCGTAAGATGACGGTTTAAATAGATCGCGATCTTATTCACAACAATACCCACCAACTATTAACATGTGTCTATTATATGACGGTTATGTTAAATTTGGAAGAGTTTTTTGAGCTTTTCAAAAACTTCTTCTGGTGTTCCTGACGCATCTAGTGTCGGGACATCGTATTTCTTCCCAATCTCAATATAAGCACGGTTGAGCCGAGCTTGAAATTCTGCATCTTTGCTCTTGAAAAATTCCTCGCTGCGCTTACCCTGTGCTATAAGCCGTTTCTGCCTCTCTTCATCCGAAAGAGTGAATATTACGTATTTATCTGGATCGAAGTAACTCGGTGGTAAAAGATCTTTATGTATACGCGCAATATACGTACGCGAAACACCCGTCCCGTATCCTTCATAAACTAATGTCGAGAACCAGGAGCGTGTAATGATAACGGTTTTTCCTTCCTTTAGCGCTGGTTCAGCAAAACGTTTCCATTGTTCGTAACGATTGACTAGATAGAGCAATACGCGTGTTTTTTTATCAATTCCGTAATCTTTTTGATAGGTGAGATTGGCGATTGTGGAGGCAAAGGGATCCGATGATGCTGTGCCAGATTCGCTGTAATGAACAACTGCTTTTCCCTTAGATTCAAAATAATCTTTGAGCATCTCAGCTTGAGTGTCTTTTCCCGTGGCGTCTTGTCCTTCTATGAAAATCAACATTTATTGTTCTCCTCTTAAGTATTTATAAAAACATGTGGGGCAGAGTGCGCGGTATTCAATTTTAGTTTTACCATCATCAATAAGTATGTCTGGGCCAGTCGTTACCAGCTTGTCATTAAGAAATCGGCAATTCATGGTAGCTTTGTGTCCGCATTCACAAATAGTCTTGAGTTCCTCAATGTCATGAGCTAGCTGGAGCAATCGGGTTGCGCCCTCGAACCCTCCATCTTCTTGACGGAAATTAAGTCTCAGCCCGTAAGCCATGACTGGGATATCTAATTGAATAGTAATTTGAAGTAGTTGATCTACTTGCTCCTTCGTTAAGAACTGAGCTTCGTCTATTAGAACGCAAGCTACCCCTGCATAATTTTCGGCAACTTCCTTAAATATATCGATTTTTTTATCGAAGCATAAATCGGTCTCTCGTTCTGGGCCAATCCTTGTGAGTAGTTTCTGCCCATTTTTTGTATCGGTCTTAGGTTTCATGACACAAACTTGGTGCCCGCGTTCTTCATAGTTAAATGCTACTTGAAGAAGCTGCATCGTTTTGCCGCACCCCATTGCGCCATAGCGAAAGTATAGTTTTGCCATGGCTCTATAATATCATAGTTTCTATTCTGTGTCGGCAAATTGTGAGTTATAAAGTTCGGCATAGAAGCCGTTTTTATTCAATAGTTCGTCGTGGTTGCCTGTTTCGACGATGCTGCCATCTTTCATGACAATAATGAGGTCTGCATTGCGAATAGTTGACAAACGGTGTGCAATTACAAACGATGTACGCCCTTTTGTCAGCTTCTCAAAGGCTTCTTGGATTTTGGCCTCGGCACGAGTATCGACATTTGACGTAGCCTCATCAAGAATCATCATCGGTGGATTTTCGACTAATGCACGAGTAATGGTAAGAAGCTGCTTTTCGCCAGCCGAGATATTATCTGAATCCTCATTGATTTCTGCATTGTATCCGTCTTTCATTGATTCGATAAGGTGATCAATGCTAGCCGCGGAGGCAGCCCGTTTGATTTCAGAAAGCGACGCATTGGTTTTGCCGTAACTTAGGTTTTCTTTGATTGTTCCAGAGAACAGCCAAGTGTCTTGCAGGACCATTCCAAAGAGTTCACGAACACTACTTCGCTTCATTTCGGTAGTCGGAACACCATCGATAGTAATATAGCCCGAGTCTGGGTCATAGAAACGCATTAAGAGGTTAATAATCGTGGTTTTTCCTGCGCCAGTGGGGCCAACAATTGCAACTTGATCACCTGGTTTAATAGACGCTGAGAAGTGCTTAATAATTGGTTTTTTCTTGTCATACGAGAAGGAAACATCGTGAAACTCTACCGCTCCACGGACCTCTTTAATTTGCTTATCGGGAATTGGGTCGGGTGTTTCTTCGGGTTCAGCCAGGAAATTAAATACTCGTTCGGCAGCTGCTAGGGTCTGTTGGAAGATGGCAACAATTTCTGAAAGGTTTGAAAGCGGTTGATTGAACCTAGATAAATATTGGAAGAAGGCCTGAATGCTGCCGATAAGAAGTTTACCATTCAGAACCAGGCTACCACCAAACATGCATACTATTACATAGCCTAAATTTGTGAATAGGTGAACAATCGGAAAGGCAAGCGATGAGAAAAAACGTGATTTCCAGGTATCGTTGTATAATCTATTGTTAGTTTTTTCGAACTCAGCGATCGAAGCTGGTTCATGCGAGTTTGATTTAATAATTAGATGTCCAGAATAATCTTCTTCTATATGCGAATTAAGTTCTCCAAGTACTTTCCTCTGCGAAACAAAAAATTTTTGAGCCTTTCTGGCGACCTTACCAACGAAGAAGGTCGAGATTGGAATTACTAAGAGCGCGGTGACGGCAAGAAGTGGAGAAATAATAAACATCATGACAAGTGAGCCTATGATAGTCGTGAGATTGGTAAGAATTTGTGCAAGACCATCTATTAAAGAATCCCAAAGTCTATCGGTATCATTGCTGAGGATACTAATAGTATCACCAAACTTATGGTCGTCAAAATATGAAACCGGTAGTCTTGAAATCTTGCTTATAATGTCTGCACGTAGTTTTTCAGTATAGCGAGCTACAGCCCGAGACAATATGAAATGCTCGAAATAGCCAAGAATAGACACAATCCCGTAAATAATGATTAGTTCTATTCCTAGATCTTTGATGCGATTAAAATCGATTGCACCACTAGTGGATAGCGATTCCACCGCCGAATTTGTCATATCTCCTAAAATTTTGGGGCTGAGCAATCTCAATACACTAGCGGCAATCGTGAATAGTGCGGCGATGACAATGCTTGCACGAAAATGTTTTAGTGATTTCAAAAAGGCGGCAAAGGATTTTTTTGCGTCTTTAGGTTTTTCTGTAGTCATTTTAGGCATGGTTCATCTCCTTTGCGAACTCTGCTTCAGAAAACTGGCTTTTTACGATATCGCGGTAGACGGAGCAGTTTTTAAGCAATTCGTAGTGAGTGCCCTTACCGGCGATTTTTCCCTGTTCTAGGACAATAATCTGGTCTGCATCCTTAATTGTATTAATGCGTTGAGCCACAATTAGAACGACACTACTCTTTGTCTCTGGTTTGATTGCCTCTCTTAATCTTTTATCTGTTTTCATATCAAGTGCAGAGAAACTGTTGTCGAAGATAAAAATCTCTGGTTTTTTAGCTATTGCACGTGCAATGGACAAACGCTGCTTTTGGCCGCCAGATACGTTGGAGCCGCCTTGGGCGATATGGCTATCGAATTTTCTTTCAAGTTTTTCGATAAAGTCATAACTCTGTGAAACCTTGGCACTTGCGCGAACATCCTCCGGCTTAATGGTCGGTGCTCCAAAGGAAATATTATTTCTTACGGTGCCCGAGAAAAGAACGCCTTTTTGAGGAACATAGCCAATTCGCTTCATTAGATCTTCCGGCGCATATTCCTTGACATTTAATCCATCGACAATAACTTCTCCTGACGTTACTTCATAAAAGCGCGGAACTAGCGAAATCAGCGTCGACTTTCCGGAGCCAGTTGAGCCAACAAATGCTGTAGTCTCCCCAGCTTTTGCTTCGAATGAGATGTCCGAAAGTACGTTTTCTTCGGCGCCAGGATAGAGAAAACTGACATTCTTGAACTCTACAGACGGAACATTGTCCGGTACTCCTTCGGTTTTTACTTTCCAGGAGATTTTGTTTTTCTTCTGAAAAACTTCGTTTATACGACCCGCCGAGACGTTTGCTCTTGGCAAAACAACAAACAGCATGGTAAGAATCAGGAATGCAATCATAACCTGTGAAGCATATTGGACGAAAGCCATCATGTCACCAAGATATGTAATATCGGTCTCTAAATGATTGAGCGAAAGCCAGACAATTAGCAGCGTGATACCATCAAATACGAGGTTAGTGAGTGGGTTTTGTAGGGCCATTAATTTATCGACAAAGATTGCTGTTTTTGTGATTTCTTTATTGGTTCTGTTAAACTTTTCCGCCTCGTAGGTTTCTTTATTGAAGGCACGAACAATACGAAGCCCAGTGAGATTCTCTCTTGTAATTAGAACTAGACGATCGATCAATTTCTGCAGTAGTTTAAACTTTGGAACAACGGCAGCCATGATTGCAATGGTGAAGAAAACGATGATGCCGATACCTAGCGCGATAGTCCAGGTTATATCTGGCGCCGTTCGAAAAGCTTGGATGATAGCACCGATCCCCATCATCGGGGCGCGCATCATCATGGTCAGCATCATCATAGTGGCGTTTGATACCTGGTCAATATCGTTAGTCGTTCGCGTAATTAGTGAGGCAGTAGAGAAGCTATCAATCTCTGTGATTGAAAAACTTAGGACCTTTTTATAGAAGTCAGATCTTAAATCACGAGTGAATCCGGATCCTACCTTAGCCGAATAATAGTGCGTGATTAGTGCAAAGATGCTCGCCGCGGCGGCAAAACCGAGCATTTTAAGACCCGTAATAAGTATATAGTGCTCGTTGCCGACTGTAATGCCGTCATTAACGATATTCGCCATGAGGGCAGGAAGTTGGAGCGAAAGATATGTTTCTGCGCCCATTGCAATAATCGCAATCAAGCATTGCCACCAATATGGTCTCAGATAACGGAACAGTTTAAGCATAATATATTATATATATTATATAAGTTGTTTGTATATAGTCAAGATGAGAAAGGTTCGTGCATTTATCGTGCGTAAGTTTTGTGATACAATGAAGAAAATAAGTGGAGTTTATATGGTAGATAAGAAAAAACCCGAGGAGGATAAAACCAAAACTCAAACACAAAAGACGACACCTAGTAAACCCGATCTCAAAGAGAAAAAGGTCAAGGAAGATAAATCTTCTCACAAGAGTTTACTCTTTGGAATTCTTGGCGGAGTATTAGCGCTTATACTTATTGTGGTTGCTATAATTGTCTTTCGTAAGACACCCGATCCGCGTGATCCTAAATCTAGCCCTGTCTATACAAATGCCTTCTTTATTTATAATGATGGTAAATACACTCTTTGGAATAGTGAAGGTAAACGATTAACCGATGAGGAATACAACGATAAATCTTCTTTCGTTGGTGGATATGCATATGTTCGCAAAGGAAGTGAATATGCTTTGATTAACGACATGGGGAAAACCATGCTTGACTATGGGCAGATTTCAAGCATAAAGGATTACGGAGCTGGTTTATATGTCGTAAACGATAATAACGGCACGCAACTTTTAATGCTCGGTAATGGCAAGATTCTCTTAAGTGGAGATGATTTAGACTTGGATTATCCTAGCAATACTGCAACATTCGGCGCAGTAAAAACTGGTGATACCTATTATATATTTAGTTATGCTGGAGTTTTAATGGCGGAAGTTAAAGCCGTTGAAGACCAAACAATGCATTTTAGTAGCAAGGATGATTTTGGTCTTATTTACTACAACGGTTGGAATCTAGTTTTTGATAATCGCTCCGGGAAACAGTTATCTGCTTTCGAAGGGAAGCGCTTTTCGTTTGATTCGGTTTCCGAAGATCGCTCTACCATTCTTCTCGACGAATATGATAACAGCGAATCCTACAAAGTCATTCACGATGGTCGTCTCTTTGACCTGAATGGCAACACGAATTACGGAATGATTCGCAATTCTAACAACGTTGTAGGATTCGACGATTATGACGAACTGTCACTTCTTAATGAGAACTATGAAGTAGTAAAAACACTAAGTTCTGATTTAGCTCTCAAGGATCTGGCTAATTACGCTGTCATCAATGAAGATAATGCTGTGGATGTATATTATCGTGGAGAAATAGTTAGGACGTTTAGCAAAAATGCTGGTCTAGTCAGTGGTCTGCTGCAATACAATGATCTATATGCTATCAAGGATGAAGGAAAGTATGGGTTTTATAAACTTGACGGTTCATTTGCTTTTGGAAATTATGCCGACATTCGTTCACTCTTCGATAAAAACCATTTAGCTAGCGTCTCTGAAGACGGTGAAAATTATTATCTAATAGACGCTACCGGTAATCGAGTGAACGACCTTACCTATCGCAGATTCTATTCATACGACCATAGTTACGTTGTGTATGATAAAGATAATAAACGTGCGATTTTAGATGATAAGGGCGCTCCTATAACTGGTTTTGATTATTCGGAGGCCTATAACCGTAGTGTGGCAGTAGATCACGAAATATGGTCTTTGAAGCGCGAATCGAATAATTATGATGTTGTTGATGCTACAGCACCTATAGACCACAGAATGATTATTTCCGGAGTCAATGTTTACGATTTTTACGCTAACTATTTCACTGTTAAGAATGAAGAGGGCGGATATGATTATTATACTTATAAAGGCATAAAGTTCTTCGCCTCCGCAAAGAAATAAACTCATGAATCAAAAATCCCCTCCTGGCGGAGGGGATTTTACTAGGCTTTTTCGAGACTGATTGTGCCCTTGTTCCCGTTCACCTCAACGATTTCGTCATAACTATAGTTTTCGTCATCAGAAAGCGAAACAGCTAGTGTCTCGGCAGTGAGAATTTGCTCGAATTGCTTTGGAATTGAAAGAGTAGTCGAGAGTTTGATGCGATCGTCGACCTGGAGGCCAGCTTTCTTACGCGCAGATTGCACTACGCGTATCAATTCTCGTACAAAACCCTCGTCTTTTAGCTCTTTGGTTAGAGTCTTGTCTAACGTAGTCGTGTTGCCATTCTTTACTGTTTTGACATTGAGCTCTTCCTTGATAATCTGTTCATAGAACTCTGGAAGTTTATCGCCAGCATAAGTAAAGCTAGACAGCGGTTGACGAATTTTGATTTGGTCTTCTGTGTCAGATTTTTGCATACGTAACATCAGGCCTTCAGCGATGGTTTCGCGAGTGCGACGCATAAGATCTAGCGCGGTTCGGTCCGTAGTAATATTAGAGGGATAGTTTAAGAGATGTACAGAAGTTCCAGAACCAGTCATATTCTGATATAGTTCCTCGGCAAGAAACGGTGTAAACGGCGCCATCATGGTAGCGAATTTGACAAGAACGGTATAGAGCGTCCAATATGCTTCATTTTTATCAGTATCGTCTTCGGATTTCCAAAAACGACGACGGGAACGGCGAACGAACCAGTTCGAGAGGTCATCTAGAAATGGCAATACTCCCGCCAGTGCCTTTGGTAAATTGTAACCCTCCATGCCGGATATTATCTCAGCTTTTAGTTCGTGCAGGCGAGATATAATCCAACGATCGAATGGATTTTCTAGCGATTCGATACTTGCGTCTTTTGGCTCCCAATGCTTCTCTGAATCAAATCCATCTACTTCCGCATAAGTCGTGAAAAAGTCGTAAACATTCCAAACCATTGATAGTTTGCGGGCCACATCTGATACGTCTTTGTCGAGCAGCGCAAAGTCTTCGCCTGCTGCTACTGGGCTGGATAGTAGCAAGAAACGAAGTGAGTCGGCTGAGAATTTGTCCATTAGTTCGTTTGGATCCGTGAAGTTACCCAAAGATTTGCTCATTTTGCGACCATCGTTACCAGCTAATGTGCCAGTGACAATGACGTTTTTATAAGCATTTTTGCCAAAGAGTGCCGTGTTAACGACGTGAACATAGTAAAACCATGCTCTAACTTGGCCAACATATTCAACGATGAAATCGGCTGGATAGTTCTTTTCAAACTTTTCTTTATTCTCAAACGGATAGTGCAATTGTGCGAACGGCATCGATCCCGATTCAAACCAGCAGTCCAATACCTTATCTACTCTCTTGAAGTGCTCCCCGTCTATATCGAACTCAACGGCGTCGATCCAAGGACGGTGATAATCTTCGAGCTCGACACCTGACAGATCTTTTAGCTCGGCGTAGCTACCTATTACCTTAACGGTGCCCTTATCACCCTTCCATACTGGCATAGCTGTGGCCCAGAAACGATCACGCGAGAGATTCCAGTCTGGAGCAGCTTCAATATTTTTGCGGAAACGTCCTTCTTTGAAGTGTTCCGGGAACCAGTTAATTGATTCATTATGTTTGATTAGATCGGCCTTTAAATTCTGAACGTCGAAGAACCAACTTGGAAATGCTCGATAAATAATTCGAGACTTACTGCGCGGGTTGAATGGATATTCGTGTTTGATATATTCAATTCTGTAGATAATCCCTTTTTCTTCGAGAACCTTCGCAATAAATTTGTTGCCATCCCAGATTTGAATGCCATGTTCGTCTGTGTCTCGAACGCCCAGCTCATGAAGTCTCTTAGCTATTTCGGGTAGATAATATCCATTTTCATCCAGAACATCTTCGAATTCAGCCTCATTCTCATGTGCTAGATACAAGCTATAATCGTCTTCACCATAGGCTGGTGCAATATGTACAATACCAGTTCCATCCGCGTCGCTAACAAAATCTGCCTCATAAACGCAGTGTGTTTTGGAGCTGTTAAGCAAATCTTCATATTCAAGCCCTGCGAGCTCCTTGCCAGTGAAAGTTTCAGCTGGTTTCTCGTCTGGGAATAGCTTATCGGCGAGTTTTGTCGCCATGATGTATTGGCCTTGATAAAGGCCATATTTGAGCTTGGGTGAAATAGCTAGCATCTTGTTGGCTGGCAGAGTCCATGGCGTAGTGGTCCAGGCTATAAGAAAACGGTCCTCGCCCTTAATGCGAAATTTAACATAGGCCGATGGGTCTGTAACAATTTGATAAGCATCATTGTCCATAGTCACTTCTGCTTTGCTGACAGGTGTGGCAAATTTAGCGTCATACATTAATACTTTGCGGCCCTCATAAATGAACCCCTTGTCGTAAAGTGTTTTAAATGCCCACCAAACACTTTCCATGAAATCTTTATTCATGGTGCGGTACGCATTGTCAAAATCCACCCATCTTCCAATACGATCGATAGTAGCGCGCCAGGTTTCTGAGTTGGCGACCATTGATTCGCGAGCTTTTATGATATAGTTTTCCAGCGAAATAGTGGTTCCTATCTCGCGGCGATCGGTAATACCTAGTTGTTTTTCTACAAAATTTTCGGCCGGCAACCCATGACAGTCCCAACCCCATCTGCGTTCCACTCGCTTACCTTGCATAGTCCAGTATCTCGGGACAGCGTCTTTGATAATCGAGCTTAGTAATGTTCCATGATGTGGCATGCCTGTAATGAATGGCGGTCCATCATAAAATACGTAAGAGTCTTTAGTGTCGCGACTGCTAATCGACTCTTCAAAAATATGATTCTTTTTCCACCACTCTGAGATGGCTTTCTCATATTCAAGAGCGCGTCGGCGCTTTCCGGCTGTATACTTCATATCTATATATTATACTATAATTATCGTGTTTTAGCGAGTAATATAGCCCATTACTTCATCAATAACCGGAAGAGGCGAACCAGACCACATTTCGTACGTCTTGCCGTCATCACCTGCGACGGCTATTGTAGGATATTGGACTATGTCGCGTGGCGCACAGAACGATTCGCCGTCGATGCTTTCCGGATCAAGACGCTCGATTGTTCTACCGCTGCGGCGTTCGAATTGATCTATCCATTCTTCCATTTCTCTAGCGTGGTCTGAGAATTCCTTGTAGATGGCTACTATGCGCATGAAGATCCCTTCTTGCGACTAGCTGCTTTTTCGCGTTGTTTTCGAATTATTTCTTCAAACTCGTCCAATGTCTTAAATTTACGAAATACTGAAGAGTAACGTACGTATGCGACTTCGTTCATCTCAGATAATACTTCCAAAACCGCTTCGCCGATCTGTTCGCTGGTCACCATTTCTGTACCATAGCCATAGAGAATATCCATAGCTTTCTCTACTACTTCTTCTACTTCAAGCTCGCTGTTGAGAAATTTGCCAACACTTCGACGGATTGAAGTTACGAGTTTGTCACGATCAAATGCTTCACGCTCGCCGCTGCGTTTTTTTACCATAAGGCTTGGCATTTCGATGCGCTCGTAAGTAGTGAAGCGATATTTGCCATCAGAAGTCACTCGACGACGACGTATCATTGTGCCGTCAAGGGCCTCACGACTCTCTAGTACTTTCGAATCGCCAATTTTGAATTTGTGATTCATGATGCCTTCCCTTTTCCTTTTATATTAACGCTTGAGGCGGCTTCTGAGGCTGGGTGGGATATCGAGGTCTTCTTCTGGTTCCGTTTTTTCAATTGAATCCCAGATATTGTTTTTATTGTTTGCTGTGAAGTCTGCAGACTCCGGATTGGGGGTAGATGGCTCTGTAGCGATTTCCGCTTCTTGTTCTTTCTTTAGACGTTCAGCTTCTTGAAGCTGTCTTTCAGCTGCCTCGGCCTCTTCTTTCTCGCGGCGCTCGGCTTCTTTTCTAGCTTCGAGTTCGCGGTAGTACTCGCTATCAAAACCTGTCGCGACTACAGTAATGACAATCTCATCTTGAAGTTCTGGGCGAATAGATGCGCCAAAGATAATGTTGGCATCGGGAGAAACAGCTGCAGTAATTACTTCTGCCGCTTCTTGAATCTCGGACATAGACATATCGTAACCGCCAGCCACACTAAAGAGTACGCCTTTTGCGCCTTCGATCTTGACTTCGATAAGCGGAGACTCAATAGCCTGATTTGCAGCAACAGTTGCGCGGTTTTCTCCGGAAGCTCGTCCGATACCCATCAGTGCAGATCCAGCGTTCTTCATGATTGCTTTAACGTCTGCGAAGTCTAGGTTGATTAGCGAGTGTTCGGTAATGAGCTCTGAAATGCCCTGGACGCCTTGGCGTAGTACATCATCTGCAATTTTAAATGTCTCAAGAAGAGGAGTGCGAGGATCGATCGTCTGAAGTAATCTATCGTTTGGAATTGTAATGAGAGCGTCCACGTTTTTAGCGAGATTTGCGATAGCCGCTTCGGCGTTATCGCGTCTCTTTGCGCCTTCGAAAGTAAATGGCTTAGTAGCTACACCGACTGTCAGAATATCGCGCGCTTTTGCCTCTTCGGCCACGATTGGACCAGCGCCCGAACCAGTTCCGCCACCCGCGCCAAGAGTAATAAATGCCATGTCTGCACCGTCCAAAGCCTTGCCTATCAGTTCGCGGCTTTCCTCGGCAGCCTCGCGACCTTTTTCTGGGTCACCGCCAGCGCCTAGGCCGCGACCAATATGAACTTTGGTATCAGCGTTAGAATGATGCAATGCTTGCGCATCGGTGTTAATAGCAACAAGTTCAACCCCCGTAAGACCGACTTCTTTCATACGGTCAATTGCGGAACCACCGGCGCCACCCACGCCAATGACTTTGATACTTGCGGTGCTTTCGACTTCAGATGGTTTGATTTCGGGCATGATAGTTCCTCGCTTTATAATCTTTAGTCTATTCTATCACACTCTGATAGCAATTATCAAGAGTATAGTTATCAAAAACAGATAAGCCTAGCACAATTAACGGTATTAAACGTGACGATGGCGCTTACGAGCTGTCTCAATGAGTTTTGTGAGTTTATATTTTGCCTTATTGATGACGAAATCATGTGCCGGGGTATATTTTAGTTCTTCACAACCGAAAGAGCGTTTAAATTCGCTGACGCCATAAAAACGGTGGCTAGTCTCATCTTGACCGACAATGCCCCAGAGGTTATATCGTTTAATCCCTCTTCTTCTAGCTTCTTCCATAGCTTTAAGGTGCATGAGTGGCGCACCGGAATACTTAGTCCCTAAATCACTTGACACGCCGTAGTGATAGCTCGCCTCTGGACCATAAAAGATCATGAAATTCATTGCTAATATTTCGCCATCTTTTTTGGCTGTGTACATGAGAACTTCATTATTCTTTGCAAATGCTTCGAATTGCTTAGTCAAGAAGCTCTTAGAAAACGGCACATATCCTTGGCGTTCCGCGTGTTTGGCTTCTAATTCGCAGAAATCTTTCATGACTTTAGGGTCGTTTGAGACTTCTATCTCTATATCGTTCTTTTCGGCTTTGCGAAGTTTACGGCGGAATCCTTGCGATGCACCGGCGAGTATCTCGGACTCGGTTTTCTCCAAATTAAGAATGCCCGCATATTCTACAGAAAGGTACATAGGAGCCTTAATAAAGCCGTGTTCTTTCATGAGTTTGAGAGACTTTTCACTAAGTTCCAACTGAGGGCGTAAGCGAACAAAAACGCATTTTAGGCGCTTTCCTTCATTCTTAATATCTTCGAATATCTTATCTACCAATTCTTGACAGTGCCAATCGATGATTGGGCCACCCGCAATTGCAAGATGTCGTCCGCGTTTGGCGGTCTCTACAACACCAGCATAGGCACCAATAATATTACCTTTTTCGTTAATAGCGATGCGTCTAGTAATTTGATTGCCGCGCGATGCATGGAACTCATAGAAATCCCAGCTTTGAAGAAAATTTGATTCCTTATGACTAGTAACAAACTCGTCCCATAGCTCACGATTTTCAGCTTCAATGATTGCAATTTTCATCTACAAATTCCTTTTTTTCTTACGGGCTGTTTCGACGATTTCATCGAATTTATATTTTAGTTTATTAATTATGATATCTTTGGCCGGGATAAACTCGACTATTTCACCGCCAAATCCAGTCTTGAAGGTCGTCACACCAGAATAGCGATGATGCTCAACGCCTGGTGGTGCAATGCCCCAAAGGTTAAAACGTTCAATATTCATTGCTTTTAGATCCTTGATTGCGCGCCAAAGCAAGGCATAGGCTCCTGGCAGCTTGCGGTTGAGGTCAGTAGAAGCTGCTTCGAAATACTCCGCTTCTTTACCATAAATTAGAACTAATCCATAAGCCACAGGTTTCTCGTTTGCGTCTAATACCTTGTACAATTTTAGGCGATCAGGTGAGAATGCATCGCGTTCAGCGAATAGCTCTTTTTCGGATGGTGGAATAAAGTTTTGTCTCTTAGCAGTTTCAGCTTGAACAGAATGGAACTCTTTGAAGGCTTCTTCGCTTGTATCTTCTATAACTTTTAGCTCTAGTTTGTCACTACGACGAACTTCATAACGCGTCTGGCGACGCATCGACATTAATAGCTCTTCTTCTGTTTTCTTTAGATCTAGGATGATGGTATTCTGTGCGTGTAGATGCATTGGTGCGGAGCGAAGATCAAGTCCTTTGATTTCGGTCTTGAGTTTCATTACGAGCTTTTCGTTCTCGGGCGTATTGTATATTTGTGGCCTAAAGCGTACGAAAACGCATTTTTCTTTTCTTGCTTCTTCTATGATTGATTCGAAAACTATTTTCAGGGTTTTTCGATCAGACCAGTTGACAAGTGGGCCGCCAGGAATCTCTAAATAACGCCCACGTCTAGCATCTTTGACGATACCTAGATACATAGCCTTGTTGTCAAATGTACGAACCACAAGTTTGTGGCCCATTAAACGATTTGCCTCAGCCCAAAGTGGACTTTGAAGAAAATTCGCTTCAGGAAAAGCTTGGTATATTTTGGTCCATGATTCGTTCATTATCTCCCTCCTTTTAGCTCGTGCAATTTGATAATTTTCTTCGCCTTTGCAACTTGTTTCTTTTTGCGATTCGAATGATACCATGTTGGCAAATTGATTACGTGCTGAGCGAAGAAAACAGCGTTAGGGTTCTGTTTTTCCGGAAAATGTACAGATTTGTAATAACGCTCTGGAGCGACCGGTACTTCGTACCAAGATTCTTCTAATCGGTAGCCATGCCGCCTTAACTCTTTAAGACAGGCGTCTCGATTGTCCACCAAGAAGAATTCACGTAGGGCCGTATTCTTGAGGCTATTGAATTGTTCTAGAGCTAGCCTAGCTTGCCAATATGCAATTGAAGTGTCGACGAGAAGCTTAGTGTCGGCCGATCGCTCAATCCAGCGAAGCTTTAAGAGTAATCCTAGCCAAGGCTTATCTAGATAGACATGTGCGAGCCCTCTAGCTATGGCTCCGAAAACCGGATACCAACTCGCACGAGGCACATCGCCGCCTTTCCTGTGCCTTAATGTATTCTTGTCGAACTCTTCGGGCAATTTAAGACTCGAATCACGTAAGACGACTGCTCCGCCAATGATTGTGTCAATACTTTTGCCTTTACCAAATGAAAGACAGGTGGCTTCTCCTACAGTGCCGATTTCTCTACCGTCTGGGTATTTCCGTCCAGTGCAGTGCGCTAGATCTTCTAGTAGAAGTAGGTTATTGTTTTTCTTTACTTTTTCGAAGCGACGGATGTCGACCGCAAAGCCAAAGGTATTTTGTAAAATGAAGCATTTTAGCTTCTTATCTTTTTTTGCTATTTCTTCGAGGGCATCAGCTGAGTAATTTGGCAGGATTTGTCCGCTAATAGTCTTCTCAAGATCAACGTATACCGGTTCTAAACCAGCACGCTCAATTGCCTCTAAAACAGCGTGACACGTAAAACTGTTGATAGCTACGTGGTCACCCTTGTTCATTTTGCCAGATTCAATGAAGCTTTCCAGCGCTAGATATATAGCCGACCGACCCGAAAAGGCAAGGGACAGTTGGTCTATGTTGGCATTGTACCTTCTCGATAGTTCCTGCTCTAGCGAGTCGTAATCTTTTTTATTGCCAAGCGCGAATGCGTGGTGCCAAGTACGACGTGCTGTATAATTTGATGCTAGGCCGAGAAAAATCATTTGAGTTCCTTCATAATCGCTTTAGCGAGTCCAGAAGGGTCAGATATATATGGTGCATGCGTCCACCCTTCATGCATACTTAAAGTAGAATCTACAAGTTTACGTTTCAGAATATGAGCCTGGCGAGGGGGCGTGACTGTATCGTTCTCGCCCCACAGGATAGCTGTCGGCGTGGTAACTTTGGCCAAAACAAGCGACTTATCTGATTCAAGCATATTTGCGAGAGTCTTTTTCATATTTTCCGGAGCGCGATGATAGTCCATACTGCCGGTGAGTTTATGAAAAACTTTCGAGACGATTGGAATTCTTTTGAGCGGAGCGCCAAGTTTAGCTATTGCTCTTAGGATACTTCTTTTTTTAGATGTCTCATAAACGCCCGCGGAATCAAGTAGAATCAGTTTCTTTAATTTGTTGGGTTTTTTGGCACATAGATTAAGCAGAATACGTCCTCCATTGCTGTGGCCCAGAGCGACGGATCCATCAGGAATGTTTTTGTCCGCCCAGTCAGCATAATCTTGAATAGTCCAAACGCGCTTAGATGGCGAAGTTAACCCTGGGACGTTGAGCATTTTAACTTTAACGTCGTTTTGCTCTAGGAGTTCGATCGTTTTGGTCCATGGTTCGACTGAGTAGGCCCAACCATGAATAATATAGAGCGTTTTATTGCTAGGTTTAGGCATTATTCTAACCCCCTATTCTTGCGTCGTTTAACAGCCGAGGATTCACGGCGGCAAAGCTTATCAATATCCTCTGGGTCATCTAGCATTTTTTCAATAATCCATTCCAGGTATTGTGAGCCCTTAAAAACTATAGTCTCGGTGCCATTGGTGTTCTTTTCTATGTAGGCAAGCGCTTTTTTGGGATCCAACGTAGTTTTCGGAGAGAAGCCAAGCTCTTTAAGGCGTGGCGCTGTATATTTCTTGGTGCGGCGACCAATCAAAATAATCTCTTCTGGTTTAACAGACGCAATAAGGTCAGCAAGTTTCTCGTGTTCTTCCGCTTCGATAGAGCCTTCGTCTACAATGTCGCCGATTACTAGCCACTTGTGGCTTGCGTGCATGCTTTTAGCCATCTCTAAGATGCTCTGCATAGAGATAATATGCGCATTATAGGAGCTATCAATAAGCTTGACGCCGTTTTTACCATAGAAGAAAGAGCTGCGACCTGGAGGAAGAGGCATGCCCGAGAAATCGGTTTTTAGAGGGATCTTTAGATATTTCATTAAATCACGAAGCATGAGAAGTTGAATCGATAGGTCTCTTGGCTGAGGAGAGTTAAAACGAAAAGTCGTAGATGTAGTACCGAACTCAGTGCGCGTCGGATAAACAGAGTATTTAACTATTTCGGATTTGTGATATTCATTGACGCGAGCCCTGATATTTTTCGTGGCTTGCTTCATAAGTGGATTATCGCCGTCTATAAATACAAGGCATTCAGTGTTCTCCGGCAATTTAGCAAATTCGTCCATAATAGCTAATTCTAGGGTTTCAAACTTGCCGTCTTTGACTTCTTGTTCGAACTGAATGGCGTGCGACCGGCCGAGAGAGATCCATAGCGTAATTTCTGGTTTTAGCCATTCGGCGAGAAAACGCGCTTCGCGTGGACGCTCGGCGTCTATTTCGACTACGTAGAACGTCTCTTTGTGTCTGAAATATATCGCGCGAATAGGCGCGGCAATAAATAGCCAGATCCAGCGCAGTTTACTCCCGCGAACTCCTTTAAGGCCTAGGAGATCGAAGCTGACACCGAATGCTGAGTTAGCGTCATGAGAGTAGTGCGCGTCTTTGCCTAATTCATACTCTACCATGTGAAGCATCGTAGTTTTACCAGCGGACCCGGTAATAGCAATAATGCGCGGGTTCCATCTCTTTAAGGCGAACTTGGCAAAGAAACGGAAGTATCCCGCTACGATAAAATAAAAGCGTTTCTTGAGACGCATTATTTTTGTCATATCTCTATTATAGGAAAATAGGACCTTTTTTACAAGGTCCTATTTGTTTTATGCTTATTCTGCCCCTGTGACAAGGTTACATGCGGATTTCGGCGTCGACGCCAGCAGGAAGAGCGAGATTCTGTAGGCTCTCGATAGTCTTAGGTGTGGCGTTAGAGATATCAATGAGACGCTTGTGAACCTTCATCTCGAATGCTTCGCCACCAGTCTTATAGACGTGCGGGGATTTCACGACCGTGAAGGTAGAGCGTTTGGTTGGTAGAGGTACTGGGCCGCTGACGGTAGCGCCTGTACGGATGGCGGTGTCAACAATCTGCTTAGCGCTCTGGTCGATGACGCGATGGTCATAGGCTTTTAGGCGAATACGGATCTTGAGACCGGTGTCTTTTTGAGCTTTTTCAGCCATGTTTTCCTTTCGTTCTCCGTAACCTCGAAGAATGGAGTTCTCGGAGATGGATAATTATTATTTCGACATGTATATTATATATTATTTATGGTGTTTAGGCAAGTATTCAGTTGGGTAGATGTTACCTGATAGAACTAAAATGAAGTATTTGCTACTAACTGATGCGGCAGTGCAAATCATTCTAAAACGGTCGGTGGTGCTTCCAGTGGGTTCATTTGTCCCAATCAAAACCTTCGCCGAAGTGACCGTAGCGAGCGGTCGGTTCATAAATTGGGCGACGCAAATCTAGGTACTTTATGATGCCGGCTGGCGTTAGATCGTAACCTTCAATTTCTTCTGGTTTGCCGTCGACGATCACGGTCTTTTCTAGCGGCTCAGCTAGGCCAATTGCATAGGCAAGGCGAACAAACACTTCGTGAGCATTTCTGTTTCGGAGATAGTCGACAGCGACACGTCGAGCCATATAGGCCGCTGAACGGTCTACTTTAGTCGCATCTTTACCGGAGAAACAACCACCACCAATTGGAATACGCGGGCCATAATTATCGACAATGAGTTTGCGCCCAGTGAGGCCAGTATCAGCTTCGAAACCGCCCTGGTTCCAGTCACCGGCCGGATTCATATGTAGTTTAGCTTCTGGATTTAACCCGTATTTTGTAATAAATTCACGGACAAGCTTTTTAAGTTCGTCTTTAGACGCGTTTTGGAAGGACGCGACGATAGAATCAACTTTGCCTTCTGGATTTATAGTCACCTGTGTTTTACCATCGTATGGGAAATGAGCATAGATGAATTGGTTAAGCCTACGGGCGAGTACGACCTCTAGTGGAAGCATTTCTGGAGTTTCATCTGTAGCGTAGCCAATCATAATACCCTGGTCGCCGGCACCGCCAACATCTACCCCTTGGGCAATTTCCGGCGACTGCTTAACAATCTTGGTGTGGATTTCAATGTTAGGATCGCCAGTAATTCTTCTGACAATACCGTCGATATCTATATCTTCAGCTGTACTAGTTATTTCTCCGGTGATAAAAACAACGCCATGTCCGCCACAAGTCTCCGCGGCGACGCGCGCATTGGGGTCTTGCGATAAATAAGCGTCCAAAATAGCATCACTAATTTGGTCACATAATTTGTCTGGATGTTTAGGCGAAACGCTCTCAGCGGTTCTGTAGAACATATCTTTCCTTTCTTGGTCGGATTTACCACCTTAATGCTAGGTTGGTAGAGGGTCGACGAGCCGTTCTCTCGCCTCTTCTTGATATTAACTTTATCATTTTATCATTTATAAGTAATGGCCGCAAGCATCGATTCGAGTAGTCTATTCGTATTAAACATAGCAAAGACGGCAAGACGAGCCGCAACTTCTCCGGACCACAGAGAAAGTGGTGTGTATCTGGTTTTATCGATATCTATCGTCGAGACTTTACCGTTATACGCACAGATAATTTTGCCTTCGTGAAATGTCATGATCGAAACCGGGTAGCTTATTGTAAATTTATGCAATGTCTCAACAACAGGAAAGATTGGCTGAGACAACATAATTGGGCGCGGATAATAAAGAGACCTTAGTAGTTTTTGCAAACTGGCCATTGAGGCTACAAATGTGATTTTTCCGCGATTAATAAAATCGTTCGCCGTGCTGGCGACCAAATCAACAGTATCTCGAGTGAGAACCAGTGGGATATCATCGCTAACCCTTATCAAATCGGAAATCGCTATAGCGGTAATAGAATTTTTCGAAAGATCTCCCAAAATGATCCCAGCGTCTACATTATCTAGAGCACGGCGGAATTCAGGGGTATTAGAGAAAGATCCTGAGTCCGTAGATTCGTAAAACTTGAGATTGTCCATAGGCGGAAATTTAGCTTTAAGCGCGTCCGGGAACACGTTCTCGACAGATTTAACAAATGGGAATGTTCTATTAATGTATTCTGCAGTTTTCACTTCGGCGGCGAAACTTGAAGAGTTCCCGCCAATTATCTTTATAATGCCTTGTTTCTGCTCTGGAAAATTCCAGGCTAGATCTTTATAACTAGAGTTATCGACATCTTTTTGCCAATACTGCGCTGCTGTGGGCATTATTTGGTCTCCATGCTAATCGATATGGGGCAGTGATCTGACCCAGTTACAGATTCATAGATTTCTGCGTCTTTAAGTGATTTTTTCATAGCTTCAGAAATAAAGAAATAATCAATACGCCACCCGATATTATTCTCTCTGGCTTTTCCCCAGTGCGACCACCAAGTGTATCGTTCTGTATTTGGGTGAAGGAACCGAAATGTATCTGTGAAGCCTGCAGTTAAGAGGTTTGTAACGCCCTGTCTTTCTTCGTCGGTAAAGCCAGCATTTCTGTGATTTTGCTTAGGGCGAGCTAAGTCAATTTCTTCATGAGCGCAATTATAGTCTCCACAGGTAATTACTGGTTTTGCTTTTTCCAATTCTTTTAAATATTCTTTAAACTCCGGATCCCATTCGTCATGGCGGAGTTTAAGCCGAGATAGGTCGCGTTTGGAGTTTGGTGTATAAACATTAACTAGATAATAGCCTGAAAATTCGAGTGTTAATACGCGCCCCTCATTGCTAGCCAGTTCGCTCACCCCCAGGTTACTATTTAGTTTATGACGCTTAGCAGATTCTTTATCGCCGCGTACTAAGATGGCCGTACCAGAGTACCCTGGTTTTTTGGCTGGATTCCAGAAAATAGTATATTCTTTAAGCGCATCCATCTCAAACAGATCGAGTTGGTCGGGATTACATTTGATTTCTTGAAGGCAGAGTATATCCGGGCAATATTCTTTTAAAAAATTTTGCAAAGCTCCCTTCCTCAACACGGCACGAAGACCATTTACATTCCATGAAAAAATCTTAGTTGTATCTGCCACGATCGAAATCCCTTTTCTTAATAGTCTCACGTTTATCGTATTTCTTCTTGCCCTTACCAAGCGCAATGACTAGCTTAATATGTCTTCCACCGCCGAGAAGCTTCACTGGCACAATCGTAGAACCGGAGACTTTTTCGCGTTCCAAACCCATTATTTGTTTCTTGGTAGCAAGAAGGCGAATGTTAGGCGCAACCTCTGCTCCAAGCGTAAGGTTATTTAGCCATAGTTCATCGTTCCTAATCGTGACAAAAGATCCTTTTAGTTGGACATGGTGGTCGCGAATCAAGCGAACCATGGGACCCGTAAGAGACATGCCGACAGTTAATTCTTCGCCGAGTGCATAATCAAAATGAGCACGGCGATTAACCGTAGTAGTGTTTGCATTTTTTTTCTTATTCGGCATATCTATATTATATATTATTTAGATCCGAAATTCCAACTGCTGGTTCGTTGGGACAGCGTTTTAAAATATTTGCAATTGCTTCTTTTTCGGCTTTAGTAACCCACAAATGATATTTATATTTGACCGATACTTGACGGGCGACATATGCGCAGCGAAATGATTTATTAGGTGGAAGCCAAGTAGCAGCATCGCCATCTGCTTTGTTTTGATTGCTTTTAGAGTCCACGGCGATGAGGTTTAGCGGATCGGTGGCTAAATTATAACGTTCTTCGGTCGAGATACTCTGTGCTCCTTTTTGCCAAGCATCCGATAAGGCAACAACGTGATCAATTTGAACACCTAATGTAAAGTCAGATTTTTGGTAAAAAATCATATGCGAACCCGTGTAGGGTTCATCGTATTCTCCGGATAAAACCGAACAATTATCATCATTTGAGACGACAGCAGTATCGCCCATCTCTCGTTTAATAATGAGCTGTCTCAGCGAACAGCCGCTTATAGATGGCCATGTATCGTAGAACTGGTCACGAGAATAACCAGTTTTGGGAGCTCGCCCTTTGACTGGGAGCCGTTCTAGAATATCGGCAGCCTTGACGCCATTATTAGTAGCGGATACTCCGAGTGGTTCAATGGTCCCAGACTTTGGATTGTCGACGACGGTCTGTATCGTCTCGTAGGAATCAGGGTGTAAATAAATCACTCCGCCCACTATTAGAAGCGCTATCAAGACGCTCAAAGTGCGACGCGCTTTATAGCTTAGTTTTTTTCTCCTAGACACGGTTTTATTATATATAAAAAATCCCCCGTTCACCAGGGGATTTTTGTTATGTCTAATTTTAGCTGTAGAGATTCTCTACGGCAATGGATGGGCCCATAGTTGTAGTGATATATACAGACTTGACGTAGTTTCCTTTTAGAGAGGCTGGCTTCTGGGCCTTGAGAGAGTCAAAGAAGACATTAGCATTCTCAAGAAGTTTGTCAGCGCCAAATGAAACTTTGCCTAGACCAATATGGATGATCGATTGCTTATCAACGCGATATTCAACTTTTCCTGCTTTGGCTTCTTTAACGGCCTTTTCGATGTCCATGGTAACAGTACCTGCCTTAGGATTCGGCATGAGACCTTTTGGACCAAGCATACGAGCGTACTTACCAAGTTTAGGCATGTAGGCGGGAGTGGAAATTAAGATATCAAAATCGATTTCACCCTTGTCGAGACGCTTTAAGAATTCAACATCTTCGGCGATATCTGCGCCGGCTTCTTTAGCTTTCTTGGCTTCGTCTAAAGGTGCAAATACGGCGACGCGGACTGTTTTGCCGTTCCCATTTGGGAGCACTACCGTGGTGCGGATATTTTGGTCGGCTTGACGAGGATCAACTCCAAGACGGACATGAGCCTCGACAGTGGCGTCAAATTTAACCGGATTGGTCTCAATAGCAAGTTTCATTGCTTCGGAGAGGGAATAGATTTTGCCCTTTTCGATTTTCTCGCTAACTTTGCGATAATTCTTGCCGCGACGCTCGATGAGAGGTCTGGTGATTGGCTTAGCACCTTTTGGTTTCTTCTCAGTCTCGGCTTCCTCTTTAGCGCGTTCTTCTTTTCGCGCTTGGCGCTCTTCTTCGGCCTTAACCTCTTCGATGTGCTTCTTGGACTTTTTTCCAGATTTAGCGAATTTTTCTTCTTCAGCAGGAGCTTCCTCTTTTGGGGCTTCTTGCACTACTGTTTCGACGGTTTTTTCGTCTTTAAGATCGGCTTTTTTAGCCATTAGATTCCTTTCTGTGGTATTAACGGGTATTTACCCCTCCCAACGTGAATTTTTATAGTGCGTTTATTATAGCAAATATTGCTTATTTTGGCAAGTCATATCTTCTTTTATAGCCGTATTTGATAATATATCCAATAGATGTTATAATAGCAGAATAGAAGGGGGCTTGTATTTTAAAAAGGAGGGTCGAGAGATGGAAAAGTTTTTGAAATCTGAAGGCTTAAAGACTAGATTCTGGGTTTCGATACCGATATTGCTTGTGTTGGTGCCTGCATATTATCTGTTTGACGGGATAATCTTCAAAATAATTCTGGCATTAGGGTTTATGGTCGCAATCTGCGAATTTGCATGCATGATTTCTTACTCATACGGCTATTTGCGTAATGAGGTTAGCTATCACCTTTTGTCTCTGCTCTTGCTTTCGTCACTTGTAATCGCCATTGTCTCCGTCTCTGCCATAAAGACAAACTTGCTCGGCACTGCTGTGGTCGCTTCTGTATCTACCGACGTAGGGGCTTATTTCTTTGGAAATCTGCTCGGTGGGCGTCTAATCAAGTCCCGTCCCTTCCTCAGAATTTCACCAAATAAAACCTGGGAAGGCAGTATACTCGGTATTTTGATTGGTTTAATCGTCGTCTACTTCTGGACCGGAAGGCAATTCGTGTATTTATGGATGGTGCCAGTTGCTTTCACTGGTGATATTCTAGAAAGCTTATTTAAGCGCTGGAGTAACGTAAAGGACTCAAACGACAATATTATCCGTCATGACATAGCCATCTTTAACTTAGTTGAAGGTTTTCTCGGCGGCCGTAACGGACACGGTGGGTTTTATGATAGGTTAGATTCACTTTCGCTTGTATTAGCCGTTCTCTTTTTTCTCGCCCCCTAATTAAACCCCCGCCGATATGGCGGGGATTTGCATAAAAATAGCTCCTAATTAGGAGCTATTTTATCGTACGTATATTTTAGTCGACGACTTCGACGCCCATCGAGCGGGCAGTGCCAGCAACAACTTTAACGGCACCATCAAGATCGATAGCATTCATCTGCTTCATCTTCTTGTTGGCGATTTCTTCGAGTTGTGCGCGAGTGATTTTGCCGACTTTTTCGGTATTAGGGCGGCCAGAGCCTTTTTCGAGCTTGATCGTCTCACGGATGAGATCGTCTACTGGTTGACCAAGGCATACCCAATCGAACGTGCGATCTTCGTAAACCTTTATATGGACAATGACATTCTTACCCATATAGTCTTTGGTTGCTTCGTTGAAAGGATTGATGAAATCCATCATGTTTAGGCCCCATTGACCAAGGGTTGAACCGACTGGAGGTCCAGCGGTGGCTCTACCACCAGGGATTCTGAGCTTCAGATTCCCGATAACTTGTTTGTTTGCCATAATTATTTATACTCCTTTATAGAGCGCGTAACTCTAATATTATACCAAATGTTTTAGATTTTTGCAACTTGAAGGGCGTCAAGTTCAACCGGCGTTTCGCGGCCAAACATAGAAACCATGACCTTGAGCTTGCCCTTATCAGCATCGATTTCAGAAATGGTACCTTCGAAGCCCTTAAATGGACCGTCTGTGACAGAAACGACTTCGCCAATCTCGTAATTAACCGAGTACTTCGGATCTTCTACGCCCATGCGCTTCTTAATCTTGGTAATCTCTTTTTCGGAAACAGGGGTTGGCTGAGTACCTGTGCCAATGAAGCCTGTTACACCAGGTGTGTTGCGAATAATGTACCAAGTCTCGTCGGAGAGCTTCATTTCGACAAGGACATACCCTTGGAAAATCTTCTTATCGACAACCTTACGTTTGCCGTTCTTAATTTCAATTTGTTTCTCTTTTGGAACAATTGCGTCAAAGATCTTGTCGGCGAAATCAACAGAGTTTGCACGTTGACGAATAGAATCTGCGACTTTGTCCTCATACCCACCGTAGGTACTAATTGCGTACCAGGCGCGGGTGTCATCATAGCGGTTTACTGCCATATTATAATATCTCTCCTTTTACTTTAGTATTAAATTAAAAATCCAATCAAATAATAAATCGACCACGACTAGGAAGCTGACAAACAATGCGGTATAGACAAATACTGCTAGTACCATTTTCCAAGTAACTTTACGATTTGGCCAGCGTACTTGGCGAAGCTCGCGCCAGGAATTACGTAAATAATGACCGAAGGCGATGAATGGCCTGAATAATATGAATGGTTTCTTGGTGTGGTCTTTCGCCTTTTTCTCTTTAATTCTTTTTTCTTTTTTAGGTTTTATGGATTTAACAGGCTTTTTTGATTCTTCAACCTTCACTGGTTTTGGATTTTCGGGTTTGTCTTTGCCCTCGTGAGGTTTCGCAGGATCATGAGCCTTGATGCGAGTGACGTGCGCCATAAATTCCTTTCTTGTTGCTATAAAAAAAGTTTCTTAACGAAACTGTCAAGTGTATTGTAGCAGATAAGTCAAGGAATGTAAATATCCTTAAAAACTTCTATTAAAAAGGCGCGTTTCTACGCGCTAGAATAATGTGGTGCCCGCGACTGGAGTCGAACCAGCAAGCCGTACGGCACTAGCTCCTAAGGCTAGCGTGTCTACCAATTCCACCACACGGGCATGATAGGTATTATATACGATTATTCTTGTTTTGTCGAGTCGCCGGAGCGTTCGATACTGAGGGTATGTTTCTTTTTCCGCCAAGCCATTTCCAAATAGGTAAGACCCCCAAGAGCGATAAAAGCGTAGTATGTAAAGAAGCGCCAAGTCAGCATGGCCCAAAATGTATTGCCAGATTCTAGATGGGCGAAGACAAGATAAAATGAACCCTCAGCTGCTCCCGCGTTGCCTGGGGTTGGAACAAAAGTAATTGCGGCCTGAATAGTTAAGGCTGTCATTGTGGCTGGTAGATATCCAACATTACCTCCAAAAGCGCTAACTACGAGAAACGGTATACTATATAGAAGGAATTGGTAAGCGAACGATAGGCTCATGACTTTTACGAGAAGTTTCTTGTTTTTAATGAATTGCTTAACAGTAAGAGCATATTTTTCAATTTCGCCAAGGGTCTTTTCTTCTGTCTTTTCGACATTACGGACGATATGTATCGCGTGAAGAAATTTTAAGATTACAGAGGCTATTCTCTTCGCAACCTTAGGCTTGAGCGCAAAAAATAGGATGGTCCCCGGAGCGAAGGCAATAAGAAGTATGCCAATAAAGCTTGCGGCATAGGTTACGTCGGAAAGGACTAGACTAGACCCGAAAATGATGGTCAAGAAGCAGAGCAGAACGAATGCCGTCTGAAGCGATACAAATGCAATCACAGGAATCATCGCAGCATGTTCGTTATCGACATGACCGTGTTTATGCATGTGAAGAATTTGGAACGGTTGACCGCCTACAGCAGATGGAGTGATATTGTCATAATAACGTCCAAGAAAGACGGTCTGTGCGGCTAGTTTCAGGTCTTTTCTTTTGGTGAAGTGGTAAATAAGAATATAGTATTTATAAATATCGGCAGCCAACGCTCCGACAAACGCAATCACGGCTAGAAGTAGAAGCCACCAAGTAAAAGTAGGGCCTTCCAGGTTTTCTGTTTTTTCGCGGGATAACTCTTTGGACGCTGTCCAATAGATAATCAAGATGTTGAATACCACAAAGGCGGCGATTGCTATTTGCTTAACGCGTTTTTTCTTAAAAAAGCTTGTTTTGTCCGCAGTTTTATCTTCAGGTTTTGAAGCCATAAGAAGATTATACTTGAAAAATAAGTCAGTGTAAAGCTGGATGGATCGGCTAATTTAAGCTACTTTTTTCTTACGAGAAAAGGCGTAAGTAGTGGCAGACCCAGCTAGAAGTGCAAGTCCAAACGCACTTGCAGGGCCGGTTGAAGGTAAGTTTGTATTAGATGCTGAAGTTGCGGTTGCAACAGTAGTCGTTGTCGACTCTTGTTTAGTATTGGAGCTTGGGGTGACAATTTCTTCTCCCTTATTATCATTCGCAACTGGTTCCAGCTTAGAGTCTTCTGGATTTTCTTCCTCTTCTTTTTTGTTCTCTTCGATTTTATTTGTAGAATCGTTCCTTTCATCCTCGCGGATTACGGCAGTTGTTTCTGGATTGGTTGCGACCTTGTTCCTATTCTTGCTAGTGATGGCGTTGATAAGCACACCTATCAAAACAATGATAATAATACCCATGACAAGGGCTGTAATGATGATCTTTTTCTTTTGCTTGTTATCTTGGTCTCCGGTTTGACCGTACATAATTTACTCCTAATTATTGGCCCACCGAAATTTCTTTGGCTAATTATAACACAATCAAGTTATTTAAGCAAGGTTATATAACAATTGGCATATTTCCGAGAGTTTAAAGATAATGGCGACGGCGACGAAACAACCATAATGCCCCCTTTTTTTAAATGTTTTTTATGTTGCAATATCGTTGGATCGAATTGATCGTATGGAGGATCAACAAAAATGATGTCAAATTTTTCATTTGGTATGTATTTGTATGCGTTCGCCTTTATAATCTTCGTATTCTCTATATCGGACGCATTCTCTCTGAGCGCTAACAAAGTTTTACTATTGTTCTCAACAAAAACTGCCTTAGCTGCACCGCGAGATAGAGCTTCGAGCCCCAATGCTCCAGTGCCAGCAAATATATCGAGAACATTTTTGCTAGTAATGTCGCCCAGCATGTTGAAGATTGCGATCCGTTCTCTTTCGCCCATCGGATGCGTGGCAATGATATTCGGACTTTTAAGTTCTTTGTTTTTATATTTACCGGATATTATGCGCATAGTGATATTATTCCTTCATTTTAGTTTAGAGTTGTGAGTTGCTGATAACGTTTTATACATGTAGTGAGTTCTGGATAATCATCGAGCGCTCTGGGATTCTTTGCACACGTATTCGCGAACTCGCTAGCGTATTTTGAAGCCATTGCGATGAGCTGCGAATCAGAAAGAGAGGCGAACTGAAGATTAAGCGCTCCGTGTTGAAGTGATCCATAAATCTCACCAGGCCCGCGTAGCTTTAGATCGGCCTCTGCTAAATAGAAACCGTCGTTTGATTTTTCTAAGATTTTCAGCCGACGAGATGGCTCATTGTTATTTGTAACTAAGTAACACTCAGCTGCTTCCTGGCCACGACCTACGCGACCGCGAAGTTGGTGAAGTTGAGCGAGGCCATAATTATCTGCGTCCATTATCACCATAAGGTTAGCATTCGGAACATTAACACCTACTTCTACGACGGTCGTAGAAACGAGAATGTCAATTTTGCCCGCAGCGAATTGTTCCATTATAGAGTCTTTCTCGTCATTCTTCATACGCCCATGGATAAAGGCTATCCTAGCGTTCTTAAATACATTCTCTAGTTTTTTTGCCTGTTTTTTTACAGACACCGCTTCAGACGGTCCACCTTCTTCTATTTTTTTACAAATCCAATATATCTGTTGTTTCTTCTCGAGATAAGATCGAACGGTTGGGTAGAGAGTATCGACAAAGTTTAGTTCTGAGATTATTTTCGTGGTAATCGGCTGGCGACCGGCCGGTAATTCATTAAGGATCGATACATCAAGATCGCCAAAAACCGCCAATTGCAGAGATCGCGGTATAGGAGTTGCTGTCATCATGAGAAGATGCGGGGCGAACCCTGTGGTCTTTACTGTTTTCTCTAGCAATTTCTGGCGTTGATCAACACCGAAACGGTGTTGCTCGTCTATGATTGCAAGAGCAAGTGAACTAAATTCAGTATCATCCGTGAGAAGCGCATGTGTACCAACTATTAAATCAACCGCGCCAGATGCGATTTGCTCTTTAATGGCCGGTTTGCACTTCGTAGAACCAATAAGAAGCGCCACCCTAATGCCAAATGGCTCTAATAGTTCTTTTAACGATTCAGCATGCTGCGACGCCAATATGGCTGTAGGAGCCAGAAGTGCAACTTGATGCTTAGCACGGATAGTCGAATAAGCGGAAATGGCCGCTACGACCGTCTTACCAGAGCCAACGTCCCCTTGGAGTAAGCGATTCATAGGCACTGGCTTCTCTAAATCTTTTAAAATTTCAAATGTCGATAATCGCTGCGCATTTGTGAGTTTGAATCTGAGATGTTCTACTAACTTTTTGATGTCTTCAGGAACGAACGGTATGACTTTAGCGTGCAGCTTTTGGTTCTCTTGTTTGTTGAGTTTGCTAGCCAGAATTAGCTCGAAAAGCTCTTCGTAGGCCAAGTATTCACGAGCAGATTTTACTTCGTCATCATTCTCTGCAAAATGGGCCTTAAAAAGCGCGTCGGCGCGTGCGCCAGGTTTTGCTAAACCATATTCTGGTAATAAATCAGGGATAAACGCGAAGCCTGGTCGCATGGTCTCCATGATTTTGTGAAACCCTTCCGGCTTGAACGAGCCACGTGCTGGGTAAACCGGGCGAAAAGTACTGCTTTGACCATTTTTTCTATCGACATCTTGGGCTAATTCTGCCTTGGGAGAAGTTAACTGATATCGACCTCGATTAAAATCATAGTTTCCAATAAAATAGTACTCTTTTTTCTCGTCGAATTGCCTAGCTCTGTATGGTTGATTAAACCAAACCACACGAATAGCATCCGTGTTGTCACGAATAACACCTTCTGTAATAGTAAGGTTTCGACGATGTGTGTGTGAGGTTTTTAGATCCGATATCTTACCGCGAATTACTACTTTGCCTGGTTGGATTTCTGAAAGTTTGGTCGTCTCTGTGTAGTTCTCATAAGTACGCGGTAGATAGTAAAGCAGATCGCGCACGGTTCTTATTCCGGCTTTATTTAGAATTTGTTCAGTTTTGGGGCCGACACCACGAATAGATGATATGGAGTCCGTCAAATTAAATGACATGGCCGGAGTGTTCCTCGCGCCATTTGGCGATTGCGCCATGGTTGCCCGATAGTAATATGTCAGGGACTTTGAGACCGCAAAAATCAGCGGGTTTTGTGTATTGTGGGTATTCTAGGTTATCTCCGTCAGAAAAAGATTCAATTTCGGCGCTTTGTTCTCCGCCTAAAACGCCCGGCAATAGACGCGTTATTGAATCTATGATAATAAGTGCTGGTAATTCTCCGCCGGTTAGGACATAACGCCCAAGACTAATTTTATAATCTACGAGTGAAAGAATACGCTCGTCGTATCCTTCATAATGGGGACAGAATATAATGTAATGCCTTGGCTCTTCTTTACTAGTATTTGACAGTTCACGCGCAAAGCTTTGGTCCCATGTTCTGCCAACAGGCGTAGGAATAATGACTTTGGCGGTTGGGTCTTTAGCCTTTACTGACTCTATTGCGGCAAAAACAGGTTCACAACGAAGTAACATGCCATCCCCTCCACCGTAAGGAGTGTCATCGACAGATTTGTGCGGACCAAGTCCAAAATCACGGAGGTTAACATAATCAAATTCAACAATTCCCTTGTCTGTGGCCTTCCACATCATGGAAGAGCTAAGATAAGGCTCTATTGCTTCGCGAAACAGGGTGATGATAGTGAATTTGATTTTTGGCATATTATATATTATATCATAATTTGCATGAAAATGCCTCCCCTTGTGGGGAGGCAAGTCGGGAGGAAATGGGACGTTAGGGGCGTACGATTTCGCCTGCGAGCAGCTTCTCGGCGAACTGAACGATGGCTTCCTGGGCAGTCTGATCGCGATCAGTGATGTACCAACTGGGATCATAGCTGTCCACGTTAAGGTTCCTGTTATAGTTCCAGGAGAAGAATACCTCAACGTAGGTGTCCTTGGTGAATCTGCCGTTATCCTGCAGCCGAATTCTGCCTTTGGGCAGGGCTATAAGATAGCAGGTAACCATTTCGTTCTCGTCGCTCTTCGCAGTAACTTTCGCGATGCGACGTCCGGAGCGATCGAGCTCACCATCTTTGAACTCAACGATGGTCCCGCTGGTATTCTCCAGTTCACGATTAAGCTCTTTCTTGATATCAATAAAGAGCAGCCGGAGAGCGTTTCTTTTCTGCCTCACAGTATATCCGCTCGAACTGCTCGAGCTGGAAGAACTGGGGCTGCTGGGGGCACTGGGAGCACTGGGGGCACTGGGAGCGGACGCGTTGTTATAGGTGACGTTAACATTCACGGTCGTGTTGGTATTGACGTCATCAGCAAACGCGGCGGTGGCGAACAGGCCCATACAGAGGGTCATGACAAGGAATACGGACAGGACGCGTTTCATGGATTAATTCCTCCTTCTACAAATAGTAATGATCCATTTCCTCCCATCAGGAAATTACTGCTATTCTACCACTATGTGCGGAGGGTGTCAAACATGAGCGCAATATTTTATTCTATTTTGCAAATTTTACCAGTTCCTAATTCTAGATGGAGAAGGCGCTGGTTACGACTTCCACGAAACTTTAGCGACAAATCACGTTGTTCTAGAATGAATGGCCCATCAATGAGAGCGTCGAGGCTCTTCAAGAATTCAAGTTGTTTGCCGCCTTTTGCTTGAATCTGTTCATATGTGTATCCTGAAAAGCTCCAGACATTCCATCCTAGCTCTTCGTGGCAAAAATCAGCAATTTCTCTACATGCTTCCGGTTGGAGAAACGGTTCGCCGCCGCAGAATGTGATACCAGCTTGACCCTTAAAACCCCGTAGACGTTCCTTTATTTCTTCCGTATCTACTTCAAACCCACCTTCTAGATCCCATGTCTCAGGATTCTGACAACCTTTACAGTGTGTCAAACATCCTTGCGTCCAGAGTACGGCCCGGAGGCCGTACCCGTTAACGATTGAATCATGTTCTAGAGGTCCGCTCAATCGAATTTTCATATTATTCTTTTCCCAACGCTTTATCGGCACTCATCTTTTCAGCTTCGCGCTCGTTCTTTTCTTCGACGGTGTAGACACCTTCAGTATTAGATGGAGCACAGCCACAGTCGACGTTATGCTTAACACGATCGTGCTCTTCGGCTTTTTTCCCGTCATTCCAGCGGTCAAGCGTACCTACTAAATACCCAGTAATACGGCGAAGACGTTCGAATGGCATATCGCCTTCTTCGCGGCCACAAGATGGACATGTGTGGCCAGATATTATGCCCGAGAATCCACACACTGGATCGCGATCGACCGGATGATTAACGGAGCCGTATCCGATACCGCAATCGTGCATTTTACGAATGACGGCCTCGAATGCTTCGATATTCTGTGTGGGGTCGCCGTCTAGTTCAATGTATGAGATGTGGCCGGCGTTGCATAATTCGTGATATGGGGCTTCAATCTCGATTTTGTCAAAAGCCGAAATTGGGTAATATACAGGAACGTGGAAGGAGTTTGTGTAGTATTCGCGGTCGGTAACACCTGCAAGCTCGCCATATTCTTTGCGATCCATTTTGGTGAAGCGACCAGCCAAGCCTTCGGCTGGAGTTGCAAGTAGCGAGAAGTTAAGGTGATGCTTTTTAGAGTATTCATCACATCTTTCGCGCATATGCGAAATGATGTCGAGACCAAGTTCGCGCGCCGTTTCGTCCTCGCCATGGTGTTTACCAGTCATAGCAACGAGCGTTTCGGCGAGGCCAATGAAGCCAATCGAAAGCGTACCATGTTTAATAACGTCACGGAGTGTGTCGTTTGGCGATAACTTTTCTGAGCCAAACCAGTTACCTTGGCCCATGAGGAATGGGAAGTTACGTACGTGCTGATTAGCCTGGAATTCAAAGCGTTCATATAGCTCACCTTCACAAAGATCCATAACGTGGTCTAGGTCAGCAAAGAAGGCTGTCCAGTCGGCCTCATCGCGTTCGCCAGTTGCGATGCCATGCTTGATACCGAGACGGACGAGATTCACAGTCGTGAAGGAAAGGTTACCACGGCCAGTTACAATACCGTCGGATTCTGGAAATACGGAGGCGAAAACACGGGTTCGGCATCCCATAGTTGCGATTTCCGTGCGATAGTCGCCTGGTTTGTAGTATTTAAGGTTGTACGGGGCATCCACAAAACAGAAGTTCGGGAATAGGCGCTTGGCAGATACTTCCATACTGCGTTTGAATAGATCGTAGTTTGGGTCTTCTGGATTATAGTTGATGCCTTCTTTGACTTTAAAGATAGAGATCGGGAAGATTGGCGTTTCGCCCTTGCCTAAACCATGATCGGTGGCTTCAAGAAGCATCTTGGAGACGAGGCGACCGGCTGGAGAAGTGTCGGTACCGAAATTAATTGAGGTAAATGGAACTTGAGCGCCAGCACGAGAGTGCATAGTATTAAGGTTGTGAATGAAGCCTTCCATCGCCTGCTCTGTCTGACTTTCAGTATCTTCGACAGATGCTTTGATCACGGCTTTAGGAACTTTCATGCGGGAAAGCTTAGCGTCGTCACCGAATTCGATATAGTCACCAATTTGGATATCGACTCGATTCTTTTTATCGACAAAGGCGTTGTATTTTTCGATATTGCGTCGGAGAGCTTTGCGAAAGGTCTTATCTACACCTGGAGCCATAGCATAGTCAAAGTTTGGAATAGATTGACCACCGTGTTGCTCGTTCTGATTTGCTTGGAGGATAATGGCAGCAAGTGCAGCATAGGAACCAATAGATTGTGGCGTGCGAAGATGGCCATGGCCAGTGTTAAAGCCGTTCTTAAAGAGTCGAAGTGGATCGGTTTGGCAGCATGTAAGTGTACCTGTAGCGTAAAAGTCCAGATCGTGGACGTGGATATCGCCATTATTGTGAGCGTAGGCGTATTCTGCCTTCATAAGGGAGGTCTTGGCAAAGACTTTAGATCCTTCGGCGCCGAATTGAAGCATTTTGCCCATGGCTGAGTTGCCGTCGACGTTAGCATTGCCACGTTTAACGTCTGAGTCTTCCGATGCATCGGCAATGGCGATGGTACGATAAATATTCATAAGGTCAGATTTAGCAATACGAATATCGCTACGCTGAGCACGATAATCTGCGTAGGCGCGAGCCGTGCGTTTAAATCCAGCATCTTTGAGTACTTTTTCGACAGCGTCTTGGACTTGTTCGACAGTTGGAATGCGCGACTTAATAACTTCTTTGGCGGTGGTTTCGAACTCGGCGGCTAATTCCTTAGCGCGCTCACGATCGAACTCGCCAGTAGCCACGCCAGCTTTTGTCATGGCATCAATAATCTTTTCAATTTTGAAATCGACTATCTTTCCGTCTCGTTTAATAATTTTTTTGAACATAGAAAATAGACCTCCTTGTACCTTTCTTCTAAATTAGGTGTTTATTTATGGTTTCTTCAATTATTGTTGGGTGTGCTAGACACTACATCTAGCGTCTATGATTATTCTATGACACTAGATATAGCGTGTCAAGGGTTTTTATAAAGTTTTTTTATGTTTGTGTTTATCTATAAATATGCACTGTTCATCTGTTATTTGTTGTATTTATCACAACAGTAAAAAATACATTTTCCCTACTTACGTATTTAGAACATTCTACAACGCTATATCTGTTTCGTTTCTGCTAGGATTTCACACTTGTTCTGGCTACTTCTGGTTGTACCCTGTGCTATATTGACAAATAATACTTTAGCAAAACTTAAATCTACAACTGTCTCGTCAAAAGCCTTCACTTTTTGGAAAGTTTTTTGTGTAGTTCTGTAACGATTATTGGTACCGCGAACGCAATAGCTATTGTCATCGCTAGGGCGAGCGTGTCGACCGGTACAGTCTTCGTAAGAATAGAGAGTGGTCCGAATAAAACAAGAATTTGGAGAACAATAGCCACGACGAAGGCCAGTAGGAAAAGATTGTTTTTCACTTTTAAGCGTTTAAAGGCAGATTCATATGTGCCACGGACACAAAATGCATTCGACCACTGAACGACGACCATGGCTGTAAAAGCGAGAGTATTTGCCTCGTCATGCGAAAAATAATTGAGGGCTATATAGTAAGTTCCAAGAGCGACAGCTGTCATCGTAAGTGTAATGATTGCCATTCGTTTGATTAAGATCTTGGGGAGAATGGGTGCTTCTTTATCTTCTGGTTTTTGTGACATGAATTCGTGTTCTGGAGGCTCTAATCCAATCGGAACCACCATAAGCGAATCTGTCACCATATTAATCCAGAGAATTTGAATCGGTAGAAGTAACTGAGATCCAGAAATGAATAGAGCCCCAAGTGTAGCCAATACCTCACCTGCATTAGTAGAAAGCAGATAGATTAGCATACGACGAATATTGGCAATAATAACGCGGCCTTCTTTCATGGCGGAGACTATATTAGAAAAATTGTTATCAAGAAGAACAATATCACCCGCATCTTGAACGATACTTGGTGAGCTGCCCATAGCAATACCCACATGAGCATTCGTAAGCGCCGGGACATCGTTTACGCCATCGCCGGTCATAGCTACAACCTCAGATTTTTTGATTATATTTAAAATCCGGAATTTGTCCTCGGGCGTAACTCGGGCAAAGATAGTTGCACTGCGTACTTGGTCCTCAAGATCAGAGTCTGGGAGGTCTCCAAGCTTAGAGCAATCTAGTACTTCAGAAAATTCGGTGCATAAACCAAGTTCTCGTCCAATTGCAAAAGCAGTTTGCGCGTGGTCACCGGTTACCATTTTAACCTTGACCCCTGCGGTTGAGGCAGACTCAATGGCGTCGGTAACCCCGATCCGGACGGTATCAGCAATTGCGATAAAACCTTCAAAGTTGAAGACGTCACTCTTTGTCAACTTATTGAGTTCGTTAATTTCGTGATTGATTTTGGCTGACGCGATAGCGATAACTTTATAGCCTTTGCCAGAAAAGTCTTCCAATCGGGATTCGGCTGCCTTAATAGTTGCTTTGCTCATGCTCGTACACTTTGCAAGGACGGTTTCAGGAGCGCCCTTAATAATGAGACGCAGGTGGCCACGCTTATCTTCGAAAAGATTACCAGAAGTCTTAAGGTCTTGGTCGAACGCATATGTCTTGAGTGGTTTTAAGTCAGTAAGATACGGGGCTTCGGCTTTGACATAATTCCAAATAGCGAGATCGAGTGGATCGGTCGCAGAATCAATAGGCACTGCAGATTGAGCTATAGTTGTGATAAACTTCTCATTGTTTTTCAGCGTTTTTTTTGTTTCTGGATTCCAACTATCGCGAAGCGATAGTTTGTTCTCCGTGAGGGTACCGGTCTTATCTGAAGCTATGGTGGTAACGATGCCGATACTTTGAATTGCGCGCAATTCCTTTATCAAAGCACTTTTTCTCGCTAAGCGAATTGCACCAATGGCAAGAATAATCGCTGTAACGATTGGCAAATCTTCTGGTACGGCGGATACAATCATGGCCAATGTGAATTGGATGGCATTATAGAACGGAATACCGTCGACTAACTGAACAACTAAAACAATTCCAGCAACAATTAGAATTATACCGGCAATCTTAACGACTAGGCCGTTGATTTTATCTTGGATTGGCGAGGTGACAGAAGCACCGGATGCGAGAGAAGCAATCTTTCCATATTCAGTATTGTTACCAGTCGCGGTTACTACGAATCTAGAGCTGCCGGTGATTACAAATGAGCCTGCAAAAACCATATTGCGCTGTTCGTAAATTTTTTTCTTACCAGAAATAGCCTTCGCATCTTTAGCGATCGCTTCAGATTCACCGGTAAGCATAGATTCGTTAGTGAGAAGTCCGGATTCATTGACAATTCTACCGTCTGCTGGGATACGGTCTCCTTCGTGTAAAATAACGATGTCGCCAGGTACGAGTTCACTTGCGTCTACCTCAATTTCTTTTCCTTCACGTAAAACCGTAATCTGTTGAATGGTTTTTTCTTTTAGAGAATTTAGGACTCGTTCGGTTGAAAAGCGTTGAACATAGAAGACTGCAACGTCTAGTGCCATATCAAGTGCAATTACTGCTACTTCTGTCCAAGATTGCTGGATAATTGATAAAACCAGTGCAATTACGAGAATAATCATGAAAAGGTCAGCAAAGGGCTCTAGTAGTTTTCTCCAGAGCGGTGTAGTCTGAATATTGAGCAAATTTTCGCCGTATTTAGCGCGTCTTTTTTTTACTTCTTTGTTCGATAAACCAGTTTCTGAATCGGTGCGTTGGTCAATCAATGAATCCTTGACCGAGTGATTATAATAAAGCATATTAACCTATAGTAGCCTTGTTTCGGAGTGTGTCGTAAATAATGTACTTCGGTTCAGCGGCGACGAACCTCGCGAAATCATCTTCGGTTCTTTCGAAATACACAGTACCATCTGGCTCTTCTACGCCAAAAGCGAGGCGTTCTTCGGGATTGTAGTTGGCAATATAATTCATCCCCTCGATAAACTCAATCGTGGCAACCACATCCTCTTTAGTCATGCCGGAATAACGGGCAAGAATGCCCTCTGGAGAATTATCAATAGGGTTTTCCTCATGATAGTTGTCCAGTGCGATTTTCGCTGAACTCTCCTTGATAGCGCCAGTATTCTCCATGATACGTTGATCTTGGTAGAATGCTTGATAATATTTGCCCTCTTTTTCCCAAAATTCTGCATTTTCTGAAGAGTAAACGCATTTTTTACCTACAATCCATGGCACATTCTTTGAACTGTCGCTAAATAAATCGACGAACGACCCTATAAGGTCGCCGAGGAGAGGAATATCTCTCCACCACTGCTCTCTTCTAGCTTCATCGTCTAGTTGTTCCATAATGTGAGCGTCTGATTGACCCCAGTTGGAGAGACGTTCGCTGCAGAATGTCAAGAATTTTTCCGCGTTAGATCCTTTGCGAATCTTATACGTCCCGTCGCCATTCGGCGTAAGAACGCCTGGGTCAACCTCGTTAATTTTATCGACGACTTCTTTTGGATTATAATCTTTAAGTGTACTCTCGTCAGAAATGATAAATGGACGCCCCATTTTATCACAGGAAGCGCCGATTGATTCAAGGGTCGGACAGTTGCCAAAATCTAATGTTAATTTGGTTTCCGCTGCCGCGGATGCGGCGGGCGTAATTGCTGAAACAGAATCCGACAAAAGTGTGCCTATGTTTTTAATAATATTGCCTGCGCCAGATGTGGTGGCAATAGGTACTAGATTATATACTATGCTGCCTAAGAACGTATACTGAGAATTAATATCAAATGGCGAACGAACGCTCCGTTGGTATTCAGCTTCTTCGGCTATAATGCGATTTTGCTCTCGACGATAGGCAATTACATTCTCTTTGCTGGCCGGGACACCGGACCCAATCTGATGCTGCGATTGGATATATAGATCGCCAGCAGAAAAAAGTGCGTTGCCGAGATCTTCGCCCACCCAGTCAACGGCAACATTTTGGGCGATTGTCGAGGCGAATTGCTCCCATACCCACTTGACAACAGCGTTAGCTACCCCCTCAAGCGCTGGGGCAATAGCAGCAGAAACAAGACTTTGGCAAATAGCTACGGCTATAGAGCCTATACCAGCCGTAACTGCGCCTATAGCTATCGACATAACAGTACTCACGACATTTAAACCCGCGGCGACTTTGTTGCAGGTGTTGATTGCTGCAAGGATATTTGTTATGCCTGTAGCCGCTTCCCTTAGAGCGTCGATAACAACATTCCCGGACGGGGATTTGTCAATGTTCATCATAGCATTTTCGGAGCTAACCGCCTGGACACTCAGAGATGATTCGTCTATAGTAGACCCAGTCATAAGTGCCGACATTCCGTCAGACATCATACCATTCTTGCCAGAATCGTCATTAATGGTTAGGCCCTCCATGTATTCTCTCATTGGTTCGCCGTCGCTATACCCAACTTGAGTGCTTTGCACTGCCTCTAGAATGCCTGTGGCAAGATTCAGATATTGCAAGTTTTGTATGCTCGCAATAAGTGTCTGGGCTTTTGAAACCATTTGAAGGGCTTGGCAGCTAATATTAGCAAAGCTAGAAATACCGTTGACAAGCGCGGCGGTGGTTAACCCGATTTTGGTTGCGCTGCCGACTTTTGTTGGGTTCACTGTCTTGATGCCGAGCATCTGGCCAATGTGCGTTCCGGCCATTGTGTCGCCGATGAACTCATTAAGGGTGCGACGGCCAGTGACTCTAGTCCATGCTTTCCCTGCGAGAGATTTACGATATCCCAGAACTTTGGCGCTAGTGGTAAGACTGGAGCTGAGCTTGTCTGTAGCTGTATACCAAAAACGGCTGCGCGTATAGCCACGGATTTGTTCGTTCAGGGAGCTTAGAGTGTCGTACCAGCCAGAGTTACCGCCTCGCCAGGTTTTGGATGCGGTCGTATACGGGTTCTTAAAATTACCGTCCTGCATTGCGTCCTCAATGGGAACGGGGACCAGTTTGTTAAAGTTGTAGCCCTCGTATGTTGATGTCAATTTATTTTTGACATCGCCGATGTCCGGGCTCGCCGGGATATCAGAGTGTGCAACATTCCAAGTATCTAGCGACGATGCTTTATAAACTAGTACTGTACCACCGCCTGTATCAATCGGGAAAACCTTATTTTCTGCAAGGCTGTCTTTTTGATGTTTCGTAAGTCCAAAGTTGGGGTCAGAGCTAGACATTTGGTAGCTAAGAACATTGTCAGAGCGGAGGACGGAAGAAAACCCGGTAGTGTTAAACTCTTCAATCATACGATTGACGATAGCGAAAGGCATGACGCTTTGCGCTAAAAAAATCAAACCGACTATTAGGATTAATAATATGCCGATTACAATTAATGGGCCTTTTTTCTTTAGGCCACCAAGCTTTGCCTTCGCGTTTTTCTTGTTGTTCTTTCCGGTAACAGAGTTACGAAAAGTATCCCGTTCGACGGAATATTCATTATACGGCTGTCCTCCTTCTGCAGCACGGGCCTCATTGACAGCTCCGTCCGATTTAGGATTCTTCTTACCGACGGAAAACTTTTCAGCGTTTTGCAAGAATTGCTCTGGCATATGTCCATTATAGCATAAGCTGAATCATTTTGGGAGAATAACGTGCGGCTTGATGGGTTGTACTCAGCAATATAAGTCATAGCTTCTATAGTATCTTCAACCGCGATTACTTGTTCTTTTGTTAGGCCAGAAAAACGAGCTATGATACCCTCTCGAGAATTATCGAGTGGATTACGATTATAGTATTCTTCGAGCATGGCAGAAACTGAAGATTTTTGTGTGATTCCGCTAACTTCAAGTAAACGCTGGTCGGATATATATCTTTGATAATATTTAACTTCATTCCAAAGCGGATTGTTTTCGGAATTAACGCCGGCAGATCCAGAAATCCATGGCATATTCTCAGCTTCTCCAAGGGCGGAAATAATTTGCGCAACGTCACCCACTAGTGGGATATTAGCTACTACGGTAGATGGGTGCTGAACTAAGATATTAGCCGCAGTGGCGTCGGCAATACCGAGGGTCGCTATGCGCTGGTCGAGGATAGCAGCTGTTTTACCGAGATTAGATTCGGGGTTAATGATCTTTTGTCCAGTCGAAGTTTCTCCTTTGAAGGCGTTTGGGTCAAGCTCGATTATCTTAGCTTCAATTTCTGCAGGAGTTAAATCTATCGTCGAAAGATCGTCTATATAATAAGGATTTCCAGTCGGATCGCAGACGGCACCAACACTATTCATGATGGGACACTCGCCAAAACTAGTGACGAGACTGGTCTCAGCGATTGCAGAAGCACTCGGTAATATTTTTGCCATAGAACTCGTGAAAAGACTGCCAATATTTTTAATGGTACTACCAATTCCTGAGCTGGTAGCGAGCGGAATGAGGCTGTAGGCAATGCTGCCCAAAAAAGTATTCTTAGATGTAAGATCGAATGGGTTTCTACTCTTACGGTCTAACCTTGCCTCTTCAGCGATAACGGCTTCTTTGGCTCGATTATAGGCAAGTACCGCTGCTTCTGATCCAGCTGAGCCGCCGCCAGTTTGATAATTACCACCCAAGTATTTACCGGCGCCACTATACATAGCATTGAAATAATCCTCGCCGGACCACTCGGTCGCAACGTTCTGAGCGACGTTTTTGAAGACCTGATTGACAATTTTGGGGACGATAAAACTAGACACAGCACTAATTGTCACACCTAGCGCAATACGGGCTACAAGTTTTGCAACTATATGTATAGCTTTAACGGCTTGGCCAAGGACTGGAACAAAGTTGAGTACAGTTGTTACGAAATTTGTGGCAGCAACTCCCATTTTAATATAAGAGCAAGCCTCAAAGGCCTTGGCCGTAAAATTGATATTGCCTGTCAAAGTGCCTAGACTAGACATGAGATTTTCGAAGCTCACAGTTTTGATACTTTCGTCTCCTGTATCAACTGTGGTCCCAGAAAAGATGGCTTGAGACGTAGCTGATTCCATAGGCGTCTTGCCTGTTTCTGGATCTGGCGTGGTCAGTATTTTATTATATTCGTTCATTGGCGTACCGTCAGTTTGCCCGACTTGAGTACGTTGAACGGCTTCGAGATATCCAGTGGCAAGATTGAGATATTGAAGGGATTGTTGCGCCGACATATATGTTTGGATGGCGGTCATTATTTCTACTCCGACGCATCCTGCAGTAGCAGCTAGTTTGGCAACGCTTGTAATTTTAGAATTAAGTGCGCTCCTTACTCCATCGATTGTAGTTTGTCCCGACAGCGATGTTGCATCTACGGTCCCAGAATTGGTCGTTTTAACTTCGCCGCCATCTGCATCTGTATCGACATAGGATCCATAGTCTGAGACCCCACCATCGCCAGACATTGCGTTACCCGCCGCTAGTTTTTTCCAGGCCTTATTCGCACTCGAAAGAGCGAGAGTCGTCCAAGTATTAAAGCGGGTGCGCTTAATAGCTAAACGCGCTTCGGTTAGATCCTCCATAGAATCATACCAGCCAGAGTTACCGCCGCGCCAAGTTTTAGACGCAGAGGCGTATTTTTCCTTAAAGGTTGCAGTTTTAAGTGCTTCTTCGGCCGAGAGTGGTGGTAGCGCGATATTAATATCTGAATTATTGAGCGATGAGCTGATTTTTGAATTTAGACCTCCAGAATTCGCAACAGACTTTGGGACAACCGCACGCCAATTTCCAGATGACTCCTCATATATTAAGGCAGTAATCGCCGTGCCCTCGGCCGATAAGTCTACGGGGTAAATATTTGATTCTTTTAGCGCAGTTCGTTGATTGTCGGATAAACCAAAGTATGACCCTGTGCTAGAGAGCTGAACGTCAAGAATGCTATCCGAGCGCAGGATTGATGAAATGCCGGCGCCATTGAACTCTTCGATAAAACGATTGACTAGCGCAAAAGGCATAAATGATTGCGACACAAAAATTAGCCCAATTCCAGCAACAATAATACCTATGATTAATAGCAAAGGGGCATGTTTTTTGCTGAAAATTTTGAAGCGTTTCTTGCTACTTTTTACGGTTGCAGCGTGTTGCGATGACCCTTCACGGCCCGAAACGTTTGAGACGAATGTCTCGCGAGAACGCACTTCGGCAATTTCGTCAGACATGTCTATATTATAACACAAACTTGTTATTTTACTCGTGTATATAGGCTAAGCGCCAACGCCAGTATTCTAAGCTTTGGGTATAATCGTTGTCGATAACTTATCTATACATTCAAGGCCATCGACTAGACTAGAGAAAAATATATTATTGCCACTGCAAGAAAATTAAGGTTTATTTTGTGATAAAAATGTGAGCGAAGTTTCATTTTCTCTCCCTTAAAATTACTTTCAGATTAACCTGAAATCCAAAATCCTGCAAGCAGCAGCATTATCATGTGTTATAATGCAGTTATGAAATGGGATGAATACTTTATGGGAATTGCGGAGGAGGTGGCTAAAAAGTCAAAGGATCCTTCGAGTAAAAATGGGTGCGTGATAGTCGATGAGCGTCACAGGCCGGTTTCATTCGGCTACAATGGCACTATACAGGGAGCGGATGAATCAAAGATGACTCTATCTGAGCGCCCGATGAAATATTACTTTTCCATCCATTCGGAAATGAACGCTGTACTTTTTTCTGGTCGTGATTTGACGGGATATACTTTGTATAACACAATTGCAACTTGTGAGAACTGCCTAAAATACTGCTTGCAGGCCGGCATAAAGCGTTTTGTCTATAAAGAGCTTAGGGTCCACTCGCATAAAACAGATAAAGCGCGTTCAATGACAAATATTGATACCGATGAAGCTGTGATACGCTTGCTTGCTTCTTGTCCAGATGTGGAAACACTCAATATTACTAATGGTAAGACATATACAGACGATATTTTGGATCAATACGAGCTCGGGACGCCAGAACGAGAACGTTTAGAACGGTGGCTATAACTTTTTACCACGTTATTTCTTTCATGCCGTTTTGTTTCAAGAAATAATTAGCTTTCGAAAAAGGGCGAGAGCCAAAGAATCCAGCATGCGCAGATAAAGGTGACGGGTGGGCGGATTCGAGAACTAGGTGTTTGGAAGTATCGATGAGTATTTTTTTGGAGCGTGCGTCTTTCCCCCATAATATGAAAACCAAATGCGGGCGTATTTCGTTTAAATATCTGATAACTTCTTCAGTAAACATCTCCCATCCTTTTCCGCGATGAGATCCGGCTTGGTGAGCCTCGACAGTCAAAACATTGTTAAGTAATAAGACGCCTTGATTGGCCCAGCTTGATAAATCTCCGCTAGTATTCCGATGTTTGTAGTTGTTCGGATCAAGGTTGAGGGATGGGTTCATAGTTTTTAAATCATTATAAATTTGGCCAAGATCGGAATCAATTTCTTTATAGATGTTGATAAGGCTAGGCGGGATTTTTTCGGTTGCCGGGACAGAAAAGGCGAGCCCCATTGCCGCGCCTGGTGTATGATATGGGTCTTGGCCCAAAATAACAACTTTAATGTCGTTTAAGTCTGTAGAGAAAGCACGGAATACTGCATCGCGGGATGGGAAGATGGTCTTTTCTGAATAGGCTGTTTTTAAAAAAGAAGATAGCTCCTGAAAGTATGGTTTCTTGAATTCGTTGTCCAGAAACGGTTTCCAAGAGCTATGTATCATGGCTATTATTTGTTTGGCTTAGGCTGACGGAAAAGTTTATGGATGAGATAACCGAAACCGAAGCACACGGACAGACCTGTAATGAGTGAACCGATATATGGTATTAATCCCATGAGTTCGATTAGTACGATACCAATAGTATACTTCAGAAATATGTGCATTCCTTCTTTCTTAAAAAGCTTTGTCGCTACGAGATTGCCGACAACTCCCCCCGTGACACTTGTGGACAGATAGGCAAACAGGCCATAGCAAACTAGACCAATTATACCGAGAGGCAGCCCAATGACCGTGATCATGATGAAAAGACAGGCAAGTGGGATTCCTAGCAAGAGACCGAGGCCTAGAGCGAGATCTTTCCAACTGTTCTTTGCAGAAAATTCGTCCAAAAGACGTTTCGAAAATTTACTTGCTATCGCTACTATAACTATAGTAACAAGAAGACGTCCAAGCAAAATGACAAATTGGCCAGTCAGCGATGTACCGAATGACACCTCATTGGTTGGAGCGGTATATGTAATGATATCTCCGGTCGACAACTCGTCGAGTCCAGTAATGCGCGCCGAATCATTGTACTTGAAAGTACCAGCAACAGAAGACTTGCCTTTGATAACGATGTCACTTGCGCTGACATTGAGGTCACCGTCAATAGTGACGTTTTCTAGGACGAGACGTTCTGCGCCAATGAAGGCGTTTCCGGCAAGATTGGCTTTAATTAGGACGGTTTGGGCAGCCGCGTACAAGTCGCGTCCGATAAGGGTATCCTCTCCAAGCTCAATAGAGCTACCAGCGGTAAATAAGTCCTTGCTAACAGCTCCGTCGACTTTAATAGAATAACCAGCGAATGCGCCATATTCAACAGAACCAGTATATTCAACTAGGTTGCCTGCAAGAAAATGAATGCCCTTTACATAATCTTTAGAGATAATGTCGTTCCCCGCTAAGAAGAGCGAGTGTTCAACGGTGCGCTCGGATTCAATTTTGGCATCTGCTTCCGCATAGGTGTCGTCTTCGGCATCGGAATCGATTAATAGCTCGTCGTCGGATTTACTCTCCGTGTCAGCTTCAGTACAGTTCGTTCCTATTGGGCCACCCTCGCACGCATGTGCAGGTGAAATCGCCGATGCTAATCCAAGTGTTAAAATAGAAGCAATACCTAGAATGATTTCAGAAAAAACTTTGATTTTTTTAGCCATAATACTCCTTACTTTGGTTATTATACGCTACGGCGCGAAACTTGTTAAGTCTATTTTAGCTTTTTCTTCAAAATTTCAGAGACAGCAGAAGGATTAGCTTTGCCACGAGATTCTTTCATCACTTGGCCAACAAGAAATCCGAGAACCTTCTCTTGCCCAGCTTTATAATCGGCTTGGGCCTTCGCGGTTTCTGGCTTGGAAAGAACCTCATCGACGATGGCTTCGAGGGCTCCAGAATCGTTCTCTTGAATCAAATTAAGTTCTTTGGCTAAATCGCGCGAGGACTTCCCGGAATGCTTTGGCTCAAAGAGCTTAATAAATACTTCCTTAGCGGATGTGGATGAAAGCTCGTTCTTGTTCTTCATGGCAGATAGCTCAATAAGTTGTTTGGCGCTAGGAAGCGCATCGTTTAGTAAGCTTTGATTTTCCTCCGCTAACAGCACTGAGGTGAACAGATTCGCCACATAATCTACGGGTTGCTTAGCATCTGAGATTTCAGAGAGCCGATTAACTAGTTCCGGGTAGTCGAGCAAAATCTCTAATGTGTCGGCTGGGATGACATCAGAAAAGCGCGCACGATAGTCTGCTGGGAGCGGCGGGCATTTATCATATTCGGCTTTAATAAAATCTTCTGTAAGGTTAAGTGGTGGCAAATCCGGTTCTGGCATGTAGCGGTAGTCTTGGGCCTCTTCTTTGCTACGCTGGCCGGTAGTAACACCGGTCGCGTCGGACCAACCACGAGTTTCCTGAACAACCTTATCGCCTTTATCAAGGAGCTTGGATTGTCGTTCATATTCATAGGTCGCTGCACGCTCAATGCTACGGAAACTATTTAGATTTTTAATTTCGGCTCGAGTGCCAAGCTTCTTATCTCCAGGTTTCTTTAAAGATATATTGACGTCGAACCGCATGTTGCCATTATATAGATCGCCATTTGTAACACCAGCATAAACCATGTTGCGCCATAGCTCTTTGCAATAGTCGCGAGCCTCTTCAGGTGAAGAAATATCTGGCATTGATACGATTTCTAGAAGTGGTGTATCGACTCGGTTAAGGTCGACTAGAGAATATGTGTCGAAATGTGTTAGTTTACCCGCATCTCCTTCTAGGTGAGCGTGTTCGATTCGGATTTTTTTACCGGATGGCAGTTCAATGTATCCTTCTCCAACGATAGGATGATAAAACTGGGTAATTTGATATCCCTTGGGCGAGTCTGGGTAGAAGTAGTGTTTGCGGTCAAAACGTGATTTTGGATTAATCCTAGCATTCATGGCCGCCCCTGCACGAATGGCAAGCTTGACCGCTTCGCCGTTCAGGCGTGGTAGCATGCCCGGGAGTGCATAATCAATCGGCGAGACACACGAATTTGGTTCTTTACCTCGGGCGTCATTGTCTACTTCTGAAAATAGCTTGGTCTTAGTTTTAAGTTGAACGTGGCATTCGATGCCGATAGTGATGTCGTACTTTCTTTGTTCGGTCATATTAAATAGCTCCTAAATCTCTCAGCGCTTGTTTGTAGGTATCTAGAGCATGCTTGGCTTGATGATATTCTAATTTAAATCCTGATTCGTGTGCAATTTGATTGCGGAGTTTGTGTGCATTCCAAACAGCATTAGTCTTTGTGAATTTGTTTTGACCGCATTTTTTTAGTCTTTCACCCATTGTTTTGCCCGGCATCCCCATCTCAACAAGGGCCTTATCGAGAAGTTTGTCTCCCTCGACTACGGCCATGCTATAACTCTGCTTGTTCTCTTTCATAAGAGAGTTCTCTATAGCAAGAAAATCAGATTGGTATTCAAGCTTGTTGAACGAATATTTACGTTTGCTGGTGAGAATAATTGCTACAAATATCAGAATGCCGACTACGGCGATAGAACCAAATAGCGCATAAAACGAAGCGTTGTTCATGAGGCGATCTCCTTTGCTAAGTTAATTAGGTTTTTGTCTGAACGACGAGGCCCCATTAATTGAAGGCCGAGCGGCAAGCCGGCTTTGCTTGTCCCGGTCGGGAAGGCGACAGCAGGAAGGCCCGCAAGGTTGGCAGTAACAGACATGACATCCTCAAGATACATGGAGACCGGGTCATTAACCTTTTCTCCAATTTTGAAAGCTGGATTTGGCGAGACTGGACTAAGGATAGCGTCAACTTGCTCGAAAGCTTTATTGAATTCATTAATAATGAGTGTGCGAGCTTTGGCAGCTTTGAGGAAGTAAGCATCATAGAAACCTGAACTTAGTACAAAGTTGCCAATCATGATACGGCGTTTGTTCTCGCGCATAAAGCCTTCGTCGCGCGTATCCTCGTAAAGCAAGTCTAGCGAATTCTTGCCGGACGAGTTAAGTTCCTTAGTGCGGAAGCCATAGCGAATACCGTCGTAACGTGATAAGTTTGAAGCCACTTCGGCCGGCTGGATAATATAGTAAGTCGGAAGCGCGTATTCTAGTGCAGGCATGGACAGCTCGACAACATTATAACCTTTGGCTTTGAGGATTGAGATTTTCGATTCAAGAGCTGATTTAATTTCCGGATCAAGGGCCGAGGAGTCCATAAATTCCTTGATATAACCAACGGCCTTCTTGCCCAGCTTCGTGTCGCTAGTGCCGTAAAAGTCTGGGAGAGTGGTCTGATCTTTTGGATCTTGGCCGGCGGCGATGGACATCAACAGATCGAGATCGGGAGCGGTTTTAGCAATGAAGCCTATACAGTCGAAGGATGAGCCCATCGCAACTACACCATAACGGGAAGTTGCACCATAAGTAGGCTTGATACCGTAGACGCCGTTAAATGCGGCTGGTTGGCGAATCGAGCCGCCGGTATCGGAACCCGTGGCAAATTGAACACAGTCGAGCGCAACAGCAACGGCGGAACCACCGGATGAACCGCCCGCAACGCGCGTTTTATCGACGGAGTTTTTAGTTGGGCCATAATAAGAGTTTTCAGTGGATGAGCCATGAGCGAAGGCGTCCATGTTAGCACAACCAACGCAAATGGCATCTTCTTGGTCTAGTTTTTCAACGACAGTTGCGTTAATGGGTGAGATAAACTCGGTGAGAATTCTGGCCGAAGCGTCGGCGGGACGATTCTTAGAAAGGAAGTTGGCTTTAAGAGCATATGGAACGCCCGCGAGGCGGCCGACCGGTTCGCCATTTTTGATCTTGGCGTCAATTTCCTTAGCTTTTTTGAGAGCAGATTCTTTATCGACAAAAGTAAAAATATGCCAATCCTTAGTCTCTTCAATGCGTTTGAGAGAGGCCTCGACTAGAGAAACGGCTGTAGTAGAAGAGTTTGCAAGTTTCATAATTATAGTACCTTCGGAACTTTAATTTGGTGGTCTCTCTCTTCTTTGGTGAGAGATAGAAGCGCCTCGCGATCGGCGTCCTGAGATTTGATGTCGTCAGATCTCCAGATATTTTCCATTTCAAAAACTTGATATGTCGGCTCGACACCAGAAGTATCAAGCTCGTCGAGTTTACTGATATATTTTAAAATATTAGCAATGTCTCGTTTGAGGACTGTTTTTTCGGCAAGCTCAAGCGAAAGATTGCTAAGTTTTGCCAAATGATTGATATCTTTTTCTGTAACTTCCATTATGGGAAATTATATCACTTCTTGGCTTAATTAGATAGTGAGTTAAGTTTTTCTCTGGCTTCTTTGAGAAGCGCTTCGCTATTTTCAACGTCTTTTTTAAGTGAATTAATTTTCTCGTTTTTGGATAGAGAAACAACGGCAAGAACAATATTTAATGCCAGGCTAATGGCTAGTGCGATAATAATAGCGGCGAATCGCTGAGCTCTTTTCTTGTCTGGCGGTGCAGACATAATGGACGATTGGTTTGGTTTCGCCGAAGGTGTAGACAAAATATTGTTAACTCTCTCTTCACTCATAATTAGTTTCATTTTAACATAAGCAAAGGACAAAGACAACGATTTAATTTATGCTTTTCGCGTTAATTGTTTGTTGGTGAGATTGTATCCTGTATAGATGCAATTTGATCACGTAGGAGCGCAGCACGCTCAAACTCAAGATTTGCAGCACATAATTTCATTTCGGAGGTTAGTTGTTTAATAAGACTTGGAAGCTCTTCTTTCGGAATCTTCTTTATATTAAATTCGGATTTTTCTTCTTTTTCTGGAATGATGGCACGCAGACCTGCAGATATTTCTTTTGTGACCGTCTTTGGCGTAATATGATGTTTTTTGTTATAAGCCGTCTGGAGTTCGCGACGACGAGCTGTCTCGCTAATAGCTTTTTCCATGCTTTCGGTAATGAAGTCGGCGTACATAATAACTTTGCCTTCTACGTGGCGAGCAGCACGTCCGATGGTCTGGATTAATGCCGATTCTGAGCGGAGAAAGCCCTCTTTGTCGGCGTCGAGAATAGCCACAAGTGAAACTTCCGGCAAATCTAGACCTTCGCGTAAGAGATTAATGCCTACAAGAACATCATATGCACCGGCACGTAAATCACGAAGGATATCTCCTCGCTCCAAGGTGTCGATGTCTGAATGGATATATGCAGTCTTAATGCCCCGCTCTTTAAGATGATCAGTAAGATCTTCAGCCATCCGTTTAGTGAGCGTCGTAACAAGCGTGCGTTGATGTTTGGCAATACGCCGATCGATTTCTTCTATAAGATTATCAATTTGTCCTTCAGTAGCACGTACCTCAACTTCTGGATCGAGTAAGCCAGTTGGGCGAATTACCTGTTCGGCTGGTTTGGGGCAGTTAGCTAGTTCATAATCACCTGGTGTAGCTGAGACATAAACTGCGTGAGAAATATGACGATAAAACTCCGAAAAAGTGAGTGGGCGGTTGTCTAAAGCGCTTGGTAAGCGAAAGCCATAGTCGACTAAATTCTGTTTTCTAGAATGATCTCCATTAAACATGCCGCGAACTTGCGGTAATGTCATATGAGACTCGTCGACTAATAATAAGAAATCTTCTGGGAAAAAGTCTAGGAGTGTGGATGGTGGTTCTCCCGGCTTACGGCCTTCGAGGTGACGCGAATAGTTTTCAATGCCCTTAACAAATCCAGTCTCTTTAAGCATCTCTAAATCGTATTTTATGCGCTGAGTGAGGCGTTGAGCTTCTAGGTATTTGTCGTGTTTTTCGAAATAAGCCAGGCGTTCTTCATATTCTTTTTCAATGGACACTAGGGCGCGCTGCAAATCTGAGTCTGGAGTGGCATAGTGGGTGTTTGGAAAAATATGGACATGATCGGGTTTTTCCCTAATCTCTGCGGTGAGTGGATCGATTATTTTAACTACCTCAAGAGTATCGAATCCAAACTCAAAACGGTATGCCCATTCGCCAGATGCAGGATATAAATCTACAGTGTCGCCCATGACGCGAAAATTACCACGCTCAAAAGCTAAATCATTCCGATGATACTGCATCCCGACAAGCGATCGGATAAATGACAACTGATCGGATATCGCAACATCTCCAGTAGTAACCCAGCCAGAAGTCTTTTTCCAGAGCGGGAAAGACATCTCTCGGTAATTGGCCGGGGAGCCAATGCCGTAAATACATGAGACAGACGCAACAATGATTACATCATCGCGCGTAAGTAGAGCTTCAGTAGCACCGTGACGGAGACGGTCAATTTCCTCATTGATAGCAGAATCTTTTTCAATGTATGTATCCGTTGAAGCAATATAGGCTTCTGGCTGATAATAGTCAAAATAAGATACGAAATAATGTACTTCGTTTTTTGGAAAGAACTCGCGGAATTCTGAATAAAGCTGAGCGGCAAGAGTTTTATTGTGCGCCAAGACAAGTGTGGGTTTACCATAATTCTGAATAAGATTAGCCATGGTAAAAGTCTTGCCAGAACCCGTAACACCGAGAAGGACCTGTTCTTTTATACCTTCTTTAAGGCCCTTAGTAAGCTGCCTAATAGCACTGGGCTGATCACCAGTTGGTTCATACTTAGAAACCAGTTGAAAATTCATAGAATGAATTTAGTATAGCATAAGCCGGAAGAATAGTTAAGACGCTTCAAAGAGAATTCGAAAGCCGGCTCTGAAGCCGGCTCTCTGCTGATGCGCGCCCACCCCGGGGCACATTGGTTTGTTTTAATCCGCTGTTTTTGTTTTAATGTAGTCTCCACACTCCACTAAGCTAGTCAGTGGAACCCCTGTGAAGCGTATCAGCTTAAGTTTATTTTAAAAAAAGTTTATGCTTTTGTCAAGAGGTTTTAAAAAGAAAATGTTGTAATTATTACCACTCTTCTACTAATGTAAATTCATGACCCGCGATTGATATAACAGAGTCGGGCTGGGCTCCTTGGGATGTCAATTCGGCTCGAATGCCAAGTTTTTTTATGATGTCTCGTAGTCTATTCAAAGACGCATAATTATTGTAATTTGTTCGACGAGCAAATTTTTCAATTTTCTCACCGGTAACAATAAATTTTTCTACATCATCTTCGATAACTTTTTCGACTTTCCAACTAGTTTTAACTGATGAATTTGGAAGAGAAATAACTGGCATGCTATGTTCTTCGTATTTGGATTTTGTTTCCGTGCTTGTCCCATACGCTTCAGAGATACGTGATCTGTTGTTTGTTCTGGAGACCGAGCACAGGCTCAATAACTCGCGTAATAACTCATCTAGGCCTTGGTGCGCGGATGAAGAGATAGTAAATATTTTAGCGTTCGGATTTCTATTGAGGATAGATTGCATTTGAAGGTTAATAATATCCTGGTCTAGACCTTCGCATTTAGTAAGGGCAACGATTTCGGGTCGGTCTTTTAGATCAGAGTATTTTTCGAGTTCATGACGAACGGTTTCATAGGCGTTGCCGGCGTCTTCATTATATATATCGATGAGGTGGAGGAGAACTGCAGTGCGGTCAATATGACGCAAGAAGGCATGCCCTAGGCCTTTACCTTCTGATGCTCCTTCAATCAGTCCAGGAATATCGGCTATTAGCAAGTCTTTTTTATCAATTGTAGCGACTCCTAAATTTGGGGTAATCGTAGTGAAAGGATAGTCTGCGATTTCTGGCTTGGCATTCGAGACGACGGATAAAAAGGTAGATTTGCCGGCGTTTGGAAGGCCAACGAGACCAACATCAGCCAAGAGTTTGAGCTCAAGTTCGGCCTCAAAGGCCTCGCCTGGTTCGCCAACTTCTGCAATTATTGGAGCTTGACGAGTGCTGGATTTAAAATGGGCGTTCCCAAAGCCACCATCACCACCTTTTGCTATGATCGCTTCTTCTTGGTCTCTAGTTAAATCAGCAATTATTTTACCGTCGCGTTTGACGGTCGTGCCAATAGGCACTTCGATAATTAAGTCTTTGCCGCTACGCCCTGCTGAACGCGTACCAGATCCGTTTTTTCCGTCTTCTGCTTTGAGCTCTGGGGTAAAACGGAAGTTCAAGAGTGTATTAGTGTCTTTGTCGGCGCGAAAAATAATTGATCCACCGTGGCCTCCGTCACCACCATCAGGACCACCTTTTGGAATATAAATCTCGTGACGAAAAGAAACGGCCCCATCTCCGCCTTTTCCGGCCTGTAATTTTACTTTCGCAGTATCGACAAACATGGCTAAATTATACCATATATAATATATATAAGCAAATACGGTTTACATGTAAACGAATTGATATCTGCCCCACTCAGACTGAGATACAGTCTTGGATCCCACTCGTCCCCAACCAGAAACGCCGTTCATGTCGGTGATTTCAATCGTGCCATCACCATTTACTGCAGTTACAATTCCAACGTGCCCATAATAACCTGCTCCAGTAACGAAAACTGCGCCATAAGCCGGAGTATTTCCAACACTAAAGCCTCTGGAAGCAAGTTGCGAAGCCCAATAGCGGGCGTTACCTAAGCCACCAGGAAGTGGAGAGCCATGTTCGTAGCGCCATTGCCATGCAAACCATGTGCACCAACCATATGGCATTGGGTTGGAACTAGTAGCATAAAGATTATATGATGGGACATATGTGTAAACCGGTGCTGGGGCAACATATTCTGGACGTTCAGTTTCTGGAACTACACCGCCCGGTAAAGCAATTTTCGTACCCGCAATTATACCACGAGCGCTAAGATTGTTCTTCTCTTCGATTTCGGAAGCCGCTGAACCATATTTAGATGCAATAGAGTCAAGTGAGTCACCCTCCTTAATTGTATACACAATGCCACTTACGCTGGGCAAATATAAAGTTTGGCCAGCAGAAACATCTGTTGTTTTCATGCCGTTAGACCAACGGATTTGGTCCGTTGTAAGGCCAAAAGCAGTAGCAATGGCTTCCATAGATTCGCCTTCGGCGACTTCATATTCGATTACACCCTTAGCCAGCGAGGAGGTGTCAACAATATTGGTTTTCTCAATCCTGGTAGCTGCGGTCTGGTTGATGGAATATTGAGTTACGGCAGAAATATAGTCCATATTGAGATAACTGGAAGAACTGAGTGAGACATTGTTAGCTATTTCGGCTACGATGTATAATTCTGATAATTGGTCCACAGATACAGAATAATTATTGTCGGAAATTGCCATCATGATAGGTACACCGTCTGCCTCTACGGCTTTATTCTGTGAACCAAAATAAGCCGTAGCTACAATTATCGCTGCAGCTAAGGTGTAGGAAATAGCCCTTAAAAACGGGTTTTTCGAATATTTGTTAGATTTATTGGTTTTCATAATTGAGTATTACAGAGGTTCTGACAATGCTGGTCGCGGTTCTGAAGGTGTTCAGCCTCTGTACTACTATAATACATCAATCCGTCATCTCCTGTCAAGAAATAAAGATAAGTGGTGTCGGCTGGTGAGGCAGTAGAGATAAGTACTTGAGCGCCAGGATTGGAGATAGGCCCACATGGGAGGCCGGTATTTTTGCGGGTATTGTAGCATGAATCCAAATCCAGAATAGCAGCGTTATTATCTAGGAAGGTGCGATCTGGGTCAATTTGATCGGCGGCATATGTAGCCGTAACATCACTCCCAAGCTTCCAGCCAAAGCCTAAGCGGCTCCAGAACACCTGTGCAACTTTTCTCTGATCTTCCGGCGATAATGTGCCTGCCTCTTTTTGAACTATAGAGGCCATTATAATGCCCTCGTGAAGGTTGTAGCCTAGGTTTAGGAATTTTTCACGAAGATTATTCTCTTGAACAACAGCGTATAGCTCATCAAGCATACGCTTAATAATATCCTCGACGGTATCCGTTTTATAGAATTCGTATGTTTCGCCAAAAAGGTATCCTTCTAGAGATGCGTCAGCCGGTTTGTCTACAAGAACTGGATGGTCGTATTTTTTGTAGAACGCATCATTAATCTCTTGCATGGAATAACCCTCTGCGACTAGGCGTTCTTTGATATTGTTTAGCGTTTCGCCAGGCAGAGCCGTAAAGCTAAAGACAGAAGCATCATTACTGCCGTCAACAAGCATAGTGTAGATTTTTTCTACTGTCATAGACGGTGCAAAACTATAATTCCCTGCCTTAAGGCTATCATTTTTACCAGATAGTTTAGCGTAGATTTTGAATGCAAGCGAACTACGAATGAGGCCTGCATTTTTTAACGAGTCGGCGATATTGGATACGCTAGAACCATCTTCAACGATAAATTGAGCATTAGCACAAGGATTGGCATTATTAGTTTCGAGCAGACTTGTGCATTGGTCGGGGGCAATTACTGGAGAAAGTGATGAATTATACCACAATACGGCCCCCAAACTGCTAACGATAATTGCACCAATGAACACTATCAAAAGGTGCACAAATAGCTTGTTTTTCACGCGATCTCCTGTGGGCACTGTTAAATCTGTATCTTTGTCGTCATTTGCCTGTTCGGTAGAAATACTAACGGGAGCTGATGGGGCGGATACGGAAATTGGTTGGGCGGATTGAATAGCGGCTCTTTGCTGCGTGCTAGCTCGTAGTTCAGCGAGCCGTCTAGGCAAGTTTTCGAGAAAGTCTTGCAGAATGAGCGCAGCCGATTCAGCGTCAATTTCGCCAGATTGTTTACTAACGTTTCTTAGTTTTAAGTTCTGCTTAGCTTGTACTGATGTCAACGACTCGTCTTGAAAGAATACTTTGATGTCTTTACCATTAGGTCTAGCAGACTCAAGTGTAATTTTAAGGGAATTAACAAAATCCTTTACATATTCACTTTGTTTGGTGAGACGGCCTTGAAGATTGCGTGGCATACCAACAATAATATGATCGGTATTCTGGATCGTACAAAGCCTAGTAATGGCGGAAAGTTCTCTGCCATCAACAGGAATCATGCCAACTGGTACGGCTATTTTTACGCCAGTATCGGCTTTCGCCACACCAATGCGCTTTTCGCCTACATCCAATGCGATAAGTTTCATGATTCCACCTCCTATGATTGTATCATTCTTCAATTGTTAGCTTGATTTCTACTTTGTTTTCGTCGCTTGGAATACTATTGACCCAGAAGTAAGATTTCTCAATCTTGACACTGGATATACCAGAGAAAGCGTCTTTGAGTATTGGCTCAATGCGACCGATTTTTTCACCACGTATCTTATCGAGTATCTCTGTTTCGCTAATTTTAGGACCAACTTTATAGGTAGTTTTAAGCTTACCAGTATAAGTATCTTCGCTGCCTTCTGCAAAGTACTCAATGAAAGGCTCCCCATAAGAGTAAAGCTGTTTTCCTTCATCCAGGTTGGCTTTGTTTCTAATAAATTCTTCTATACGGACTCGATCAATGGTGTAGACAGAGCTTACGGTCTTAGTCGAAACCTGTGGCGTAACACCATCCTTAACCTCTTCGCCTACACCAGGGGTCGTTTTGGGGTCTGAAGTGGTAATCTTGAAGGTTGCTTCGACTGGCATAGCCGTATCAGATAGCTTGCCGTATAGCTCGTCTTTATCACCCGATGTACTTTCACTTTTGAGTTTGTCGAGGGCCAAGTCGACGTCGGATTGTTGCACTACAGTTACGACATTTGATGTGCCGCCAGATATTGCGCCCTGATTGTAGGCCTTAACAGCAACATCCGTCGTCCATCCCGAAGCTTGATCTTCAGAAACATTGTAGTCTTCACCTGGAGCGGCCGCCTTGATAGATATTTTAGCAGATTTGAGACAACCGATATTTTTCCATTCCTTGAGGCCGTGTACAGACTCTCTATTCTCGCACACGCTCGTGTCATTACCGTCCCATGAAAGTGTTGCGCTAGAGGTCGCACGGTATTGCATGGAATTATAATAAAAAACCGTTCCCTCTGGCACAGCAATAGTCTGCCCTTCGTCACCGGCACCAAACAGATTTGTATAGACAACTAGGTCCCCACTTGCATGTTCACCTAAATCTTTCTTCCCTGTAGCAGTGAATTTGACCACCTGGTCCTTTTCGATCTTTTCTTCATTAAGATGGAATGAGCCACTTGATGAGTTTTCATTTTCAAGCTTCTTAGTAAAGGTAACATTTTCTGAGAAGTTGGCCGACGAAGTGCGCACGGAAACAGAAACGTTGACGCGTGGAGCGATTGTAAATGCCCAGATTAGGAATAAGATAAGGATAACTAATACAACGGCGCCCACAATAATCCAGACTTTGTGTTTAGCTAGAAAGGCCACGAAGGCATTGCTGTATTCTTTCTCTGGCTTTTTAGTTTTCTTGTCAGCCTTTTTCGCAGTTACACTGGCTTTTTTTGCTGTTTTTTTAGGCTCATCTTCATCATCTTCATCATCTTCGT
>JAFWLS010000012.1 GCA_017514045.1 Candidatus Saccharimonadota bacterium | reverse complement strand
AGCCAGGATCAAACTCTCCATCAAAGCAATAACTCTCGGCGGGTCCTGCCGGACCTTGTCCTCCCCCAAAAATGACACATGCATTTTTGGGGTCCCCCTCCAGGTCCGTCACCCGCCGGTGTTCATTGCAATGTTAAATTTGTTCAACTCAACATAAAATTTAAACTGACGATGATTAATTGCACAACTAAATTGTTAAATTATTTTCAAAGACTTCTAAAATTACTACTCGCAGCTTTGAACTGATACCATCTTATCGCAGAACGAATATTTTGTTAATACTTTTTTACGACTTTTTTTATTTTTTAGAAAATTTTGATTGTTTATTGAGCAGATGGCGAGTATATTTAGCTGTTTGGTACCTTGGTTTATTCTTTTTCTTGCCTGTTGTCTCTCAGTGGAATAACAAACCACCACACAAGCGCTCCAATTCCACTGCATAATAATGCGAAAATCCACCATGGAAACTTCTTCTCTTCCCCATTATTACCACTTAGTGGGACTTCGTATGTTTCAGCCGATGAAGATTTAGTGCTTGTGTCCTGTGTTTTGCTAATATCATCAGGTTGATTATATGGTTTTGTGGAAACATTGTCATTAACACTATTCGCCATGGTGTCTGTGGTGCGCATTGACACTGACTTAGTGATATTTTTATTCCTTGGGGTTTGTTGATATTGTGGAGATGAGGTTATGGTAACTACTGATAAGGTCTGTGGTACAGGTTCTAAAGTTGACTCAGTATCTTTTTGTATCGTCCGATTAGAAGATGAAGCGACGCTGGCAATGTCCGACTTGGTAGTAGAGCTCGATAAAACTTCTTGCTGTGTTGTTGTTTGTTGATGAACTTCTTGCCCCTGATGGTCGCTGTTGACATTGCTAATGCTATTATTTGGAGAGTTGGACTGTTCTCCTATATCGGTGTTGTTTTCTACAATTGTATTTGCAGTGGGATCTTGAATTAATGCATCATTTCCATCTACTACTTTAGAGAATCTGGTGTCGGCGAGTACTTCTCCGTCATATGGTAAGTAAGTTAGGGATGTCTTGTCGCTAAAAACTGCCTTGCATTCCATACCGGGATGGTAATAGGGGGAGTTTATGCAGCTCGAATAATTGAATCCACCTGAAGCATTTGAGAAGACACTGACCATAGTATATTGCATAATATTGCTAGTATTGTGACTCATGTCGTCGGCGACGTTGATTGTTACTTCTTCTCTGGCTGGGAACCATCCTCGTCCGTGAGAAGATTCATCTGCTGAATAGGCAAAGTGAAAATCTTCGGGTAATAATGTTTGGTCGGTTGGAATGTACCCCTCTTTGTACACAATGAGTGGTGTATCTGGTAGATTTGACCATCCGATACGAAGTTCGGTCAGCAAGTTTTCGTCTGGATTCATTCCAAACCACCTCGTCATATCATCTCGGCTCTGATGATAAGCCTTCAGAGTGTTCTGACTAGGATTGATAGACGTTATTAGGAAGAGATGGTTTTGGAAGGAATTAAGAATTTGGTATTTTAAATCATTCTCCATGAGATTATAAAACTGTTCTCTTTGACAACCGAGGTCTTCGCCACATTGTGTGAGTAAATAATCGTCTGTCTCCTTCTCAATTTCGGTAAGCTCATCTAACGTCCAGATGGACTCTCCCGTATCTATATTGATAGATTCAGCAGAGACGGGTAACGCCTGCCAACCCAGTCCGCCTGTGGCTGCTATGAAAGTTGATATAATTAATGGTATTTTCTTATCCATAAAACTCCTTTTTTATTAATGGTTTAAGGGAGTATATGCATATTTTTATAAAGTTTGCAACACCTACGTACGCCATAAGCGTTATAAAGTTATGCATAAGCGTTTAATCTAAAATTATTGTGCTTATTCTGAGTCATAAAAAGACCCCTGTTAATTGCATGAGGGGTCTTTTGTGGTTATTGGCGGAAAGTTATTTGTCTTCGGTGTCGTTCTCTGGCTCTGGTAGAACTATGCCTAGCGATGCGACGGTGTCGCCGTCGCTCATCTTCATGATGCGAACACCCTGAGTGGCGCGTCCGAGAGTGGGGATTTCCTTAACAGCGACGCGGATGGCCTGACCCTTGGTAGACATCATGATGACTTCCTTGGCGAGCGGATCTAGAGTGTGAACTGCTACGAGTGGACCAGTCTTATCGGTGACAGCTGCAACCTTAATTCCGACTCCGCCACGTTTGTGCGGTGGGAAGTTGGATACCAAGGTAGTCTTGCCGTAGCCATTAGCCGATACAGCTAAGAGTTTTTGCTTGGGATCAGTGATAACGTCCATGCCAACAATTTCGTCCTTGGGGCGGAGGCGCATACCGCGTACGCCCATAGCGGCGCGACCCATGGCGCGGACTTCCTTCTCATTAAACCTGGTGGCTTGCCCTGCAGAGGTACTGATTACGATGTCATTCTCGCCGGTTGTCTCTTTGACCCAACGAAGCTCGTCTCCAGTGTCTAGCTTGATAGCAATGAGACCATTACTGCGAACGTTGAAGAAGTCCTTGATGGCGGATTTCTTGATGGTTCCCTTCTTGGTAGCCATGAAGAGATAGCCATTAGCGCCGGCTTCGCCTTGCTTAATTATAGCGGTAATCTTCTCTTCTGGATGCATGTTAAGCATATTGACAGCAGCGGTGCCCTTGGCGGCCAGAGAGGCCTGCGGAACTTCGTAAGCCTTCATGCGGAAGAGGCGGCCTTGGTTAGTAAAGAATAACAGGTAGTCATGAGAGTTGGCGGTCATGATCTGTGCGATAACATCTTCTTCCTTGGTAGTCATACCACGCTTGCCTTTGCCTCCGCGGTTTTGACGGCGGAAATCATTTTGCGGAACGCGCTTGATATAATTCTCGGAAGTTAATAGGATGACACTTTCCTCTTCTGGGATGAGCTCCTCTTCGGAGAATTTGCCAACTTCGTGATTAATAATCTTGGAGCGACGCTCATCACCATACTTGTCCTTCATGGCGATGAGCTCTTCCTTGACGACTCTTAGAATTTCTGTCTCAGAGGCAAGAATGGCTTCGAGCTTCCCGATAAGTTCGTGGAGTTGTTTTAGCTCTTCTTCAATCTTGTCGCGTTCTAGTCCCTGGAGACGGCGGAGTTGCATCTGCAAGATGGCATTAGCCTGAATCTCAGAGAGACCAAACCTCTGCATGAGTTGCTTGTCGGCGTCATCATAGGCAGAACGAATAACTCTGATAACCTCATCGATGTTGTCGAGGGCGATTTTTAACCCTTCTAGGATATGAGCGCGCTCTTTGGCTTTTTTGAGTTCGAACTCGGTGCGCCTCCTAATGACAACTTGACGGTGTTTGATAAATTCGGAGAGGATTTCTTTGAGGCCGAGGACGCGAGGTTGGATTCCGTCGACAAGAGCTAGCATATTATAGTGAAATGTCGTCTGTAAATCGGTAAGTTTATAAAGTTGGTTGAGGATTTTCTTGGGGAAAGCGTCTTTCTTTAGTTCGACAACTACGCGAACTTTACCACGGGCGGATTCGTTACGAGCATCAGCGATGTGGGTGATTTTCTTGTCTTGAGCTAGCTGGACGACCTTCTCAATAAAGGCTTCCTTTGAAACACCGTATGGCATCTCGGTGATTACGATGTTATAGCGGCCGTTTTTGCGCTCCTCGATATTAGTGACGGCACGGATAGTTACTGAGCCCTTCCCTGTGGCGTAGGCTTGCTTCATTGGTGCACCGCCATAAACTTCGGCGCCGGTTGGGAAATCTGGCCCTTTGACGTACTTCATGAGTCCATCGAGAGCTATCTCAGGGTCGTCAATCAAAGCCACGGTAGCATCGACGAGCTCGCCGAGGTTGTGCGGTGGTATATTGGTGGCCATACCTACAGCAATACCCATCTGGCCATTAAGGAGAATATTAGGAAGTGCAGCTGGGAGGACGACTGGCTCTTGGGTAGTACCATCGAAGTTATCGCGGAAATCAACAGTGTCCTTATCGATATCGGCGAGTAGCTCGACACCAATCTTGTCCATGCGAGCCTCAGTATAACGGTAGGCGGCTGGTTCATCACCATCGGCGGAGCCAAAGTTACCTTGACCCTCAATTAGGGTATAACGCATTTTCCAAGGTTGAGCAAGATTAACCATCGCCATATAGATAGAGGAGTCGCCGTGAGGGTGGTAGGCGCCCATGACGTCACCGACAATCTTGGCAGACTTAACAGTAGGATGAGGTGGCTTCCAGCCGTTTTTGTTCATGGCGTAGAGGATACGACGGTTGACTGGCTTCAGACCATCGCGGACGTCTGGAAGAGCGCGGTCGACAATTACCGACATTGAATAGCGCAGGAAGTAGTCTTCCATGGTGTGTTCGACAGGCTTGACCTCAATGCCATCTATTGGCGCAACTCCAGTAACGCCATCCTCGGACGCGCTTCGCTCGCGCCCATCGTCATGGGGCTCGCTCGCTCCACCGCTCCCCGTTGGTCGCGAATGGTCCTCAGTGGACATATCCTGAGACCCTATCGCATTGTTACCATCGGATCCGGTGTTGGCCTCTGCGTCTTTGTTGGAGTTTAGCTTGTTCTTGTCGTTCTCTTCCATATTTCCTCCTTAGAAGTCCAAATCATCAAGGTTAACAGATGCGGCGCCGGCTTGGATGAAGTTTTTGCGGAGTTCGACCTGATCTCCCATGAGCTTCGTAAACACGGCATCGGCTTTTTCGGCGTCTTCGACGTGGACCTTGACCAAGATACGATTCTCGGGATCCATGGTGGTCTCCCAGAGCTGCTTGGCATCCATCTCGCCGAGACCTTTGAAGCGCTGCTGAGCTGTATAGCCAGCCTGCTTGAATCGTTCTTGTGATTCGTCAATCTTAGTACCTGCTTTCTTGCGTTCGGCGATTTTCTCGGAGAGTTTCTTCTCGAGGGCTACTTCGTCGTATAGATAATCGATCTTGCGATTGGCGCTAGTGCCTTTGATGAGGCCGAATAGGGGTGGCTTAGCCAGATATACATGACCCGCCTCGATAACTTGAGGCATATAACGGAAGAAGAAAGTCATAAGAAGTGTGGCAATATGAAGACCATCAACATCGGCATCTGTCATAAAGATGATTTTATCGTATCTGAGACCATCGAGGTTGAATTGATCGCCGATACCGACACCGAGACCCTTAATAAGAGAGACAAGCTCTTGATTGGCTAGCATCTTGTCGAGACGGGCGCGTTCGGTATTGAGAACCTTGCCCCTTAGAGGCAGGATGGCTTGTATTTGGGGATTACGGCCTTCCTTGGCGGAGCCAGCAGCTGAGTTACCCTCCACGATGAAGAGTTCACAGTCAGAGCGAGTGCGCGACGAACAATCGGCGAGCTTAGAAGGGAGATTGAGCCCCTCGAAGGCCCCTTTCCTGATGACATTATCACGAGCAGCCCGAGCAGCCTTGCGGGCGCGAGCAGCCAGAGTAGCTTTACCGACGATTTTCTTGGCGATGGCTGGGTTCTCTTCGAGATAATAGCCGAAATACTCAGTCATAACCTTATCGACATAGCCTCTGACTTCGGGGTTGCCGAGTTTGTTTTTGGTCTGGCCTTCGAATTGTGGGTCTGGGAGTTTGACTAGAATAACAGCGGTGAGCCCTTCCTTAATATCATCGCCAGTGAGATTGTCTTCTTTTTCTTTGAGGAGACCGTTCTTGCGAGCATAATCATTGACAGTGCGGGTAAGCCCGGTGCGGAACCCCACAACATGCATGCCGCCATCGGGGGTAAGAACATTGTTGGCGAATGGTTTCATAGTCTCTGAAAAAGTATCGTTGTATTGGAGGGCTATCTCGACACCGGCATCGTTAACTTGCTTCTCGACATAGAAAATGTCGTCTGCTAAGAGGTCTTTGCCTTGATTAAGGCGCTTGACGTAGCTCTTGATGCCACCCTCAAAATAGAAGGACTCTTTGGCATTAGTGCGCTCGTCCTGAACGGTGATGAGAATACCTTTCGTTAGATAGGCTTGGTGGCGTGCATAATTCGCTACCCACGTATAGTCGAATGTGGTAGTCTCTTTGAAAATGGTAGGGTCGGGATAGAATGTAATAGAAGTGCCATGCTCCTTGGGGGTGCCTTTGGTGATCTGAAGTTCGGAAGTAGGCTTACCAACGTCAAATTCGATGTGATGAGTCTTGCCGTCTCTGTAGACTTCGGCAGACATATGGGTAGATAAAGCGTTAACAACAGATGAACCTACACCGTGAAGACCAGATGAGACTTTGTAACCGCCGTCGCCGAATTTACCACCGGCATGGAGGACGGTGAGAACTGTCTCGAGTGTAGACTTGCCTGTCTTGGGGTGAATATCAACAGGAATGCCACGACCGTTATCGTCTACTCTGACACCACCGTCTTTTAATATGGTAATTTCAATTGTATTAGCATATCCGGCAATAGCTTCGTCGATGGAGTTATCAGCGATTTCCTTGATAAGATGGTGCAGACCATCATACCCAGTAGAACCGATATACATACCGGGTCGTAATCGTACGGGTTCAAGCCCCTCTAGAACGCGAATTTCAGACGAATCATATTCTTCAGCTTTTGCAGCCATTTTATACCTCTTCTTAAATAACTTATCTCATTATACACCTTATACTCGGAAAAATCAAGGGTTGGGCTTTATTTAGATTTTGGCTTAGCTATGTAACTAGTCTTGTTTTTTGTTTAACCAGCTATCCAGAAACCCTCCCTGGCTTGAATTTTGGGCGCTAGGAGCGGTTTTGGGCTCCGAATCGATATCAGTAGCGTTTTTTGATTCCTCGGCGTTCTTGGCAGCTTCTGTGGCGTTCCAGCGATCCTGGATTTCTTTTTCGACTTCGGCACGGGTTTTGGCATATTTGGTGGCAGAATATACTTTGAGATTCTCCATAAGCTCATCGTTTGGCTCACCCATTGGTGGTGGAAGTTTAATTGTGAACGGCGCAGAAGGCATATCAAACATCATTACTTTGGTGACGGCAGCAAAATTAGGTGTCTTGGTCAAATCCTCGGCTGTGAAGGTAGGACTAAACGCTTTTACCATTAGCTCTGCATCCGTTACGCCTATACGACCACAGACGATGGTACCGACGTTGCCGAGGAGGGCTTCCCTGATTTTCTCGGTGAGCTGGGTCATGAACTGGTTGGCTACGATAAGATTGAGCCGATACTTCCTAGCTTCGGAGAGGATTGACTCGAAGGAGTCGGTGGCAAAATTCTGGAACTCATCGACGTAGAGACAGAAATCTTTACGCTCATCTTCGGGAATATCTTGCCTAGACATGGCTGCTTGCTGGAATTTCATAACAAATATCATACCAAGAAGGTTAGCATTGATGTCACCGAGGCGTCCTTTAGATAGATTGACAAGGAAAATCTTTTTGGTGTCCATGATTTCGCGGATGTTGAAGCCAGATTTGACTTGCCCTAAGGTGTTGCGCATAATTGTATTGGCTAGGAACGGCCCCCATTTGGATGCAAACCAGGTGATGACCTCGCCAGCATCATTGGATTTCTGAGATTGGGGGAATTCTTTAGTCCAATAATCATAGACGGCTTTATCTGTGACATATTTAAGCTTAGATTTAACGAATTTTGGGTCGGTAAAACATTGTGGGATGTCGATAAAGGTCGCACCAGCTGGGTCGGACATGAGGAGGAGGGCTGCGTTGCGGAACATATGCTGACCACGAGGACCAAAGAAACCTTGGTTCTGGGGATCGAATAGGGATTGTAGCATGCTAATTCCCTCTTGAACAATAAAGTCTTTCTGGTCTTCCGTGGTGTATTCGAACATATTCATACCGATTGGGTGCTCGATATCGGCAGGATCGAAGTATATAATGTCGTCAATTCTCTCTTCTGGCACACGTTTTAATAGAGCTTCTACGGCATCGCCGTGGGGATCAATAAAAGCAAAGCCTCGCCCATCACACATGTCTTGAAAAGCAAGGTTCTCAAGGAAGACCGACTTACCCATACCAGTTTGACCGATGACATACATATGACGACGACGATCTTTTTCTTGCAAATAAATGGCTTTTTGGTTTCCGCGGTATTCGTTGGTACCCAAGAATAATCCTTCTGTCGCTAGCCTTGCAGGACCGTCAACTTGCTTGACTAATTGACGTTTAACACTAGAGTTCGGAATGGCATTTTGCTCTGGAAGATGGAAGATACTCGCTAATTCGACACTGTTTAAAATATTTGAACGAGTTTTTAGTGGAAAAAACCTGAAGGCATAATCGACAGTAAGCCTCTTTGGGTCTTTCATGGTGTTAATTTTGAATCCATTTAGTTCTGGCGAATTAAACTGCGAGAAGGCACTTGCTATTCCACCCATAATGGCTTCTGATCTTGGCTTCGACTCTGAGCTGGCAACAATTCTAATAAGAGTCTCAAATGCTGGGTAGCGCAATTTGTTAGAAATGGCGTTGATTTCCTCTTGTTTTATATTTGTAATCGTAGTAGTTTGTTCGGTTTTTTCGTGATCGCTGGGGACTTCCCACGGCGCCCTTATTACGTCAATGGCTAGTTGCCCAATTCCAGCCCCTATGGTTTTTGTTTTTTTGCCTTTTTGAACATCGTCTATATGTGTCTTGGCATTTTCTGACCATTTTTTTTGTGCAGGTCGAAACAATACTTGTACACAGGCCCCTTCGTTTTGAGACACATTTGATAGTGCGTTCAAAATAGCCATTTGGGCATCTCGCTTTGTGTCTTCATAGGTCGCGATAGGAAGATAGCTTTCCTTATTTAAGGTGAGTTCAGCTCCAGAAACCGCGCTTAGCCCTGCTCCTCCCTCAAATATGTTTTCTTCTCGTTTCTCTTCGATGCGAGCTGTAGGGTAGGCAGACTGGATCGCTTGCTTAACCGTTTCGGTCAATACAGCTGGAACAATTGCATAGTACTTTATATAGTTATCTTTAGATATTATTTCGAAAGAAAAGTGACGTTGGCCGTAGAGCTTGCTTTTCATTCCTTTAGTAAGGGTGGAAGATAGGATAGAGTACATAACTTGGGCTTTAGATATTGCTTCGTTGTCTATATCGCGCTTGTCGCGCCCACTAGCATTGATATCATCGGTACTTGGTGGTAAATGTATCAGAAGTGGGACCATCTTCAGTCCTCGCTCGTATTTCTTTGCTTTACGGAGCTTTGAAATTTTTGCACCAAAAACGATAGCTACAAGCAAAACCGCTGCTATGATCATCACAAACACTACCACCCAAACATCCATTATTGTAGCCCCTCCAGCATAGTAATATTGGTGTTGTAAAAATTAACAAAACAGTAGTTTTCTTTCATGATGGTATCTTCCTGTTAAAAGATCTCTCGAGGTTCTCTTCTGTTAGAGCCTGCACTTCTCTGTAGAAATCTGCAGCATTGCCTGTTTCTTCAAGTTTTTTAATGGTTCCTTCGATTCTCGTAATTCCGGCGGGGTTGAGGTGCTCTTCGGTCTTAATCTGGAGTAGTTCGGCGGCCTCGGATTGATTGTCCGGATTCGCCGCAATAGGCTGGTCACTAGGTTCAGGTTTGGGTTGGTTATCATATGATGGTGGCATCTCAAGGTTCACCACGCGTGCTAATTCTGGCGTGGAAGGAGCAGTGTTGGGCGATGCAATAACTTCGGATGGGTTCGCCTGCATTGCACTATTGCCCAGGTTGCGTGGGTTCCGAATAGTATTATTATTCCAAGACGTTGTGCCATTACTGAGGTCTAAGTTGTTTTCCGACTCGACATTATTGACAGACTCGATATTAGTACCTTGGCCCCTAGTGAAAAAAGGCTGTTCTGGACTTGGATTGGTTTGACCATAGTTCATATGCTTATTGTATCATACTTATATTCGTTTTGCTACTAGAAACTCAGCCAAAAAGACAAAAAGAATTATCAAACTTGAAGTCCAGAGATTGATTGCACCAAAAGAACGTGCCATTAAAAACATAATGGGTATAAACGCAAAAACAGCGGCATAGAGATAGTCTTTGCCGCGAAAAACGCTTTTCTTGAAAGCTAGCTTATAAAACAAACCCAAAGCCAACAAAGTTAGACCAAAGGATACAACATAAACTGTTGTGAAAAATAATAAAACACCTAGTGGCCCTATTTCAGTAGGCGAGGTGAACGATAGCATCGAAAATAGTGCTGCGAGTCCGACGATGCTTGTAACAATAGCAATATGGTTGTGCTTCATATTGTTATTATAACATATTATAAATCCGATTGATCAATATACCCCCAAGTTTTATATGGGAAGGGGCGGTGGGTTATCCGGTCCTTAAAACACAACTATTAACCGCAACCCTAACCGCTTATTCCCTCTTGACCGCTTCACTATAAGAGTGAAGCATTGTCCTTGTTAGTTCTTTCTTTTACTCTGATTTAATTTCTGGAAGGTGCTAGTAAAAGGTTTTCCTAACGCGCTCTACGCCTCAGTTCTCTTTAGTTTTACCCAAAGATTTGTCTACTTTGGCGGAGCTCTAGGTAATTCCTATTTTTTGTAATCTATGGCTAGAAATTACCTTTTCGCCCGCCAACGATTACGTTTTCTTCTTTTTCATTTTAATGTTCCTTTTTTGGTTTTTATTTTAGTCATCTCGACTGTCCTTATAGTAGCATATTTTTCTAAAAAAAGCAATAGTTTTATTCATTTTTATTGATGTATTTTTTACAACAAAGACCCTAATTTTCCCCTGTTCTATTTTGTTGTTCATTTTGTTGTGCTTTTTACAACATTGCCTGTATTTATGGGCATTTTTCGTCCATGCTTCCCTATTTTGAAAACTATTGTTCATTATATACATATATTCTTATGGCGTCCTTTCAAGTTGATGGAAGATTGATTTGATTGTATTGTCGTACAAGCTGTTTATCCTAATGTCTTCATTTTTAACAGGCTCTCACGAATTCCTTTGTGATGATATTATTTTTTTAACCTTTCATTTTGAGAAAAGGTGATCTTCATCAAGTTATGGTACTTGACCTATTGTATAAACTACTTAGTTATGGTAAAATTAACAACAGTTGGGGCTGACATTAGCTTAGACAGGATATTAACAGCTATGAGGCGTGTCGATTGAATACCGTAAGTATTAAATAAGTGCTAAAAACACTAAGGCCACGCATGTTGCTTACATGCCGGCATATGCCTAGTTTGATTTTATAGGCTGGTTTCACCCTGAGATTCCGTAGGAGTGGAATTATCATATTACGGGATTATGGTTATCGGACTGGCGAACGACGACATGAAAAGAATTGCTATGGGATCTATTAGTTTCGTTCTCTGCAGCTAATAGATAGAACCGAGATGAAACAGAGTACTATACACGTAGAATTGTAGCCCGGTGATATTTTGGACGGGGAGGCAGTATCCCCCAGCTCCACCACTTTTTTATTTGTTATAATGCCCGACTGGGGCATTTTTTATATGCCTTCCTCGTTATTCCATAATTATCTGATTTAGATTACTTCGCTTTTACTGCATGAATAGTATGTGATAAGCAACTGGGACATAGAAAAAGACCGGTAACTGCGAGGAAAACCGGTCTTTTGTAGAGTGTGGAGTTATTTTGGCTAATTTTTTATTTTTGCCTTTTGAATAATTATTTTATTCAAAAGCTATCTCTATTATAGCGCCTTAAAATGGTAATGTCAATACATTTTTCATACTTTTTTTATTCATTTTTTGTGCCGTTTTCCACAAGCTACCTCTATAACGAGAAAAATGTATTGGAACGTCCCAAGGGGTAAACAATACATTTTTCATACTTTTTTTATTCATTTTTTGT
>JAFWLS010000011.1 GCA_017514045.1 Candidatus Saccharimonadota bacterium | reverse complement strand
GGAGTGAAGTTCTCTGAAGAGCAGATGGTAGAACTTAAAGAACATCGGATGATTTCAAACATTCCAGCTGACGCTAAAATTGAATATCTAATCAAATCTCTTAACGAAACCGACACGGATGTCCTCCGACAAAACATTGAACAAGACATTCATAAAATCTCAATGACACCAAATCTTGCTGACGAGAACTTCGTCGGAAACTCATCTGGAGTGGCGATCGCTTATAAACTACTTGCTTTCGATCAGAACGTGAAGAATAAAGAACGATATTTTGAACGAGGACTAATGGAGCGATTTGCTCTCTATAATACATTTCTCTCTACTAAATCCGCTATGCCTAAAGTATCAATATCTGATGTGGATGCCGTGTTTAAGCGAAACTTACCAAGAAATGATTACGAAACCTCGCAAATGATCCTAAATCTGGACGGAATGGTAGATAAAGAATTGCTCGTAAGTCAGCTCTCATTCGTCAAGGACGCAAGCGAAACGGTAGAAATCGCCAAACAAGAAAAAGAGGAATCACTTGCCGAGGCGGTAGCAAACTATTCTGTCAACGAAATCTCTGACGCCAATAAGGAAAAAGATGAAGAATAGATCTGCGGCTTATTGGGATAAGCGTGCCATCGCAAGACTAACCGAGGCTGAGCGAAACTCGGACTGGCATTTCCGTGAGATCAAACTTCTCTACGAAGAAGCCGAAAAAGATACCGTGGCGAGCCTCAAAGCCATCTACGAGTCATTCTACCGCGAGAATAAGTTCGATATGACAGCGCTCGAGAAAATAGTCCCGACGACTGAAGTAGAAAAGTTCTATGCCGATATGGAAGCCGCCGGACTATCCAAATACCTACCTCAGCGCTTCACAGGACGCGTCAAACGACTTGAGATGATAAACGCCCAGCTATGGAGCCGAACGAAACAACTAGCTATCCTAGAAAATGAGATCCAGACCAAATCTCACATTGAAACCATCAACGGAGCGTTCGGCAAGACAATTTACGATACGGCCAAAGGAATTGGCGCTACGCCGGCGTTCGAACAGCTCAACGCACGCGGAATTGAAGTCATGCTAAATACTCCATGGCAGGGCGCTAATTATAGCAATCGGATATGGAAAAACTCGAATGTACTGGCGAGCCAGCTCCAACAGACGCTCACTAAGGCTATAATGACCGGCATGAGCGAAGAAAGGGCGCTCTACGAAATCAGGCAAAGGTTCAATGCGGGAAGCTTCTACGCCGAACGATTGATCCGAACGGAAACCAACCATTTCGAGAACGAAACAGAGTTTATCGCTTACCAAGAAATGGGGATAGACCGGTACGTCTTCGTAGCGACATTAGACGGCAGAACTTCTGATATGTGCCGGAATCATGACGGCCAGATCTACAAAATGAGCGAACGGCAAGAGGGCTATAATTACCCTCCGCTTCACCCGTTCTGCCGCTCAACTGTGCGTGGTTACATTGGAAAGGAATACGAACCAAAGATGAGAGCTGCCCGGAATAAACTAGGCGGCAAATACTTCGTGCCGAGTATGAGCTACAATGAGTGGGCTAAAGATGTACGGTTCAATCCGAATGTCCACCCGGCGGATGTACCGACGATTATGCCGTGATAAATATTAAAAATATGTTATAATAATGATTATTATGGATAGGTATTTAATCGACAAATTCATCGCAAAATCAGACGACGAACTCTATAAGTTAATGTCGTCTTATTTTATCTCGGAATCAAAAGATAGAATCCATGTCGACAATAAAACATTCCATAGCTACTATCCTAGCGATGGGTATTCATTTCAATTTGTAGTAAATACTTCTACTGATAAGAATGATAAAACTACAGTAGAAGATCTTTACATCCATCATAATTCTTGTGATGTTTGGGATATAAAAATAGGGCCGAAGCTCCGTGCAACTAATACATACGCTATTTCAACAGATAATGACGATCGAACAGCGGTAATAAGATTTATCAACCACGATGAGGGCTTGCTTAAATATAAAGAAGGCAAGAAAATTAGAGCCCAAGTCGTGGGATTTGTTTTGAACGGTAATATTTATGAAAGTGAAGAGGCGTATGAAAAAGCAGCCAAAGCTGGGAAAGTTGCAAAAGTAGATGATAACTGTATGCTTCCATTATGTCTTTTGCTAAATAACAACCCAAAGAAACCAAAAGCCGAAAGAGATAAAATACCGCCAGATGATGACCGAATTTTAACAGTAAAGTTTAAGATAGAATCATGCCACAAATTCCCATTGCATATTTTTGAGCAAGATCGTCCAGCATATTATGCTGCTGGCGTAGAAACAGCTTATGGCCATATGTATCTCTTCTTTAACATGGATTTACTCGACAAACCAGTAGAGCAGTTCAAAAAGGGTGACATATTCGCCGGCAATATAATGCTGTCTGGCGACGATGCAATCTATTCCGAAAAAGACGCGTGCTATCACGCTAGTACAAAGAAAGAGCTCGAATCTATCATAGAAAGGTCAAATCTTGTAGGGCGAACAATAGAGGATATTGATACATATGGAGTCATCGATGATTTAGCTCCAAGAAAAAAACGAGTCACTGATCACATACTCGGTTTTTGTACGGACTTGCCAATGCTCCTAAAATTAAGCGATGAGCGAACAATAAGGATTAATGCGCCGTCTTTTAAAGATATATATGAGGGTTTTAATGTCACAATTAATCCTAAACCATCCGAAAATGAACGCGATAACGATTTAGATGTTGCCAAATATTGCAAAGAATGTCTTGGAAAGAAGATAGTTGGCTGGAAAGTAACTAAATACGGAGAAAAAGTCCCTGATTACGTTCAAGATATTACTTCGGAATCCCCGAAAGAACTAATTTTAGAACTAGAAGACGGTATTAAGATGATATTTAGCCACTGGCTC
>JAFWLS010000010.1 GCA_017514045.1 Candidatus Saccharimonadota bacterium | reverse complement strand
TGACGGCAATATCGTAATCCCAATACTTGGACTATCGGTCATCGCAGCGTTAGTGAAGTTAATTCCAATGATCTTCCGTAAGAGAGTTAAATTCTAGAAGACCATACAGACAAAACAGCCTCCTTAGGGGGCTGTTTTTTGTGGAAAACTTACGCGTTGTTCGTATTTCTGAGTACCGTTTTATAGGTTTTAAGGTATAATAGAAATATGAAAAAAGCGAAAGCGGAACTCTCTAAGAGTGACCGGACTATCGAGCGGATCGAAGAAAAATTCCTACTCACGAAGCAACAGAAGACCGCGCTGATGAAAGCAATCGATAAAAGGCTGGATCACGATGAGTTCTATAAGGAAGAGGTCCTGAGCTTGTACCTTGACACAGATAATTACGATTTGGCAGTTAAATCTCTAGATAAACCAGACTTTCGCATGAAAGTACGTGCTCGATCATATGACGTGCCATCACGTTCAAAACGAATATTCTTCGAGGTTAAGACGAAATTAAAAGTTAATCACAGAAGAATTGGCAATAAACGACGGCTAGTAATTCCACTAAAAGATTTTTATGCGTACATAGAAAAAGGTGCTGATTTAGAAGAGATCGCTAGAAAAGCTTCAAAGGGCGACACTCAGCAGCTTCAGGTTGCGAAAGAGCTGGACTATCTAGTCAAGTATTATGGATTAAAGCCGCAGCTACTGATTGTCTCTGACCGAACGGCATATAGAGGCAAAGACGATAAGGGTTTTAGATTGACGTTTGACGAAAACTTGAGATTCAGGACTGATAATTTGAGGTTGGAAAAAGGTGGCGATGGCGAAAAATATTTCCCTACCACGCCAGACCCGAAACGTTCAATCATTATGGAGATTAAGACTATGCACGCCATGCCAACATGGTTTGTGACAGAAGTGGATAAGCTCCACACATATCCGATAAGGTTTTCTAAATATGGAAAGATATATCAATTAATAACTAAACGAAAGGAAAAAAATGTTTAATAGCGTATTTGACACGGCGTCGGCGGGATTAAATATCGCGACGATTTTGTTGTGTTCTGGAGCAGCGCTAGCGCTCGGGCTCGTGATTGCATTCACGCACCTAAAAACTAGTAGAACTAGCCGTAACTTTTTAATTACGTTGACAATTCTACCACTGCTCGTAGAGGTAGTAATGTTGATGGTGAATGGTTCGCTCGGGACATCAATTGCCATCTTAGGCGCATTCTCGCTAATTAGATTCCGTTCAATCGCTGGTAACTCTAAGGAGATATCCAGTGTGTTCTTCGCAATGGCAGTTGGTTTAGCGCTCGGTATGGGCCATATATTATTTGCTGCTGTCATTACAGCAATAACGGTAATAGTGATTCTGATTCTGTCGAAGACAAATATCTTCAACCTCAACGCTCAACCACAGACTCTCCAGATAACTATCCCGGAAGACCTTGATTACTCTCACGTATTCGATGCAGAATTTAAAAAATACACTAGCCATCATGAGTTAGTACGCAGTAAAACTAGCAACATGGGTAGCCTATATGTATTAACTTATGAAATTAATCTAAAAAAGACGGCGAACGAGAAAGAATTCTTAGACGCAATTAGGGTTAAAAATTCTAATCTAAAGGTATTGCTCAGCCACGTGTCGAAGGAGGCACTAATTTAGTGAAGGAAATAGAGCAATCTTCTCAAAGAAATAGGGGTAGGAAGACTAACAGAGCGCGTAGCGAAGTTGCGAAAAAAGTACCCAGTGAAGGCAAAAAACGCGAAAAAAAGCCTAGCAAATGGTTCCCTATTATTATGATCATCATATTGCTAGCCGCAGTCATAATACTGGGTTTGGCGCTCGATTGGACGAATTGCGATAATGGTTCGTCCCTTACGAATAATATCAATGATACTAGTGAAAATTGGGAAAAATATAAAGCTAAATCGATTGAACTTTCTGGGACAGGCAAAACATTAATCACCGATCCTGGTGTGTATACTCTAACTGGAGAGCTGACTGATGGATATGTTGAAATTACTTCTATCGGAGCAGTGAAACTGATACTAGATAATGTTTCTATCACTAATAATAGTGGGCCAGCAATCTATGTTGCGGAAGCTAAACTTGTGGTCATAGAAACGAGTGAAGACAGCACGAACACACTTATTGACGGCTCCGTTTATTATGATTGGGATGAAGACGTATGTGGTACGATATTCTCGCATGATGATCTTGTTTTGCAGGGCGCAGGCCTACTTAAGGTGCAGGCAAATTATGAGGACGGTATTGTTGGTAAAGACGATTTAAAGATTAACTCTGGATCTTATGTTATCGATGCGAAGGATGAAGGTATTCGCGGAAGAGATTCGGTCTATATCGTGGATGGTACATTTGAAATTATATCTGGCGGCGATGCGATAAAATCCAATAATAGCGAAGAGGTGGGTAAAGGCTGGATTAAGATAGATGGTGGAGTGATTACTATAAATGCCGGCGATGACGGTGTACATGCCGAATCGTCGCTCGAAATAAATGGCGGGATTGTCCAAATATCTAAAAGTTACGAAGGTCTAGAGGGTGCAAAAATCACTATCAATGGCGGAGACGTGTCTATAGTAGCAAGCGACGACGGGATAAATGCTGCTGGCGGGAATGATGGTTCGTCGCCAAATATGAGCAGATATCAGCAAAGCTCAAATGCCTACGCGATCTCTATCAATGGCGGGAGTCTATACGTGAACTCTACTGGCGATGGCATCGATAGTAATGGAGCTTTTTATGTAAATGGTGGTACCGTCATTGTCGATGGCCCAACCAACAGTGGAAACGGTGCGCTCGATGCAGAGACAGGCGTTGTTTACAACGGCGGGTCAATAGTGGCGGTCGGTGCCAGCGGAATGGCGGTAGCGCCAGTTCCTGCTTCTGAGAAGAATTCTATATCGATATTCTTCGGATCGACCTATGGCGCCGGGACAACAATCAAGGTGACTGATGCAAATGGCGAAATTGTATTGAGGCATAGTAGCGCTAAGAGTTTTCAACACGCCTCACTCAGTAGTGACGCATTCGAGGATGGTAAAACGTATTCTATATACATCAACAACGATTTCTACACAGCCGTAACATTGTCTGAGAAAACTACCCAGGTGGGGTCTGGCAGAATAGAGCCTGGCGGTAGGATGGGGCCAGGTAATAAAAGATAATCTGAAACGAAAATCCCCCGGGTCGTAAGACTCGGGGGAAATCCGTTTAACAATGGCTTCGGGAGCGGTCAAGCTTAGAAGCGTTTGCGGCTAGTCAAGAAGTAACCAGCGGCTGTGACAAGGGAGCCAGCGCCAAGGGCGGTAGCAGCGATGTCGGAAGCACCAGTAGATGGAAGTTCCGGTTGAGCAGGTTGAACTGGATCAACAGGTTTTTCATTCTTTGGGCAGCCTTTGTAGATGAGAACATCAGCGTAATCTTGTTTCATGGTTTCTTCGTGACCGATATAACCTTGAGCCCAAGAGCGGAGAACGTTATCACCACCACAACCGAGGTTGTCATCTTTCATAGTAACTTGGAAGGTGACGACAGCAGCGGCGTTAGCTTTGTAATCACCGATGTTGATACCTTCAGAAGTGGTTAGACCATCTTTAAGAGCAAGACCGTCTTTGTAGTTCGAATTGTAAAGTTTGGTAGAACCAGGAACGTAAGTTTGGTTGCTGCCTAGCTTATCGAAGAGGACAACGTCTTTCTCAAGAGAGTCGCTAGTATTTTTGTAGGTAATTTTGTATTCAACAGTATCACCAACTTTGGCGTAGACCTGTTTCTTCCATTCGGTTTCACCAGCAAGACGAACGAGCTTGGTGACAGAGAAGTCATAGTCGTAAACTGCCTTGACACGGAAGGTGACAATAGCAGCGTAGCCGAAACAGCCAGGGATTTCACCGTTAAGTGAATCGTAACCGAGGGTAGTACCACCCATCACGAGGTTGTCGCTAAGTTTGGTATTGTTGATTTTACCCTTGTTTTCGATAAGAGCAGAGCCCTTAACGTATTCAAGGTGGAAGGTATTGGTTTCAGATTTGAAGACGACTTCGTCCCAAACCTTAGCCGGTTTGCTGTTTTCAGCGCTAATGGTACCAGTAACGGTAACAGATTTACCAGATTCGGTAGGAACATTAACGTTAGCAGCTACGCCCTTAGCGACCATTTCCGTACCACGAGGGTTGTTGTTGTGGACGTAAAGACGTACGATATATTCTTTGCCGTTCTCGACTTCGATGTCATTAGCATTCCAGACATTCTCTGCGTCAGCGGCACGGGCTTGAACGAAGTAAAGCTCGTTCAAGTCAGGGTTGTCGGAAATAGAGTTAAAGACGATTTGATCGTCAATAGCACCCTTATTGATTTCCTCGATGGTGTAAGATTTACGACCACCGTCAGAGTCACCCCAAGCAGAAGCGTTGGAGGCAACTAAAGCAGTTCCGGCAATAGCAGTAACGACCGCAACGCCAAGAACAGATTTAATGTTTTTCATAATAACTCCTTATAGGTTGATTAATAGATTAACACGATTGATATTATTTTTCTAGGGGTAATTGAAAAAATGACCTCTAGAATCTTTCTTTTGACTAGCCGAATTGTTAAAATACGTCGTAGTCTAAAGCCGAATCATCTCAGAAACAAACTTGGGTATGCCTAGGCGGAGAACCGCCTAGGCGAATAAGGTGCTACGAGTTAAATGCTATCAGGGTCGAAGCTGTCATCAGCAACGCCACCGGGTTTTTCCGTGGGAACATTGTGCTCACCGTTTGAGGGCGGCGGCGTGTTCTTGTCCTCACGGACTGGATTCGGTACTACAGTTTCGCAGTTTTCCGTAGGACGGACAACTGCGGTTGGCACCGGAGTGGGAGTAGCCGTTGGCTTCGGGGCTTCCGTCACCTTGGGCGCCGGAGTGGATTCGGTGTGATTCGTCGTATGCGGATCCTCCGAATTCTTCGGGTTTACTTCTCCGCCGCCAACCGGTGGCGTCGGGCGCTGTTTGGGGTCCTTCGTCGGCCGGTCTTTATCAGGTTTTGGCGTTGAGGTCGGTGCATCCGTAGGAGGATTACCGCCGCTGCCGCCGCCAGCTACCTTCCATTTCCAAGTCCCTCCTTCCGTCAGATTGACGTAGGCGCGAGGCTTGAACTTGTTAGAGCTGACTCCAGCAGCTTTCGCTGCTACGCTCCAGGCCTTCTTATAGGAGATAAAGCTGGTGCTCTCTCCTTTGGCATAGAACGTGACCAGCAGGTCCGGTGTATGGTTCCCGTCAGAGTTAGTTCTTGCGAACAGCTCTAAGGTCCCCTTGCCCTTGCCGGGCTCACGAAGCATTACTTCGAGACCCCAGTTTGGATCAACCTCAGCGCGGCCATTGTTCACCCTCTTAAAGAAATGTGATAGAGTCGCATTTGCGATTTCATCATATTCGTTAGTGGGGAGGTCGGCGAGATTTTTTGCATACTGGTTTACCTTCTCCATGTCAGAGAAGCTTTCCCGATGCATTTGGAACCTGAACCATGTCAGGGTCCAAGGATCCGAGACTGCGCGTTTTAGCCAATTACTGGTCTTTTTTGCCCAGTCATCTCCGGAAATAGGTGTACCGAAGGATTCGGGCGTCTCTTTCTCGAGATTCCCATCCTTAGCGATGAACCAGCTGTCCGATCCTCTTTGCCATCCGCCTTTATAGGTGAATGTTTCGAGGGTGACCTTATTCTCTTTTGAGTCGGCACCCTTCATGGTGAAAGACACTGTCTTGCCAGTAAGAGTATAGACTGCCTCTGGAGCCTTTGTGGGCTCAGCGGGTGGAGCAACGTGGTCATCCGCAGGCGGCGCAGTAGGCGCTGCCTTTTGCTCCGGAACTGTCGTCGGCTCATCCGCAGGCGGCGCAGTAGGCGCTGCCTTTTGCTCCGGAACTGTCGGTTCTGCTGTGGGCGTCGGGACAAGCATGCTCCTTTCTGAGGGGGCACTACCAGTCAGGACATCCCAGCTGGGTGCTTGTGCAACCCAACCCTGGTTGTAGGCCAGGGTCCAGCCTCCCCAGATCAGAAGACAGATCAGCACAGCAACGATAATTGTGGCCAGCACGGGGAAACGCTTAAACACGAATTTCACCCCCTTCGTTCCGTGGTTGTTCCGTTACGATTAATCCAGTTCAGGGCTGTAGGAATACCTACGATTACTAGCCCTATCAGGATGCCCGGGATAATCCCGAGACCCTTCATAGCGTACGCCATAATCAATCCCGCAAAGGGAAAGAATAAGCAGTTCAGGGCTGATGCCCTGGACTTGTCGGCGCTGAACGCTTCCTTGAAGATATGCCATACGGCCTCAACGGTAAAAACCGTCGTGAGGATGGCTCCCAGGAGATTGCCCCACAGGCTAAATATGGCGCATAAGCACCATATTATTAACCTGAAGGCTAATGCAATTCGGTCCCTGGTTTCTTCGGTTGAAAGGTTGTTTCGATCTTCTCGACTTACTTCGTAAGTTTCGAAATAAGTCTTCATACGGTGGTTCTGTATGTTCAGATACTGCATGTATCCGACTACGGTGGCTACCACCACAAGTATAACGTGTCCCAACATGTATTTCCCCTCCCTAAATAAAATTATGACTCGTATTTGATTCCAGACAATGCGTTTGTGTCTGGGATGATTCGGTTTTAATGACCGTTTATATAAGATCTAACACGCTCTTATACAGACTGAGACCATTATATCACACATAAGCAATTTTGTCAATACTTATACCATAAGCTTGACGCGTAGTAAATTAAAGTATAAGCATAATAAAAAGGCGCCCTTTTTGGGCGCCTGGTTCTGGGGGAGTGGTTATGTGGTCGGCGGATTGCTAATAGGTGCGGGCCTATAGTCGGCAGGTTCGGCTTCGATCCATCTACCGTCTCTGACAATAGGTTCTCCAGTTTCGTCTACCACGAAATATTTTGCGACAAAGTTCATTGCCTTGGCGGCTTCCACGGGGTCGCTGACATCAAGGCCAACGCTTTTCGCCCTGTTTATGATTTGTCCATCGTCAAAGAAGGTGGGCCTATCAACATGCAGATTCAAGCGCCAGAAACGTCTGGCAGTTCTTTCCCTCGTCTCAGCGTTTCGCTTAGCAACGGGTATTATCACAGCGTTGATCAGCGGGCCATATGTTGAAGTCATTTCCTCCGTAAGGGTTATTTCCCTGCCGCTTTGATAAATTATCTTTACGGGCAGATCTTCGGACGGGGATGTCCTTTGTGAGCCAGCCTGAACCGGGAGAACCGGGGTCCGTCTACTTACGGGTGTAGCATTATCGGGCGTGTTGCCCATGCTCCAGCGGTCTTTTGCCATTTTAATACTCCCTCCTAAAGTTTAATGATCTTGTTTCCCTCCCCCAGTTGGGAACATATGCTTTTATTATAGCATATGCTTGTTTTTTTGTCAAGCGTGTGTTCAATCTTTAGGGCCTCGCTTAGCTTAGTTGATTGTGCTAGAATAAAAATATGGAAAAATGTGATATTGCGATTATTGGCGCTGGGGCAGCTGGAATGACCGCGGCTATCTATGCCTTAAGAGCCAAGAAATCTGTGATCTTAATAGAAAAAACTACTCCTGGAGGACAGATCTTATTAACAAATAAACTCGAAAATTATCCTGGTCTACCTGGGGCAACTGGCGCTGTATTTGCTGAAAATATGCATAGCCAAGTGAAGCAATTCGGTGGAAAAATAATGACGGCAGAAGTGCTGAAAATATCTTCTGAAGACGGTAGATTCGAGATAGAGACTGACGACGATAATATTTCTGCCGGTGCAGTGATTATTGCTAATGGTTCAAGAGAACGCAAGATTGGGTTGCCGCGAGAGGAAGAACTGACTAGCCACGGTGTGAGCTATTGTGCAACTTGCGATGGCTTACTTTATAGAGATAGACCGGTAGCAGTATACGGTGGCGGAAATACCGCAGCTTATTCGGCAATGTATTTGGCTGGAGTTTGTTCAAAAGTCTATTGGATTTTTCGTAAGCCAGAGCCAAGGGCTGAAAAACACCTAGTAGAAAAGGCTAAAACCTTGAATAACCTTGTGATTGTGCCAAACAGCGTGATATCAGCCTTGATAGGAGATGATAGCCTAACGGATATTGAGTTGAAAACTTCTGGGGAGCAGAGTAATAAAACTTCTCTCTCTATAGATGGACTATTCGTGACGATTGGGCGCGAGTCTGACAACTCTAGATTTAAGAATCTTGTAGAGCTGGATGACCAGGGGTATATCAAATCTGACGAAACCTGTACTACTAGTACTCCGGGCGTGTTTTGCGCTGGAGATACTCGCGCAAAGCATTTGCATCAATTAGTGACGGCGACAGCGGATGGGGCCGTGGCTGCCAATATGGCAATAGAATATTTGAATAAGAATGTCTAGGGTTGTAATAACCTAGCCATACCGCATATAATATTAGTAAGAAAGGAGTTTTATGTTTAGTCTAAAAGGACAAGTAGCTGTCGTAACAGGGGCGAGTAGTGGGCTCGGTCGACAAATGGCGGAGGCATTTGCGAAACAGGGAGCTAATCTTGCTATACTTGCACGTCGTATGGAGCGCCTAGAGGAACTAGAAAAGAAGTTAGAAAAGACTTATAAAGTGAAGGTCTTGCCCGTAAAGGTAGACGTGACTTCTAGCAAGGAAATAAATGAAGCTGTGAAGAAAGTCTGCGACGAATACGGCAAAGTAGATATCCTGTTAAACTGTGCTGGTAGCTCGAAAGACAAGGGCGTGCTAGAAATGGAGGATGAAGAATGGGACTTCACCATTGCGACAGATCTTACCAGTGTATTTAAGATGACGCGAGCTTTTGGAAAAGTTATGGCCGAAAAAAATTACGGTCGTATCATCAATATCGCTTCTATGTACGGTTTGGTTGGTAATACCGAGATTCATACCGTTGCTTATCACGCCTCTAAAGGTGGTGTAGTAAACTTTACTCGCGCCGTGGCTGCAGAGCTTGCGACTAAGGGTGTAACTTGCAACGCTATCTGCCCAGGCTATTTCGAAACAGAACTCACGAAGCAAGTGCTTGATACCCCGCAATTCCAGGAATTTGCCAGAATCCACGTACCGATGGAAAGATATGGAAAGCCAGGCGAATTGGATGGAGCCGCAGTGTTCTTGGCCTCGAAGGAAGCCTCTTACGTCACCGGTCTCATTATGCCTGTTGATGGTGGCTATACCTGTATATAGTCCTAGTCCTTCCCAAAGCCTCTAAATTGTGGTACAATTTTAGGGACTCTGGTGGGATTAGCTCAGATGGTTAGAGCGTCTGATTGTGGTCCAGAAGGTCGTCGGTTCGATCCCGATATCCCACCCCACAGAAAAAATAGTATCGCTTGATACTATTTTTTCTATCCTATATATTACGAAGAAGACTATGTTATAATATGCTTATGGATATCGTATGGCAGATTATCTTACTCGTAGTTGGTTTTGTATTGCTTATTAAAGGGGCTGACTTCTTTGTGGATGGAGCCGCTTCGACGGCAACTAATTTCAAGGTGTCGAAGACTCTTATTGGCCTAACAATTATTGCTTTCGGTACATCCGCGCCAGAACTTGCTGTTTCTATCAAAGCGCTTTCCTCTGGATCGACTGATATGGTACTTGGCAATGTGATCGGTTCAAATATTTTAAATATTCTACTAATTCTAGGCCTTGCAGCCTTTATTCGCCCCCTAGCTATCCGCAAGGAGACCATCCGGAAAGAGATACCGATTTGTATTCTGATTTCTTCCCTTCTCGTGGTCCTGTTCCTTGATGTTCAGCTTAATTCTGCGGAGATCAATCAAATTACCCGTTCTGACGGTGTAGCGATTCTACTCTTCTTCTGCATCTTTTTGTATTACCTTATCTCTATGGCTTTGCACTCGCGCGACAAGAATAAGAAGCGCGAGAAACCGAAATGGAAGCTGGGATTATCTTTGTTATTTACTGTGCTTGGCCTTGCCGGTATCGTCATTGGATCGAATTTAGTAGTTGATTCAGCTTCTTCCCTCGCTTCGGCAATAGGAATTTCTGAGCGAGTGATTGCTTTAACCGTTATTGCTCTTGGCACGTCGCTTCCAGAGCTCGTCACAACAGTAGTAGCCGCTAAGAAAGGCGAGACGGAGTTGGTCCTCGGAAATATCCTAGGGTCAAACATCTTTAATATTTGCGTGGTTCTAGGTATTCCTGTAGCCATCTTTGGCGCAGTAACTCCTGGGGCATTTTCCGTGATAGATTTAGTTGCTTTAGTTGGCTCCGCGGCTTTGCTTTTCATCTTCTCTGTTACTAATCACAAGATTAACCGTATCGAGGGTGGGCTGATGCTGTTAATGTTTGCTACCTATTATACCCTTGTATTTGTAGCATAAATTATATATAATTAGTCTGCTGTGCGGGTATAGTACAGTGGTTAGTATGCAAGTTTTCCAAACTTGAGATGAGAGTTCGATTCTCTCTACCCGCACCATTACAATAGGGATATGCCGCAGGGGCATTTTTTATTATCATAATTGCAAAATAAGCGCGTATTCGCGCTTAGTTTTTTTGCATTCAGAACGCTACTTCGGGAGGAGGAAGTAGACGCCAGCGCCTACACCTGCGCCAAGAATAATCGTAATAAGAATGATTAGCCATGTAGGCGCACCATGTTTCTTTTTGGTGTTATCAATTATCTTGACTGGCTCAGAATCTGAGGAGTCACGTTGAATATCGGACGGCTCTTCGGGCTTATCATAAATGTTTTTATGAGTAAAATCGGCTCCCTGCTCGCCGACGCCGAGGTAAGATAGTTTTTCAAACTGCCCGCCCTTCTTCTTATCAGGAATGGAATTTGATAACGGGCGTTTGTCGACATAATAATGAGGCAAAAACGGGGATTTACCGTTCAACAAAAATGCACTGTTTTCCGTGGAGGCGTTAGATTTTTCATCCTTCTTCGGGCCGGCTGGTTGTGTAGTAGGCGATTCAGCGACTGGGCGATCTATATGGCTGGATGGTTTAGTAGTGAATTCGGTCTTGTTTTGGCTGGCTGGTTCAGGATAGAGGTCGCGTGAAGTAGCTGGTTCACGGGAAATAAATGCTTTTTCGGCGTCTTTTTTAACAACGATTTTTGGTTCTGGCCTATGAGCAGTCGAAGTAGTTCTTTCAATATGTGCACCTTTGGGAGGAATTTGATCGGCGACAGAAGGCGCCTTTTCGATGTGGCGTGGTCGCTGGACGGGACGCGTTTCTGGACGCGAAGCAAGTGGATCGGAATTCTCGGAAGGCTTCCGACTGATGAAGTCCATGTATCGTACGGGTTTTCTAGTGTTGTGCGTTGGCATCTTTTACTCGTTTAGCAATTTCTATTATATCAGTAAATTCCGATGCAATCAAACTCGCTCCACCAATTAGTAGGCCATTACAGTCCTCAAGGAGTAAATACGACTCTGCATTTATTGATTTAACACTACCGCCAAAGAGGAGTGGAGTGTCTTCAGCCGTTTCCTTGCCGTAGGTCTCTTTAAGTATCTTGCGGATGAGCGCAAAGGCGTCTTTCACATCGAGCGGGGAGGCAACCTTCGCTGCTTTATCGTGACCAGAGATGGCCCAGACTGGCTCATAGGCGATAATACATTTAGATACTTCTTCGGCCGAGACTTCAGAAAGACCTCCTAGAAGCTGATCGCGAAGCACATCTGCAGTTTCGCCGAAAGTGCGTTCAGAATCTGTTTCACCAATACATAGAATAGGCGTAAGACCGTTCCTAAGGGCAGCGGCTACTTTAGCACGAATATCTTTATCCGATTCGTTGAAAATGTAGCGACGTTCGCTATGTCCAACGATTGCATAGTCAACGAGAGAACGAAGCTGGGCTATAGATACTTCGCCCGTAAAAGCGCCGAAATCACGATGGTAGAAGTTTTGGGTTGCAAGCTTAATCTTGCGTCGGTCGGTCTGGAGAGACAATGATTGGAGAGCCATAAGTGATGGAGACACTACGACTTCAATATCACGATAGGAACGGACTCTTTGTAATAATTTGTGCAGGAAGAGTGATGACTCCCCTACGGTAAAGTTCATTTTCCAGTTGCCAATAATATATGTCTTCATACAGTTAATTCTACTATCTACCTTAGAAAAACGCAAGCGGAGTAAGCGCTTCCGTGTGGTTTTACAACCGCGTTAGAGCTTATTGGTGACACCGAGGACGCCGCGGAGAGCGTAGGCCGTATCTTCGTGTGTACGGACGGTAATAGTGTCGATGCCCATCTGGACTACTGGGTAGTCGTTCCCGCCGGGCTGAGTCATGTCGCCAAAGTACAGAATATCCTCTTTCTGAACGCCGAGTTCTTCCATAAGGTGAGTCATGCCGAAGACTTTGTTCATTCCTGGAGTGATAGCATTAATGGAGGTGGTACCGCCAATTTCGTAATCAAACTCTGGCGCGAGTTCTTTGGCGCGTTTGACAATCTGTTCGCGTTTCTTGCAGTCCGGGTCCCAAGCGTATTTTTCTTTAGTACCAGCCTTCTGCCCGAGAGCGGAGAAAGTAACCTGCGAGAGGCGATTCTCGATGATTTCGTCGCCCTCTTGGAGCTTATCTTCTTCCCAATAGCCAAGTTCTTTTGCGGCGGTACGGATAGCATCGGTGATTTTCCCTACTTGTTCGTCGGTAAGTGGGAAGCTATATACTTGTTCCCAATCATTCTTGGTCTCGTCAAAACGATAATACTGGGTTCCTTGAGCAACGAATAGATGAAGGTTTTTTAGTTCGGCAGGTTTAGCGCCACGCTCGACTAGGCGGTCGACAATTTGGATAAGGAACTGATCGAATTTCTGACCAGAGATCGGACAAATGGCAAAATTAGCGCGCAAACAGCCAATCAAAAGATCAGCAATTTCGTCTGGAATTGGCGTTTTGGCAACATTGAGCGTCTGATCGACGTCAAAACTAAGTACTTTTTTCATGGAAACCTCCTTTAGTTACGGTTGCGTTTTATATAATCGTCTTCTTTTTCGAGCTCTGCGCGCAAAGTGTAGCTCTTGCACTTGCCATCTTTGCAATTGGTGGCTTCGTACGAATAAGAACCGTAGTCGGTATTGATATATGCGCCGTTAGGATCGGTAAAGAGTTCTGGATCTATTACAGTGAGTATATCCTCGGTAATTTCTTCCGGATAATAATGGTTGGCCTCATAAAAACCTTCCTCAAGTGCGTAATACATGGCATTAATAGCAGTTTTGCGCTTTTCATCACGAGACATGGCGTCAACATTTGATTTCTGAATAAAGAAGAGAATGAGAAGAAGCGCCGCAAACGCGCAGACAACTAGCATTTCTGGTACAGTAAAGGCTTTTTTATAGGAGCGTGATTTCATGTATCTATTATAGCATAGACGTTAGTTTTGTGATAAAATAATGCTACGCGGAAGGGTGGCCGAGTGGTTGATGGCACTGGTCTTGAAAACCAGCAGGTTAACGCCTCGCAGGTTCGAATCCTGTCCCTTCCGCCAGGAAGTTTTTAGAAATGGCCCTAGCAAGGGTCGTTTTTGAAAACTTTTTCGTCAGAAGAAGCAGGGTTCGAGCCAGGTTCGTTATCGAAAGCGAAGCTTTCGATCATGCGATCCTGTCCCTTCCGCCAGAAAAGTGTGAAATAATGATACGTTATTTCTTAGCTCAAAACCCCTGCATGCCAGGGGCTTTGAGCTTTTTTCGGGAGGAGGAAAAGAAGGGTGAGATCTTCGATCGTGTGGCCTTCTTTTCTTTTTGTCCTAGAAAGTAGCTCGTTGATTATTCTGGTGCAAAAACGACCGTTGAAGAAACTGGGCGCGCTATGCAGCGAATTGACTTTCCGAAACCCCGGCCATTTTTTGTAGTGCCAGATGAATAATTGAACACGTCGCTATGATATCCATAAGACCGCAGGTCATACGCTTCGGAAGAACCGCCTACGCCATTTGTCCAATAATAGCTGGTACTGTTCGCCCCAGAAATGCCTGAGTTACTAATTACATTTCCTACATAGGTGAAATATATTGGGGCGTCACTGGCGTTATAGCCGCTAGCGACATAGTGAGTACCCTCACCGATGACAGCATTAGTATTCGCATCGTATCCGCTAAGTATGCCGTAGAGCGTGCCGTCACCATACCCAGGTCTTGGGAGCGTCCAGCCAGCTGGGCAAATGGATTGATCGACCGTAGTCTCATCGACAGTTTGGCTTGTACTATCATTCATGGCTACTGCGGCAGTCCAGTTATAGTAGTTGCCTGCATGATAGTGAGTGTCACCGGCAGCGTTAAGAGTCTGGTTCATGTAAGTGTAATCTATGTCCCCACCCCAGTACAATTCTCCTGGATCATATGACCTAGGGGCGGTATGAGACCATTCCCATGCGCTAATGTTGTTGGATGCGTATGTTGAAGTGCTTGGTGTCCATGTGGCGTTTGCGGGGAGGTCCGTGTCTGCGGATGTATAGGTCCTTGTGGAGTCTAGGTCGAGGTCAAGGTTCTGAGTCATCCAGAGGTGGCCATCAGCCAATCTTGCGACTGTGTAAAGCTTACCGTCGCGCGCATCAACGCTTGTGACTTCTTGTCCGGCAGTGACAGAGCTTCCCCACGTAGATACAGTCTGCATGGTTGGCAAGGCGCTCGGAGCCTCCGTAGCAGGATTGGTAGAAGAGTCGATGACGTTAGGATGAACAAGCAAGAACTTAACTTTCCCATTATACGTCCCTGCCGCCTGGGTAGGACCAATGTAAGCAGTAAAGGTAGCATTGAACTGGGCTCCGGTAGCATTAGTACCCATGTCGGTCATAGTATTACGATAGGCTACTTTAGTATATTGGGTTGGAATGATATGAGCAGTATTCTCAAAGTCTTGAGGGATAGTAGGAGCGAAGTCGCCAGAAACAGCATTGATGGTCATGTTCCATTGTGAAGTAGAAGGAGAAGAAGCTATGGCGGTAGGAATGTTGATAGTGGTTCCTCCTACAGTACTAGCTAGATTGTTATTGCCATAGGTATCGTTAGTATAGCCTACAGCATAGACGGCTAGACCGGCTGGATCATTACATATAGCTTTAATGGTACTAGTACCTATAGTACCAGTATTGCCTGGAGTGATGGTAGTGGAGAGAGTATCGGGATTAGCAGTGAGAGAACAGGTAGCTGGTACCGTTACAGAAACATTAACATCGGCGGAGGAGTCGGCAGAGGCTTTAGGGGAAGAGAGGATGGAGAGTGATAAAAGAGTGAGAATTGTCAGAGATGAGGCAAAAAGAGTGGTGAGACTATAGTGAAAATTATTGTTACGTATAGTATTACGATTAGACATTAATAACCTTTGATTAATTAATGGTAACATTTTAGCTGTTTTATGACTCTGGCTCTACTGGTATTATAATAGCATAAGCAGAATCACGAGTCAACAAAAAATACCCCTTTCGGGGTATTTTGTTTTAATAGTAATAATCGTAGGTCTCTTCTGTGGTTTCTACTGGTGTTTCTTCCCTACCGAGAGCTTCGTTGAAGTAGTTTCTGAAGAAATTTATTACGCCTGTTTTAGTTGAATCGGCAGATGCCCAGTCAATTTCTTTGCCGTTAGCATCGAAGATGGTTGGGGTAGCAACAATACCGAGCGATTCGGCGATTGCTCGGTCAAAATTGACTTTGGCCTTAACGGCTTCTCCGGCCATATCGGCCTTAAACTTATTGACATCGCCTTTCCCGCCCGATACTGTATTGAAGTAATTTGCGAAGTATTCAGTGCGTTTGGAGCCAGTGGAATAGAACCACTCAGCTTGGTTGGCGAAGACCAAATCGCCATATTCTTCCCAGTAGCCTTGAAGCCCGGCAGCTTCAACAGCTGAAGCGGCCGCTATAGCGTTGGGGTGAATGCTAGTAAGGGGAAGGTCACGATAGACGATGGCTACTTCGTCACCATATTCTGCTAGAAGTTCTTTAATCCATGGATTAACTGTAGCGCATCCAGAACACTGGTAATCGGCGTACTCAAAAAGCACAACTTTGGCCGACTCGATATCGGCACCTTTTACATGATCAGCGATGCCGCCGTTATCTTCATTGGCGTCGATGAACTTATTGAGGTCATATCCGGAGATATCAAGATTACTCGGTTCTATATCGTCGCTAGGTTTCTTGGTTAGTTGTGGAACGATGACTATTGCCCCGATAAAAAGAGCAACAATGGTAATGATGCAGATTAAGAGAGTGCGATTGTTTTTCATACAGATGATTATAGCAGATTTTTGGCAAAAAAAAAGTTCCCTTGCGGGAACTGAAATAACCCCTTAAATTTCGATGAACTCTTGCCATGGGGCAGGAGCTATCTTAGACTGTTTACGCTCTACCTTGCGGTTTACACGCTTTAGCCTGATACGCATTAGGCGAATTGCCTCCTGTTAATTGTTTTCTCGCTCATATCGACTTCTGATTTTGAGAGCGATAGTATGTATTTTAGCAAGGCTTGTTGTCTAGCGCAAGTCTTGACTTTAAATATATTATATTATTATATACAATGTTTTTGCTTAATTTAAGCCTAGGCATATTAGTCGGTATTGCGGAAAAGAATCTTTTTGATCTTCTTGAAAATTGGCTTCGCTTCGGAAATATTGAGGAAGTAGCAAGATCCTAGGTAGGCAATAATAGATACTACGGTAATTACAAAGAATTTCGGGAAGGTGGCAAGGAACGAATTATCCGTAGCCATCAAAGGAAGGAATTTAGTCATAGAATATGCCACGCACGCCGTGATGACACCGGCAATAAACATCTTCTCAATTGATTTGAAAAATTCCCTATTAATTAGCTTATGGCCAGAGCGACGATTCAAAATGGTAAGTAGAATAATAATCTCGAAGACTGCTCCGATGCTCTGAGCCCAGCCAAGCCCTTCTGGACCATAGCCTTGGTCGTAGAATAAAATAGATAGGCCAATAGTTGTGCCGATAGCGATAATGCTGACGATGAGTGGAGTCTTTGTATCTTGATAGGCATAAAAGCCGCGCGAGGCAATATGGAAAATGCTTTGTGCAAAAATAGCTACAATAAACGTACCGAGAATGGTAGCAATCAGCATGTCACCGCCGTTCATGATGAAGTTTACTATGTAACCGCGCGCGAAGAATGCAATAAGTGAAACTGGCAAGGCAATCCAAATGATCATGCGAAGTGCAGTGCGGAACGAATCTTGGAATTTGTTTTTGTCGCCTCGTCCTAGCTCTTCCGTGAGCTGTGGAAAGAAAGCAGTAGAAATAGCTACGCCGATAAGCGAAACTGGCATCTGGTGAAGAGTGTTGGCCTGTTGAAAACTACGAAGCACACCTGCGCCCATACGCGAAGATAGATTCGTGGAAACGAGCGTGTTTACATAGTCAATTCCCTGGTCAAGCGAGCGTGCCGGTAATAGTCTCAAAACGCTCTTGAACCCTTGATTCTTGCGGTTAATCCTAAAGTTATAATCAAAACCAAATCCGAAGAGTCCGATGAGCGAAGTGATGAGCTGTAGGACTGCGCCAAAGACCACGCCGATGGCGACACCCATAATTCCGCCTTCAAAAATCTGCCATCCAAAAATATTGATTCCGCCGGTGAAAATGGTGATACCAAGCAAAATACCGATGTTATACATGGCTGGAGCGAGTGCATAAAAAACGAAACGACCGAGAGCTTGCTGAATGGATGCGATAACAGTAGAAATAGAAAATAAGAATGGATTAATCGCAATCACGCGCATCATATTGATGGCCAGAATGGTGCCAGACTCGTCTAGGCCGGGGCCAACAACGTGGCGGACGAGCGGGTCTGCAAAAATCATGATTAAAACGCTGGCAATAAGAGTAATTAATGCTAGGAAATTTAACAGTGAAGTAGACAGTTCCCAAGCGGATTTTTTGTTGCCTTTCATGAGACGCTCATTGAACACTGGGACGAAGGAAACAGCGAGGGCGCCAGATGTTAGAATGAAGAACATGAAATCTGGAATGGTAAAGGCGGCTGTATACGCGTCGATACCGGTCGGATAGGTCTTGAGATAATAAGAGTTCAAAAGACGGTCGCGAAAAATACCAAGTAGTGCCGAAACGAGCGTAGAGCTAGCAAGCAAGATTGCAGCGGCTTTTACAGAAAGTCTGGCGTTCGCAAGAGCAACGACGGATTTGAACTTAAATTTGGCCATAAGGTTATTATATCATTGAATGGGTGTGGTGGGGTGCTTTTTTCGTTGTTTTTTATACTTGCGAGAATCGTAGGAAATTTTACTTTGACGAATGAGATAATAAATAATATAAACGGCTAATATGCCGCTGACGGCATATAATATATAGCTAATGACCGGCAAGAAAGCGCCGTAAAGCCCGTTGGCGAGAATCAAGCTAGCAATTGCAACGCATAAGAAGATGAACTTTGTACGAAACCCATCGTTTAAGCGAACAGATTGACCTTCACGCCATAGCTGCTTCTCGCGTTCATACTCTTCCGAACCTTCAACGTTCGACGAGATGATTTTAGCCTCTTCTTTTGGCACTTCGGACGTGCTATTGGCATCTTTCAGGCGGCCAGAAATGGGCCTATGATATATTTCATCTGGATTTATATTAGGCATATGCCTATATTATAACACTAGTCTTTGTCTTCTAAGATGGCGAGATGAGCTTCATCGAGTTGAATTTGATCAACGGGCGATGGCGAATCCATCATGAGATCCATACCTGACCCATTCTTCGGGAAGGCGACTACATCGCGAATATTTTCTTCGTCCTCGAGAACCATGAAGATACGATCAAGACCAGGAGCACAACCAGCGTGTGGTGGCGCGCCAAACTTGAAGGCATTAAGCATACCGCCAAAGCGTGCTTCGACATACTCGTTGTTAAAGCCGAGGATATTGAAGACTTTGTACATGATTTCTGGATTGTAATTGCGAACTGCGCCGGAAGCGGCCTCGTAACCATTCATGACCATATCGTACTGGTCGGCAACAATTGCTAATTTCTCTTCGTCGGTCTTAGCAGCTTCAAGTGCAGCAAGTCCACCTTTTGGCATAGAGAATGGGTTATGGCCAAAGTCGAGCTTCTTAGCCTTCTCATCCCATTCGTAGAATGGAAAATCAATAATCCAAGTATAGGCTATCTCGTCATTGTGCTTCAAGCCAAAATGGTCAGCGAACTCAATGCGGAGTTGGCCGAGTACTTTGTTGACTTTTGCGCGTTCGTCCGCGCCAAAGAATACAGCATCACCAACTTCTGCCCCGGTGAGTTTTTGAACATTCTCGATTTCTGAATCAGACATAAACTTGAGAATCGGAGATTTAGCGCCTTCTTCTGTATATAATATATATGCAAGACCACCGGCGCCAAGCTTTCTGGCTTTCTCTGTGAAAGCATCGATTTGTGAGCGTGTTAAGCTAGCGCCACCTTTAACGCAAAGAGCTTTCACGCAAGGCTGTTTGAAGACCTTAAAGTCAGTGTCTTTAAACACTTCAGTAAGCTCAATAAGCTCCATTCCATAGCGAAGATCTGGTTTATCGACGCCATATGTATTCATTGCAAAATCGTATGGTAAGCGTGGTACGACTCCGCCCTTTGGGATGTAGGCTTTGGCCGGCTCGGACCGTATTACGAGCATTTTCTTGGCAAATTCAGTCGCTAGAGCAAGGTAAAGTGGTTCAATGGTGCTACGCACTACTTCGCCATCTTCAACGAACGACATTTCTAGGTCGAGCTGATAGAAGTCGCCATATAAACGATCGGCGCGAGGGTCTTCGTCACGGAAGCAGGGAGCGATTTGGAAGTAGCGTTCTACGCCACCAACCATTAAGAGCTGCTTGAACTGTTGTGGCGCTTGTGGAAGAGCATAGAATTTCCCAGGGTGAAGACGAGACGGGACAAGAAAGTCGCGGGCGCCTTCAGGAGAGGAGTTAGCCAAAATCGGCGTAGTAATCTCTGTAAAGCCATGGTTATACATATATTCGCGGATAAAGCGATAATAATCCGAACGTCGACGAAGACGTTGTTGCATTTTGGGACGACGCAAATCTAGGAAACGGTATTTTAGTCTAAGTTCTTCGCTAGATTCATTGCCTTCATCGTGCGTGTTGACCGGCGGAGTGTCAGAACGGTTAAGCATCTCAAGCGTTTCTACGACGAGCTCGATGTTTCCAGTAGGAATGTTTGGGTTCTTGAGTTCTGGGGCTCGTTCACGAATTTTACCGGTAGCGCGCAAAACGTATTCGTCACGGACCGATTCAGCAAGATGGAAACTGTCTGGAGTATCAGGAGTAACGACCAACTGGATAATTCCCTTAAAGTCACGCAGATCGATAAAAATCAGTCCTCCGTGATCGCGGCGAGAATTAACCCAACCGGCAACGGTAATAGTTTTGCCTAAAGAGTTTTTTGCGTCTAACGATTTTGTATAATCCATAGGGGAAATTATAGCACATTTTCCCTATAAATACAAAACTAGTCGTGAAGCTTAGCAGAGGCTGGCATGGTCGCCGGTTTGAGAATCGGCTCCAGCTCTTTCTCTTCTAGAGTTTCTTTCTCGAGCAGGGCCTTAGCAAGGCTATCGAGAACTTTCTTGTTGGCTTTTAGAATCGCTTCGGCGCGAGCAGAAGCTTCTTCAGACAAGTGCTTGATTTCCTCGTCGATGAGTTCGGCGGTCTTTTCAGAATATGGCTTGCCGGCTTGGATTGTATAGTAACCAACATCACCTTCTGGGAACACGAGGTTGCGAGTCTTGTTTCCCATACCCTCTTCGACAATCATCTCTTTTGCGAGCGTAGCGACATTTTCGAGGTCGGAGCCGGCACCAGTCGTAACGGCTTCTGGGCCGAAGACAAGTTTTTCGGCGATGCGTCCGCCCATGGCGCGAGCGAGGATATCTTTCAATTCGTAAATAGATTTATAGCTTTTGTCTTCTGGAGGAAGGAACCAAGTGACACCACCAGTGCGACCGCGCGGAATAATCGTAACTTTATGTACCGGATCAGAATCCGGCAAAACATGCCCGACGACAGCGTGGCCAGCCTCGTGATAGGCGGTTATTTGCTTCTCCTTGTCGTTCATGACTTTGCTTTTGCGTTCAGGACCAATAGCAACGCGCTCAAAGGCTTCTGTGAGGTCAGCATTAGTAATTTCCTTGTGGCCAAGACGCGCAGCAGTAATCGCGGCTTCATTAGCAATATTGGCTAGATCCGCACCAGCCGAACCGGCAGTCTTACCGGCAAGCGCATTAAGATCAAGATCAGTCGAGACTGGTTTGTTTTTAAAGTGAACCTTGAGGATATCAAGACGGTCTTTACGTTCTGGAAGAACGACGTTGACGTGACGATCAAAACGGCCAGGGCGAAGCAAAGCTTTGTCGAGCATGTCGACACGGTTAGTCGCAGCAATAACTATCACGCCGGTTTCGTTATCGAAACCATCCATTTCGACGAGGATTTGATTTAAAGTTTGTTCGTCTTCGCGACCAGCACCTCCGCGTGCGTCGCGTTTGTGAGCTACGGCATCAATTTCATCGATGAAGATAATTGACGGAGCGTTCTTTTTGGCTTTTTGGAAAAGGTCGCGAACACGTGAAGCGCCAACTCCTACAAACATCTCGGCAAATTCAGAACCAGAGATGGAGAAGAATGGCACATTTGCTTCACCAGCCACAGCACGGGCCATGAGGGTCTTGCCGGTACCTGGATCGCCCGCGAGCAACACGCCACGAGGAATTTTAGCGCCTAGAGTTTCGTATTTCTTTGGGTGTTTAAGGAAATCGACAATTTCTTCTAAATCTTGTTTGGCGGACTCATTGCCAGCAACATCTTTAAAGGTTACTTTTTTCTTGTCTGGACCATAAACTCTGGCTTTAGCTTTACCGAAGCCGATATTCTGACTATTCATGGATTGGGCTTGACGCATCATGTAAGAAAAGAACAGAATGAGCGCAAGCACTGGTAAGACAATAAGGCCGACGTCGAGAATGGTACCCCATACATCCGTTGCCTGCACATATTCAATGGTTGGGTAAGCTTGCTTGCAGGAAGCTTTCTCTTCTGGGTTTTCTATTGCTGAACAGTAATCGACTAAGCCTTGGTCGTATAGTGTCCCAGCAGGATCCTTAACAGACTCCTCAGTAGGGATATCTTTGTCTTTGAGCGTAATTTTGAGTTTGTCGCCCTCGACGGTAATTTTAGAAATATTTCCTTCCGGATCGTTTGCGCGCGCGATAACGCTAGAAATTGGTACGGTTTCTAGATTTCTGCTATTCCCTCCAAAGGAATTAACAAGCGCAGAACAAATCAAGACGATGAAGACAAAAAAGATAAATGTATGAATATAATTCGAAGTTTTGCCTCCAGAGGATTTTGTTGCTGGTTTGGGAGATACATTTGATTTTGGCATGTCTCTATTGTAACATGTTTATAAATAATATGGATAAGAAACTATGGCTCAGGGCTGTAATGATGGGCATAGTTTTAGTTATAATTGTATATTCTATAATACGAGCATTGAACGAACTAAATACTGATGGTCCTCTTCGTGATTTGGTGGGGCAAACCATTGAAATCACCGGCACAATAAAAGGCGATCCAGATATTTCTGGTGACAGCAGCAGTGCAAGATTAGGAGATTTGTATTATCAGAATGAGAAAATTTCTGGATCAATTTTTCTTTATGGTAAATTTGAACCCGAGCCAGAACGAGGAGATCATGTAACCGTATCGGGGAAACTCTCCAAAGGGTTTGGCACTTTTGTTGGGGCCATATATCGCCCAAAAATAGTTTCGCTCATGAAACCCGAGCCGAGAAGCTTGAGTCTCGAAGTTCGTAAACTATTTGCCAGAAACGTGCATGACACGATGGGCGGACGTGAGGCGAAACTAGGTCTAGCATATCTTCTGGGTATGCGAAACGAACTCGACGATGAGACTTTGGATATGTTAAGTTTAATCGGTCTTACGCACATTGTTGTGGCTAGCGGGACGCATCTTGGTATAATTGTTGGCTTTGTACGAAAAAGATTCGGTAAAGTGTCTCGATTTGCGGGGCTATTGTTTAGTGTGTTGCTCGTCATAATATTTGGAGAGATAGTGGGATGGACGGCAAGCATCACACGTGCCGGGATCGTTTCTGTTATGTCGGTATTTGGTCGGTATTATGGGCGGCGACTTGGGGCTGGTAGAGTCATTTTGATTGCAATGGCAATCACTCTCGCTATGAATCCAATGTATATTGTAGACATAGGTTGGCTGTTGTCGTTTGCCTCGTTTGCTGGAATAATGATTCTGGAACCAATGCTTGTGGAGTTCTTCTATGGCCGTAAAAATCCACGAAATAAACCGAATGAACATCCTGGCGTTATTGCAGAGCTAGTATTGGCGAGCATTTCTGCGACATTGATGTGTATGCCGATCCTGCTTTATTATTTTGGTTCAATTTCCATTATCTCCGTAGTGGCAAATATACTGATATTGCCAACCATCCCACTTGCAATGGGGCTAACAGTCTTAGTCGGACTTGTCGGTTTTCTGCCTACTTTCTATTTATTCGACTGGGTTCGGTTCTTAGTAACAAAAATTACCACTTTATTATTAGACTATCATCTGTTTGTGGTGGAGTTTTTTGCTAAACAGACAAATATGATTATTTATATCGGGAAAAATAATGTATTCGTGTTCTTATTATATATACCTATTTTGCTTCCATTTATAATCGGAGCAATTGGGCGTATGAAGAAGAGACACGAAGCAAAACTCCGGGTCTATGAAAACCCGGAGAAATATTTGCCGTTCACGACTTCAACTTAGAATTGTCGAATTTTACGATGTTTGGCGTAACGGTAGGCGAACCATATGCTGATGGACGCTACGGCCAAGCCGCCAATGGTGGTATAGAGATTGACTAGCCTTGCTTCTTCCATACTATGAGCGAAGAGGCCAGTATTTGGTTTATTGACTTTAACCCAAACCGTCTGACTATCATCATTCAAATCCTTGTGCTCAGCGATCCAATTTTCCTCGTCGACCGCATCATCTATGTAGAGAGTTTCAAAAGCAACTATTTCTTTACCGCTTAGCCCAGTGGTGTTAATAGTGAATTCTAGCTCTTCTACACCAGCATCGCGCGTTGGGGTGAAGGTCCAGGTGATTTCTGTAAGACCGCCACTAACCCGCTCGCCGGAGTTTTTATCTACAAGTACTCCATGGAGCGTATAGGTAGTATCGGCGACTAGCCCGGTGTACTCAACTTTGTCGACGATAGTCGCTTCGGCATCGTTAGCTAGTTCCTTATCGCCGTCGGCTTTATCGGATGCGATTGTGTGGATTGTTGGAGTGGCAACAGTGATAGTTTGGTTGCTATCTTCAAGGTTCTTGTGTTCGGCAACGAGCTCCTCGCGACCTTCGTCGTCGATCAAATATAACTCTTCGAATACTACTAATTTTTGGCCGATAAGCTCGCGAGAATCAAATTCAAACTCGATTGTGGCTACGCCGGAGGTATCTTCGTGATCTTCAGAGCCGATCGTGAAGGTCTCTTCAGCTTCAACCTCAACCCAGTCGCGCGTACAGGTCCTCGTCGGCTCTTCTTCATCTTTCTCCTCAGATTCTTCTTCTCCCTCCTCGTCGTCTCCATCCCCATCATATTCCTCATCATCCTCGTCGTCTCCTTCGTCATAATCGGTCTCGTCATCGATGATACAAGTTATTACTGGCGAAGAGACTTTGTCGCCGGCATGATGCTCGTCGCTATCGGCCTTATAGACTAACCATCCTTTTGCCTTGTAGGTCTTGCCAGCGCTAGCACCCTCGTATTGCAGGTTGTCGATTACTTGGACTTTGCCAACGCCGATTATTTGATCGCCATCATAGGAATCCGCTGCGGTAGTACCGATACGCATAGAGACCTTAACAGTCTGACCTGGATCTTCTTTGTCGGCGTGTTCTGTGACTTTTTGGTCTAGATCTACAGTGCCATCTTCTTTTGTAGGTACTGTTTCGCCCTGGAAGAGATACTCGAATACGACTATTTCTACACCTGGCAAATCTGTAGCGTTGACAGGAAACTCCATTTCAATATCGCCGTTATCTTCCCTAGCCGATGTAGTAAAGGCTGCAGAGGCAGTGATAAGATTGTCGTTAGCGTCTTTCAATGGCTCGTCGTTGGTTTTATCGTAGAGATATCCGTAGAGTGTATATTTTTCATCCATGAGTAGACCGTCGTAGTGAACTTTGTCTACTATGGTTTGGTTCTCTTCATAATTCAGAACGTTATCGCCATCTGCCTTGTCTGACGCGACAGTACCGATGGTGGCTTTCTTGACGGTGATAGTTTGGTCGTCTTCATCTATATCTGGCTCATGAACAGCGAGAATGCGTCCATCACCATGCTTATCTTCACTGCGATACAGGCGCTCATGAACGACAAATTTGCGACCTTGAATAGATATCGTGTTGAGATTGATCTCTAGCTCGACAGTACCTTTTCCATCAGCACCGGCTTTAAAGGTTTTCGAGTTGCGGACAAATTCGTCATTAATTTCTACCGGTGTGCCAGTTTCCGGGTCAACCATCGTGCCAACAATCATATACCATTCGCCTTCAACTAGCCCCTCATAATCAACGTAATCTTTCATCGTAACGTCACCGACGCCGAGAAGGTGAGAACCGTCGCGCTTGTAGGTTGCGGAAGTTACCATTTTGGGAACGCCGATTTGAACAGTTTGGTTTTCGTCTGTATTCTCGGCATGAGTATACAGAACTACATCCCCAGATTTAAGCGTCTGGTGGACGACATATTTCTTTTGATTTTCTCCTTTGGTGTAATCATAATGAAGTGTGGTGTCAAATTTCTTGAAATTATCGATAGCTACAGTTGCGGAGTCGGAGGCGGCGACAAACGAGTCGATGGCAGTAATGTCTTCATTAGCACTATTTCTGATTATATTGCCAGTTTCTAGATCTATAAGCTTACCCTCCAGAATAAAAGTCTGTCCAGGTGTAAGGTTGGTGTAGGTAACTCTATCAAGAACCGTCGTAGTACCGACCGGTAGATGCTTGGTATCGTTCTGGATGTCTGATGCTGCAGTAGTGATTGCAGGAGTCTTAACGGAAACTATTTGCTTATTATCGCGCGCATCTTCGTGCTTAGCGAATGGAGAGGTGCCGTTGCCGTAATATATATACTCATAAACGACAAATTTGCATGGAAGCGTGAGTATGTTGTTGACTGCACAATTCGAGATTGTGTCGATATCAAAAGTGAGAGTCTCGCTGCCATCTTCTGTGCTAGCTGTAAAGCTATGGGTCTTAGAAGCTATAGCGGTACCAGTAGCATCACCATTGCCGTCGAGCTTTAAAACTTCGCCCTTAATGGTATATGTGCTGCCGGGAGCAAGTCCGGTATATGTGACCGTATCTTTGATAGTAGGCGAGCCGGCCGCATCGATATGCCCTACTTCTAGTTCTTTGCTAGATGTATCTTTGTTATTTACAGCGTCGGTTGCGAGGGTGGGGGTGATGACGTTGACCGTTTGCGAATCGTCACTTGCGACATGGGTGATAATGGGCGTATCAGAGCCGGACACATAAAGCTCTTGGACAACTGTCAGGTCTTTGCCGACATATGGCGTGGAATCGAATTCGAATTCCATTGATCCGGTATAAGTAGCGCCTGTAGCAAGAGTCATGTTGATAGTAGCTGTGTTGTTGGCAACAGTGGTAGCGCCGTCTTTTACGTAACCTTTGAGGGTGTATGTCTGGCCGTTGGTAAGACCAATAATACTATATCCGTCTATAATCTTAACTCTACCTGCTGCGAGAATTTTGTTGTTAGCATTGCGCGTTGAGATTGCAGATGTAGCAATTGTAATGTTTTTTACTTTGATTCTCTGATCATTATCGCTTAGGTCCTTGTTATGGATGCCAATTAGAAGCCATTCCGAGCCATTTTTCTTGTAGAGGAATTGTTTGACGCCTAGATAACTATCGATATACTGCGCAGTGTTGATGGTCGGAGAGAAGACCATATCGAATGGATCACAACCACCTGCGGCGGTAGAGGTAAAGTCGACCGTACTGGTTGAAGCCAGTTCGGTATTGTCCATAGTGTAAAGCTTCCCGGTGATTCTATATTCATAATTCGGGCTGAGCCCAGAGCAATTCGTGACGCGATCTGTAAGGCTGGCATTGGCGGATATCTCTAACTCTTTGTCCGGATCCGACGAAGTGGAATTGGAGTTGCGAGCTACAGTATGAATATTCGGATTATCAGGGGTAGTGTTGGTCTTAGTGCCAAGGTTTACGGTCGTGCCATCCGTGGCTATTGTGAAGTCGGCAGAGATCATAGCATACGCACTGTTGTTGACGCCCGGTTGCTCAACTAAGCGATAATCGCCATAAGGAAGGTTCCCGAGTGAACCATTACCATTAGAGTCGGTCGTAATGATGCCAACTGGATTTGTGAGGTCTGAGCGTTTGTAAACATTAAACACGATATCGGCAAAAGCTGGCGTGGACGTCGAAGTGGATGTGCCGCCTGCATTGGCCGTAAAAACGTTTCGAACTTTTTTCAGCGATACACCACCTCTAATAAGCGTATTTACGAAGCGACAGCTACCACTACCGTATGTAAAGGACTGCCCTCGACATACTGTAGTTGTCGAGCCGCTAAGGTCAAAGGTCTTGCCATCATCAGCTCTGTCGATCATGACCGTAATAGAGGAGCTATTAGTCTTATAGCCGGACCCTGCCGGTACGGATTTTTCTACAACTTTGTAGGTGTCGGGTTTAGTGATAACTCCGGATGTGCCAATGCCATTGCTGCCAATGGTGATGGTTGCAACTTCCACATTGCTAGAGTTAAGAACTGAGAAGACCGTGCCGGCGACGGTGTAATCGCCGTTTGTGGGGTTCCCGGTTTCCGAATCGACCTTCCTAATCTTTATGCGAGCGCTGATGGAAGATTGCTCGTACTCAAGCCAAGCAATGCGCTGCTTGCTAGAATCAGTGGCATGTCTCGCAGTAAACAGGTGAAAATCATCGATGGCATTAGCATATTGTGATTGCGCAAAGAATCGATCAATATAAGTCTTCAAATTATTTAGCTCGGCAGCATTGCCAGAGCGAAGGTTATCATACTGGCCAGTATAGAATCTCCCGGCTAGAATATGACCAAAAATATAGATATACTCTTCCCTTGTAGGATGGCCCTTTCTATTGTAATCGTAGTATTCTCCGTTATATGGAACGCTGCAGTGGCTCTGATCAATTACTTTAACGCATGTTACGTTTTCGGCAACTAGTTCCCAACCAGACTTAACGCCGTTTGTGTAGTTGCTGTTGAGATAGCTACTAAAAAGATTGTAATAGTTATTTGGCGAACCAGAACTGCTATTGCTGTAGCTCGGAACAGTGACGAGGAGAACTTTCTTGAGATCATTATACGTTGATCCGGTAAGTTCGCTGACGGTGGCTCCGGTTTGGTTAGGATCAATATGAATACCAGTAGAGGCGTCTTGCTTGGGAGGCTCTATGCATACCGCGTCGTGTTCATTAACGTGATTGTTGAGGTCGCTTAGGGTATTGCCGAATTTAATAACATACCACTTCGTCGCCCAAGTTTGGGATGTATGATTAGGGTTTATCCCATAGAAGAGTTTATATATATCGTCGTCATTCATTTCGCCATCATAGCCTTTTGTCTCGTAGCTGATAGTCGCTATGTCGCTACCCGTAGGAGAGATGGCATTAGCGATAGCCCATGCGGCAAGGCCGGCTACGCCTACAAATGCCAAAATTAAAGAAGCCAAGAGTTTCTTTCTTTTATGCGAGCGGAAACTGCGAACACGCTCGTCTTCAATGGTTTTTATATGCATATTTACACCTTTTTGATTATTATAATGCTTTAGCTTTAAAATGTCCAGACTTTTGATACAATACTTTAAAGGCCTCTTGTATAGTCAATGCCTTAGCTCGTTACAAGTTAGAAAAGAAAAGGAGGGGATCTTAATCGTGGGGTAATGAGGTATTTTGTTCTCGACACGAATGTCGCCATTGATTACCTTGGTCTGCTTCCAAATGGTAGTCCTGTAACATTGGAGAAATCCAGTGTCGATCTTACTGGTAATTGCTTGGTTATTCCTATGGCAGTCGTAAAGGAACTGGATAGATTCAAAACTGAACAGAGCGATCGTGGTAGGAGTGCGCGCGAAGTTTTGCGCAGGCTCGATAGTCTGACTCAAGACAGGAATGATAGTGCGGAAGATATTCTTAACCTCAAGGCGCTTATTCGTCCCAAGACTTGCGATTATTCTATCCTCATTATGCCGGTTGACTATCGTATCAGCGAAAAAATCCATTTCAAACCTTCCAAGGATGATATGGATGGTCAAATTATTTTGACCGCACTCTCGGTACTTTACACCGCCAATGGGTTGACTGATGGTGTTGATGTCCAATCTATTCGCAACTCCGATCGGGAAAAGGTTGTTTTGCTAAGTAATGACCGTGGCGTTCTAGTTCGTGCTAGAACCGAGGGCTTGGTTGCTATGCATTTCCGGTACAAAATCCCTTCTCCTTATACTGGGCGAAGAGATATCGATGTACCAGATGATTTATTTGAACGCTTCCTTAAGGTAGAAAAAATAACCAAGGATGAGTGGTGCCGAACGCTTCCGAATGAGCCGCCGCTAGTCGCAAATGAATTCTTGATCATGCGTCCCGAATCTGGTATTTATCCAGACGGCTACACGCGAGAGTCATTTCAGCACATCGGTCGTTTCTATGAGGCCACTGGTGAAATCTTGCATCTAAAGCACTTAGATGGATCTTTTTCTTCGGAAAAGATAAAACCGAGAAATGAAGGCCAAGCGATTTTCGCGGAAGCTTTAAATGATCCGTCGATTACAGCTGTAATTTGTACTGGTCCTGCCGGTACGGGAAAAACTTTCATGTCAACCGTATATGCGTTGGAGGCATGCCAAAAAGGCAAGTATGATTGTGCTACCGTAATCCCGTGCGACCCAGACAATAGCGACAAGCTTGGTGCTCTCCCTGGGGACCTGGATGCAAAAATGGATCCGAGCGTGCGACCGCACAAAAACGCAATCGAGAACTACTTGCTAATGAAAGAAAAACGCTTCGCTGCTTCTAATGCACATGTCTCAGAAGGTGACGGTTCTACAACCAAACCTAAAAGAAGCAAGAGTGTCAATACGGAAAAAAAGCCTCTGATAAAGCGAGTGCAGGACGAAGCCGAGCAGCACTGGGAAAATTGGTTCAGAAACCACCCTGTCTACCTTGCACGTGGACTCAGCTTCCCGGGACAAATCGTGCTCTACGATGAATTCCAGGATCAGAGTCTCGAACAAGCGAACACCCTGATCACACGTAAGGGCGAGAATAGCAAAATGGTCATCACTGGTGACATTGAGCAAATTCACGCTAAGTATCTCGACCGCGATAATAATGGTCTGGTCTATGCACGTGAAATTCTCAAGGGTAGTCCGGAAGTCGCACAGGTCACCTTTACCCCCAACGAAGTAGTGCGCGATTCTTTGGTCCAGTTCGTCATCGACCGTAGGAGCGAATACTATGCCAGTTGAATCATCTGACTTTTCTAACGAGCGATTCCCCGCCATTCTGGCGGGGTTTTCATTCTATGGTAAACCAATCGTTAAATGTGAAATCGGGACCAGAAACGAGTCCGACGGCGAGAAGCGGAGAAAACTCTTCTTTTAGTTCTTGGTAGTACTTTAAATAAGCTTCAGCGGCAAAAGTCATTTGTCTTAATTTGTCTTTAGTAATCATATCCAGGCTACTCCCGCGATACTCATTTCTACGATACTTAACTTCCGTAAAATAGATTTTGTCGTCTTTTGTTGAAACAATGTCGATTTCATAAAGTTTAGTTTTATGATTGCGAGAAATGATATTATGGTCGTGTCTAATTAAGTATTCTGCTACAATGTTTTCGGCGCGGTCGCCGAGTTGTTTTGTGGTTGCATGCTCGTTTTTTAACTCACTGAGGTCTGACGGAATATCTTTCCGTGAGCCGAACGTACTGATGGGACCGAAGCTAAAACGGTGTTCCGGGCATGGGCCGAGTTTTGTCAGTGCGTTCTTATGTTCTGCAGTACCATAACCGACGTGCGATTCGAAGCCGTAGCCTGGGTATTTCTCGGCAAGCTCTTTCATATAATGATCACGAGCAACCTTGGCAATAATACTAGCTGCTGAAACTTCTTTTATGAGCAAATCAGCTTTTTTAAGATTGGTAACATAGTTTTCTAATGAAGTGTCTTTGAGGAAGTTTATCGTACCGTCAATAATAATTTCCGAAAATGGAACTTTTGTTTTGCGAATTTCTTCCACAGCACGGCGCGTAGCGAGACGGAGTGATCTGGATAGTCCGAGTTCGTCGATTTCTTTAGCAGAAACCCATCCAAGTCCAGTAGCGAGGGCGTTTTGTAGAATTATTTCCGAGAATTCTTCGCGCTTTTTTGTGGAGAGTTTTTTTGAATCAGTAAGTGGCGCGACCCAGTCTGGATAATTGCCCGCTTCATCCTTCGGCAAAATACACGCGCCGATCACAAGCGGTCCAGCCCATGGTCCGCGTCCGACTTCATCTATACCCAAAATTGCCATATATATATTATATACTACGATAGTTCCATCCTTGAACACGTTTTAACCTTATGCGTTTATTGACTTTTTAGCTAAAAAGTGGTATAATGAAACGTAGAAGAGTGTTTTTGCACTCTTTGTATTTTTAGATAGGAGGTTTTCTCTATGCCGTGTGGGAAATGTGCTTGTGGCCGTGCTGCCATCCCCTCTCCTGTTCAGTTTTGCTATATACTTAAGGACACCGAGAAAAATCTTAAAACCAGCATCGCAAAAAATGGTTTTCCCCACCCCAAAGGATTCTCTGTTGACAAGGATTCAATCAAGATAACTGGAATTCGTGATGGAAAGGCTAATGTAACGGCCAGTGGTATCATGGTTGCTGGTGCATGTGATTCTGGTGACGAGAATCATATGATTGGAATCCCGGCCGGTTCAGTTACTATTCGCTATTGTCTCGAGTTGGAAAAAGACGACGGCACCAGCTGGAAAGTGTTAACTTATGAGACTAAGAGCCCAAGCTGCAAAGAGAAATGCTCTGGAACATGCTGTATTTGCACTCGGTACCTTAGTTTCGAAGACCTGATCGAGGATCTTCAGTACCAGCGCTTATACTGTTCCACCGTGGATTGCCCCGCCGATGAGGACGTGGTGCGGACCCCGTGTAAAGACGGCGCCGTTGAGCTGAGACTCTATGGTCGTGACGATAAGTGTCACCACGGCAAGTATTGCACCTACGTTGCCAAAAAAGACAGTGATGGCTTCTGGACAATCATGGACAAAAAATGTCCGCCGGAGAAATAAGCCCCCTATTTACTCCCGCCTTCCGAGGCGGGTTTTTCATATTTTTACAAGGTCTGATTGATTAAGTAAGTTCGTTCGGCAAGATCGGCCATGATATAGGTGGCGTTCCAACGCCATCCTTCCGTGGAGAGAAAAGTCATGAAAAACGGGCTGTCAGCGAACATGATGCCAGACTCGTGATAGTTGTTGCCATAGAGTCCGTTTTTGTACATATGCAGCGGGCTTCCGGCGAAGCTAAGATTGTCCCAATAATTATTTATGAAATACCATTTAAGTTCTTCACCATTTGGCAGACGATTTATCAGTTCCCATAAGTGCGTCCATTCGGCCATTTGATCGGCGACCGACGTGTCGCAGAAATATGTAACATCGCCATAGTAGACCGATCCTTGGAGATGGTGGGTCATGCCGATACTGTTGGCGTAAGTGCGAAGGTTATCCACGCCAATCCGTGAAGCGAGCGCAGTGTGAGCAGAGTTATTGCTATAGGTAATTGCGTTGCGAACAAGCGCTTGTAAATCATAAGTGACTGGGAGATTTTCGTAAACATACATGGCGTCAATCGTTTTGACGAGCGAGGCTCCATAGTAGAGATCGTCTGGGCGATAAGTATATTCAACGTTTTTGTCGAAATTCTTAAAGCCAAAACTAATATTCCAACCATTACGAATGATGTAGTCGCGGAGTTCATCGAAGGTTGCAATCGGTTCCGAACTGAATGCGGAATAGTTATAGACGAAGACACGACGCGTAGCTTCGCTTGTGTTGCCAGCAGAATCGGCGATTGAATATTTGAGATTATAAACACCAAAATTGTTTGTGTCGACGCCACCTTCAACCACAACTGAAGACGTCAAATCGCCGTCTATGTCGTCAGTGGCAGACCATCCTGGATCTGTAAATGTTTCGCCTACGTAAAGGCCGACGGTGGTTGGTCCTTTTAGGATTAATTCTGGTGGAGAAGAGTCCGTAATCTTAACCGTGCGGGAATCAGCATACACTCCACCAAGATAATTCAGGGTATAGTTGATTTTGTATTCGCCAACATCGTGACTTTTGAGTTTATCTAGCTTGGGAACAGCCACGACAACTTCTTTAGTTAGGTCGCGGCAGCGCGAAAGGATACAGTGCCTGGCAAAATATCCCGGCTCTTCATAATCTCGTGCTTCTTTGTCGGAAAACTCAAAATTCTTTCTACCGACGAGTCGGAGTTCAACGCTCGATGAGCGATAAGCGCCATAGCCGAGTAGAAAGACAGTCAAAAATGTAATAAATAGAACCGAATAAATAAAAAAGTGGTGAGCTGGGTGGCCTCTTTTGACGGCTCTTCTTGGAAACCTCCTGTGGTGGCTACTCATGCGACCTTCCTAGCATAAGCTAATTATAACAGAATTATAGAAAAATCGCGCGTTATTTAGGACGCGCGATTTTGAAAGACTTGAGTTTTTCTAGGTGGATTACTCTGCTTTTTCGGCAGGAGCTTCAGCTTCTTTAGCTGATTCTTCGACAGGCGCCTCGGCAGCTTCGGCATTAGCCTCAGGCTCTTTTGCTTCGTCGAGAGTGTTTACGGCCGCACGGTCAAAGTCCTTGCCAGCAAGACGGGCGGATTTACCGGAACGTGCACGGAGATAAGAGAGATTGTTTCTGCGAACTTTAGAGCGGCGGACAACCTCAATTTTTTCGACTAATGGAGAGTGGATAAGGAAAGATTTCTCGACTCCAACACCAGAGGCAATTTTTCGTACGACGATGCGAGCAGTGTGGGATTCTTTGCGGTCGACACGAACAACAACTCCTTCGAAGACCTGAGAACGGAACTTCTCGCCTTCCTTGATTTTTTGGGTAACTTTGACGGTGTCGCCAGAACGCACATCAACAACAGCAGACTTTTTCTGGGCATCACCGATTTTTTGTAAGATAGAAAAACTCATTTTATTAACCTTATTATTAGACAATTACACGTATTTTATCATATTTACTTCTTAAGCGCAAGACGTATTCTTTGGGCGACGGGGAGAGTCGGGTCAACGCGCTCAAGGGCGGCAGTGGCTTCTTTGAGCGGGAACCCTAAGGCGATAAGCGCGTCAAGCGCTTCGTCGTTCTTTGGACGACTACCTGGGGCTCTCATAGCCGTCATACCGTAATGTGTTGGGAGACCGACTTTGTCAGAGAGATCAACGATAATACGTTCAGCTGACTTTTTCCCTACTCCAGGAGCTTTTGCTACAAATGCCGAGTCGGCATTTGCGATGGCATTGCGCACTTCTTCAGGAGAGGCAAGCGACAAAATTGACATGCCGGCTTTTGGCCCAACACCATTCACGGTAATTAGAAGCTCAAAAAGTTTTTTAGCGGCAAGAGAGAGAAAACCATAAAGCGCAATATCATTCTCGGAAACCTTTTGATAAGTGTAAAGCTTAACGCTATCCCCGAGTTTCAACGACTCAAAATCTGGTGCAGAAATACTAATCTCATAGCCAACGCCATGAACGTCGACTATGATGCTATTATTGAATTTTTCTTCTAGAATACCTTTGATGTGACTAATCATGGTTCGATTATAACACACTGGTTTTCTTTAAACGATTAGCTGTCGGAATTGTTCAATACGCTAATTGTTGATATTAAAATTCCGGTTTAGATTCTTCTTCGTCCTCTTTGCGCTTCTTGCCAAGTAAAAGCAGGAGTCCTGATGTAGTAGCAACTCCAGCACCGACTAGAGCGACTATACCAAAGATATCCGAATCGTCCATGTTGCCTGGTCTAGTAGTAGCGACAGTTTCTACCGGGTTAGTCTCATCATCACTAGATTTCTTGACGCCAAGTGGAGAGGTATTAGTGGCTTCA
>JAFWLS010000009.1 GCA_017514045.1 Candidatus Saccharimonadota bacterium | reverse complement strand
TTGTGAGTTAGTAGGAGATGCTGCTGCACCTGTGGGGATGAGATTAGTGGAACTTAAAGTATTACCAGATTCTTCGAGTCTTAGATTGTTATCACCATGGATGTCTCCGGTATAGCCTATAGCGTAGATGGCGAGACCACCTGGGTCATTACAGGCAGCCTTAAGTCCGGTAGCACCGATAAGACCGTCGTCGCCTGGCCTGATAATAGTAGAAAGATTAGAACCCGAAGTAACGGTGAGCGCGCAGGCAGCCTCAACAGTAAGATTAATATTCACGGCAGCAGAACTATCAGCGAAGGATCGCGGCGCAGAAAGCAGAAGCCCAGACATAATTGTAAGAAGCGTTAAGACTCCAGCAAAAATTGTAGGAGTGAACTTGCGTTTGTTATGATGATGCATTGATGACCTCTACCGTTAAGGTTTATATGATATACAACTCTGGTTTTACAAGTTTAATGATAGCATAAGCAAAATGTGACTGTCAAGGAATACTGAACGAAATATTACAATAAAAATTGACTCCGGCGTGGAGTCTTGACTGGTCCCCGGAACAGGGGTTGAACCTGCACCCGATTGCTCGGACTAGCACCTGAAGCTAGCGCGTCTGCCAATTCCGCCATCCGGGGGTGTCTATATTATACCATAAAATTAGAGAACCGGGCCTAACGGCCCGGCTGCTAGCTAAATCCTACATTTGCCCGACGTATGGTTCTTGAGAATCCGATGGCGGAGTAGGTTGTGCTGGATCGGTAGGGGTCGGAGTAGATGGAGGTGTGGCAGGAGGAGTCTGTTCTGGCGCTGAATAATCGTTCGGTTGCTGAACCGGACCGTCATCGAATTGCGAAAAGTCTGGGCGGCCACCGTTTGGTGTGCCGGATTCGGCATTCATACCATCATTCTGGTCGCCTTTTTTCTTTTTGTTGTGAAGAATGAAGACGATGACGGCGATGATGATAATGAGAATAGCTGCGCCGCCAACGATGTATGGCACTAGATTAGTATCGGATCCGGTGGTGACACTTTTTTCCTCAGCGGCATATTCTTCGCTTGTTCCGGATTCTATCTCGTCTTCAGCGACTTCATTCTTGATGATTTTTGGTGCTTCACTACCGTTTATTGTGACCTCATTCCCAGCCACATATAGTTTGTGTCCATTGCTAAAGATGTTCATATTGGTAGCGTCGGCGTTTTTGAGTTCACTGATGTAGGTGTTCCCCGCTAGAACAAGCTGAGAAGTATTGTCGAGAGAGACAGAAACTGACTGGGCGGTATTACCACCATTGATAACGCCCATGTAATAACTCTCATCGCTGAGTATGAAACTTAAGGAAGACAATCCATCAAGAACTATGTCGCCCTCGGAAACCTGACTTTTAAACGTAAGTGTAGTATTTGGGCTATTGACGATATTCAGAAATACGGATGAGCTATCTTCGTTTTCTATAGTGGTGAGTTCAAGCGCAATGCTGGCATTCGCGGAATCGATAACGGAAAAAGTATTGCCCGACCCTATAAGAATTGTAGAGTTGACCGATTCGAAACTGTTTGTGACTTTGATTGGGTTCGTGATGGTCTGTTCTGAATAGTATTCGCGACCATCGTCTACGACTGGTTCATCGACGATAGGTTCATCAACGGCTGGAGTGTCGGTGGTAGTCATATCGTCGCCTGCAGTGTCAACCGTAGTATCAGAAGATGTAGTTGTCTTAGTTTTGTCGTCCACAGTGTTGTCGACACTGGTTTGATCATTATTCATGCCAAAAAATCCTGTTTACTTGGAACTATTATACACGATTATGCTTAAATGTGGTAGAAAATGTGGATTAAACTTTGTTAATGACGGGAATAACTATTGGTGTGTGGCCGGTAGCATCATAAAGAATATGGGTGATGTCTTCCTTGATTTCCTCTTTAAGAACCTTCAATTCTGGGTCGGTAGAAATGGACTTGTCGGTCTTAGCACGAAGATAGTGGCGAATCTTGCCAATCAGCTCTTCGGAATTGTCTAGGTAGATAAAAGCGCGAGAAATGATGTCTGGGGTCTTGATCAAACGACCAGTCTTTTTACTCATAGTAAGAACAATTACGAAGATGCCTTCGCGAGAGATATGTATGCGATCTTTCACGACAGCTTCATGAACCGGCTGATCGGCATCGTCGTAAAGTTTGTTGCCGACATAAATGCGGCCGTTCTTGCGGATGGTTTGGTCCTTTGTTAGTTCTACGACGTCGCCGTCGTCGGAAAGGATAATATTCTGGCGAGGAATGCCGATGACGTTCTCGGCCATTTCGGCATTATGCTGGAGCATGTAGAATTCACCGTGGTATGGCATGTAGTTCTTAGGGTTAAGACGTGTGACGAATTCGACATGGTCTTCGTAGTAGGCGTGGCCAGAAAGGTGAAGCGGACCGAGATTTGTGATGTGGGTCTTGCCGTTCTGAACAACAGTAGCACCTTCACGGAGGAGACCACCGACAGTTGAAACAACATGTGGTTCGTTGCCAGGAATCGGATTAGACGAGAAGACGATGGTATCAGTGGGTTTAATCTTGATGAACTTGTGTGCGCCAGTAATCATACGGGTAAGCACAGCATTGAGCTCACCTTGAGAACCGGTACAGACGATACAAATGCGTTCGTCAGGAAGCTTGATAATATCTTCCATCTTCATGATGGTGTCTTTTGGAACTTTGATAGCATGGGCACGAAGAGCAACCTCGACATTGTTGATCATGGAAAAGCCAGAGAAGGCGACTTTACGACCACGGGCGTGAGCTTCTTTTAGGATGAGCTCGATACGTCCAATTTGCGATGAGAAGCAAGAAACGATAACGCGACCATTTGCGTAATTATCCATGACCTTACCAAGGTTCTCACCGACATCAAACTCAGAGTGCGGATGCTTGCCTGGCGAATCAATATTGGTAGATTCGTTAACGAGTAAAGCAATTCCCTCTTTGCTAACGATTTCGTCGATACGTTCGTAATCAGTCTGAATACCAACCGGCTTCTCTTCGTGGCGCCAGTCGCCAGAAAGATAAATAATACCATTCGGAGTACGTACGACGATTGCGGTGTTGCCTGGGATAGAGTGAAGTGTGTGGATAAATTCGACAGAAAGATGTTCGGAGACTTGTATTTGTTCGTGTTTGAACGGATCGACTGCAATGTAATTAAGATCCGGCTCCGTGTCTAGCTCAGACATTTGTTTTTTAATCATACCGATGGTAAATTCGGTGGCATAGATCGGCGTAGTAGGGTTAAACTTCGGGAGAAGATGACGGCAAGCGCCAATATGGTCAAGATGGGCGTGAGTAAATAGAATGGCCTTAACATTATTTTTGTTATCTTCTAGATATTTAATATCAGGAATAAGATAATTGACACCGGGGTAGTCACCGTCTGCGAAGAGTACACCCATATCAACAACAATCATTTCATTACGATATTCGATGACAGTCATATTCTTGCCGATACCAATTTCGCCTAGACCACCAATAGGGATAATGCGGACGGCGTCTGGATCGGGACGAGCCTTTTTGAGCATGGCGTTAGTGACCTGTTGACCATTGTAGCCGTTGTATCGAGATTTATTAACGGGTATACCGATGATGTGTTGGGTAGCTTGAGCATTGACGTCCTGGCTAAGCATGCGTTGGTGATGAACCATCTCGCCCTTTCGAGTGGAAACAGAAAGGTTGACTTTGCGCTTTTCGGCCTCGGTTTTGGCGACTGGTTGTTTGGGGGCTTTTGGTTGTTTCCCCTTAGTGGATTTCGCGGGCTGTTTGACTAGCTTCGCGTCCTTACCGCCGGGGGCAAAATTACTATTAAAATTCCTCTTTTGGGCTTCTTCAAATCGTTTCTTGATATCGGGAAGGCGTTCGGCACCCTGTTTCATAAGGCGCGCACGACGCTCTTGTTCGGATTGATTCATAAATTCCTTTTAGATTTTAATTATGGTTGTTAAATACAAGTGAAATAATTATCTTTATTTTACCTTTTTGGACCAAAACTGTCAATAGTAACAAAAAACCGCCTCTGTTCGGGCGGTTTTTGCATTTCTAGGTTTATTCGTCTTTGGATTCAGCCTCAGCATCTTCGAGGGCGGAAAGAAGAGAGTCTTCAACGTTTTGTTTCTTCTTCTTTTCTGGAGATTTAGCAAGTTGAATGTCGAGTTCGTAGCCGGTGAGTTTGGAGGCAAGGCGAACGTTTTGGCCTTGGCGACCGATGGCGATGGATTGTTGATCTTCTGTGACATAAATCTTGGCCTTTTTGCCATCAATCTCAACTTTAGTAATTTCGGCAGGAGAAAGAGCTTCGCGAATATATTCGGAAGCGTTGTCGGACCAAGTAACGATGTCGATTTTCTCACGATCGCCAATCTCGTTCATGACAGCCTGTACGCGAACGCCGCGACCACCTACGAAAGTGCCGACAGGATCAACGCCTGGAACTGTAGACATAACGGCAATCTTGGTGCGGCGACCGGCTTCACGAGCAATACCGCGAATTTCGACAGTACCATTTTCGATTTCTGGAACTTCTTGACGGAAGAGATATTCAATGAATTCTGCGCAACCGCGAGATAATAGAAGACCGGTGCTACGCTCAGAGCGCTCGATACCTTTGATGTAAACTTTAATACGTGAACCGACAGTGTAATATTCGCCTTCAATCTGCTCGGAACGTGGCATAATACCAACGGTACGGCCGAGGTCAACACGGACAATGTTCTTATCGACACGGAGAACCATACCAGTAACGACGGTGCCAATCTTGTCTTCATACATATTAAGAACTGCTTCACGTTCAGCTTCACGAAGACGTTGAATCACAACTTGTTTAGCGGTCTGTGAAGCAACGCGGCCGAAGCCGGTGACGGCAACTTTTTCTTCGACAATGTCGCCAACCTTAGCGCCTTTTTTAGCCTCAGACTGGGGAATCTCAGTAGATGGATTGTAGGCGAGCCCATCTTCGATAACGGTACGAGCAATAAAGACATCGGCTTTGCCAGAATTGACATTTAAAACAGCACGAACATCCATATCTTTATCGCCATTGTCCTTGCGCCATGCAGCGGCGATAGCCATCTGAATTACGTCGAGAACAGTTTCTTCGGGGAGGTTTTTTTCTTCGGCGATGACTTTTACCATCGCAGTCATTTGTTTGAGGTCGAGACCTTCCATAAATATCCTTTCTTACTAAAACCGCCGGCCCTTTCGGGTCGGACGATAACTGTATGGTTTTAGTATATATTATATATATATTATTGTCAATAGAGCGCTACAGACCTTTGTTTTTCCCAATGACTGATGCGGATAAATTAATTACCATTTCAATCTGGATAAGGTCTCGATGCTCTAAACTATGACCACTATTGGAACGACCGACTAGAGCCTGGCCGAATACTTCATCGTTTGAATCAACCAACGCCGCGACACGTACTGGGCTGTCGGCGTTTTCGCCTGGCTGTGTTTGCCAGATACTCCTAGTTGGATGTTTAAGCTTCCCTATTTTAACTAACTCTTCACTGGTCAAAAATGTAGTTTTTGAGCCATAGACTTTTCCGTTAATAAGAAAAGCGAAATAGTCTAGCTTTAGTTGAGTCGCCAAGAATCCGGCAAGCTCCTTTAGATCGAGACGGTCACGTTTCAGGGCGAGAATTTTTCGGGTAATATAGCCGATATCGATGTTGCGAGTCGGAAGTATGCTTTTTAGCATTGCTAGAACCTCTCGGAGTGCCGGCATGAGGCAAAGCAGGATAATTACCATGACAAAGTTAAGCAAAAGTATCTCTATAGAAGGGCTAGCGACGCTGAATACTGTGGTGAAGATAGCATAGAAAATAAGCGTATAAACAATTACTGCTGCGGCGATCAGAATAATGTAAGAAAGGACCTCGAGCCATTTCCCAGAAAGAGAGAGGATGCGGTATTTGACGACTGAGTAGTAGAAGGTGATGATTGAGATACTAACTGCCATTGGGCCAATCCAGGCGAGATGTGGCTGGGATGTCAGCAGTAAAAGATCGAAAACTAGCGCGAGAATACCACCAACGGAAAGACCTGCTTGAAAAATGCGCAAGCCGTTCTTAGCGCCGTGATTCTTAGTGTGCTTAATTGTCTTGGACAGATAGCCTGAGTAGACCAAAGAGATGATTGTAAAGAATGCAATGAGTGCATAGAAATACCATGTGCGTGTCGTATGAATGGTGTTAAAATCCTGACCGAAGGTAAAGTGAGAGTAGAACAACTCTGGCTGCTGAGCCAATAACACACAGAGCGCTATGCCAAGCAAGGCAAAGATTCCGACGAGTATTTTACCACTACGACCATTCGACCAGCCTGCATAACCTAGGAGGGCAACATCTGTCAATGTGATGCCGGAAATGACACTAATGACGAGCGCTGGAGCAGAGTCTGACATTGAAGTCGGGAGTGTGAGAAAAACCGCAATGGCAACAGACCAGACAGCCGCACCAAGTGTGCCAATAAAAAACCACAGGCCACTCATGCGAGATTGTTTAGTAGTGCCGCAAAGAATAGAAAAACCCGTTAAGACTGCTAGGGCTGCGACTGCGATAAGCAGCACAGTAATTAGTTTCATATTACCTCCTAAATGACATTTCCGTTAAGATGATTGTAGCATAAACCTTTTAAAAACACTAGAAAAAAACCGCCCGATTGCTCGGGCGGATGATTAATTACACATTTTCTCAAGTAATGGATAATTAATCTTTCCGGATTCCATGACCGGAATTTTTTCAAGAAACTCGATGTCAGAAGGCAGCTGGTACTGAAGCAGGGTCTCTTTGATCCTTGCGAACAGCTTGTTACGAAGCTCGGGAGAAGGAGACTTTGGCTTCCTCGGGACGACAAAGGCCTTGCTGGTTTCGTGCTTCCCGTCTGGAGAGTAGATAACCACCGCGCATGTGTTCACGATGTCAATCTCTTTCATCAAAGCGCGTTCGATGGTTTCGCAATTCACCTTGTCGGTCGCACCGAGCGGCTGATAGAAGCGCTTCTTGCGTCCGAGGAAAGTGACGTAACCGTCGCGGCTGAGCTTGAGATAGTCGCCAGTGCGGAAATATCTTTCTCCTTTGTACTCGACAAACGCTTTCGCCGTCGCTTCGGGGTCTTTGTAATAACCACGGAAGAGCGAACGAGAGCTTACGAGCACTTCGCCGGGCTCGTCGTATTTGACTTCGTTACCGTTATCGTCAACGATGACCCATTTCGGACCGACATAGAATTTGCCTGAAGTTCCCGGTCGATGAGGAATACCGTCTGAGGCTGTGCCGATACAGAGGGCTTCGCCGATACCGTAGTTGTTGCGAATCTCGCCCTTACTACCATGCATGCGAAGATACGTGGTTCCTTCTTGATACCATTCTTCAGAAATGGCGAAGCCAGAGCAGAAGAATGCCTTCAGGGAAGACAGGTCCGCATCGGGCGGTGTCTCGTCCATAAAGTTACGGAAGATAAGCGGCGTGCCATAGATATAGCTCGCCTCGGTCAGGTAGTAACGTCCGATGTCCTTAGGAGAGGCTCCGGTGGCTAGCTCTACCCTGTTGCCGCCAATCAGATTGACGAAAATGGTCATCCAACCATAAGGCAGGCGATAGGGCAGAATGCAGAGCACCTTGGAAACATTTTTGTCATGGGTGTCAGTCCCGGTCGAGTTCTTGGCGTACATAAGCGTAGCGAAAACAGCTTCATTGCCGAAGATCAGGCTCTTGGGTCGCCCAGAAGTCGATCCGCTCGTCTGAAGATAAAAAGCATCCTGGTCGGATTTGCTGTATTCTTCGATACGAGCCGAAATGTCGAGATCGCTCGCCGCAGAAAGCTCCTTAAACGTTTCGTAATCGATATAACGAACTTCAGGCGTCAGCCCGTAGTTAGCGCTGTTCCGACTGCCGGAAGGTTTAATGTTGATGACGTGACGAAGCCTCGGAGCGCGAGCAAAGAGCTCGTCTGCGAACTGTTCGTCTTTTTCGTAGATGACGACAGCCCCAGATTCATGGAGATTGAGCTCGTCCGAAAGCTGTTCGATAAGCTGACTGGGTTCGCCAAGATCGTTGGCGTAGGTAAACCTGATACCAACAGCATTTGCCGCCATGCTAAACGCGATTCCCTCGTAGAGATTAGGCGTTGCGATGGTGAGCTTTTCTCCTGGTGCCAAGTCAAACAGGCAAAGACCTTTGGCTAGAATCAGACTATCGTCATTCAGCTGTCTGCGGGTGTAGGACTTGTCGTCGCGGTCAATCGCGACTGCGTCCATGTCATGCTGGTTGATGTACTGGAAAAGCGCGAGAAGACTGATCGGGAAGGTCGTCGGGTTCAGCACCGATTCGTCGATGCCTTGGAGATGGGTCCTGTCAATGGACGGATAGCCGGTCTGCGCTACAGACATATTCATACCCCCTTTTCTTGAAAAATGTGAATGTTCGTAAGCAGCATAAAGCTAGCTTATGCATTATATATTATAACACTGTTTGTATATTTTATCAATAAAACTGGGGTAGATGAGGACCCGTGTATGACAATGCAAACGCCGCGCACGTGTAAAATGGTATATAATTATAGATATGATTGAAATACGTAATGTAACCAAAAAATATGGCGACAAAAAAGCCATTGATGATATTAGTTTTAAAGTAGAGACCGGCGAAATATTCGCCTTTATCGGTCATAATGGCGCCGGCAAGACAACCCTTATTAAAGCCATGGTTGGGATACACGATTTTGATGAGGGAGATATTTTGATTGATGGTAAATCTATTAAAACGAATCCTATTGAATGTAAGAAAAAAATTGCATATATCCCTGACAATCCGGAACTATACGAAAACATGAAGGCAATAGATTATATTAACTTCATTTGCGATATGTACGAAATACCAGCGTCGAAACGTGGTGCTACTATTATGAAGTATGCAAAGATGTTCGAGATTGAGGATGCGCTGATGAGCCCGATCAACTCGTTCTCGCATGGTATGAAGCAAAAAGTAGCGCTCATTTCGGCACTCGCACATGAACCGAAGGTCCTAATTATGGATGAGCCGTTTGTAGGCCTGGATCCGAAGGCGATTTTTGATATGAAGGAGCTGATGCGCGATATGGTGGAGCATGGCGGAACGATTTTCTTTTCGACGCATATACTAGATATGGCCGAGAAACTCTGTACAAGGGTCGCGATTGTAAAGAAAGGCAAGCTTATAAAAGTGGGTAGCATGAAATCCGTGAAGGGCGACAAATCGCTGGAGAAAGTATTCTTGGAGTTGGAGAAATAATGAGACAGTTTTTCGTATTGCTGAAAGCGTCGTTGACTGAGGGGATGGATTTATTCCGGGTCAAAAAGAAAAAAGGCGATAAGTCCTCTGGTGCTGGCGCGACATTCGCACTGATGGTGATGATGTTCTTCATAGTATGGGTCTACGCTAATTCGTGGTTTGATGCACTAAGCCCAATTGGCAAAGAGTCGCTTCTTTTGCCTTTCGTGATTGTGATAACGACAATCATGACGTTAATTGAAGGCATTTATAAATCTAGTTCGCTAATGTACAACACGCGCGACGATGATTTGTTACTAACTCTACCGATACCGCGATGGAAAATTGTGGCGCTCAAACTCACAAAATTCTATTTGTTCGAACTTATTTTTAATTCTATGTTCCTACTGCCAGCCATGATAGTCTATCTTACGCGAGCAACTATTGCAACGTCGTTTATCCCGGTGTCGATTCTGGTACTGGTCATGATGCCAATAATCCCGATTGTTTTATCATGTTTGATTGGCGCAGTCATATCAGCTTTTTCATCGAAGTTTAAAAAGCGAACCGTAGTGCAAGTCATTTTCACTTTTGCCGCAATGATTGTGGCAATGGTCGTGTCGTTTTCGGTTTCTGCTTCAATGAATAATGTGGAGACGTCCGGCGAGAGTATCGCAGGTATTGGTGAGACTATGGCAAAGGCATACTATCCGGCTGGACTGTATGAGAAAATGGCAACTAATTTCGAGGTGCTGGATTTGGGGATTTTTGCGCTGATTCATTTGGTAATAGCTGGTCTCGGCATTTTGATACTAGCAAAATCATTTTTCAGGATTAATACACGAGCTAAAATGACGGATCGTGGTACGACGAAAAAAATCGATTCCGAAAAGATAGAACTTAAAGCACAAAAGCCAATTGTAGCTCTAATAAAAAAAGAGTTCAGCAGGTTCTTTGGAACGCCAGTATTTATTACAAATGCAGGGTTTGGAATAATCTTATTTGTTATTGGTGCTGGGCTACTCTGCTGGAAATTTGACGATATTTTGGTGGGCGTAGCGTCGAGCGAAGATTTTCCAATAGATATAGAAAGTTTACGCAAACTTATACCTGTGATCGCGTATGCATTGATGTGTTTTGCTACACTAATGTCATTTATTACATCGTCAATGATTAGCCTAGAAGGCAAATCGATTAACATACTTAAGACTTTACCGACATCCGCGACGACAATTCTACGCGCTAAAATCATTATGGCGATGCTCGTGATTTTGCCGCTAGTATTAATTGGCGACATAGTAATGGCGATATGGTTTGGATTTGGAATTACTGAAACGCTGCTTCTGCTTATCGGTTCGATAGTGCTACCAGCAACAATGCAAATATTTGGCATATTAACTAATTTGAAGTATCCGACTATGGATGCCGAAAGCGATATGGAAATTGTGAAGCAAAGCCGAAGCACAATGATCTGTTCTCTTGCGGGGATAGGTGCGATGACAGTGACGGTTGGCTTCGTTATTGGGTTAGCATTATCTGATTTAGGCGTAGTTGGGTCGATGGGGGTAGTGACCGGCGTGTATATCATTATCTGTTTGTTATTAGAGTATCGATTGAGAAAAGTTGGAACAAAGAGATTCAATGAGATAGCTGCTTAGAAAGAGAAGCAGAGTTGGTTTTTAAGATACTCCATACTATAGGGAGATTTCGGAAAGTATATTACTTTTATATTACTGGGATTTTCGTTGTTATTTATGATGCTTGTGCTATAATAGACGCATGCGAGTGTGGAGGAATGTACTATTTTTCTTAGCAATCGTTTTTTCTATAGTGGTTAATAACATTTTTGGCGGCTCGGCTTTTGCAGAAGAAGAGTTAAGCCTTTCGATCTCTTCTGATTCGGTAGCAATGAGTTTGTCACCTGGAGAGTTTGGCGAAGAGTCGCAGACCATCACTGCTTCAACTACAAACGTTGCTGGATATACGATTAGAATGCGTACCACGGGAGCGAGTAGCGCCTTGACTAATATCGAAAATGCTGAGTATGCCATACAGACATTCAATTTGCCAAGTGGAAGCGAAAGTATCCCGGTTGACGAACTCGGAAGTGGGTATGGCTACAGTATAGATAGTGGAGCAAATTATAAGCCAGTACTGGAGCCAAATACGCGACCGATGACTTTGTTCAAAACTACAGCGCCGGGTCAGAATACGCATGAGTTGACTTTTGGAGTTAAGGTGCCCAGAAATATTGCTGCTGGCGTGTACACGAATTCTTTTGTGATTGAAGTGATAGCGAACCTGGAGCCTTGCGCAGAGGAGAGCATTTGTTATTTTGGAAACGATGATGATGAAACTGGTGAAATGGAAGCTCAGACTTCCGTGGCGTCTGATAGCGAAGTGATGTTGACACCGAGTAATTTTTCTAAGCCTGGATATGGATTTGCAGGGTGGAATACAGCTATGGATGGATTGGGGACGAATTATGGGCCGAGCCAGACGATTACAGTGGGGGATTTGTCGGAGGAAGGGTTGCAGCTATATGCTAACTGGGTGCAATCGGAGGGAGATTTGCAGGGTTGGAGAGGTTGTGAGGCAATGAACGTGGGGGATGTGACGGCGCTCACGGATACGAGAGATGGTAATACTTATGCGGTGGCGAAATATGCAGATGGGAAGTGTTGGATGATGGAGAATTTAAGATTGAATTTATCGGATCCGGATGTGACGATTAGTGCGCAGAATACTAATAAACCGACAAGCGATTTTGTGACGGCTGCGAATGCGCATCCGGCTTCGTCAGACAGTTTTTGTACTGGCGGTAATGCAGGGTGCGTGGATAGAGTGCTTCATAATACCAATAATATAAATCGGAATAAACCTGCGTCCCCCACCACGAATGATTCTAATAGTTCTTGGTACTCTTATGGAGTGTATTATAACTATTATACGGCGACAGCAGGAAATGGTGGGTTTAATTTGACTACGAAAGGGGCACAAGTAAATGGCGATATTTGCCCAGCGGGATGGAGACTACCTACAGGGTATGCTAAGTCTGATGACTTGGGTACGCTTGATGTAGCATATGGAGGTACAGGTGTAAAGCAAGAGACAGATAGCGAGGCGGTTCTTGCTTCAGAACGATGGCGAACCTATCCGCTTAATTATATATATAGTGGCGAACAAAAAGAAGCAAGTGGCTATAATAGAGGAAATTCGACTGGAATGAACTCTGCCAGTAACTATACTTCAGTATCGTCGTATAATTTGTGGATCAGGGCAGCAGGTACAAGCATGACTGGAAATAACACATCCAAGTTACGCGGTCAGACCGTGCGTTGCGTGGCTAGGGATACTATAGATGTAGTAGGAAACGTTCATTACGAAAGTAATGGTGGAACTGGTACAATGGTCGACCAAACAAATGTGAATTTTGCAACTGCCGTTGCTTCCAGCAATCAATATACGAGGGCGAATTATAGGTTTGCGGGTTGGAACACTAACGCAAATGGGTCGGGAGTGGCGATATCGGAAGGGGGTGCTCTTGACACTGCAGCGACCACATTGCAGCTTTCGGATGGTGATACGATGACGCTTTATGCGATGTGGCAGCCAGTTTACCGCGTAGTGTATGCTGGTAACGGCGCGAATGCTGGTTCGATGGCGAGTGTGACACAAGAAGACGTGCCTAGTAGCTTTAATTTGATAGCTTCGAATTATTCGAAGATTGGATACGGATTTGCGGGGTGGAGTGCTGATGCGAATGCTGGAACTAAATTGCTAAACCATGAGTCCGTGACGGTGTATGGGCCAAATCAAGTAGTGAAGTTAGATAATACATTTACTAGTAATGCGGATGCGAATAATCAGATTACGCTTTATGCCGTGTGGCTACCTGCGGACACGACCGATACTATGCAGAGCTTCAGTAATACTCGCTGCGCAACTATGAATACCGGGGAATACTTAGCGCTTCGAGATGAGCGTGATGGGGATGTGTATGCGGTGTCGAAATTGGCAGATGGGCATTGCTGGATGACGGAAAATCTAAGACTCGATCCTTCGGCAGTGGCATTTACTGCTACCAACACGAATGGCCCGACTACAACGTTTATCGATGAGGCACCTTTGTCGCATGATGCGACTATACTTTGTAAAACTGATTCGAGTGCGTGTATTGACCAAGTATTATTTAATGCGAATAACATCAATCGGGGCGGCAGCTTGGTGCCTTCGCCTGATGGCGATGATAATAATAGTTCTTGGTATAGCTATGGAATGATGTATGGCTGGTATACGGCAACGGCGGGAAATGGAAAATATGAAACAGCGAGCGGAAATGTGGTCGGGGATATCTGCCCGGCAGGATGGCGTTTGCCAACTGGCGGTGGAAGTGGAGAATTTATGAGCTTAACAAATGCTGTAGGCGGGGAGAACAACATGGTAAAGAATAACAATCTACTGGCATTTCCGAACAACTTTATCTATTCTGGTGATTACAATTATAATACGAGCGGCGGGCGAGGCACTTACGGAAGATATTGGAGCGCGACACCAGTCAATAGAGCAAAGGCGTATCGGCTAGGCGTAGCATCGACTAACTGGGTAACACCAGATGGTTCTTGGAACAAGTGGGATGCATTCGCGGTAAGGTGCATCGCAAAATAAAATAAAGCCCTTGCAGGAGCATTATTGAATTGCATTTGAACTATTAGAAAAAGCGATTTCTTTTATCGGCGCATGAGATATGGTACACCCGAGAGGAGTCGAACCTCCGACACCTGGTACCGGAAACCAGTGCTCTATCCACTGAGCTACGGGTGCATGGAGAAATTATAGCATGAAAGTTGTGTTATAATATGTCTATGAAGAATCATGAGAACGTGAGTGAGTATAGGATTCCAGAGTTAGCCATAGAGGGGGAAGTCTATGATGAGTTTCAACAAGACAAGGAACTCGATAAAATCTCGAGTGAGCTAGAAGCAAAGGCAAGAGCGGCCGAGAAAGCCGGCGAGGATTCACCCGAGAAAACCTGGGCAGAGCACATGGCGGAAGTGGGTGAGTTTAATAAAGAAAAAGCCGAGGAGGCAGTCGAGCGAGACAAACCGAATGCAGAGGAACTAGAAAAGAAAACTACGGCGGCGTATGAAGCGGAGATTATGGCACTGGATAAGTTTGCAGAGAGCGCGGATTTTCTTAACGAGCCAATTGAAGCGCCGACGAAGACCGATTTGATAAGAAAATGGGGAAATTATACGGCATCCGTACATCGTAAGGAATTCATAGATTGGTTAAACTCCAGGGATTTGTCGCCGACGGACAAGGAATATCGCAAGAGTTTATTAAAGCAGGGTATTGGTACAGCGCTAAAGAAAAAAGTAGCGTTGTTCTATAAGTCGAGCGAGGACATAAAAGAACTTTGGGAACGCGATATAAAGGCCGATGTTGAGTATCAACGGCGAGAAAAGGTGAAGGAATTTCTCAAACAACAGGACGAGCTGGAAGATGAACTCCGTAAGAAAGTGGCCGAGTATGATTTAGGCGAAGAGCCAGCGTCGGAAAAATTGGAAATGATTTATGGTTGGTTGAAAGGTCGCGAAATTCCGACGCCGGAGCAAACAGACCTGCTGATTGATTGGCTCGAATCGGATAGTGGTAGTGACAAGGAAAAGCAGTATAGGGCACTTACAAAGGTGAAACTCAGTGAAAGGATCACTAGATTCTATAACAGGGCAAATTATACGGAACTATCTAAGAGACCGGCTGGTTGTATGTATCTTGGTTGCAGCGAAAAGCTCAAAGAAAAGCTTAAAACCGGGGAGTTGAGCGAGGGGTTTGCTGAACTGACGGACGAGGAGAAAGAGGCAAGATGGAAAGAAATGATAGAGAAGCGCCGTGAAGAGATTGATAGACGCGAAAGGATACGAAAAGAAAGACAAGAACGATATGAGAGTATGATGAGTAAGAAAGCCGAGAAACCCAAGGAGAATCTTAAAGAAGTAATGGAACAGAAGGCTGCAAAAGATAAGCAGAGAGAAGACGAAGAATGGCGCAAGAGGTTGCTCGATGATTCGAGTTCAAGTACGGATACTTATCAATATTCTAGCCCGTTCGATTTTCCGATGGCGGGGTAGAAAAAGGAGCCGGGAAGGCTCCTTTTGCCGGTGCTACTTTGTGCTCTCTACAGAGATACGTAATTGTCCATATTCGTAAAGTGTTTTCTTAGAATTTCTAAAGTTGGTTCGATGTACCTTTCCATGTTGCCGTCCCCATGTGCATTTTTTAGGGTCTCATTATCTGTTTCTATATAGCATAGGGTTTTTCCATTAAGCACACCGATTTTTTCTCCCTCAAGACACTGTTCGCCGTATACCGAGCTTATCTCCGCTAGAAATGGGCTGCCGACTTCTCCTTTGTTACCATAAAATGCACCGGCGCCTGCAGCTTGATCGCCGGTTCTATAGACTGTTGCCCAGATATACAATCTATTGTTATCAAAGGCGTAAGATAAGGATGAGCCTGGCATATCCTTGTCTTGTGTTGCGCCATTGATATCACCATCTGGTCTTTTAATTTTGGCGTTGAAATCTCCTCCGAGATAGATGTATTCGTCGACGTCTTTTACTGAGGCGGATGTAGATATATCCACAGCAGACTTGGCTTCTTCGGGGACCTCGGTGCCGGAAGCTTCAAGTTCTTTGACGCAGTTTTGGAGGACAGCGTATTTTTGTTTAACATTAGAAAGCTCAGCTTCTAGCTCTGCAGCGTTATCCTCTGTGGGAGTTTCTACTGGTTTTCTCGTCATGCCATAGACGCCGAAGCCGATGCCGGCGACGGCGAGGACGGCGCAGATAATCGTGGCGATCTTAAGACCACTATTTTCTTTTTTATTGGTTGGCGCAGATGGTTCAGGCGCAGCCATGGCGTCCTGATTTGTTGTTGGTTCCATTAGAAGTGTCCTGTTTATGCTTAAGTATATTATAACAAAAATAGCCCCGAAGGGCTATTTTGTTGAGCTTAAGCACCGACGCGGTCTTTGCCGTTCTTGCGTGGAGCGTTCTGCTCAATGTATTCAATAATCTTAGAGGCGACGTCGCGGCCAGTGACTTTCTCGATACCAAATCCTGGTGATGCATTAACTTCAAGAACAAGCGGACCACGAGAAGAGCGCATAAGGTCAACACCGCAAATGTGGAGACCCATAGCTTTAGCTGCCTTGATGGCGATTTTCTTTTCTTCGTCGGTTAGCTTGATTGGAGTACCCATGCCGCCTTGATGGAGATTGGATCGGAAGTCGTCATCGAGCGAAGCGCGTTGCATGGAGGCGACTACGCGGCCACCGACAACGAAGGCACGGATATCAGTACCGGCGGATTCTTTAATAAATTCCTGAAGCAGGATGTTAGTACCATCTTCGTTGTAGAGGTAGAAGGCCTGAAGAGCGGACTTGGCAGCTTTTTTGGTGTCGGCGAGAATGACGCCGTTGCCATGAGTGCCAGTAGCAAGTTTAATAATGACCGGGAGGCCAATCTGTTCAAGAAGATCGTCAATATCGGACGTGTTACGAGAAACTAAGGTCTTGGGAGTATCGACGTCGAATTTTGCAAGAATCTGGGCTGCGCGTAGCTTATCGCGGGCGCGAGTAATAGCAACAGAAGTAGCGGAAGTCCATACTCCTTGCATTTCGAACTGACGAACTACAGCACAGCCATAGCGGGTCATGTTGTTCGAGATACGTGGTAAAATGGCGTCAAAGCCAGATAGCTTCTCGCCTTTATAAAAGACATCGGGATGTTTATCATCAAGAGCTAAATAACAGTTCTTGTATTTGATTACTTTCACTTCATGGCCACGCTTCTTAGCCTCTTCGACGAGGCGTTTGGTGGAGTAGTTGGCGTCGCCATTTGAAAGAATTGCAAGTTTCATATGCTTTTCTCCTTTATTCCCCGTTACATCTTTTTACCATATTTTTGGTGGAATGCGTAGGGGTCTTTTTCAAGCTCGAGATTGAGCTTGGGCGTACTAGGGTTGGACTCTTTGGCAATGGCCATCTTAGATACGTCAACAAGAAACTTGTTCTTGAGAGTACGACGACCGATGAGAACAGGGAAATTGTTGCGTGAACGGTTCGCGAGGGTGAACATGGTATGAATGGTATGGCCATTTACACCTAGCATGAGTTCAGTGCGATAACGAATGCGTTCGTCACCGTGACCGCTACGAACTATCTTGACCTCATATTCATCCTTCTTTCGTTTGATGACTTCTCCGGTATAGAATGGAGATTCTTTGTCGAAAAGAACAAAAGAGAGCGTGCCTTCTTTGTCAACATCGATTTGCGATGCCCAAAGAGAGGATGAGTCTGCGCCGGTGTCAATCTTGGCGGGAACATGTTCGATACCCGCAACCTCAACGTACTCGGTTGAACCGATGATTTCCAATTTGTCTTGGTCCATGGATTAATTATACCACAAACATTAACAGAGGTCAAGATAGTTTGTCCGGCTAGGCAGGGAGGCTTTCGAGATAGTCGACGAATTTTTTGACGCAGATCGTCGAGCTATCATCTGGTGCTGGGTAATGAAGAGATGGAGTGCTATTAATCTCTATAATGTAATCGTCAAGGAAATCGATACCGACAACAGGCAGAGAAAAGGCGCGAGCTATCTTTTCGGCGAGGGCACGTTTTTCTTCTGGGAAAGTATCAGTAAGGTTTTCGATGGTGCCGCCGCAACCAACGTTACAGATAGAGACAACCTGGGATTTTTCGCCTTTTGCTGGGATTTTGTCGGCGATGTCGTGCTTTTTTAGATATTCTTCAGACATAGCCTCGTCGATAAATGCAAGGTTAGACTGGTACGGGGCGGTGCGGATTGTGGTGTTCTCTATCTTAATGAGTTCGGCTATAGTATGCACGCCGTCGCCGGTGACCGAGGCGGGAATACGAGCAAAAGCGGCAGTATATTTGTAGTCGATACAGATAACGCGGACTTCAGGAGTCTTGGGCGTAAGCTGTTCTTGAACGAGACGTTGAGTTTTGTGATTAGTAGCTGGAAGGGTTGCCTCGATGTCCTCAACAGAAGTGAGATTTGTGAAAACATCGTAGCCGTGCGCACCATCAACGGGCTTCACGACAAGACGGGGGTAAGTTTGGAATAGTCTAGAAAGCTGAGCTTTACGCTCGCTAGGGTCTTTGAGAAGAAGCTCAGTATATGGAGTAGGGGCGTCAATGGATTTGAGGATATTATAAGTCGCAAGCTTATCATCGGCGAGGCAACCAGAAACATAGTTGGTGGTAGGGGGAGTGAGTGAATAGAGCGGAATTACTTTACCATCGGGACGCGTCAGGGTGATAAAATTATAGGCGCCTTTATTCAGAGTGGCTTTGGTCCAGCCTCTAGCGCGGAGCTCTTCACGGAAGCAACGCAAAGACATTGGAAGGTTAGAGTCGGGGACAGTGAAGAAATCTTGCATCTTTAGCCTTTCTTGTAGTTAACAAACAATGGCGAATTTGTTCTTGCCTTTTTTGACAAGAGCAGGAGCATTCACAACCTTAGTGTCATCGAGAATCTTTTTGCCATTCAAGGTGATGGCGCCGGCTTTAATAAGCTTGCGAGCTTCAGACTTGGATGGGGCGAGACCGGTCGTAACGAGATCGTCAACGAGCGAAACGCTGAGCGGCGCGGTCGGCAAGAGATTGGCGAAGGATTCGATGTCAGCAGCGGAGAAATCGAGGTCTTTGTCGAAAAGACGATTGGTGAGATTAGCGATTTTCTCGGCATTTTTCCCACCATGGACCACGGTAGTCGCACCGATGGCAAGGGCTTTCTGGGCGATACGTTTTTCGGGAGCTTTAGCGTGATCCGCTAGAAGTTGTTCTATGGTCGGCTTGTCATAGAGAGTGTAGATCTTAAGCAAATATTCAACCGAAGAGTCGGGCTGATTGAGCCAAAACTGATAGAAATCAAAGATGCTAGTGTAGTTTTCGGACATCGTGCCGTCAGGACGTCGGGCTGGCGTGGAAGAAAGCCAAATGGCGTTACCTTCGGATTTGCCAAACTTACGACCAGAAGCCATATCAATAACGAGCGGGGTAGACCAAACATCTGCTTCGGCATTCTCGAGGCAACGGATCAGATGGATGCCGGAGGCGCAGTTGCCGTATTGATCGGCGCCACATAGCTGAAGCGAGATGCCATATTGGCGATAGAGGTGGAGAAAATCGTAGCCTTGAATGAGCGTATAAGAGAACTCAGCGTAAGAGATGCCAGAGCCTCCTTTGCCGATGCGCTTTTGCACGAATTGGCGGTCGAGTAGCTGAGTCATAGAGAAGGTCTTGCCTATCTCTCTGAGGAAATCAAGATAGTTTATGTTTTTGAACCAATCTATATTATCGAGCATTACAGTGTCTTCGGAATTCATAATTCGCTTGACCTGTTTTTTGATGCAAGATTTGTTGTATTCTATTTCTTCGAGGGACTTCAATTCTCTTTCGCCGTTTTCCTTTGGATCACCAATTTGGCCGGTAGCGCCGCCGACAAGAAGATACGGTCGATAACCGTGGCGCACAAAACAGGCACACATCATAAGAGCGGCGAGATTACCGATAGTCAGAGAGTCTGCAGACGGGTCAGCGCCCCAATAGAATTGCCTGTTGTCCCTTCCGTCTAGCTCTTCAGGGTTTTTAATCGTAGTTTTGGCGGAAAAACCACGCCAAATGAGTTCTTCGGATAGTTTCATAAGATGATTATACCATAAAATGGTGAGGCTAGTTCTTGGTCTCGTCTTCTTCGTCTTCTTTGCGACGCCTGCCGGCAAGAAGTAGAAGGCTGGAGGTGGTGGCGACGCCAGCACCGACGAGAGCGACTAGGCCAAAGACATCAGAATCATCCATAGGGGCTAGCTTGGTAGTAGCGACAGTCTCTGCGACGTTAGTCTCGTCGCTAGATTTCTTTACGCCAAGCGGAGCAGTATTCGTTTCTTCGGAGCTAGTTTCTTCTTCTGTCTGGTCTCCGGTATTGGTTGGTTCGGCGTTAGTTGGGGCGGAGAGAGACATATTCTGAGCTGATGGGGTAGCGGAAGGAGCGGCTTGTGGCTGGACGTTCTGTTGCTGCGGAGAGTTTTGTGATGAAGCGTTGTTGCTATTTGTATTGTTTGATGCTGTTGCAGCAGCGTTCGAAACACAACGGATTGACATTCCGTAAAACTTACTGAGAGCATCCGTACCAGGATAGAGGTAGGTAATAGACAGGAACTCCGTATAAGCATTAACGCTATTCAAGAAAGTGGAAGATTGGAGATAACCTTCCCTACCACGACCGTAGGGAGATGAATTATTAAAGTATCCAGAATACACAAGATTAATAGGATAACGCCGCATGACTTTGGAAGCATCGGTGCCTTCAGTATTGCTATTGTCTATATATTTGGGATAAGTGCTACTCCCATAATTGGCAGGATTAGAACCTACAACAGTGCGAGTAAGCGTCCACCATTCACTGCTAGAAAGATTATCCTTATCTCCTCCAGTTGGTAAGTGCCAGTTAACAGGGCAAATCGAGGTAGTAGTGATGGATTGATTGACAACGCTGCTCCCATGATCGGCGGTATTTGCTGTCGCAGCAGCCCAAGTGTAATAATTACCGTAGCTGTAGATGTTAGCATCTTTTGATGTCGGGTTAGTGGCACGGTTAGCAGTATTATTGTTGTTGTAGCGAGGAAAACGGTAGCCCTGAGCGTAGCCAGTAATGTTAGTGGTGGAATAGAGAGAGTTGGCGACGGTAGAGTCACTGAAGTTGGTGGATTCCGGATTAGCGAGTCCGGCAAAGACTCCTCCGTAGCCTTGAGAGAGGGCTTTATTGGTCGAACCTTGGGTGCTAGCCGTATCGAGTCTTAAGTTCTCAATCATCCACCATTTGCCATCGGCTAATTTAGCTACTGTATAGACATTAGTATCACGAGCATCACTTAGAGCTATGATAGAACCGTTAGACATAGAAGAATATGGAGAAGCTGTTGGGTCAAAGGTCTGCATAGTAATGCCTTGTTCTGGAGCTACCCAGATAGCGTAGAGAGTAATATTATTGGTAGCATTAGCTTTGCTCATGAAGGTGCTAGTAGCCTCAATAGTCTCATTAGGACCATAGACTAGGCCAGCTGCTTTAGCAGTAGCAAGATCGGTAGCGAAGGTGTTGCTATCTGGATTGAGTTGTTCTGTACTCCAACCAGCATAACCATAGCCACTTCTTGAATAATTACTAGCATAAAGATTGAGAGTATCGCCTTGAGCTATATTAGTGTGTTTGAGATTCTGCATGCAGGTATCAGTATTGTTACCACAATCACCGCCATTGGCATTATAGATGACGTTAAGAAGTATTGGCTTTCCATTGGCCGTCAAAGTAGCGTTTCGATTGCTCATAACAAATGTCGTAGATTGAGTAGAGGTGCTATCTAAAACAACGTCAGAGGACGCCCAACTGTCAAATTCATAGCCACTGCTAAACGTCATGTTAATCGCGTGTTTAGTCCCCTCCATAGTGGTAATTGATTGACCATCATTGACTGGATTATTATCAATAAGTACACTAGTGACACCAGCTCCATAAGAGACCGTAAGAGTATAGGAATTAGAAGCGACGCAACGGACAGCATGTCCGTAATATTTACCCCTGGCATTCGTACTTGGATTAACACTAGACGTTTGGAGGTTGAGATTATAAGTATCGCTACCTGTTTTTACCATACTGCTCCAATAATAGCCGATGGAGCCGCGAGAGGCGCTAGAACCACTATAGGACCCCGCATATAAGAAATTGTTTGGGTAAGTACGCCATCGCTGGGAAGCTTTGACAGTAGATTGGCTACTTCCCGTTCCATGACTGCCGTCTGGGCTCTCTAGTTGAGTATCGAGATAGGAGAAACCGCCTGAGGTTTTGCCACCATATACGCCTGTGCCACTATAGCCATATGGTAGATGCCAACCAGTTGGGCAAAGAGAAGTAGAGGCAATAGCTTTATAACTTGTATTGTATTCCCCAGTATCGGCAATAACAGCAGCCCAAGTGTAGTAGTTGCCGTAGGAATAGATAGAGGCGTTCAGACTGCTCTGGGAATTTGCAGAAGTGACGTTGTTAGTGACGCCTGGGTTGGCGGCACGAGAAGCGGTATTACTATTGTTGTAGCGGGGGAAACGGTATGCGTAGTAACTACTACTACCACCAGTAATTTGATTCTTACCGGTTTCTATAGAGGTGGAGTAGAGAGAATTTGCGGTGGTGCCAGTCGAGAAATTAGCAGTTTCTGCATCGGCTAGACCAGTAAAACCTGAGGCGTAGCCTTGAGACTTGGCGATGTTATTGGCGCCACGAGAATTAGTTGCTTCTAGCCTAAGGTTTTCTATCATCCAACAGTTGCCATCTTTAAGCTTAGCGACAGCATAAACTTGATTGTCTCTAGTATCAGTAAGCGCAGTAACGTCTCCAATATTGGCAAGCGAAGAGCAGCTAAAGTTTTGGATGTCGCCAGAAGAGACTACCCAGATAGCGTAAAGAGTGATGTTATGGCTAGCATTGGCCGTTCCAATAAAATCACTGGTCGCAGCAATAGTCTCGTTTGGACCATAAATAGTGGAGTTGCCACCAGGTTGAGCGTTAGGATCAGTACTCCAGCCTACGAAGCCATACCCAGAACGGCTGTAATTGCTAGCAAATAGACCGAATGTATCGCCTAAGGCTACATTGGTGTGTTTAATGTTCTGCATACAAGTATCGGTAGCGGTACCAGTATCTTCGCATCTACCACCGTTGGCGTTATAGATAACTGTGTTAGTTTGATCCCATATAGCGTACAAATGGAACTCGTCTCCGGCTTGAGTATTAGCTGGAGCAGCATAGCTTGAACTCGTAGCATACGATGTGCCTTCACCACTTGGGTTAGTATCCCAACGTACGATCTTGTAGCCAGTACGAGAAAACTTGTTGTAGCCTCCTAAAGTACCGTTTGTTCCAGCCTCAATCCATTGGGTACTAGTAGAGCTGCTTCCTTCATAATTTGCATGATAGATGACCTTGAGCCTAGTGTTCCATATAGCATAGAGCTCTAGGGTTTGACCTTCTTGAACACTAGTAGTGGAAATATCAGCATTCGATGCATAGTTAGCTCCATCGCCAGTAGAAGTAGTGTTCCACTCTTTGAAGATATAGGCATCTCCACGAGAGAATGTAGAGTTAGAATAGAGTTTATCAGAGTTAATGTTGATATTGTTTTGCGTAACAAAGTCAGATGTTCCATCATTCTTATAATATTTTATAGAAGCGGTACCATTGGAGGCAATACAGCGGACCGATTCGCCGTAACGTTTGTAGTTACTTGACGGAGAGCCGTAACCGGTCGTGTAATAAGCGTATGATTCACTACTGTTAGTGGAAGTCCAGAGACGAGTATCGGAAGTTTGGCTAGAAAAGCTCGTACCGTTTCTATAGCCACCACGAATAAAACTGTATGGGGCAGCACTGGCGGTAGCAAAGTTAGTAAGACCAGCAGAAGACTTAAGGCTAGAGTATTGAGTACTGGTAGGCAAATCCCACCCAGAAGGACAAATAGAAGTAGTGATGTTCTGATTTGATGTAGTGTATTTATCAGTAGAAGCAATAGCTGCCGCATAGCTATAGTAGCCGCCGTAAGTATCATCGGTGAGAATCTTAGGACTAATACGGGTTGCTTCACTATCAGTCGTCTCAAAGGCAGTAGTAGAGGCCGGAGCTTTGAAGGCAGAGCCAGAAGCAATATCAGTGTCATAAGATGTAAGCAGGATGTCGCTACTACTACCATAGTTCAGGTTCTGAGTCATCCAGACCTCGCCATCATCAAGTTTAGCAATAGTATATGATTTATTATCACGAGCATCAATAAGTGTATAAGTACCAGTAGTGCTATTGGCTACTTGCATAGTGGATTTGACAGTACTGTTCACGTCTTGGAGACATTTAGCATCAGTACTATTCCCTGTGCCGATAGTAGTAGCTAATGGATTGCAAGTATTATTAGTCCAACGGGCATAAAGAGTGGTGTTAGCTCTTGTAGCGATATATTGCCCTCCGGCTTGGCCTTCATTTCCATCTTCGTCTATCCAACCAGCGAAGGTGAAATCAGAGCGAGTTGGGATAGTATTACTGAGCGTGAAGGTATAGATGCTATTAGCAAGAGTTGCGGATGTTTGGGGCTGGGGGACTGAGTCTTCGTCGCCTCCATTAGCACTGTAGGTCAGCGTAAATTGTTCCAAGGCTCCAGAATCTCCATCTGTGAGGCAGCGAACCGTTAACCCGCCGTACTTATCATAGACGTTCGTACCTGGGGCGACGTAGTTACTTCTTAGCCCCTCGACGTAAGCCATGTTGGGAGTGCTGACAGTACTAGACCAGTAGTTGCCGTTCGTGCTGCGATTGTTGGCGGACGAACCACTAAACATCCCAGAGTACACAAAATTAACTGGGTAGGTACGCCAACGCTTAGAAGCGACTGAAGTACTCTGGTTAGTGCCGGTTCCTCCTAAAGCGATATCAAGTTTGCCAAAGTCTCCCATAGCGTCTTTGCCAGAAGGAAGGCTCCAGCCACTAGGGCAGATACTACCATCAGTGTTACCACTTGGTTTACTATAGGTGCCGTGTCCGGCGGTGGCGGTGTACCAGTTATACATGCCGCCATAGGAATACCAAGAGGTAGTTTGATTATTAGTATTGTAGCTTGCTGTATAGTTGCGATTCATATTGGCAAGACTATAGGAAATATGATCGTGGCAGGCTGAAGACGAGCTAGTACAAGTATCCCAAAAGGCAGAATCAAGAGTCGCTGCTTCCTGCCTAAAGGCAGCAGTTGGATGATTGGTGTTAACGCTAGTAATATTAGTCGTAGCGACATCAAGTCTGAGGTTCTCAATTAGCCAACATTGACTGTATTCGTTCGTTTCTCCGACATTCTTTTCTATCTTGGCGATAGCATAGACATTACCATCACGATTATCGGTAAGAGCAGTGACATCGCCATCATGCATAGCAGAACAGCCGGTCCAGCCTTGGAGATAGATAGGATTATTGTTGCCGTCCTTAGCGGCTGGAACCCATTTGGCATAAAGGTCTAGACCTTCTCCAGCATCATTTGCAGTGATGACTTCGTTAGGACCAAAGGTGGTGCCACTGCCATCTGCTTTAGTATTCCAACCAGCGAAGCCGTAGCCAGCTCTGGAGAAGTTGGAGGCAATTAGGCCATTTGATGTAGCATTGCTAATTGTCTGATCTCCCATCTCCCCCGCATCAGCTCCATTCCCATGATAACAAATCTGTCCACACCCCCATATAGCATAAAGAGTACGGGTATTGGCAGATTGATCTAGTTCAGGATCAATAGGAAAGCTATTAGTACCACTGCTAGTATAAGTAGGTTCTATAGCATTTTGATCAGTATCCCAACCTAAGAAACGATAACCAGTACGTGTAGGAACAGGACTGAATGGAAGAATAACATCAGCACCAGATAATTGAGCTCCAGTAGGTATATTAGTAACAGTATCACTTCCAGCATTAGCATCAAAGGTAATACT
>JAFWLS010000008.1 GCA_017514045.1 Candidatus Saccharimonadota bacterium | reverse complement strand
TCGGCAAGACGTTTGCTCACGATATCGTTAACTTGTTCTTGCGTAAACGTAGTAGGCTTTTCTTCTTGGCCCTTATCCCCGGAATCGTTTTCCGGTGCAGGATTATTTTCTTTATCCATAAAATCCTCTGTTTTACGCCCATCGGCTAGTGATAAACAAAAAACGACAGTATTTCTGTCGCAATTGAATATGTATGCTTCTATTATAGCATAAACAATTTGTAAATAAAAGGATTCTAAGCTAAAATGGTCTTAGTGCTACTATTTGGGAGGTAGCCGGTCGGTTTCTTTTAAAATTTTTGTTTTCCGCCCGGTATGCAAATAGCAGAGCACTTGAGAGACGCTTTTTGGCTAGGCGTCTCTCTTTGTTACTGTCTTTCGAACTAGATTATCGTGCAGTGACTTTCTTGCTATCCCAGATTGTTATTTTGCAATTCATGGATGCGGACTTGCTTGTCTGCTGCCTTTAAAGCCATTGCTATTTTTTGGTTTTCAAGAAGATTATGTTTTTTGATGATTTCCGCGAGATTTTCTAGTAATTCATGATTGGATATTTTATAACTTTCGCGACATATTTGTAGGAATATTCTGTATACTTTTTCTTTTCCACATATTTCTATAACTTCGTCAAATCTATTAATTAATTCTTCAAGCAATTCATCGAATATTTCTTCCTCTGCGTAGTCGAACAATTCTTCAAAAAACTCACTGCCAAACTGACGAAGTGGACTATGCTGCTGAAATACCTCGTCAATCAGCATATTCGCTGAACATTCATAGCTAAATAGAAAACATAGTTTCTTCATTAATTCTTTTTTAGGTACAAATTCGCCACCTTGTATCTCTACAAGTAATTTATCTAGCATTTCGTGAGAGTTGAAACCTATATCATTATGACGTAATAAAAATGATATAAACCAGTAATCCTCGAATGGCTTTTCGAAAATAATATTGTCTCTCAGAAAAGTTGCGAATTCCGGATTGTGCTTTTCTATATCAAAATCGGAACCTAACATTTTTGCAGACATTTCGAATATTTCTTCGTCAATGACATTCGTGAAATGTATTCTGGATCTATTTTTAATCGGCCATACGCCTCCTATCTTTGGCCAGAAAATTTTATATAAGAATTCATACAAGTCTCCACCATATTTTTCAAAACAAGACTCATAAGACATTGAATATGTGATGATGAAGAAAGCAGAAATGTATAATGCTCTCAGGGCACTTACATTATTACCGCTCGTCGGCATACATCTAAAAACATGTACTACACAGTTAAAAATATCATTTAAACATAGCTTATCTATCTGAAAAATATAATTGAAGAAATATACGGCAATCTGCTCCGCGTATTTAGCGATTTGTTTTTCGGAATAATTAGAAATTTTTTCGATAATAGCGTTGTGCTCCGCATTGGTGAAGTCGATCAGCGTCAGATATTTAAATTGCCACTTAAACGCACTTGCGTTTTCGATATCGACTACTGAAGCATGATTGTACTCGAAGAGATTGTATCGTTTAGAAATGATCCCTTGGGTAGATCTGTCTAGCTTTTTTAAAAGCTTGCTTCGTTCTACCTCGTTTGGCGCATATACAATGTTTTTAATAATATCCATTGCTTTATGTGGGCCTATTTTTTCAATAAAATACAAGGCTCTATATTGATGTACGGTATTTTTATATATTTGCAAGAAGATTGGTTCTATATCGACAGTCTCACAGTTTAGATATTGTATTGATATGGAATAATAATAGAGAAAAAGAGGAATATTATTGTCTTTTATTTTTGCATATACAAATTTAGAAAATGGAAAATAGTATGGCGGGCTAAATTGAGCCATATACTCAACTTGAAAAAATTCGCGCAACAATTTTAAGCATTCTGAAATAAAAAGCCTTCCATCGTCACGCGCCACCTTAAGTGACCGATGGTAATCATTATACATTTTTCGCGATATAAAGACATTTTTAGGTCTTGGATTTCTAGCCAGCAATTGTTTAGTATTCAGTAATTGTTCTAGAGGCAAATGTTTTATATTATTTTGGGTGGGTTTACTTAGTATAATTTTCTCAGCGTCTTTTAGTGACGAGTAGTATATTAGTCTTGGTTTATTGCCGTCATATGGGCCTATCAAACCAGCTTCTTCAGCCCAAAATGTAAGCCGTGCAATATAGCTGTGGCCTTTACCGAGGTATGTCTGTATCATCGCCGTAGACCATTTGCCTTTCCATGCCGCGATTTCAAGAGCCTTAACTACTACTGGATCATCTAAGCTGAAGTCATAGCTCGCCATTAATTAAAAACCTTATCAACAAGTTCTTTGTATTCTTTCCAGGCAGGATATTCCTTTAAGTCTGATAATAAGTCTGCGATCGAAGAATAATACCAAGCGTGTTCATTCTTATCTTTTACGTTGAAGCGCTCCCAGAGTTTATCTCCGAGATTCCGATAATCTCTGTAAATTGCGCGGATATTTGAAAGTTTGTCGCCTAGCGTAATCATTTTTGTTTCAATGGAAGCGTTTTTCAAATGTTCAAGCGTTTCTTCTTTGCGGATCTTCCATGTCTCCGACTCTGGTAACTCTGGGCGCTTATCTTCTGATTCGGAGGCTACTAATCTAGCAACTTTATCTCCAAATTCGTTCTTTATATCGTCAATTGTATATTTTGTGTCTTCTGCTACATCATGAAGTGCGGCCGCAGCAATTATCTCTCTGTCGTCAGTCATTGAGGCGACTATAGCGACGGCTTCCATTGGATGGACTATATAAGGCGTGTTCGTGCCTTTTCGTTTCATTCCGGCATGAGCATTTACCGCGAATATTAATGCCTTGTTAAGTACTTCGTCACTCATATTTCTCCTTTCTCGCCTCGTTCTTTATTTTTTGAATTCATATAATTCCTGGCAGTATCTTTTGCCTTGAGTATTGTTTCGGCAAAGTTTTTCATGTCATACTCCCAGTCTTTTTCGGTATATTCATTCAACATTGCTCGCACCTCTTTCCGCGATTTTCCATCAGCTAAGTGAGAAATAACCATCAAGTCATGTAAGAGAAGTGGATCTGCAGGTACTAATGATTTTAAGGATTTAGTTGCGTTTTTTCCGTATACTTTCTCTACGTCTTTCCATGCCTCTTCGAGCTCAACAGCTTCCGCCATCCTCTTGGCAAGTTTTTCGTATTCGCGTGTATACCTCATTACTTATATTATAACATATTCCAACAAAAAATCAGCCCGGTTGCTGCACGTAGCAGAACTACGCGGAGGGCTGACTTTATGTTTTTATTATAGCATATATTTTTTCTATGGCATAATTGTCGGAACGTCGGCAGGGTGAACGCTTGGGTTATATCTCACGTCTTTAATCCAATCGTTGTAGCTCATGTTGGGAACGAAATATTTGCCACCAAGCTTATTTCTGGCGGAGCGCATTTTAGGCTCATAATCTTTTCCGATATATCCTCGTACTGTTGAGCGACAGAAAGGGTGAAGTGGAGGGTAATTGTATCCCTCTTGTCGCTCACTCATCTTGTAGATCTGGCCGTCATGGCTTCTACACATATCCGAGGTTCGTCCGTCTAGCGTGGCTACGAATACATACCGATCTATACCCATTTCTTGGTAAGCTATAAATTCCGTTTCGTTCTCGAAGTGATTAGTTTCCGTTCGGATCAGCCTCTCCGCGTAGAAACTTCCGACATTAAACCTTTGCCTAATTTCATATAAGGCGCGTTCCTCGCTTATCCCCGTCATTATCGCTTTAGTAAGTGTCTGTTGAAGCTGACTTGCTAGCGTATTGGAGTTACCCCATATTCTCTTACTATAATTTGCACCTTGCCATGGCGTGTTTAAGAGGACTTCAATCCCCCGAGAGTTCAGCTGATCAAAGGCTGGAGTTGCGCCAATTCCTTTGGCAGTGTCGTAGATTGTTTTGCCGAATGCTCCATTTATTGTCTCGACGTGAGATTTAGTCTCTATTTCGTTTTCCAGTATGGCTAGTTGTTTCGTTCGGCTCCATAGCTGAGCATTTATCATCTCAAGTCTTCTGACACGTCCAGCGAAGCGTTTAGGTAGGTATTTGGATAATCCAGCGGTTTCCATGTCGGCATAGAATTTCTCAACTTCAGCAGTCGGAACTATCTTATTTAGTGCCGTCATATCGAACTTGTTTTCTCGATAGAATGATTCGTAAATGGCCTTGAGACTAGCTACGGTATCTTTCTCGGCTTCTTCGTAGAGAATCTTGATCTCGCGAAAGTGCCATTCTGAGTTTCGCTCGGCTTCCGATAGTCTTGCAATTGCGCGTTTATCCCAATATCTACTCGACCTCGTCTGTACCATTATTTGCGTCCTTTATTTCGTTCTTAGCGAACTCTGCGGCCGACTCTAATGTCGCCTCATCTTCCTTGGCGGCAAGCTCGACTGTTTCTTTAGAGTCACGTACGAATGATAGTTGGCTGACCAGGAGCTCTTTATCGACTATGCCTTGTAGATTTAGGATCATTTGTGAGGTTTCATAATCGTTGCGAGGTAGGTTGCGTTTAAATATTGCGTCTACTTCTTCTGTTGGTACGATCGGCATACTAGATTTAGTATTAAGGAAGTTATTATACAGGCGGAATCGTTCCATTAGGCCACGCTCGAAGTAACGTTCTTTATTCTTGATGTTCTGATCAAATGCTAGGAGCTTGTAACTGATTGCGACACCAGATGAGTTGTTGGCGAAGTTCTCGTCAGCTAGATTCGGAGTCATACTAATCTTATGGATATCGTTTTCGATGTTTTTACGAAGAATATCGGTGTCTGATTCATTGAGTGTTTTAATGAGATACTCGATTTTGCCATCCATCGGTATATTTGAGATCATCCGATGTTCCTTAAGCTCGGCCATTTGTTCCGGTGTGAATTTCATACCATAGAAGCAAAGGATTGCGTCCACGAGCTGTTCGCGATCATTCACGCGGTCGCTCTGGATTAAGTTATAGGCGTCTATTAGGCTTACGACCGTTTCGAAGTCGCCTAGATAATCCTTGTTGTTTACAAACTCAATCATCGGCACTTCTTTAAACGCATGAGCATCCTCTTTTTCAAGGAGCAAGTTGTCGCCTTTTAACCTATAGTTGCGAACCACCTTATCATCTACGAATATTACGTCGTAGTATTCCGGGTTTGTATCGGTTGGCTTTTTAAAGATTGGCCGATAATTTACGGCGAACATCTTATTGTGTTTGATCGTATTATCATAGGCGATAATCGTGTTTCGGACATCTAGAATTGCTGATTCTGGCTCTGCGCCTTCATTTGCAAATACATACTCATATTGGAGACCGAATATCGCACAGTTCTTGGCAATTTCTGAATCATTATCGTTCATTGTTTGTTTCTTGTAGCAATCTAGAACCGCATCGATATTGTATTTGTTGTTCGCTTGATATTCGACCGGATTACCGAGTAAGTATCCGACGTTCGTATCTACAATATACTTCGCATGGTTAATCATCACTTTATTATTGTGAAGTAAATCGGGCTTCTCCCGGTGGAGAATATCTTGGTCGCCAATATAGTAGCGATCTAGCGTATCAAATCTTTCTCGACGCTCTTCGTTGTAGTCGATAGCTTCTTTAATTATGGTTGCGTTGATTTCGGTGTCTTTTGGTAGGGTGTATTTCATAATTATCCTTTCCAATAATGGTTGCGGTGTCTAGCTCTTGGGGAACTAAGCATCGATTTATCGAGGAGCTCTATCTCTCGTGGCTCAGAGACATATTCATAAATGCTCGCCAGTACGTCTACCGCATCATCGTGAGCATTCTTACCTTTCTTTTGATAGCTCATGACTTGGCGATAGAACTCCGGGAAGCGTTGCCGCCATCCGAGCGGCATATAAATATGATTCTGAACCCAAGCGGAAGACGCTAGGATCCTCGATTCCTTATTATGTGTCTGCGGAACGGCTCTGATGTCGCAACGGTTACTACTGTATTTTTCAGTCAGTATTCGTTCCACATTTCTTGCGAATCCCCGGCCACCATTATTGCTTTCTATCTGGGCAGTGGCAGTTTCGCCAGAGAATAAAAGGTCAGCGACTTGATTTTCGGTCGTTTCCATCGCTTCATCTGTGAATACGAGATTTGTTATGTAGAACTCGTTTTGGTAGACTACGCCGTTGATGGAGCATAGGAAGTCTGTTCCGGTATCGGCGGTATCAGTGAAGTTAATTACTTCGGAATGTGGTGGCAACTTTCCCCATTCTTTAAACTCGCCGTAGAGTCTACCGCCTACATCAATTGGTTGCTGATTGTAGTTCGCCTCGACGATATCTTGGTTCATCTCGCGTATTTTAATCTCGTAGTCATGCCGGCTCAGTATCTCATCACAGAGCATTTCGCCATCATCTTGAACGGCTTTCATCGTAATCGTCTCCACATCTTCTCCGTAGGCGCTTACGATCCGTCCGGCGAGGTCTCCAAGCGCCCAGCGCGTCATGATGACTATTACTTTCCAGTCGTTGCCCTCGAGACGTTGAATCATCGTATTTGTAAACCAAGCCCAATGTTTATCGAGTGTCAT